>JBAVPE010000157.1:0-16144 GCA_049692775.1 Anaerocolumna sp. | reverse complement strand
CAATAGGGGGGCTCATCTTATATAGAAATTATTATATATAAGTAGGCTCCTTCTTTTTTAGAAATCTCAAATTCTTTTTCTAATCGGTAAATTTTAGGATTTAAAAGTTTCTTTATATAATCTCTATTATGCGAATATAGAACCATTACACCGTCCTTTTTCAGATGTTCTTTGGCTTTTGCAAAAAATCTCCGGTACAGTTCATATATTTCCGTTTCTTCTTTATGGCCCATGACCCTTGGCATGTCCGTAAATATTTCATCAAATAAATACTCGTGTTTAAAATCAAAAAAATCCCTGTTAATATAATGTATTATGGAATGCGCTGCACCGGTGTTCTCCTTTGCTTTTTCAATTGCAGCACTATATATGTCCAAACCATAGATCGTATTAGCAGGAACTTTTTTATGCCGCTCGATTAACATGGTTCCGACACCACAGAAAGGATCCAGAATCTGTGCTCCTTCTTTCAGATAATCTTCTGCCAAAGCTGCAATCAGCGCTGCATTCACCGGCTGTATACTGGTTGCTATTACATTCTTACGGTAAGAAAATCTCTCATCCTTTAAAGTATATAATTTAATTAATACGTTATAATTACCTTCTTTATTTTCAATCATTCTTATTTCAAACTCATAGTTTGAAGTACTGTTGACAAGCTGCCTGCCTGTTAAGCGTTCGATTTCAATACCAAGCTTCTTCGTAAAAGCACTCTTCTTGTCCAGATCCAGCTTACTCTTAAGTTCAATCCTAAAATAATACGGAGCCTCTCCTCCATGCCTTGCCTTCATGAATTCAAGCAGACTGCTATTGGCTAAGGCGACAGCCGCTTTTTCTACATCTTTGCCACAGGTTTTTATATCCTCTGGCATAAATAATAATTCACTGTAAGTCCGGATGGATAATATTGGTCTTATATCAGTGGTTTTTACTATAAGACCTGCATTGAATTCCTTAGCCTTTTTGTCCTTTATCTGACCCAGTGTGACTGATATGAAGTTTCGATTAGTTAAAAGCACTATTTGGGAAGGTACATTAAATCCTGTAAAGGTATGCTGTTTTACACCTTCTGCAGATAGGATAAGATCAGAAAGTACCCGCATTTCCTCACTAATATGTTTTTTATTGGTTTCATCAAGATCCATGGTGCTTAAAAGTGACAGCCGTTCCTTTAATTCGGGCAGTAATTTATTATAATCAAATCCCTTTAAAGCCGTTAAATAAGAACTTTTTACAAATAACTGTGCCTCTTCCCGGTAAGCGTCCATTAGTTTATCAAGGGAGGAAGGTATCGCAAGTTCTCCCATTATCAGAGCAGTATTTTTCCTGATTTTAGCATCTTCGTTTTTTAATAATTGTTCAAAAATTGTATCATCTGTACTAACCTGATACAGCAGGGCTGTCTTATTATAACCCTCCTTTAACTCAGCCCTTAGCTGAATTAAATTCTGTCTGATATCGATTTGTTGTTTTATTTTCTCAAATGTATCTCTTATCATGGATCTCCTTAATTTTAATGAGTACTCCCGTAAACTCTCATAACCTTCTTTTACCGATATTTTAAATCGGTAATAAAACATTTATTCCATTTTCATGGATATATTTGTTTTCCAGTATACCGTTTGGGCATAGCGTAGAAAGAACTTATCCTCTATTAGTTTCCGGGTGTCCTCTGATAACTGTATTATATCATAAAATACAGTTATTTGTAATAAATATATCGTATTCCTTTATTTATGTTGACTTCCCTTATTATTTATGGTACTTTATTCGTAATTAGATATAGGGGAGTAGTCAGCAAATTACTTTTATTAATTAATTTTAGTGTATTTTGCAGTTAAATCAACATCATGTTCGGAAACGTTCTGGTTTAATTTGAAATGACAAGACCTGTATCCTTCTCATAGGATACAGGTCTTTTTAATGCTATAAATCCTATAATCTTAAATCTTGTACAAGCACGAAGGGAGAACTTGCTATGGAATTTTTATTATCGGGAATTACATCTATAACAATCCCACAATTGATTATGTATGCCGTTGGTATCTTATTAATTTATCTGGCAATCGAAAAAGGATATGAACCATCTTTATTATTGCCTATGGGATTTGGTGCTATTCTTGTCAATTTACCATTGTCGGGTGTACTTAATCAGACATTAAGTGGTATTGGAGAAACACAAGGTATTATACAGTGGTTATTTCATGTAGGGATCGAATCATCAGAAGCACTGCCTCTGTTATTATTTATTGGTATTGGTGCTATGATTGACTTTGGTCCTCTGCTTTCTAATCCAATCATGTTATTATTTGGTGCTGCTGCCCAATTTGGTATCTTCTTTACCTTAACAGTTGCTACGCTTTTAGGCTTTAATTTAGCTGATGCGGCTTCCATTGGAATTATCGGTGCAGCAGACGGTCCTACCTCTATTTTAGTATCCCTATTATTGAATTCAAAATATATCGGTGCCATTGCAGTCGCGGCATACTCCTATATGGCATTGGTTCCTTTGGTTCAGCCTATGGCTATAAAATTAGTTACCACAAAAAAAGAACGCTTAATCCGTATGCCCTATAGCCCTGTATCCGTATCTAAGAGAATCAAAATTATATTTCCTATTTTAGTTACTTTTATTGCCGGTATGGTTGCACCTATGTCAGTTGCTTTAGTTGGTTTCTTAATGTTTGGTAATCTGCTTCGTGAATGCGGTGTATTAAACAGTTTGTCTGAAACTGCACAGGATTCCCTTGCCAATCTCATCACCTTACTGCTTGGACTCACGATTTCCTTTAGTATGAAAGCGGACGCGTTTGTTACCTGGCAAACCCTTTTAATCATGGGTCTTGGATTAGTTGCATTTATATTTGATACGATTGGCGGTGTATTATTTGCTAAGTTTATTAATCTATTCCGTAAGAACAAGATTAATCCTATGGTTGGGGCCGCCGGAATTTCTGCATTCCCCATGTCTGCACGTGTAGTTCAGAAGATGGCCATTAAAGAAGATCCGACCAACCATTTATTAATGCATGCAATCGGGGCTAATGTTTCCGGACAGATTGCTTCCGTTGTAGCCGGCGGTATTATCATTGGCCTGGTTACCAGACTTTTGTAGAAAAACTGCTTATTGTAAACAGAATAAACCATTCGAAAAGTATGGATTATTTGTAACTATGATATGAACCAACTGCCTGGAAAGGAGTTATCTTATGAATATTGAGAATGTCTTATTATCCCTTGATATTATGTGGAAGGGAATGCTTGGCATATTTGCTGTTATCCTGCTTATTACATTCTTTGTAATTTTTATACAATGGCTTGAAAAAAAATTTCCTGAAAAACCTTCTAATAATAAATAGAAAAAATTAAAACATCCAATTTTGTTAAATATGAAATTTAAAACCAGGGCTGGTGTAAATGACAATAACCTATAAAGTCATTCACACCAGCCCAATATATGTTTATTTTATCCATAATAATCTTTTTTTATTCTGCTTTTAATGCCGCCATAGTGATATAACTATACGGCTGGTTAAAGTGAGGCAGGAAGAAAATATCTAATAGTTTTAATTTATCAATTGTTACTTTTTCCTGTATTGCTAAAGAAAACATATGAAGACCCATGGATATATCATATTCTGAGGCCATCTGTGCCCCTATTACTACCCTGGTATCAGAATCATATACGATTCGTATTCTTACTTTATTATTTTTTTCTATAAAAGCAGGTTTTTGTAAATCTTCAAAGTCGGTAGACACCGCATGAATTCCCAACTTATTTGCCCTTGTTAAGGTTAATCCGGTTGATAACATATTATATCCCCAGATACTGATACCGTTAGAACCCTGCACACCCGCAGATTCAATCGGGTTACCGCAGGAATTATGTGCAGCAACGATACCGGAACGTACGGCATTGGATGCCAGTGCAATGTAATTATTACCAGCAATGGAATTATCATAAACGGTAGCACAGTCTCCGATTGCATAAACATCCGGAATGCTTGTTTCCTGGTGTTTATTAACTATAAATGCACCATTGCGGAATAAATTTATTTTATTATCACCTAACTTATTATTCGGTTTGAAACCAATTGCCATTATAACCATATCTGCTTTATAAGTTCCTTTATCTGTTATAACTCTTTCCACTTTATGGTTACCTTCCAGCTTTTGTACCATTTCATTAAAAGCCAGGGTTATCCCATTTTTCTCTAAGTTTTCTTTCATTCCTGCCGTAAATTCCGGATCATAATAACCTGACAGGCAGGTATCAACGCAATCAATTACAGTAACTGATTTACCGCAGCGTTTGAAAGCTTCTGCAAGTTCAACCCCTATATATCCTGCTCCTACCACTACTACATCCTGAATGGTATCGTCTTTTAATTTTTCTATTACCTCCTGGGCATTCTGATATAGTTTAACCAGTTGAACATTTTCCAAATCTTTCCCTTCGATATCCGGAACAATGGGAACCGAACCGGTAGCCAGTATAAGCTTATCATATGTTTCCTGATATTTTGTCCCATCTTTTCCTGTTGCATAAACACATTTTTTATCATAATCAATGGAATCTACCGGAGTTTCCATAAAGATTTCAGCACCTTTTTCTTCTAATTTCTCTTTTGTTGAGTAAAACAGTCCTTCCGGACCACTTATCTGCTTTCCTATCCATAATGCCATCCCGCATCCTAAAAAACTGATATTATTGTTGGCATCAAATGCAATTACCTCATGTCCCTTATAATTGTCAAGTATTGTATTAAGTGCCGCAGTGCCTGCATGATTCGCACCGATAACTATGATTCTGCTCATAATGTTTCCTCCTGATTTTTTATTAGTTATATTATTACAGATATTAATAATTGTTATTATTATCATTATAACCCAAATAGCCAAAAAAGCAATAAAAATATAAAGTATTTTAAAGTACTTATGCAGTTCTTTTAACATAGAGGGCCCATTTCGAATATTATATTATAAGCTAATATGAAAGGAGCTATTTTATGCTAAATTATGAAATTTTAAAAATAATCTTTCAACCCTTGGTGCTTTATGTAGACTCAAAATTAATATACCCGATTATTTTCCTATTGGTTTTTATAATAATTTTAGCTGTTACTTTTTGTTTATTGTTTTCATCAAGGCGGAAGAAAAAAAAGGAGCCGGTTTTAAAAGCAGCAAGCTTCGAAATTAAAAAAAAGAAAAAAACATCCAAATCAGGTTTAGGTTCTTATACTCTCGATGATTTAAATAATGATTTAAAACCCTTTGGATTTGCCTATTATCCCCCTCAGGACTATTTTTATTCTATTATGTATGGCTGGCAAAGCGAATACGGATATTGTGAACTCTATGATGAAGGTTCTGCCGGTTTAAGTATGATAATAGACTGCGAACCCATTTATTTTAATTATGGGGGGAAAAAATGGCTGATCGAATTTTGGAAAGGACAATATGGTATGAATTCCGGTTGTGAGATTGGCATCTATACAACAACCGGTCCGAACTTAAATATCCCCGGAATATTTAACGGTACTTTTTATTATTGTGCCAGTAAAGAGGATCATTTAGATTTAGCTTTTTCTTTAATGAAAAATGGCAAAGAAATTTTCCACAGAAAAGAATTGCATTGGTGGTTAACGGGGTTTAAACTAGGGGAGTTCTCATGGCCTAATGAGCTGACAGTAAATAATGAGATTACTTTAAAAGATAGTGAAATGAGGGATGCTTTTGTAGGTGGTTTATTAAAAGCCGGCTACTCTATCAGTGATTTGACCATACGTGGCAATACGGTTTCTTTCGTATATGACGTACCACATTCAAGGCAGCCTAAGTCCAGAACACCCTATGTAGATGCTTATATGCAGGAAAATAACAAAAGAAATTGTGAGGCTTACAATTTTGCTACCGGTAGTTATAGAAACACGGTTGATAAATTAAATTATGTGAAAAGAGAAGCACCAAAATTATATCACAAGATTATCAATATAGGCAGCAAAAAAGATTTATATAAAATTTATGAAACGATCAGAAATTTCCTGGATATTAAAGACCGGATAAGATTTATCGATAAAATAAATGGAATTTTTTTTAATGAGTTACCGGAGGATTTTAAGATATCTTCCAGTATAGGAGCAAATACCCAAGCATCAAATGATATATTATCGAATAGTTTAAAATTGAAGGATTTAGAATTAAATAATTTAGAATCGAATGAAGGTGCAGAAAACAATACTCTTGAAAGTTCTGAATTTCATGATGAGGTAAGCAAATTATAAGCCTGGAGGATTAATAATATGTCAACAATAAAACGTTTAAATAAAGTATATGAATCTGCTGATCAAATTTCTATTGACGATTCTTCTAAAATTGTTTTAATGAGTGATTGCCATAGAGGTGACGGTAACTGGGGTGATAATTTCTTAAATAACCAAAACCTGTATTTTGCAGCCTTAGACTTTTATTATAGAAAAGATTTTACTTATATCGAACTTGGTGATGGTGATGAACTTTGGGAGAATCGTAAAATTGAAAACATCATATCAATTCACGGCGATGCCTACTGGTTAATGTCAAAGTTTTATAATAAAGACAGATTTTATATGATATATGGAAATCATGACCATGTTAAAAAAAATAAAAATTTTGTTAAAGCACATTTAACTTCATACTATGTTGAAAGTATCAAAAAATGGGTTGCCCTGTTCCCGGATATAAAAATTCATGAAGGTTTAATATTAAAATATAAGGATGATAATAATATACTATTCCTAACCCATGGACACCAGGTAGATTTCTTTAACTATGATTTATGGAAATTGGCCAGGTTTTTAGTCCGCTATCTGTGGCGTCCGCTAGAATCAATCGGCATGCGGGACCCAACCAGTGCAGCAAAAAATAATGCAAGAAAAGAAAAAACTGAAAAGAAATTAACCAATTGGGCTAAAAAGCAAAATCATATTATTGTTGCCGGACATACACACAGACCGGTATTTCCTCAGATAAATGAACCTTTTTATTTTAATGACGGAAGTTGCGTCCATCCCCGGTGTATCACTGCACTGGAAATTGAAAATGGGACGATTACACTTGTTAAATGGACCTTAGGAACTAAAAAAGACAGAACTATATATGTAGACAGAGTGATATTGGAAGGCCCGGTTAAATTACAGGATTACTTTGGTGTAATGCTTAAGTAAATGGAAGTATTATAATGCTGGGCTGTTTTAAAATGTAGTACTGAGAAGTTGTGAAACTTTTTTCAGTAATAAGGAAAACTATGATTTTTGCAGCCCAATTTTAACTATTCCATTTAAAATAATTTTTTTGAAATTCAATCATACCTTCCTTTTTTAATTTACTGATTTCCCTGGACATAGCGCTTCTGTCGATACATAAATAATCTGCCAGTTCATTGCGGTTTAAAGGAATTTCAAAAGAATTGGAATGATGCCTTTCCGCTTCCAAGGTCAAATAAGCCATTATTTTCCCACGAATGGTACGCTTTGATAATAATTCCATTTTATTATTTAAATATAAATTCTTTTCGGCTAATAACTGGAGAAGATTTGTTATTAATCTGCTATGAAAGCTGCAGGCATTTGAACAGGGAGTGACGATTCGATTAACCGCTATCATAAGTATCCGGCAGGCCTCAGTTGCTACAACACTAACCGGACTCTCTAAAATTCCTGCACAGGCAAATGTCTCACCAAATATCTCCCCCTCCCCCAGACTAGTGACGATCATCCGGTTTCCCATAATGTCTTCCCTGATTACCTGGACACTTCCCTTTAAGATAATACCTATGGAGGATATTTCACTTCCGGTTAAAATAATTGTCTGATTTTTTATATAATGCTTTACATTACATCCCAAACATCCTAAAACATCTTCAATTCCCGCTGTTCCAAACCCTGTAAATAAAGAAACCTTTTTTAATATTACAAAATCCATATTCATTTTATCTCTTCCCTTAACTCTCTTTTGCTTACTCTAAGCGGATAATAATCAATATGGTGAAAATATATTTTACTAATTTTTACCTTATATCCGATTCTTAAGCTGCTTATTTTATTTTATTTTAAATTTGTTGCAAATGCAACCGAAATAATACGGATTTTAATTTAATATTATAACATGCAATGAAGAAACAAAGAACATTTTTAATATAAAATTAAAGCTCATAAGTTTGAAAAAGAAACTGCAAAGCAGTTCCTTTTTCAAACACCATAATGGAGGTAACTATGAAAAGAAAAATTATAACCATCGATAAAGAGACTTGTAATGGCTGCGGCCTATGTGTCGATACCTGTCATGAAGGTGCTATCGGATTAGTAAACGGGAAAGCGGAACTGCTGAGGGACGATTATTGCGATGGCCTTGGCAACTGTCTCCCGGTTTGCCCGGTGAATGCTATCACCTTTGAGGAAAGAGAAGCCTTAGATTATAACGAAACAGAAGTTAAAAAGTACATGGAGAAAAAGAAAGAAGCACCCCCTTTTACAGGCTGCCCCGGATCACAGTCCCAAATGATTAAACGTGATTATATACAACCTTCCGTTACAAAAGCTGAAGTGCCTGTATCCATGTTAAATCAATGGCCGGTTCAAATTAAGCTGGTACCTGTTAATGCACCGTATTTTGATGACGCAGATCTTCTTATTGCAGCGGATTGCACCGCCTTCGCTTACGGCGACTTCCATAACAAATTTATCAAAAACAGAATTGCATTAATCGGATGCCCGAAGTTAGATGAAGGAGATTATTCCGACAAACTCACTGAAATCCTGATGCGTAACGAGATTAAAAGTATTACCGTTGTCCGTATGATCGTTCCCTGCTGCGGCGGTATTGTTAACGCAGTAAAAACTGCCCTGATAAACAGCGGTAAAATGATACCCTGGCAGGTAGTTACCATCTCTACGGACGGTACTATTGTCGAAATGTAATATCTAAAACAATTTGAATACTCTTAGAAACTAAGAATCTAAAAAGATCCAATCCTATGGGAGTATAGTATCATCTTTCACAATACTATATTCCCTAAATCAGATTGGATCTTTTATTACTTTTTTATTACTTATTCTATTTAATCAGACCTTCTATTAGTTCGAGAATAACTGAGTGCAATATACCGTTCCATTGCTGTCTTTATAAACGCCAATACCTATTTTGTTGAAATTCGGATTCATAATATTAGCTCTGTGGCCCGGAGAGTTCATCCAGCCTTCTACTACTGCTTCCGGTGTATTATAGCCGTATGCAAGATTTTCACCAGCTGTTCTTACACTTACATTATATTCATCCAGAACCGTAGACCATTGCGTTCCGTTTGGTCTGGTATGGGAAAATTGCTGTACAATTTCCTGGGCACGTTTATTAGCCGGTGCAGTTAATGCCTGTGACATGGTCAATGCGGATACTCCGCCTTTTGCACGTTCTGCATTCACTAATTTAAGAACCTGGCTTGCAAAACTGCTGTCATAATTATTGGAATCAGCGGAGGTTGTTGTCCGGGCCGGAGTCTTTGCAGGGGTAGTGGTTTTAGTCGTCGTGGCTGTAGTTGTCTTCCCATTTAATGCGTTTTTAATGATTGCATTAATATCAGCATTATTAGATCCGGAATAAATTATGGTAGCTTTACTGCCGTTTTTGTAAGGGGTAGCGGTTACCTTATTCGATAACTTACTGACAAGGATTTTACCGTTTACCTTGTCACAGGCTTTTACTTTATAATAATAAGTCTTATTTGCTTTTAAACCTGTGTCTTTGTAGCTGTTTGACTTTGCAGTACCAACATATTTATAGGAACCATTCGGGGAAGTCGCACGATATATTTTATAACTGTCTGCACCACTTACTTTTCCGATATTAATCTTTGCAGTGGTAGCTGTTGTACTTTTGACACTAACGGTTGGTTTACAATTTGTAATGCTTTTTGTAGTGGCCGCAGCAGCTACTGCTGTGTTGTTAACATCGAAAGCTTTCAGATTTCCTCCAAATAATGTTGATGCTGCTAACGTTAATGTTATTATGGAAGTTACTAAAAATTTTTTCATTCGATATATCCTCCTATCTGCTATCTACAACTAAGTTACTCACTCAGGTTAACATAATGAATATGCTTATTCAACCACTAGTTATTGGAAGGCATCACAAGTATATCCAGCAAACTACCCAGTAGAGAATGCTGTTATTTATTTTATTGACTAAACTTCCATATGGATTCCCGTACCTATTCAAACCAGAATAAAGAAAAAATTATGATTACTACTTTAATATTTTTATCATCTTAACAAGTTCATACCAAAACACAAATATATAGGATATTACTACTGTATATAAGAACTGCATCAAATTCAAATGTCTCAACATCAAAACTGCATGTAACGGACTATAAATAATTAAGAGCAGCAATATTAATGTGGCGGATAATACGAATACGATTCCTTTTTCTTTTCTTAACTGTCCTAAGGACTGAAAAGCACATTCATTATTAGAAGCGTTAACCAGGATCAAAAAAAGATTGGATAATATCAATACACTAAGTCCAATCGTTCTGGCAAGATCTGCACTATCCGGATGGATACGCAGAAAATAATAATAACTGCCGAAAGAACTCAGAAAAATTGCCAGGCCTTGTGCAATGCTTTTCAATAAAATACCTTTAGTTAATAACTTATCCTTGGGATTTCGCGGACCATGTTTCATTGCATTCTCCTCGGCGGACTGCCGCTCGATTGCTGCTGCACAGGTGGGATTCATAATTAACTCAAGTAAAACTACATGCAATGGCAGCAGCATCAGTTTATCGGGAACGATATGAAGTAACGGCCCGAATAAGCAGATAAGGGCAATGGGTATATGAATGGTGAATACGTAACCGATTGCTTTACGGATATTATTATAAATTCTTCTTCCATCTTCTATAGAATCCAGGATAGTTGAGAAATTATCATCCAAAAGAATTAAATCCGCTGCCTCCCTGGTAACCTCTGAACCCCTGAGTCCCATGGCAATTCCGATGTCCGCATATTTTAAAGCCGGAGCATCATTGACACCATCTCCTGTCATAGCTGCTATCTCCCCATTCGCAATGAAAGCTTTCACAATCCGCAGTTTTTGTTCCGGGATTACTCTTGAAAATATATTGACTTTTTTTGTGATCTCTTGTAATTCTGCTTCCGTAAAAGTTTCCAGTTGCATACCGGTCATAGGAGTCTTATCTCCCGGAAAATGGATTTGTTCTGCAATAGCTGCTGCGGTATCCCCATTATCTCCTGTGATCATTACTAACCTTATTCCGGCTTCCTTACATTTTCTGATATCCTCTGCTATGGAATCCTTAGGAGGATCCTCAAATCCCAGTAATCCGCAAAAGGTAAAACTGCATTCCTGCAAACCTTCCGGTAAATTTACCTCATCCATCATTTCCATTACCCCTACGCCTATGACGCGAAGTCCTTTTTTAAACAATTCCAGCGTTTTTCCCTCAATCTGTAAGCGTTCTGCTTCGGATAACCTGCTGTGTTCAATCAGCCACTCCGGTGACCCCTTAGCCGTTAACAGGATTTTATTTTCAACCCTCCATACATGGGTCATGGTTTTACATTCCTGGGTAAAAGGATAACCTTTTATTAATATACCTTTAAATAATTCCTTTTTACTAATTCCTAAGGTGCTGCAATAAGAAAGAATTGCTGTCTCCATAGGATCATGAGGTTCTATATCGCAGGCAAGACCGGCAATTTCAGCCAGATAAGCTTCCTCACACCCATACTGAACCACTTCTATTACCGTCATCTGATTTTGGGTTAGGGTACCGGTTTTATCTACACAAATAACGGAAACCTCCCCTAACGTCTCAACCGCCGATAACCTGCGGATTAACGCATGTTTTTTAGTCAGGCGTAACGCTCCCATGGATAAAAAAACAGTTAAAATAACCGGGAATTCTGCCGGTATCATGGATAAGGAAAGTACGATGCCGGATAAAAAACTTTCTAAGATACGGCTCGGAAAAGTATGGTCGGAAAGATTAAAGTAAGTAATGAAACCAACAAGAAGAAATAACAGAACTGCAATAACGGTACATGCTTTCATAAGATCTTTCATTTGTTTTTGCAGGGGAGTTAATTTTATTTTCGTTTCTGCCATACTTAATCCGATTTTTCCGTATACTGTTTCATTACCCGTTTTGTCAATTAAGATGGCTGCATTCCCCTGGGTTACCAGGGTTCCGGCATAACAATAATTTGATTTGGTAAAATGAACTGAAGTTAAAGTAAGTTCTATCGATTTTTCATTCTCCAGAGTTATATTTGCAGGTTCTTTCCATACTTCACCGGATTCCCCTGTTAATAAACTTTCATCCATGCAGAAATCATGAGAGGATAACACGTATCCATCAGCTGGAATCCTGCAACCCTCTTCTGCTAATATTACATCTCCCGGAACTAAATCCGTACTTGCAATATGTGTGACTTCTCCATCGCGGACTGCCAGAATCATGGGCTGTGATAACTTTTTCAAAGTACTTAAAGCCTTATCCGTCTTCCATTCCTGTAATACGTCCATTATAATTATCCCAAAGACAAACAGAAGCATAATAATTCCATCCCTGGCTTCCCCCAACAGAAAATAAATTACAGATACAATAATCAGAAGTAAAAATATCGGCTCGAATATGGCGTAAACTATCTTTTGTATGAGTAATTTTTTTCGTTCCAATACGATTTCATTTTTACCGTACCTTTTTTGTAGTTCCATAACTTCTGAAGTAGACAGCCCTTTCGCATTTACATTTTTCACATAAATCCTCCATTAACATAAAAATAAAGCACCTGCGGGACGCATGTAGTAAACTACTGTCCCGCAGGTGCTTTCACAACCCGCTGCTGTTTTACAGCCCGGCTCCAAACATAAGATTATGGCCTGATCAGTTTGTACTGTAGAGGTACGCTTTTTGCGTTTTTGCAGTGCAAAGAGAATGAATAATAATATAATATCACTATATTCAACGACCATATTTTTGTTACTCGGCAATAAAACTATTTTCAATTGTAATAACAATCTGATATCTTTCATCTATCTTTTTCAGGGCATCTTCAATCTTAAATAACAGCTCCTGTTCCTGTTCTTCTTTATAAGAAAAAGGCACCACCAGGTCAAAAATGAGATTAATATGGTTTTCGCCGTTGACAATACGGAAATCATGTATGGCTGCTTTTGGTTCCAGTTCTTTTATCACATCGACCACTACTTTTCTCTTTTCAATTATTTTTTGATCATTTATTTCAATGGGATCCATGTGGATTACCAGAAAAATGCCCATTTCCCGTAATACGTCCCGCTCAATCCGGTCAATGGTCCCATGGGCTTCTTCCAAATTCACATCATTGGGAACTTCCGCATGAATGGTTGCCATGGTGTGGGATGGCCCGTAGTTATGAACGATAAGATCATGACTTCCTACGATTCCTTCATATCCTTCTACCATAACCGTAACTGCTTCATATACTTCCCTGTCAACGGCTTCCCCAAGAAGTGGTTCCAAGGTTTCCTTCGCTATATTAAAACCTGCCAGCAATACAAAAACTGAAACGATAACCCCCATCCAGCCATCCACCGTAAATCCGGTTAATTTTCCGATGATTACAGATGCTATTGTGGTAGTAGTTATCAATACATCCCCAAGGGCATCTGCAGCAGTCGCTTTCATGACAGTGGAATTTATCCGTTTTCCCAGTGTCCGGTTAAACGAAGAGAGCCACACTTTTACCAGCACAGATATACTGAGGATTCCAATTAAAATCCAGTTAAAACCTACCTTTTCCGGATTCAGAATTTTTGTAAATGCACTTTTAAAACAGGAGATACCCACCTGCAATATTAAAAAGGATACTGCCAGGGCTGCAATATATTCAAACCTTCCATGTCCAAAAGGATGTTCCTTATCGGCCGGACGCTCTGCAAGCTTGACCCCGATCAGACCAATAATTGAGGAAGCTGCATCCGATAAGTTATTAAAAGCATCTGCCATAACGGATATACTGTTAATAATCAATCCAATCGTAATCTTAATTCCAAATAATATAATATTGCAGATGATACCCACAATACTGGTCAATACGCCGTATGCAGTCCGGACCTTGGACTTTTCTGTATTCGTATAATCTTTTACAAATAGTTTTACTAATAATTGCGTCATTTTACTCCCATTGCATATCATATCTGCAAGCAGATCTGATACTGCCATTCTTAAAAGGTTGAAAGAATCCATACTTGGCAGACCTTTCTAAAATTATATTTTCTTTCAACCTGCTCCTCTATAAGAAAGTATATGTCTTGCCAGACTCTGGCGCGCTGTCACTTTAGTGACACTCTACCTATAGCACGTCATGTGCATCCGCCGGAGGCTGTCGAATTCCCATGCGTCGTTTATGTTCATAGTGATGCCAAAAACTTGGCATGGGAATTTGACACTCGAATCCTATAATATAAAAAACACACCTATGGAACATACTACTGTCCCACAGATGTGAAATAATCCATCTGCTGCCGAAATAATTCAGCCCAGCCCTTTAAATCCAATTGATTCATTGCCTGCTCAGTTTGTACTGTAGATTGATCTGCAGCGCAAAGAGATTTAACTAAAATTATAATATAGCCGTATTCATTTGTCAAATATAGTTTTCAGGATTTTCCAATTTAATCCCATTGATGGTACTATAAATCCCCTAATAGTTTATCAATACTGACTAATTTTACACATAATATAAAAAGTTCTGTCGCAGCCTGTAAATCCTGTGGAGAAGGGAAGGTTGGCGCAATACGGATATTCCTGTCTAAGGGATCTTTTCCATATGGATAGGTTGCACCGGCAGGTGTCATCTTAACTCCCGCTTTCCTGGCTTTCTCAACGATCATTTTAGCACATCCCTCCATAGAGTCAAAGGAAATAAAATAACCTCCTTTTGGTTTATGCCAGTTTCCGATTTCCAGTCCCCCCAGCTCCGACTCCAGAAGTTTCAATACTGCTTCAAACTTTGGCCTTAATATGTCCGCATGCTTCTTCATGTGGGCAGTAATTCCTTCTATGTCTTTATAAAACCTGACGTGGCGTAACTGATTTACTTTATCATGTCCAATCGTCTGTATCCCTAATTGTTTCTTAATATCTGCAAGGTTATTCGGGGATGCGGCTATGGCTGCAAGACCAGAGCCGGGAAAGCTGATTTTTGAGGTAGATGTAAATTTATAAACCATATCCGGATTTCCTGCACATTTACATTCTTCTAATAGTTCAAGGATATTTTCCTGGTCATCCTCATATAGATGATGAATACTGTAGGCATTGTCCCAATAAATCCTGAAATCTTTCGCAGCAGGCTTTAATCTGGCAAAACGTCTTACCGTTTCATCCGAATAAGTGATACCTTGAGGGTTAGAGTACTTAGGTACACACCAAATACCTTTTATACTCTCATCTCCAGAAACCAATTTCTCTACCATATCCATATCCGGACCCGATTCCGTCATTGGTACATTAATCATTTCAATACCAAAATATTCTGTAATGGTAAAATGTCTGTCATATCCAGGAACCGGACAGAGAAATTTCACTTTATCCAGTTTACACCAAGGTTTATTTCCCATAACACCGTGGGTTACGGAACGTGAAACCGTATCATACATTATGTTTAAACTGGAGTTGCCATATATTATGATATTCTCAGCCGGTACCTCAGTTATTTGACCAAGTAATTTTTTCGCTTCATAAACACCGTCTAAGACGCCGTAATTACGGCAATCCGTGCCGTCTTCACAGCATAAATCGGAAGTACTTCCTAAAATATCCATCATCCCCATGGAAATATCCAATTGTTCCATACATGGCTTGCCTCTTGACATATCAAGATTTAATTCCCTTGCCTGTATTTCTTTATATTGCTTTAATAAATCTGATTGTAAAGATAATAGCCCTTCTTTTGATAATGTTTTAAATGGTTTGATCATATGACCTCCTTTTATATTTTGAGTACTCTCGGAAACTCTCACAGCCTGTATTTACTGATATTTTAGAGGCTGGCAATTTTACCTCCATTTTCGTGATGTCATAGGTATGTTTTTACGC
>JBAVPE010000156.1:0-22977 GCA_049692775.1 Anaerocolumna sp. | reverse complement strand
AAGAGTAGGTAATCCATATCGCATTCCTAATCTACGTTTTTTTTATGAAAGCCGTAGGTCTATTAAAGTTACCCTTCTGTATGAAAAACAAATTAAAATACTTCTTGACTATTTACCAAATTGCTTTCTAATTCTGAGTACTCAAGGAAACTTTCACAGCCTGTTTTTATTGATATTTTAGATGCTGTTAACAATAGTACATCTCTATTTTCGTGATATCATAGGCAGCCTCTATTCAGCATCTAAAATATCCTCTAAACCTTTATTAGTTTCCGGGAGTACTCATTTCCCGACACTTATGTGATTTGTGTCTCCATTTCTTAACTGACTTTAGTTTACTACATCGCCCATCTAATAAATATCAATTATTTTTTGCATTCCTATGCACTATTTTCGTTTTTTATTGTAATAACGAACAAAAAAGTTCTTGAACGATATATCATTCAAGAACTTTTTCACTAATAATTCGATGCATTTAAATTTTAGTCCGTCATTATTAACGAAACTCGTTTGGTGTACAGCCAACCTGCTTTTTAAACGTACGCATAAAATAACTTAAATTATTAAAACCGCAATTCCCTGCAATATCACCAATACACAATCTGGTTTCCTTCAGCAGCTTTTTTGCATAATCTATTCTTAAGGTTATAATATACTTTGTAATCGTTACACCAAACTCCTTATTATAGGAGGTAGAAAGATACCCTAAGGATATGCAGAATTGCTTTGACAGGAAGTTTGTACATAATTCACTATTTGTAAAATTATTTTCTATGTAACTTTTTACAATCAACAGAATTGACCTGGCATCTGCTGTGACCGCCATCCATTGACTGAGTACTGCGGTTATTGTTCTGCAAAGGCTGTCAATCAGCTCTTCCCGATTGGAAAAGTCATCAATGATTCCACCGGATAAGCATTCTGTCCCAAGCATAGACACCACACTGCCCCCCGCTTTTTTAATACAGGTACGTGCCAGTATACAAATAAGTTCAACATAAAGCATACGTATATGCATCGCTGTCCCTGGTATTTCGGAAGAAAAAATTCTCCTGACAGTTATCAGTGCCTGCTTTAAATCACCAGCCGCCAACAAAGACTGATATAATTTAAAATCCTCCTCCGGTAAATTGGCCGCAGCAAGTTTCTCCCCTTCACTCCAATAAAATACCCGCCCTCCCAAATCACGCTCCAAAGAAAATCGTAAATCAAGAGCTTGTCTGGCCTGTGTCAGCAAAGCCCCGGATATGGATTCCGCCATTTGGGATACACCCACATACAATATGAGGTCCAATCGATTATGTATCTGACGGTATATTTCTTCGAAGTTTCGACTAAGTGCATCCCCGGCTTTTTGGAAGTCTGAATTTGAAGCTGCTGCAATTACGGTAATCTGTTGACTTTGTGCAAAATTATTAAAGGTCAGGAACCTTTGTCCCCCAATCTCCCTGATTATGTCCTGCACTTGCTGGCGAAGCCTGTCAAAGTTCGGCCTTTCCATCTCTTTTTCCCCCTTGCTCACATTGCCTGCCCCAGACTCACCCTTTAACGCCTGATTAACGGATAACCGGAATATGCTTATTTGAAAAAATTTAACAGTATCAGGAAATAATGCCGCTGCTGAAAAATCAAGATTTGTTTTCATTCCATTTAAAAAAGCAAATAGTTGTTCCTTCTGTCCCTCATTTAGTAAATTATCCATAACTTTCTCATAGTTTGCCGGAATCTGAAGCAGATTTCTCTGGTGCATTCCTTTTGTTATTGCCTTTGACAAAGCTCCTGTCAATTCCTCCAGTCTCACAGGCTTTAACAGATAATCAACAACTCCTAATGCAATGGCTTCTTTGGCAAAAGCAAATTCCGAATATCCGGAAATCAAAACAGAAACAATATCCGGAACATAATTTCTTGCCTTCCTCACTAAATCAATACCGTTCATTTCACCCATCATAATATCAGTAAGAAGAATATCCGGTTTATGTTCCCTTATCATATCAAGTGCTTCTTCCGCTGAAGATGCCTCCATTACCCACTTAAAATAGAACCCGCTCCGGCTTACTTTATATATAATATCCGCACTGGCCAGTTTTTCATCATCCACTATTAATATACTAAGCACACTTTTTTCCTCCAAGCCTCTGATTATGTCTTACTGCAAGGCATCCGCACCGACACACGAACACCCATCTCTTCTCCCTCACTTGTTATCTGCAGACCATATCCTGCACCATATTGTAACCGTATCCGTTGATGAACATTCAATAAACCTATGCTTCCATCACCCCAAACGAAAGTGGTCATTTTTGAATCCGGTTCAGTCATTTGTTCCTGAATCTCAGAAAGCCTCTCTGCTGAAATCCCCTTTCCGTTATCCTGTATGGTTATAACAAGATCCTCCTGTATCTTCTTTGCCGTTACATGAATCTTCCTGTCACCCTCCCGTTCTGTCATTTGATTTTTAAATCCATGTTTAAAAGCATTTTCTATTAATGGCTGAAGGATAAGTTTGGGAACCTGATAATCATATAATGTCTCCTCAATATCCACATGATAAGTAAATGCGTTCTGATACCGGATACTCTGGATATATAAATAATCTGATATGTTTGAAAGTTCATTCCGCAGTGTTACATTCTGTCTGGATACATCGGAAGAATACCGAAACATGGAGGAAAGTGCCGAAATCATTTCTATTGTGCTGTCTGCCCCTTCCACAAGAGCCATGGCCGAAATGGTATTCAGCGTATTATATAGAAAATGCGGGTTAATACAGGACATCAATGCCTTTTCTCGGGCAGTCATTACCTGCATCTTAGCAGTATACTCTTCCTGAATCAACGTCTGGATACGTTTTTGCATCCGTAATAAATGTCTTTCTATCCGGGCAAGTTCATCTTTTCCTCCGATTGTCTCAGGCAGCTGTACCTCTTTTTCATCGAATCGATCCATCCGGACAATAAGCATATTTAGTCTTCTATTATAAAGCCAGTTTGATAAAATTAATAAAAGCATCATAAAAGCAAGCAGTACTACAGTCCCATATATTGCACCAAGTCCGTCAGACTTTTCCATTTGTTTGGGGTTAAATAAAATTACGGCAGTCACATCAACAGAACTGATCTGCCTGGTTAAAATATTAAAGCCCTCGGAATTCCCCTCATTATCAGTAAAATTAACCTTTTCCGGTAATTTTTTACCGGCCTTCGTATTTTGATGGATTTCCGTAATCTGATCCTGTACTCTATCTTTTTCATCTTTCTGGGCATTGGAAGAATAATCGTAAATAACATTACCGTCCCTGTTATCAAATATGTATATCCGGTTCTCTGAACCTTCGTTTGGCATAAATAAGGTACCGGCATCCACCGTTATAGTCTGACAGCAATAGCCTTGTCCCCAGGCTCCTGATTTTGAATTATAATTATTAATGATTCCAGCCAGAGTCAGGTGATTCGTGTGTGTTACATAAGAATAATTATACCACCACTGGGGACTGCTCTGTGTCAGATCTTTGAACCAGGATTTATCCTTAACTTTATTAATATCCCAAAAATAATAGCCGTCTGCCGGCAGATATGTATATAGTCTCTGGCTGATAACCTCCTGTGACTGATAAAGGAAGAAAGTCATTTCACTTATTCTCTGTCCTAATTCTTTACTAAGAATGACCATTTCGGAGCGGCTGACCTTATCATTAAAAATATTATCACGTAAATCATTGCTCATGGATACGACTCCCATAGCCGTGATGTAGTTTGATAACTTATCCTCAATACCTAAAATGTAAAAATCGGCAGAATCATTTTGTATCCCGTAAAGTTCACGGTTTACCTTTACCACATAATTTTGTACCAGATACCACATTCCCATAGACGCAATAAAAACAATCACAACAGTGAGCATTAACATAGAATGCATGGAAGTAAACAGCATAAATTTCTGTAATCCCTGTTTTCTTATTTTTTCAATCTTTTTTTTATGTATTGCAGCCACTGATTTGAACCTCTTTCCGATTACAAAATTATTTATGATTGTCACCCGGAAAGCCTAATTTAGCATGCCGTATGAATAGCACTGCATGTATATAAAGCCCTGTTGAGAAGGACTTTCTGGGTAATTTATTAATAAAAAAATTTTCCATGACTATATATAATTATAGCATCATGAACTTTCGAATACCAGTACAATGTAACAAACTTACCTAATACACCCAAAATAAGAGGCATCCACTATGCAATATGCTGAAATAAGCCCGCAATTGATATGGCAGCATAAAAGCCTATGACCTGCCATATAATGATAAGAATGAAATATTGGGGAATACTGGTATGAAAAAACAAGATGTGAACAGCAGAAGCTTATCGAAATTAAGCCATAAGGATTATATACGGCTGAGGGTACTTTCTGTTCAGAATTTTCCCTTTAGTGCTGAAATAATAGCAGAAAATCTTTACGTTCCCTGGGCAGTGGACCTAAGCGGCGACGGCAGGCTTTACCCGGGTCGTGCGCATGTATACACAGCCTAGGTTTTTTATATAATCCGTTCAGAATTCCCACTATTAAAATATTACATGTAAAATAAAAAGAATCAGCCCTTTAAACGAGAACAGCTCTCAATTAAAAGGTTGATTCTGTAATGGCATCACTGCCTAAATCATTACCAATCTTTCATTCGTGTTTTAACATCAATCGTCGTCATCATCAAATAATGGCCTGGTAATTCTTTCTGTCCCTGAGGATATCTGAATCAGTGGAATATATAAAAGCTTTAAGTTAACCCTGTTCTGCTCACTCATAAACTCGCCAACAATTCTTCGGTGATGATATCTGCGGTAGTTTTCCATTTGGTCAAGTTCATTTCCACTTAACTCAGGCTCATTAAAATCATTCCTTCTTCTGTATACCAGTTTTTTTGTTATTTCATCCGCAAGCTTTTCCGGTTGGAAAAAACTACTTTTCACGTCATCGATACTAGTATTTTCAGAGGCTTCAATTATATGTCTTATAAGTTCATTTTCCAATTGAACTTTTAATTCTTCGGAAACTTCTATTTTAGCCATTACACTATCAACATAATCCAGAACTTTTAATTTTGACATTTTAATTCCCTCCTTTTCTTATATTATAAAAGACTCAATCGGATGAAAAACAAAGGGTATCATTTATTATTAAGGTCATTTCATTCAGCCCGATCTCAGCCTCCATGTTATAATATGTCGAATAAAGGAATTTTGTTCATCCTGTAGTTTTACCGTAATATAGCAGATAATTTATCCTTAAGTTTAATCATAAAAACTAAAAGGCGGCCAGGGACCGGATAATTCAATAATAAAACCATTGTCTTCATATTCACCTTTTTGTTCGTCTATCGCCGCCGTAAATTCTGCGCTTTGATCGTTGTTAACCAGATATGCACCATTTAATATCATTGGTACCGTAATACCGGTAATTTCTTTCGCAAGTATATTGTTTGATTTCATTTCTACAGCAAACTTGCTTATCCCGTCTGCAAAACGGTTTGCCATATCGCATATTTTATTTTGTATTTTATCATCCAGCTCACTATCGAATTTCTTTTTCAGGAAAAAAGCAGCACCTTTTGGTTTTCCTATTAAAGTTTTTTCGAATTTACTGATTTCTTCACCCATAACTTTTTCTTTATATGTTTTATCATCACAATATATTTTTACACTCAGTTCTTCCCGGTTTTTAATTTTTTCAAAATTATGTAAGAACTGGTCTATATTATCTGAAATAATACCCTTTACCCGCTCTTCTGATGTAAATATTGTTAAAAACTTCATTGGTATGATACTGGCCAAGGAATTTATTTTTAAGATAACATCCATAAATATCGTGGCCTTTTCCTTCAGCCACTCGATATCTTCTCCTTTTTCCGCCATATTTTCTTCACCGTATTCCTCTAAATCCACATCACTTACAATTGCATAAAGTTCCTGATTTTCAACCGCATAAAGTTTGTTAATCCCATCCAGTCCGGCTATTTCAGATATACTCTCATCCAACTCTTTCGCAATACAATATACGAGTATTCCTTTGTTTTCCAAATCGTTCCCCTCACAATCTATTATTTTCTTCTAATTTATTAAGCCTTTCCATCAGTAATTTGTTTTGTTCCTGCAACATTCTTGTCTGTAATTCTTCTTCTTTTTGCAGGGCTTCCTTTCTTTCCTTTTCTGCCTTTGCTTTACTTGACAAGTTCGGGTCTGACTCCCACCAGTCAATACCCATTTCCTTTGCTTTGTCAATGGAAGCAACCACCAGCCTGATTTTTATTGTAAGAAGTTCCACATCAGCCAAAGCTATACTGATATCACCTGCTATAACTACACCTTTGTCAAGTATTTTTTCCAGTATCTCTCCAAGACTTGAACCTGAAGTAGATTGGTTTAACGAGCTTGATCCCATTTTTTACCTCCCGATAATGCATGCTGCACTTTATATTCTTCTATATTCGGCTTTAAACCCTACATTAAATCCCCTAATGGTCCCAGATTTAAGTTTAAATCTTCTTCTGTTAAATCAAATGCATCCCTTAATTCTATCATTTTTAATTCCAGGTTCATAAATGCTTCACCTAATTTTTCAATGTCAGCATCATCTACCGTTCCGTTTTCGATTCTCCTCATTGCCTGATTTTCCATTAATCTTCTCAATAGTTCAATTAAAGTTAAAACCAGCTTGGCAAGTCCCTGCTGAACCCCTTCCGGATCGGCATTTAATCTATTCTTAAAACTGTCATTTATGGTATTGACATCTTCTGTAAAATCCGCTTCTTCGTTTATATTGTCTAAATCTTTATAATTACTCATCTTCTTCACCTTCCCGGACTATATTAACAAAATGATATGCTGGCCATGGCCCGCTGTAGAGTATTTTATATGCCGGATTTTTTTCTTTCATTTCTTTTACAACCTCATTAAATTTTTCTTTTTGATTTTTGCCTACTAAATACGACGCATTAAATATTAAATTGTTTTTTAACGGTTTTGTATATTGGCTTTTTGCTGCCATATCCGCAAGTATCCCATGATATTCTTCTATAGCAGATAAGATTTGATCCACTTGTTTCTGCCTGTTCTGATACCTTTCATACCGTTTCATCATATATTCTTTCGGGGATTTCAAGATTTCTTTATCTTTTTTATCTTCTTCTTCAAAATCCAGCTTGTAAAACACCTTTATGCCTAATTCAAACTTTCCCTCTACATTTTTTAAATTACTGATAAATTGGTCATAATACTTCTCCAGCATCCCGATTACTTTTTCTTCTGATTTACATATGGTTGAAAAGCTCATCGGAAGTACATCATAGTCTTTCATTAAGTGGGAAATTACGTCTTCATGGCACTCCAGATTCTCAAGACTGGTCTCGAAATAGGTTAATGCTGTCCTGCTTACATGAGCTGTTAGTTCTTTATATTCCAATTGGAATACCGGTTCCTTATGATGACCTGTGATGACAGTTAAGCCGTCCTCCGGTACATAAAAAGTAATACCATAAATATAATAATTGTTTTTTCCCATTATTTCATTACACCTCTCTTATCTCCCCTTATTGTATCTATGGATCCGATTACCAATCTTAAGCCTACATAAATCAAATCAATATCAGCAATTGATATGGTTAAGTCACCATGTATCACTATTCCCTTGTCTAATAATCTATCAAGGAGTTCGAGAAGCGTCATTTCTTTTTGTTCTTCAGATTGATTACTCATCTTGGCCCCATTTCCCCGCCGCATGGATTATATATAAGCAAGACTGTTACTATTCACAGCCCTGCAAAAAGCAGCAGTTCTGTGAACAGTAACACGCTACGCGATGCACACAAAACGCAAAACACGCGTTTTGGCGCTGCTATACTCCGGTTTTCTGTGACTTTCGCTTCGCTCCACTCACAAAAAACACGTCGATTTTATCGGCTGTGAATAGTAACGCAAGACTTCATTTGCAGCGGAAAAATGGTCTTACGGAGAATGATGCAGGAACTGTCCCTGAGACTTTTATTCATCATAACCCTGTTCTTTTTTAAAATTACGTACTGCTTTTAATTGCTCCAATATTTCAGCTTCGGCTTCTTCATATTGTTCTTCCGTAATTTCTTCATTTTCCACTTTGGTATATAACTCATTTAATGCTTCCATATATTTTGTTTCATCCAGCCATTCTTTTAATCCTTCATCATATATAAGTTCAAATATTTTACTTATCGAATTTATAAAACCCATATCATCACTTTCCTTATAGATTTCGATTATTCCGGTTATTTTTTCTTAATCATGACAGAATATATTGAATTATTATAACTTTCGATTATGGAACTATAATCGGGAATAAATTTTAATGCCACCTGTTTTGTATAACAGATGTCCTTTTTTGAAGCAGTTAAAGAAACCGTATTTTCATCAAGATTAAGTTCAATATCTTCTTTTTCCACACCTGGAAGTTCTGCAACAATCGTGACTTTGTCCTCATCTTCAAAGATATCGGTGACCGGTACCACTTTTTTGGGACCATTTTCTTTCTTTGTAAATATTTTGTCAAAGGATTTTGTATCATTAAAACTGTTTGTGCCATCAGTGCCAAGTTTAATGTTTATACCATATTTTCCGGTGATTTTTCTCTGATTATCAGGTTTGATATCTCCTTTAATGTTTACCTCGTCTTTTTCGTTATCTACCATATCCGCTACTACATTAATGAACTTATCAAGACCCGGAAATAAAGAAAAAAAATTATTTCCATCTTCATCCCTATTTCTCATTCTAACCTCTTTCCTGAATATCCAATTTTAATTGGATATTCGTTAATCCGCAGTTGAAAAAACAGTCTTTTGTTTTTTCAACATGACCTCTTTCCTGAATATCCAATTTTTAATTGGATATTCGTTAATCCGTAGTTGAAAAAACAGTCTTTTGTTTTTTCAACATGACCTCTTTATTCCTCACTCAGATTTGCTTTTCTTTTGGTTTCCTTCAGATTGAAATCCATTATTTCCATAGAATTTTTAATATGTACCTGATATATCTCTACCAAATCCCCTAACCCCCTGCTGGTAGTATAATCGGGATCAATATTTACTTCACACATAACCTCCCATTCACTTTCTTTGGGCATGATGGAAAGTATTCTGCATTTTTGCTTCATGACGTCTGCAAAGAATTCAATTACCATGTCCGCCAATTGGGAAATATTCATAATTCACTCCATTTCTCCAGCAACACAAATAGCAACAGCCCTATCACAGTTGCCGGCAGATGATAAGCGCTATTTATTTAACGAAAGGTACGGCAATTCTCCTTATAATATATAAGCTCTATCACATTGTATGCGTTAAATAAAATATATGTGCCATTTTTTTTATTTTTTATGTAACCTTTAACAAGTTGATTTATTATACATTTATTTTCAGATTTAGCACATTATCCAAGCCCGGGGAATATTATGGTAAGTAAACATATATGATTCTGTTTTATTACAGTTTATTTACGCTGCAGTAACAATAAGTGAATCTGCTTCACTATAGGATTTATTCAGGTTGTACTGCATAATAGGGAGGACATATGCCTAATCCAAGTACTAAAAAAGCAACAACTTATAACTATTACCAATACGAAAATGTATACCCGCCCAAAGATACCAGGGCCGCAGCCCGGGTACAGGCACCCAAAACTCCTGTCCCTCCTGCAAGACCATCCATTCCTATGCGGATGAAGGCCCCTGCAAAACCTCCGGTTCCAGGTCCTGGACCGGCAAAAGATATTCCGCCAAAAGATGCCTGGGGGTATAAATGGTGGCTGGATTACGATAAATATTTAAGCCGCATATTGAAGTGAAAATTCATGTCCAATAGGGTAAAGATGGAAACAGGCGCTGTCGATGATGACGGCGCCCTTACCTGTCCAGGATGCAATTTCCTATAACATAAAATAAGCACTCACTCCCTATTTTCTGTATTTACTTTCAATCTGAGGTCTACAAAATTATACGGTGGCCAGGGTCCTGTATAGCTGAAAACAAGTTTATCTAAAAAAGGCTCAGCTAGTTTATCAACCATTTTATCAAATTTATCACTCTCAGAATTACGAATTAAGAAATAGGCATTGAATACTGTTTTTATCGGTATACCGTCTTTTAGTTTACTCATAACGGCTAATTTACTAAGGGGGTTATAAATATCATTGATATATTCCTCTTTTTTATTTTCGATTGCCTCCTGTACTAACCTTCCTAATTGAATTTTATCAAGAAGAACCTCTTCTTCCTCTTTTCCCGAAACTTTTCTTTTCAGTACTTTTATCTCATCACTTTCTATATCCTCATTAAAGTAATTACTATCCCAGGTAATTCTAAGACCTAATTCTGATTTATCCTTAAAGAATTCCAATTTATCCCGGAGCTGATCATAATTAGCTGTTATGATATTTTCAATATCTCTTTTATTATCGCCTACGGTACCAAAAGCTACCGGTATAATAGGGTATTTTTCCATTACTTTCGAGACTACCCTTTGATGATTGAGTACGTTTTTCCTGGTAGGGTCAAATTCATAAACATCAGTATTACTAACTACAGCTGAAATATCTTTATAGGGAAGTGTATATACCGGAGAAATTACATTAGCAAAAGAGGAACTGCAAATACTGACATCTTCTTTTTCTTTTACGAAACAATATATGTACTTACCTGCTGCCGCCATTTAATCACCTGCTTCCATTACATTTTGAAAATTACTAAAGCGTATTGTTTTATTGTTTATATCCTCTTTATTCAATTCAACATCATGAAGGTAATCAGATAAAGCATCCAGTGCCGCTCTTTGGCATATTTCCATTATGTCTGCACCGGTACGGTTTTCCGTCATACGTGCCAATTCAAATAAATCTACATCCTCTGCCAATGGTTTTCCTTCTAAATATATTTTAAAAATCTGAGCCCTTCCAATAATATCCGGTGCTTTAAATTCTAACAGCATTTCAAATCTTCCCGGTCTTAACAGGGCGGGGTCAACAATGTCCCGACGATTCGTAGCTCCAATGATAACCACTCCGTTTAATTCTTCAATACCATCTATTTCCGTGAGCATCTGGCAGATTATTCTTTCCGTTGTATTACTATCACTGTTTCTGCCCCTGACCGGAACTAAGGAGTCTATTTCATCAAAGAAAATAATACAGGGTGCTGCCTGTTTCGCTTTTTTAAATATATCCCTTAATCCTTTTTCGGATTCGCCTATCCATTTTGAAAGTAATTCAGGTCCTTTTACTGATATGAAATTTGCATTATTTAAAGAAGCGATTGCCTTGGCAAACAATGTTTTTCCAGTTCCCGGAGCCCCATAAAACAGGATTCCTTTTGGTGGTTTACAGCCGAAATAGTCATAAGTATCTTTATACAACTGAGGCCATACAATACTTTTTGTAATCTTTTCCTTAATGTCCTCAAGGCCTCCGATATCGTTAAAGCCCACATTAGGTATTTCTACAAAAACTTCCCTGATTGCCGAGGGTTCAATTTCATTTAAGGAACTATAAAAGTCATCCATAGTGATTTTTAATCTTTCTATGATATGATAGGGAATAGTAGAAGTAGAAAAATCAATCTGAGGGAAAAATTTTCTTAAGGCTGCCATGGCAGCTTCCCTGCACAGGGATTGTAAATCCGCTCCTACATAACCGTGGGTAATCTCTGCTAATTTATCCATATCAACACTATCTTCAAGAGGCATATCCCTGGTATATACCTGCAGTATCTGCATCCTTCCTTTTTGGTCCGGAATTCCTATTTCTATTTCCCGGTCAAATCTTCCCGGTCTGCGCAGTGCGGAATCTATGGCATTTGGTATATTCGTTGCACCTATGACGATTACCTGACCCCTGTCATTCAAGCCATCCATTAATGCCAATAGCTGTGCAACTACTCTTTTTTCAACGTCACCGTTAACACTTTCCCTTTTGGGTGATATCGCATCGATTTCATCCAAAAATATGATACTGGGGGCATTATTGCTGGCTGTCTCAAAAATCTCCCGCAGTCTTGCCTCACTTTCACCATAATATTTATTTATTATTTCAGGGCCATTCACATGAATAAAATAAGCATCGGTTTCATTGGCAACGGCTCTGGCAATTAATGTTTTCCCGGTACCCGGAGGTCCGAATAAGAGAAGCCCTTTTGGAGCTTCAATACCTAACCGGTTAAAAACCTCCGGATACTTAAGCGGCAGTTCAATCATTTCCCTTATGCGCTGTATTGGTTTCTCAAGACCGCCGATGTCTTCATAAGTAACCCTGCTGTCTTTTTTTAAGGTACCTTCATTCTTAATTTTTATCATAACATCTTTCGTAATCCGGACCGCACCTTCCGGTTTGGTGTCTTCCACAACATATTCATAAGACGTATACCCAAGTGATTTAATTCTGATATGGTTTCCTTTCAATACAGGTATACCGGCGATTATACTTTTAATATATTTAATGTCTTCATCCGAACCTGCATTTTTACTTATACAGCTTATTACCATCGACTGGGCATCTTCTACCTTTATCAGATTTATCTGTACATTTTCATCCAGACCTACCCCTGCATTCCGTCTTAATATCCCGTCCATCTGAATCAGGTTTTTGCCTTTATATTCATCATAGACCGGCATAATCCTGGCTAAGGCAGAATCTGGACCCTTACCTTTAATTTCAATGATATCCCCTATTGCTGCGCCTATTTCCTGAATCTCCTTTAAGTCTATCCTGGCAACAGCTTTTCCTACGTCTTTACTAAGAGCTTCCGATACTTTCAGAATATGTATCTTCTCTTCATCCATTGCTTTCACACTCCGTTATTTCAATTTTCTCAGTCCTCGTCCAATGCAACTTTTCTTTTTGTTTCTTTCAATGTGAAACCATTTATCTCCATAGAGGTATCTACAAGTACTTCATATATCTCCACAATATCCCCTAACCCCCTTCTGGTAGTATAATCGGGATCGACTGTAACTTCACAGAGTACCTCCCATTTGTTCTCTTTTGGCATAATGGAAAGTATCCTGCATTTTTGTTTAATGACTTCCCCAAAAAATTTAGTTATGACATCTGCTATTTCAGAAATATTCATTTAAACTCCGTTTCTCCAGCAACATACATGTTATATAGTTCTTTCATAGCTGCTGGAATATGACAAGAACTATATCCACAAATTAATTTTATTCAGATAGATATCATTTAGACCTGTTCTTAAGCTTATTAACCCTCAATTAAATTATTTGCAAAAATAAAGTCAATCGCACCGTCAATTATCATATCCAGTTCGGACCTTTTTTCATCCGTCAGGCCGATGGAAATATTAATTGGATTATAAATATCTTTACAAATCTGTCTGAATACAGCACTGGAAGGTGTCATTTTAATTTTAGCGGAATGAACGATTTTGGCTAACATGATTCCGCTTCTTATTGATACATAATCCGTGTTATTAATTTTATTTTTTATCGCTTTGGATAATTTCATTATTTTGACAGCATCCTCGGAATTAATCCTGGATTTAGTCATAATAATGCTTTTTTCGGTTTCTTCATCCAAGAGTCCCATATCCATTGTAATCATTCTGTCTGTAAGTGCATTCGGTGATTTATATACTCCAACATATTCTTCCGGATTACTTGTAAAAATAATTCGGAACTCCGGATCCAGTTTAATAAAAGTATTACTATTTCCATAAGGAATATCAACGATCTTTTCTTCCAGTATAGTTAAAAGGACATTATTCACTTCAGGCGGTGTCCTTGTGAATTCATCATAAATGACGGTGTATCCCTCTTTGCATGCTTTAAGAAGCCTTCCGTCACTCCAGGATTTTTTAATAGATTCTTCTTTCTTGTAAACTGTAGTGATAAAATTATCTTCTAAAAAAGATTTTCTGATACCATAATATCCACCGATTAAGTTTTCATTATTAATTTCTTCACTACCGCATATAAGCAGAATGGGCCTCCCAATCTTTTTAGCAATATGAATGGCTAACGCGGTTTTTCCAACACCGGCAGGCCCCCTTAAATGCACAGGAAAACCATTATTCAGATACAGGATAGACCTGTCTGTCATATTTCTGATATAATTTGTAACTACGAAATTATCTTTTGTACCAATATCAAGAATCTTAGAATCATTCATATATCAGGCCTCCAAGGTTATTCTATACTCTGTCTAAATGCGAGGTCTTTACTCTGTATATGGTAAAAACCCCGCATTTTCTATTTTATTATAATTTCAAAAACCGGTTATTTTAAGTATTTGTTATGCTAACGCATATTCCTCATGGTCATCGCGGTCATGTTGTAATAAACCTACTGCATTCGCATAGCAGAGCCAGGTCTTAACACTTGCTATAACAATTCTTGCTTCAACAGACAATAATTCAATCCCAACTAAGTTTACTCTTGCCCATATATCAATAACGATTCCTTTATCTAAAATTCTATCGATTACTTCTACTAAGCTGGCACTATCAGTCGATTTTTTCATAATGAATTCCTCCTATCTTTTTAACTCAAAATATTATATGCGATCACCAAAGCTTATGTTACTGTTATGAAAGATTTTGCCAAGTCCCTTTGCCAGCCGGAATAATATTTTATTTCGCAGATAACCTTCTAATTCTTTTCTTTCGATTTCATTAAATAAGACTGCCGCAAATACAATTTTTTTTTTGCAGCAGCCCCACTTTTTGTTTAAAACTATTTACGGCTGAGTTTTATCATCCAGATTTATTATGCTAATTCATAAGCTTCATCATGATCAAATTTGTGCTCATGTTGTAATAAACCTACTGCGTTTGCATAAACAAGCCAGGTCCTAACACTTGCTATAACAACCCTTGCTTCAATAGATAATAATTCGATTCCAACCAGATTAACTCTTGCCCATATATCGATAACGATACCTTTGTCTAAAATTCTGTCAATAACTTCTACCAGACTAGCACTATCTGTTGATTTCTTCATATAATAATCCTCCTTTATATGTTTTTGTACAAGGTTTTTAATATTATATTTAAATATAATTTTAAGGGCTTATATTTGATGCTACTTCCCTTTGCATGTCATGATTGAGTCACCACCTCACCCAAATATAACCAATGATGCCGGTGCCAGTATTCCTTACCGGTCTCTGCGAAATAACAAATGACTTATTCTTTTTAGATTTTAGGACCAGACGTATGCACAGCTATTTCAAAGGGAGCTCTTGGTGGCTCTGAAAATCAACGGCGATTCCCGCGGATACGTGAATAATCTCTTCGCTGAATTTATCGTCATAAATATTCAGTCTGTCATTAATTTTCAGAGCTGTCAAGGGCAACGCCCTATGCCATGGTCTAAAATCCAGGTCATATTAATTTTTCAAAGTACTATGTTTTTAAAATATATTAATAATCCGGTTTTCTTAATTTTAAATCTAACTTATTGTATGCGAAAATTATAGATTATGTGACTGTATACCAATAACTTTAGTTTCAAAGCCCTAAGATATTTCAATTAGATTTACCAAAATAAAGGTTGAAACTATTTTACCAGCTTCAACCTTTATTTCCAATTATATTTCATAAATATTTTTATAGTATTATAGTATGGATCCTTTATTTCCAGGGATTAATGATATATTTTCCTCTGGCACGCAATTCGGGACTGCTTAAGATATCTTTTAATTCTTCCAGGGAAGCCACCTTACTAACCATGGAGCTGACATCGATTTTTTTCGTATCAATTAAATTAACTGCCCTTGACTGCGTATACGGATTAATGAAGGACGCCTTTAATTCTATCTCTTTTTTAAATAGCTCAAAAGGTTTTATAGATACCATATCATCCGGTTTCGTAAGCCCAAACATCATAACAATGGACTTTTTGCCTGCCAGCTCAATTGCCTGTGCAATTGTTTTTATCAGACCTGCACATTCTATAACTACATCAAAGCGATAAATCTTATGTTCCTTAAGTATGGAAGTAATATCATCGGAGGAATTAATACAAAGATCCGCACCTAACTTTGCTGCCATCTCTCTTTTTTGTTCCACCGGTTCAATCAGGACTATGGTAGAAGCTCCGTTTAACTTAGCAAGCTGCAGCATAATCAGCCCAATCATTCCACCACCTATAACCAGTACGGTATTACCTGGTTTTATGTTACACATATCAATTCCGTGAAGGCAGCAGGCAACCGGTTCTGCCATAGCTGCTTCTTCAAACGTAGTGTCATCCGCTATTTTATACACCTGTGACTGGGGCACGGCACAATACTCAGAAAACCCGCCGTTACAAGTAGTCCCGATTCCTATCATTTCTTCACAAAAATGTCCGATTCCGCTCTTGCAATAATAGCACTCCCCGCATAAAGCATTTGGATCGATACATACCCTGTCCCCAGGCTTATAAATAGTAACCAATTCTCCAACCGCTTCCACAATGCCGGAAAATTCATGCCCTAATACGGTACCGGACGGACAGTCTGCTGCTCCCTTATCCCCTTCATAAATGTGTACGTCCGTACCGCATACACCGCAGGCCATAATGCGGATTAATACTTCTTTTTCTTTTGGTTCCGGCTTTTTTAATTCCTCAATCCTAAGATCATGTTTACCATAAAATACTGCACTCTTCATAAGCTGTACCTCATTTCTATGCATATTATTTTGAAAATAAAATAAATCCTTCAATAATTTTAATAGTGACTGTACATTCACTGCGGTTCTAACGAACCAGCGCCAAATTCCTTCATTTTTCTCGGGTCAGCTGAATCGTTATCTTTAATATTACTATTGTTCTTTTAAGTTTTCAAGTAATAAGTTTCTATTTGTTTTATTATAAATAAATCATATTCATTCCTTAAGGCCTTGAAAAAAATAGTCAATGAACTACAATGAAATTAGGATTACAAATCAATTTGATGAAATAAGCAAGGAGATTATATGAATGATAAATTTTATGAATTAATCGAGGAAAAACAACTTGCAATTATCAATGCAGGATTTGAAGTGTTTGGCAGCAATGAATATAAAAGAGCATCTACAGATGAAATAGCAGCAAAGGCAGGCATTTCGAAAGGGTTATTGTTTTATTATTTTCATGATAAGCTGACTTTTTATATGTTTTTATACGAATATGCAGAAGAATTCTTACGAACCAATATCGTGGACGACTCCTTATGTGAGGTAACAGATTTTTTCGAACTGCTTTTGCAAGTTACCATAAGCAAATATAAATTATTAAGGAAAAATCCCTATCTATTAGAATTTATAATTCGTACCCTATATACAAAAGAAGAAAAATTGGTGAAATTGGTAAAAGAGCAAAATAAAAATTTCCCGGTGAATTCTTTTAATGAATATTTTAATAAAATAGATTTTACTAAATTCAAAGAAGAAATAAATCCGCAAGAGATACTTCAGATGTTAAACTGGTTGTTAGCAGGCTATTTATACGAAAAAAGCAGCTCTGATTTACCGATACAATTCAGTGAAATTATGAATCAATATAAAATATGGTCAGACATTTTAAAAACAGCGTCTTATAAGGAGGAGCATCAATGAAAGCAGTTATCATGACATTAGGAACGAGAGGAGATGTACAGCCTTATGTTGCTTTGGGGCAGGAATTAACAAAAAGGGGACATGATGTAATAATCTGTACGGGCGAGAGTTTTAAAGGGTTCATTGAAGAACATGGCATTACGTTTGCCAGGGCAGAGTCTGATTTAATGGCACTATTAAAAACACCGGAAGGTCAGGCTGTTTTTAATAGTGCAGGTAAGAATATTGTTAAGACATTAAAATATGTAAAAGAGGTTGTTACTCCTGCCTTTCGGAAAAGTCTCGATGATTTTTGGGAAGCAGCGAAAGAAGCTGATGTGATAATTTATCATCCAAAGGCTTTCGGTACAGTAGATATGGCCCTGGCTCTCGGAATACCTTGTATCAGTATGCCACCGGTTCCCATTATATACCCTATAACAGAATTTCCAAACCTGGCTATTGCTCCTACAAGAAATTGGGGCAAACTCCTTAATAAGTTGTCTTATAAACTTATCGAAAAGGCTGATGCTTCAAATATAAAAGAGATTAACGATTTTAGAAAAAAGACCTTACACCTTGCAAAAAGAAAAGCAGGAGTGTTTGCTTACAAAAAAGATGGAGTGTACATTCCAATTATCTACCCATTGAGCCCTGCGCTTTTCACCGATGTGAAAAGCTGGGAAAACAGAGTGTTTTTGCCGGGGTTTTTCTTTCTTGACACGAAAGAACTGACACTGGATAAAAAGATTGAAGACTTTCTGTCAAAAGGAAAGAAACCAATTATAATTTCTTTTAGCAGTATGCCCCTAAAAGAGCCGGAAGTATTCAAGGAAAAGTTAACGCAGGCATTGAAACGTACGGATAACAGAGCGATTATTTTAACAGGTACAAGCGGTATGCAATTTACTCACGAAAATTGCATTTTAGCAGTGGGGCAGGCACCCCACAGTCTTTTATTTCCGAAAGCAATGGGAATTGTCCATCACGGCGGCATTGGAACTGTAGCAGCCGCTCTCTGTTCTGGAGTACCGCAGTTAATAATTCCATTTTCTGCGGATCAGCCATTTTGGGCAAATAGACTTTATAAAATGGGCTATGCTTTAAAACCCCTGAGAGAGAAAAACTGCAATGTGCAGGATCTGGTTTTAGCATTTCAAAAAATGGCCGACATAACATTAATTCAAAACGCATTAGCAATAAAGAAAATTATAGAGAAAGAAGATGGAGTAATTTCTGCAGTTGATTATATCGAAAAAATATGTATATAATAATTAACTCTGTTTATTTTCTAGTGATGCGATCAGGGTGTATCCGAAATGGTGTTTCGGGTATGCAGGGGAAGCTAGTACATGGGTGATTAAGTTCTACATAGTTAAGCGCAGGGTATTTTTTCGAGAGTGCTGTTTCAAAAACGCAGGCGTAATGGTGTTACGCCGAAGTTTTTGAAATAGTGCTATCAAGAAAATGGACAAGCTTAAATAGCAGAAACTTAGTCACCGATGTACTAAAATGCCTATAATTTCTATTGACTATGCTTCCATAATAATCGGTAATATCATTGGACTTCTCTTCAACTTCTTCCATAAATACTCATTCAGGTCATCTTTTATTTCTGTTTTAATTTTACTCCAATCTGATATATCACGACTGATACATTTATCCAAGGAATCATTTACTACATGCTTTGCCTCAACCAGCAATTCCTCTGATTCCCTTACATAAATAAATCCGCGGGATACAATATCCGGTCCGGCCAGAATTTGATTGGTTTGTTTTTTTAAGGTAAGTACTATAATGATAAGTCCATCCTCTGAAAGATGTTGTCTATCCCGAATTACTATATTTCCCACATCCCCTACACCAAGTCCGTCTACAAAAATACCTTTTGCCTGAACATTATCTATAATCTTGCCCTTTTCTCCTGAAAGCTCCAATACATTACCAGATTGTAATACAAAAATATTTTCTTTTGCGATACCCATATTCCCTGCTAAATCAGCCTGTGCTGTACGGTGTTTATATTCACCGTGGACAGGAACCGCATATTTAGGCCGTACCAGGGAATAAATCAATTTGATTTCCTCCTGGCAGGCATGTCCTGATACATGTGTATCCTGGAAAATTACCTTCGCACCTTTCATAGCTAATTCATTGACTACCTTTGATACTGCCTTTTCGTTACCAGGTATGGGCGTTGAACTAAATATAATGGTATCTCCCGGTTTTATAGTGACTTTTTTATGGCTGGAATCTGCCATTCTTGAAAGTGCGGCCATTGCCTCCCCCTGGCTTCCCGTAGTTATTAATACCAATTGTTCATCCGGATAATTTTTTATCTGTTCAATATCGATTAACGTATTATCCGGTACATTAATATAACCCAATTCTGAAGCAATATTGATTACATTTACCATACTTCTTCCTTGTAATATTACTTTTCTTTTGAATTTATAGGCTGTATTCATAATCTGCTGAACACGGTCTACATTAGATGCAAAAGTTGCAACAATAATCCTATTTGTCTTATTTTCTAAAAAGAGATTGTCAAAAGTTCTCGCCACCTTTTCTTCTGAAGCTGTAAATCCAGGTCTTTGTGCATTTGTGCTGTCACAAAGGAGAGCAAGTACACCCTTTTTCCCTATTTCACCAAATCTTTGTAAATCGATGGAATCTCCAAATAAAGGAGTATAATCAATTTTAAAATCTCCTGTATGCATAATAATTCCTGCCGGGGAATAAATTGCAAGGGCTGATGCATCTGCTATACTATGGTTTGTTTTTATGAATTCAATTCTAAAAGCTCCTAAATTAATAGAACTCCCGTGTTTTACGACTTTTCTTTTTGTCTTCTTTAATAAATTATGTTCTTTCAATTTATGATCTATTAAACCTATCGTTAACTTTGTCGCATATACCGGTACATTTAATTCTTTTAATATATAGGGCAGGGCCCCAATATGATCCTCATGTCCGTGAGTGATAATAAAACCTTTTACTTTCTCCCTGTTTTCCTTTAAATAAGTGATATCAGGGATAACTAAATCAACTCCTAACATATCGTCATCAGGAAATGCTACCCCACAATCCACTACGATAATGCTGTCTTCATACTCAAATACCGTGATATTCATACCAATTCTTTCCAGTCCTCCAAGTGGTATAATTTTCACTTTATTGTTTTTAATATCTTCCTTGTTTTTCAATCAATTTTTCCTCTTTCATTCTATTTTTACTGTTCTTTATATTCTTGGTCAAAAATACTATTATATTTCGGTAATCTTATCAAATATTTCGTCGCTGATTTATCCCAAATCGTTAATTAAGTTATATCTATTACTTAATTTTTTCATATAATAACATTATATATTCCGTTTAAAATTAAATATATTACTTTTCACAAAAATGTAATATCCAAAGATAAGACAATTTTTTAAAAGCTTATATAAAATTAATTGTAAGTTTAAATATCTGTTAAAATAATTCCGAACAATAATATTACATTTATTATACCAGTATCTCACCTTTAAAGTCAAACTTTTTTAATTTCATCTAACACTAAAAAATGACACCAGCCCTTTATACGGTTGGTGCCACTAATTTCATGATTTTTTACTTATTCCGTTTTCTTATTTACACCCTTTGTATCCTTATCTTTAACCTTATCTTTTTCGTAACTTTCTGTTCCCGGCAGTTCATAAACCACAACTGCTACACCTCTTTTAATATTTTCAAACATTTTTTTTGCTGCAGCAGGCGGCATATTGATACAGCCATGGGAACCGCTGGTCAAATAAATATCTTTCCCGAATTCACTTCGCCAGGGTGCATCATGGAAACCGATATTACCATTGAAAGGCATCCAGTATTTTACAGGTGTGGCATAATCTTCTCCTACCAAGGTCGCATCATTATCCTTATATTGAACCGGATAGGTACCAACAGGGGTTCCCCAGTCTTTCGAAAGATTGCCGGAAACAAAATCAGTTTCCAGGACAAGATTGCCTTCTTTATAGAAGAATAGGTGCTGTGCGGTTAAATTTACTTCAACGTAAGTATTACCTATATCGTCCTCACCATATTGCTGTGCAGTCTGGTAATAAGCAGGTTCTCTCACCGACTGCTCCCCATTCTGTATCAGTTCCGTAAGTTCAGTTACTTCCTGGCCTCTGTTAAGCCACCATCCATAATCCCCTCCCCTGATTTCTAATACATCCCCGTAAGAAGACTGGAAGGAACGGACCCTGCCGAAAGAATTATAGTTCTTTCCTATGTAATCCACAAATTCTTTCACACCAACCGGATCTAAGTTCACCTTATAATTCTCATCTACCGAAAGCCATTTGCTGATCTGGTTTCCATCTAAAACTTCTGTAACATCCCCAAATTGATAGGTTATCCTGGCTCCGGCTATCTTATTCATTTCAGCCAGCGCTTCTATTAATTCAGGAGAGCCTGAATTAATCTTTGGTTCTTCATAACATCCTGCTTCCTCCAACGATAAGGTGGGTTCTAAAGAAACAACTGCTTTTTTAATTGCTTCAGATAATTTATCTTTATTAACCTTAACTCCGGGCTCTTCCGGTACAATCTCAAAGCCATTATCACCATATTCAGAAATATGGGCATTTACAGGCTCCACAACATTAGTTTCCTTAAAACAATTCAGCTTATCTAACAGTTTATCCAGTGAAAATTCATCATACTCAAGCATGGCATTAATTTTCAATTCATGAGGTTTAAAAAAGGAGAAAGGCCAGGCAAACGCATTTTGATTGTTTAATAAATCCTTTATGCTTCCATCATAAACAGCATTCAAACCAATATTTTCCCCCTTAAAGGAATCTTTTACACCATTTCTCTCCTCCAGAGTTAAGACATAAGAATTAGCCTGTGCATTAATTGACTTTTCTGCCTGTTTCACTGTCATATTTGAAGCACCTGCCCCATTAATAACCGTATTATTATAAAAATGGTTATTATAATAAAAGGAAAAAAACAAATACAGCAAGATTAAAGGTGAAAATAAACCTAAACCTATATAAGGCAAGTTTTTCAGACCGTTACTTCTGTTTTTTTTAGTTTTATTTCTATTAAAAGTTTTATTATCCATATTACACCTTCCTAAATTCTATAATCATTTATATTATAACAAATTTCTTATCCTGATTGTAACATAAAAAGGTGTTAATTTTTAGACAATTTAATTAAGTTTTCTTTAAATCATTGTTACACCTAGTACTACCTTGCATAAATAATGCTTAATATCAGTGGCTGATATTTGCGCCAGGGCAAGACGGAGGAATGAGGCGTAGCGGTTCCTACGCCGATTGACGACAACGCAGCACTGGTGTAAATAGCAGATGCTGAATTAAGTGTTATTTACGCAAGGCAGTA
>JBAVPE010000155.1:0-8396 GCA_049692775.1 Anaerocolumna sp. | reverse complement strand
TCGATAACTACAATGCGATTACCTGGGAGGATGTAAAATCCTCCATACCGGGTGCGGTAGATAGTTTCTTTCAGCCCTTCAGAACGGTATTTAATAAAGAAAATGCCTATAATTTCTTTTTGAATCCGGATGCAACGGATGAACAAATGGAAGAATACGCAACGAATGGAATAGCAGCGGGATTGACAGTATACGGATTGGGAAAGGGGGTACAGGGAATAACACCCAAGATATCAGTTACCAATACTATGCGGCCGATTATTAACGCAAATGGAACCATGCAGTTAGCAACAGCATCTGCCCCGACAATATCGGTAACGGCGGAAGGAGGACTTCTAGGCAAAATAGTTTACAGTGCGGCTGGAAGTCTGGGTGGAAGTTCTTATAATGGGTCAAATAAGGGAGGCTCTCAGGCTGAAACATTATATCATTATACAAATGAAAATGGCATGAATGAAATAATTGAATCAAATCAGTTAAATCCATCGTTAAAAGCAAATAATTCTAAGGATGCAAGATATGGGAATGGTCAATATTTATCTGATATGACTCCAGATTCAAAAACACCATCACAGTTGGCTAAGAAATTCATAAATGTACCAAATAAGTATAAATACACAAATTACGTAGAAATAGATGTTAGTGGTTTGAATTTGATAAATGGACGAGACGGAGTTTTCGTAATACCAAATGAATTACCATTAGACTTAACAGGACGGATTGTTAGTTCGGGAAAAGTTGGAGTTAAATAGAAAGGAAAAGATAATGAAATATTGGCTTATTAATTTCGAAGAAGAACAATATTGGATAGAGGTTTCAGATGATAATATTGCTTTAAGACAATTAGTTAAGGATGTAGGTAAGGCTATTAGAATTTCTTGTATAGAAGATTGCTTGGCAGAAGGGGTAATTGATGTGGAGAACTTAGAAGGTGAAATACATGAAATTTCTATGGAAGAATTTGAAAAGAAATGGAGTATTGAAACAAAGCCCTATCGTAATCTTTGGGAAATTCAGAAAGAAAAGTACCAAATTGGCAATATTGTAGAAGGTGAAATTAACTACTTTTATCCACAAGGGATTATTATGCAAATTGGTGAGGTAAAAGGTATTTATGTAGATAAGAAAGGAAATAATGAGCATAGTAAGTATCCTTTGGATACTATAAAAGGAATAGTCAAAGGATATGATGACAAAAACATGTGGATAGTAATAGCGTCAGTGTAATATGTCATAGTATTTTATTTCTGGTCAAACAATGTTTTTGAGGGAGTACGAGAACTGTTAAGAAACCTCTGAATGAAATAATAAGATTGCATATAATAACTATAATCCAGTCTTAGCTGGAAATCCAGATAATATTAATTTCCTAGACCGCTCCGAGCATTTAGATGCACATAATGGTAATTGGAGAAATCCAATTACTGGGGAACTAAATTCTAGAAATAAGTAGGAATCTATGCCCCAACTATGTAGCCAGGATACTCACTGCAAATTTCTCAACAAAATCCGATTTTTAATATTGACCAGCATATCAGCCAGCACTATGGGCTGATATGCGTTGCGCCAGGGAAATTCTACGATCCCGGCGCTTTAACCTGTACCATTTTCGATACTAATCTTTACTTCTATGTGTCTTTTTGTATACAAAAGCATAAAAATAGTTATCATAGTTTCTGCTTAATCAGCAAGAATTTGACCAAATAAGCATGACAAATCAGACTCCCTGTTCTTAAAGATAAAATAAAGTATTATCATTTTTAGACAATCTTAATATCCTACACTTTTTTTATAATAATAATATAGCTTATTTTACAGAAAGAGATATACTTATATATAAAATAGGTTAATGATATCATAGCGGAACAAAACCGTTTACAGAGGAGTATACGGATATTGTAAGAGAAAGACCGATCAATCAAAGAAAGGAAGAAACAGACAGTGGGCAGGAAAAGAATGAAAAACTATAGTTTTTTCTTTCAATACGGATTACAAAAGAAAATGGTCATCATATACCTGTCTATGTCGGTGCTTCCGATCATTCTGATATGTATATTAGCTTATTTCTTTTATTACCGGAGTGCGTTAAAAGAAGCATATTCCCTGGTAGAGCAGAATTCCGCCCAGTATGAAATCGTAGTAAGTGACCGTTTGCATACGTATCAGAACATTCTTTATGAAATCGTAACCGACAGTACGGTAATTAAACTATCTGAAAATATCAATTCAGGCAGTGATGAAAATGATAAACTTGTCAGTAAATATTCCATGGATTCCCTCATGCGTAATTATGTATATACTTATGATGGGATCCGGAGTATTGCTTTTTTGACCCAGGGGGACAACTATGTTTGTTATTCTAAGTGGTATGACGGTGTATATGCTACGATATGGCATCAGAAGGACGTCAGGGAAGAAATGTATGAAAAATTCAATGCGACGGGAAAGGTTGTTTATGCTACCGGTATTAATCTTGCAAATAACAAAAAGAAGCCGGATTATGTCATATTGATCGGAATTCCTGTCTGCAACCTGATTACGAAAGAGCAGGAAGGTATCATGATAATTGCCCTTGATGATACCATTCTGAATTTTGACGGAAAAAGTAACAGTCTGGAGAAAGCGGAACGTTCCAAAACGGGTGTTTCAACAATTATCTTAGACCAGGATAATAAACTGATTATTGGGGACAGCATTTTGGACGTGAATAAAACTTATGACCGATACATAGAGGAAAAATTCAAGGACAGGAAAAATATCTATGAATTAAAGGATCAGATATTACAGACCGGATGGCAGATTGTTAATATCATCGACCAGGATAAATACCTGAAGGACATCCATGTTTTTGCATGGGTGGTGGTCATTCTGACTTTTACTATTATCTTGATAAATTTCCCAGGGAATCGGTAAATATATGGGCAAACCGGGAGAAGAAGTCCGCGTAAATATAGACAGTAAGGATGAGCTTTATATTATTGCAAGCCAGTTTAATGAAATGACCTTCCGGGTAAATGAACTGGTTGACACCTTAAAGCGCAAAAACGATGAAATTAAAGAAGCCGTGAACCGGCGTAAGCATGCGGAGATTAAAGCGCTGGAGGCTCAGATTAATCCGCATTTTTTATTTAATACATTGGATTCCATCAATTGGAGGGCCATTGAACATGAGGAGGAAGAAATCAGTGATATGCTGGGGGCATTGGGGAGCCTGCTCCGCTACAGTGTATCTAACATTGATATGGTAGTTGTATTGGAAGCGGAGATCAGCTGGCTCCGGAAGTACATTTATTTGCAGAGGGACCGTTTCCAATATTCCTTTGATTGCGGGTATGATATTGAAGATACTGCGTTAGCTTTCCCAATCTATAAAATGCTGCTTCAGCCAATCATAGAAAATACAATTCTGCATGCTTTTGAGGAGGTAAAGAAAGGAGGCAGGATCCATATCAAAGCCTGTCTTTTGGAGGATGATACCTTATACATCAGGATACGGGATAACGGAAGCGGGATGAAAGAGGAAAAACTGTGGATGATCCAGAAAGCAATCTCATTTGACGAGCCGTTGGATTACGATAGTATTGGGATTAGTAACGTAATTAACCGGTTAGAACTGTATTATCATGGCAAAGCATCCATATCGGTGCAAAGTAAGTGGGGAGAAGGTACTGAATTTGTGCTGGTCATACCAAGACCGGAGGATGAGTTTTCTATTTGTTAGGAGGCGAAGGTGTATGCTTAAAATTATTGTTGTGGAGGACGAATTTCGAATCAGACAGGGGTTAAGCAGTTTAATCAGTAAAATAGACTGCGGCTGTCAGGTTATTGCCCTGGCAGAGAATGGGTATGAAGGAGTCAGAATAATCCGGGATACGTTACCGGACGTAGTGATTACGGATATCAGTATGCCTAAAATGAACGGTCTTGAAATGATTGAGAAGGTGAAGAATATCGGTATTGGTTGCAAATTTGTCATTCTCAGCGGCTATGCCAATTTCGAATATGCCCAGAAAGGCATTCATCTTGGGGTTACCGATTACCTGTTAAAACCTGTCACAATCACTAAGGTAAAAGAATTGTTGGAAAAGTTAACTACACAAGATCCGGTTGAAGAAAAAATACCGGAAAATAACCGCTATTCGAAAGTGATAGCGGATATGGTTAAGATGGTGGAACAAAAATACGGGCAGCGCCTGGGCCTGGATATTTTTGCAGAGAAATACCGCCTGACGCCGGAATACATAAGTAATCTTTTTACCAAAGAGACCGGGATGAGCTTTTCTAATTATCTGAAGAAGGTACGCATTGACCATGCAATAGAATTAATACTGAATACGAATATGAAGATTTTTGAAATCGGCTGTCAGGTAGGGTATCCGGACCAGAAATATTTTTCCAAGGTATTTAAGGAATACAGCGGCCTGTCGGCCAAGCAGTATGCCATGGAAGGCCGCAATAAATAAGTCCTTCCCCTGGCTGAGGACATTGCTTATATTTTATCAAGCCTCTAACAGCCTGTATACGCGACGTGTGTTATTGTTAACGGAACTGCTGTTTTTTGCAGTGGAGTGAACAGTAACGCTCGTAAAAAAGTAAGAGTACGAGGGAAAGGCAGCTAAATTGAATATAGATACGCCCATATCCTGTAATATGTTAATCGCTAAATGGAATTTACATTAGTTTCGTATACTTTTTTTAAGATAGTGGAATTTATTTGTGGGTCCGGTTTTATTAAACTATATACAACGACAAAATAAATAGTCGTGGCAGGTAAAAATCAAGTGCACAAATAAAGGAGGTAATTATGAAAAAGAAACTGGCAAAACTATTAATCGTGGCATTAGGGGTAATGTCTCTGACGGGCTGTGGGAGTACGGCGGCAGATAAGTCAGCAAAGGATACATCCGGGAATTCGGCCCAAACGGCAGAGAATACGGCAAAAGACGGTTCGGCAGGTAAGGAAGGCAGAAAAGAAATTACATTCTGGCATTATATGTCGGAAGATAAAGAAGGAAAATACGTACAGGAAGCAGTGGACGAATTTAACAACAGCCAGGATGAAATTTATGTAAATGCACAATATTTTCCCAGAGAAGAGCTTATGAAACAATATTCCATTGGTGTTGTATCCGGTGAGTTGCCGGACTGCGGAATGGTTGATAATCCGGACCATAATTCCTATGCGGCAATGGGTGTTTTTGAAGATATTACAGACCGCTTCAATGCCTGGGAGGAAGCAAATTTCCTGGAGGGTTCCTTAAACTCCTGTAAATATGAAGGTAAGATTTACGGACTTCCCTGGGGAAATAATTGTTTAGGACTTTTTTATAACGAAGCTATGCTTAAGGATGCAGGGGTGGAAGTACCAACGACCTGGACTGAATTAGAAGCCGCCTGCGAAAAATTATCCCAGGATGGTATAAAGGGACTTGCAATTTCTGCTATCGGTAATGAAGAAGGAACCTTTCAGTTAATGCCCTGGCTGTTATCGGCAGGCGGGTCCGTGGACCAGCTTAATTCAGAGGGATCCAAAGCAGCATTAATCTATCTGAAGGGATTAATGGATCAAGGTTATATCAGCAAAGAATGTATAAACTGGACACAGGCAGATGCAGAAAAACAATTTGCATCCGGCCAGGCAGCTATGATGATTAACGGACCATGGCAGTTCTCAGGACTTAAAGCCGATGCCCCGGATATGGAATACGGCGTTGCTAAAGTTCCCAAAGCAGATAATGGGGAGTACGCATCCGTATTAGGCGGTGAAAATGTAGGTATCTGCAAAGGTGCCGATGTGGATTCTGCCTGGACCTTTTTAACCTATATGACGAATAAAGAAAACTCCGCAAGGATTTGCAAAGAGATCGGGCGTTTTTCACCCCGTTCCGATGTAGATGTTAAAGAAATGTTTAAAGATGACCCGTTAAATTCTGTATTTGCAGAAGTTATGCCCGGGGCACAGTCCAGAGGACCATCCCCTGTCTGGCCGGAAATTTCAGAAGCAATCTATAATGCAGAGCAGGAAGTATTTACCGGTATGAAAGATGTTGATACGGCAATGGCAGATGCCCAGGCTAAGATTGATGATTTAAATGCTAAAAATGCAAAATAAGAAGCTGAGGGAATTGTAAATAGCAGACTGGAAATCCCATCACCAAAACAATTATCAGATTGTGATGTGATGGGATTTTTACCGTAAAGCGGCCAAGTATCAGCGCGGGGCTGTTGAAAAGCGGCTTAATCTACTCTTTTGCAACAGCCCCTTGTTTTAAAACACGGAAAGGATGTGAGCCTATGTATTCAAAAAGAGAAAGAAGGGAAAAAATAACCGGATACGGTTTCGTACTTCCGGCGGTTATCTACATGCTTGTATTTATTGGTTATCCGATTGTGTATAACTGGATTATCACGTTTCAGGATGTGACGGCAACCACATTAGGAAGTGCTGTAAGAGATTTTGTCGGATTGGATAATTTTAAAACCGTGTTCGCAGATCCTACATTTTCAAGAGCAGTGGCAAATACTTTTTTTTATACAATTTGCTGCCTTATTATCCAATTTTCATTGGGATTTTTATTTGCACTGTTCTTTTCACAAAAGTTTACCCTGTCGCAGCCAATCCGGGGATTTATTGTAATCAGCTGGATGCTTCCGGTAACGGTTACGGCACTTGTTTTTAAGTTTATGTTTGCGGAAAGCAACGGCATTATTAATACAATTCTGTTAAATTTACATCTTATAAAAGCGCCCATCGGGTGGCTGATTCAGGGAAAAACAGCTATGTGGGGCCTGATTATTGCCAATTCATGGGTGGGCATCCCTTTTAACATGTTATTACTTACAACCGGATTGAATAATATTCCCGAGGAGGTATACGAGGCAGCAGCAATTGATGGCGCAGGGGTATGGCACCGCTTTTTTAAAATTGTTTTGCCCCTGTTAAAACCAACCATTATGTCGGTATTAGTCCTCGGTTTTGTATATACGTTTAAAGTATTTGATTTAGTATATGTTATGACAGGAGGCGGGCCGGTGGATTCAACGGAAGTAATGTCAACCTATTCGTATAAGCTGTCCTTCCGGTTATTCCATTTTGACCAGGGTGCCGCAGTTGCCAATGTGTTATTTATCTGCCTGTTCCTGATTGCTTTATTATATCTGAAGACAATTTCAAAAGACGAGGTGATTTAGATGGGAAAAATGCATTTATCAGCAGGAATGAAGAACCTGGTTATGAGTATTTGCGGGGTTCTTATAGCAGGTGTTTTCTTATTTCCAATTTATTGGATTGTAATAAATTCTTTTAAGTTAGACGGAGAAATTTTTGCAGGTACACCAACCTTGTGGCCCAGACAGTTCACCTTACAGGCTTATAAAGAACAGCTAAGTAACCTCCTGGGTCCTTTAAGAAATTCAATTATTATTTCAGTCGGGTCAATGGTATTATCACTTTGTCTGGCAATACCGGCAGGATATGGGCTTGCAAGATTTAAAATAAAAGGAATGAAATTTTTTATCCTTATTTTTTTAGTAACACAGATGCTGCCCGCTTCCTTAGTATTAACACCGCTTTATCTGATTTTCGCAAAAGCAAAATTATTAAATACCTATTTTGCACCAATTTTATCAACTGCCACCATCTCCATTCCCTTTGTTATCCTGCTGTTAAGACCTGGATTTTTAAATATGCCAAAGGAATTGGAGGACTCTGCTAAGATTGACGGCTGTAATATACTTACGGCCTTTATCCGGATTGCAATTCCCATATCCAAACCGGCAGTAATCACGGCGGCCTGTTTTGGTTTTGTAATGTCCTGGAACGATCTGGCCTATTCCATGACCTTTAATACAAAAGAGACTATGAGGCCTATGACGGTAGCCATCTACCAGTTTATGAACCAGTATGGTACCAAATGGAACAGTATTATGGCCTATGGCGTACTGTTAATCTTACCAACCTGCTTTATTTTTGTATCCATGCAGAAACATATTGTCAGCGGTTTAGTAAGCGGCTCTGTTAAGGGGTAGGTTGAAAAAGAGTACTCCCGGAAAGTAATCAGGCTATTGAAGATATTTTAGATGCTGAATATAGAATATGAATATTTTCGCGGTATGATATATATGTTTTTACTTGCCTTTCCCTCACTGCGTTCGGACGGTCGGCGCAAAAACATAGATATCATACCACGAAAATAGAGATAGATTTTTAGCTACAGCATCTAAAATATCAGTAAAAACAGGCTGTGGGAGTTTTCGGGAGTACTCTTAATGAGTACTCTCGGAAACTAAATGAGCTTTCTGAAGATATTTTAGATGCTGAATAGAAGCTGAGAACATTTTCTGTCTATCATAGGTATGTTTTTACTTGCCTTTCCTTCGCTTTGCTCAGACGGTCT
>JBAVPE010000154.1:0-3146 GCA_049692775.1 Anaerocolumna sp. | reverse complement strand
GCGGTGGGAGCGAAACACAGCGTGACCGTATTTCACTTATATATTTCCTTGTAATATGTAATCTTTTACCTTATTTTACATTTATCTCTTGTTTTTTTCAATTGAATTGTCATAAATACAACCGATTATGTAAAAATTATAGGGGAATGAACCTCCGGTTTTACATTTATATCGGAACTACAAACTTTTATACGAGACATTCGGTAACTTTTTTATTGTTAATATTTTTTCAATTACAGCAATAATTAAAATGCACAATAAAAAATGATTATCCTACACCAACCAAAGTAGTGGATAATCATTTTTTTCCTGATCGTTTGGCAAACATACGTTCTTGACTTATGTTTTCTGTTACCTGTATTATTGTAGTTCCCGTCTTTCTTGTAAAGTATGGGAGCTGCCTTTTATTTTGCCTTTAAATTAAAGACATAGTCTCCCTTAATTTTGAATTTCAGTATCAAGTATTTTCTCATATTTTATTTAGCTAATTTATACAAGGCCTGCAGATAGTAAAAAAGCACCTACATTTTAAGTAAGTGCCATGAATTTAAATTCTAATAAAATCATTATTATTATTTTGGGCATTAAAGTACCCTTTAATACAATTCGGATTTATAATACATAATTGAGTATGAGTTTTTTCCATGAAGCCTGAATTAGGATAAACCTGATTACCTTCAACAAAAACACCTCTAACGCTATCATATGCTCTTAAATCCGCACCACTACGATATTTATGTATTCTTTGTATAACAGCACAATCTAATTCTCGAACTAATAAATCAGAATTATCTTTTATATTCCTGTTTTCTGGAAGTTTAATCCTGAAATTTTCACAATCTGTTTTCAATATATTGTAGCCAAATTCAAGTTCTTCTTTAGCTCCATAATCTGTTAGGTTTAAGCATAACCCAAGATTTATAATAGCACCAATGACAGCAGGTCCCTTTTTACAATGATCCACAGCCCATTCATAAGCCCTTGCATAATTGTTTTCCCAGAAATATATGCCATCCCAAGCCAATCCCATGGGTTATTACTTGCTTCTAAATTATCATGATTATATAAAACATTATTATATGTTTCTATATCGCATCCATGAAAACCAATTATTAAATTGGGGAGACATTTATACATAATATTTTACCCTTTATTATCCCTGCTGTATTTATATCTTTCTGACAGATTACCATCCTCATCAATAATTCCAGAATCAAGCAAATTCTTTTTTGAAGTTTCATAAGCTTCTTCTCTTGGCAAATTTTTCAAATTTTCAAGATATTTTTTCATATCTGCTAAATATGATAATCTTTCTTGTTCTATTAATTCAATAGTTGGCATAATATCAACTTCTTTCTCATTGATTTGTTTTTTTAAATTAATATCTTCATTATTCTTATTCATAATACATCACCACCTTTAGTTTAATTATAAAAGATTGTGTTGTAAAACTATGACAAATTATAGTATCGAAATATATAAAAATAAAATTCAAAATGTTACAATGTTACAATTTCTATGACTTTATCCTACCATTTAAGACATATGTTTGTCAACATAAATTCTAATTCAAGCCACGCGGCATTTCGCATCCGACCGGCAGATGTGAAGGACATACTGAGCGAAGTTATGCTGCGAAAAGGGACACCGGAATACCTGAGAAGTGACAACGGCAGCGAATTTATTGCAAAAGTGCTCGGGCAATGGCTGTCCGAGATGGATGCAGCACCAATGTACATCATGCCGGGAAGTCCTTGGGAAAACGGATTTGTGGAATCCTTTAACGGAACCATGGCAAACGAACTGCTCAATCGAGAGATTTTTGATACACTATTCATCTTACTCCAAACGTTATCCGGTATAGAATTGGGTATCATTGTCAACACCAAGCTTATTTAATACACCCCCAACCTTTTCTCGTCCCAAAGCATATCCATATGTCATCCAATCAGCCGTAGGCGCAAGCATACCTTCTGCAATATTTACCGCTGCCTTTCCTCCAGCTTTTACTCTTTTCCCAACTGCACCCACTGCTTTTCCAATCTTACTGGCTCCAGTTTTAAAAAAGTTTGTGATATCTTTCCAGGAATGTCCGGTCGAATCCCAGTAAATAACCGGGTTATTGCTACAATAGGTTTTTTATTTAACGATTCTTCCATCCTCGTCATACTTTATTTCTTCAAAATCTATTAATTTCAGAGAACTATCATATCTCTCGGATTTTATAAGTCTACCCAAATCATCGTAATATGTAGTCCAAGTTTCCTCGACTACACCCTTATCATCATATTGAGTTCCCTTGATTAATGTAATTTTTTTAGATATTCTGCAATCTTCATTATCGATTTCTTCTATATCACCATCAAACCACAAGTTAATATCAATTTTTTTAATTTCTATTAAACTACTTTTATTGTATAATTCTAAAATTATTATATTTTCCATTTATTTGTTCCTCCCTCTATAGTTATTTTCGTAATCTTTAGGCTAGTCAGGATACTTTTCCTTATATTTATTATAGATATCTGATAAGTCCTTATTAATTTTATTATTAAATTCAGGATCAGTAGTTTTTATTTTTTCATAATAACTTTTTCCTTTGTATCTGGGGTATTTAACATCAATTTGCTTATGGATATCAATATGGTCTCCTACTTCAATATCAGTTAGTTTTTGGCCAGGGTCACCTCCTAGGTATTTAGGGTCTGAATGATGTCCATTTGTTTTTAAATTTTCACCCATTCCCTTATTTGACCCATTATAATTACTTCCACCCAGAGTTCCAGCAGCACTATAAGCTAGATTACCTAATAAGCCTCCATCCGCCACTACCGATATTGTCGGAGCCGATGCTGTTGCTAACTGCATGGTTCCATTTGCATTAATAATCGGCCGCATGGTATTGGTAACCGATATCTTGGGTGATATTCCCTGTAATCCTTTTCCCAATCCGTATACTGTCAACCCCGCTGCTATCCCATTCGTTGCGTATTCTTCCAATTGTTCATCCGTTGTATCAGGATTCAAAAAGAAATTATAGGCATTTTCTTTATTAAATACCGTTCTGAAGGGCTGAAAGAAACTATCTACCGCACCCGGTATGGAGGATTTTACATCCTCCCAGGTAATCGCATTGTAGTTATCGA
>JBAVPE010000153.1:0-31803 GCA_049692775.1 Anaerocolumna sp. | reverse complement strand
CCAAAACGCTGTCTTTGCGTTTTGTGTGCATCGCGAAGCGTGTTATTGTTCACAACACTGCTGCTTTTGGCAGGGGGGTGAACAGTAACGTTATCTTTAAAGGCAACAAGGAAAAAAATCATAAATTATTTCCTTAAGCATTAGAAGTAGTAAGAAATCAAAAAAAGATTGATATTTAAATTAAAGTATAGTAAACTATAAAAAGAATTTGTACGACTGGCGGAAAGTGGGAGTTAACCCACAGGGAGTACAAAACCATTATAATCAGCCGACCGCCTGGGCAGCCTTAAGTAACCTTATATATTAAAATATATAGGAATTTACCAGGTTACCCGGGCGGTTTTTCTATTTAATCCTATGATTTGAGTGCCAATGTATAATTTGGTTTTAATCGGAGAACTTATACTCAAATCATCACCGAATCATTCAAAAGGAGATTAAACATGAGAGCATTGATTAGTGTATCAGACAAAACAGGAATTGTAGAATTTGCGAAGGAGTTAATATCACTCGGAATTGAAATTATTTCTACAGGAGGTACTTTCAGTAAGTTAAAGGAAGCAGGAGTAGCTGCTATGGAGATTTCTGAATTAACCGGATTTCCGGAATGTCTGGATGGGCGTGTTAAAACCCTGCATCCGGTTGTTCATGCCGGATTACTTGCAATGAGAAACAAACCGGAACATATGAAACAGTTAAAGAATTTAAATATTGATACAATTGATATGGTAGTAGTAAATTTATATCCATTTAAGGCTACCATTTTAAAAGATAACGTAACCCGGGAAGAAGCGGTGGAAAATATTGATATCGGCGGGCCTACCATGCTCCGGTCAGCAGCTAAAAACTATCAGGATGTAGCAGTTATTGTTGATCCGGTTGATTATAAAGAGGTGTTAGGGCAGTTAAAAACTGCAGGAGAAGTTTCGCTGGATACGAAATTTTATTTAATGCAGAAAGTATTCATGCATACCTCTAACTATGATACCATGATTGCTGATTACTTAAAGAATCAGAGAAATGACCATGAACTTCCAGAAACGCTGACCATGACTTTTGAAAAAGTACAGGATATGAGATATGGTGAAAATCCTCACCAAAAAGCAGCGTTTTACAGGGAAATCGGCAAGAAAAACGGTTCACTTACGGATGCAGTGCAATTAAACGGTAAAGAACTGTCTTTTAATAATATTAATGATACCAATGGTGCACTTGAATTATTAAAAGAATTTACAGAACCTACGGTAGTAGCCTGTAAGCATGGCAATCCCTGCGGTGTGGGAAGTGCAGATACGATTCTTGAGGCATGGTCAAAAGCGTTTGAAGCGGACAAAGTTTCTGTCTACGGCGGTATCGTAGTGGTTAACAGGGAGATCTCTTTCGAGCTGGCAGAAGAAATGAAAAAAGTATTCTTAGAAGTAATTGTAGCCCCAAACTATGAGAAAGAAGCACTGGAAGCATTGCAGACCAAGAAAAATGTCCGGGTATTGGAATTAAGGAATATTGATGTACCCCAGGATGAAAATGCATACGATTTAAAGAAAGTGAACGGCGGTTTAATAGTGCAGACAATAGACAATAAGCTATTAATTGAAGACGAAATGAAAACGGTGACCGGCCGTGTACCGACTGATAAAGAAATGGAAGACATGCTCTTTGCCTGGAGAGTTGTTAAATTCGTGAAATCCAACGGAATTGCCCTGGCAAAGGATAAACAGACGGTTGGTATCGGACCGGGTCAGGTAAACCGGGTATGGTCTACCAGACAGTGCATAGAACATGCAGCTGAGTTAATTAATGAAGATGCTACGAAAGGTGCCGTACTGGCATCTGACGCTTTTTTTCCTTTTGATGATTGCGTTGAAGCCGCACATCAGGCCGGTATTACAGCAATTATCCAACCCGGCGGCTCTATCCGGGATGAGGATTCAATAAAGAAATGCAATGAATATGGAATTGCTATGGTATTTACCGGAATGAGACATTTTAAGCATTAAAGTCCTGAAATAAAAAAAGAAGATGTCTTGCGTTGATACTCATATCGACGCATTAAGACATCTTCTTTTCGTTATAACCTGTTACGTATAAATCTATTATAATTATTTTCTATTATTATTAATATAATTGTTTTGATTATTACGTATAATTTTTGATTATAACATCTTAAGTCAGCAGTTTTAACTATAATCTTGTTACGTTAGCTGCCTGGGGTCCTTTTTCTCCGTTTACAACTTCAAACTGTACTGCCTGACCTTCCTCAAGTACTTTAAAGCCGTCCATATTGAGTGCTGAAAAATGTACGAATACATCATTGCCCTCTTCATCTGATAGGAAACCAAACCCCTTTTTAGCATTAAACCATTTTACTGTACCCTTCTTCATATATTGCCTCCTAGTGCTTTCATAAATTGATTAGTACCATTATTAGTAATGATAGACTAAATTTACCACAAAAGGCATTAAATGTCAATCTTTGGAGTTGATACAAATACCCAAATTTACTGATATTTTTTAGTATATATGTCTTATTTTTATCTAAATCTCTTCTACTCTGGACGTAGAGTACTTCCGCCCTGCTATTTCCAAGAGCCATCTTCTTTCATTTATTTTTTTAATGTAATTTTAATAAAAGTATAAGGTTGGTTTAATGTATAAAACATATGATATTTATAGATAGAAAGTAACATGAAGGAAAAGCCAGATGTAATTTGAAGGAGGGATCTGAATGGTGATTGTATTTCAGGTATGTTTTTTTATTGGCATTGGTTTAACTGTAATATCTTTACTGTCAGGAGCTCTATTTCATACTGACGGCAGGAATGAATCAGACCTTAGCTTTGATATTTTTGGGAATACCATTATACTGCTGTTCCGTCCTCTGATATTCGGAGTGTTTTTATTGGTTTTTAGTGGTGCGGGGTGGATTCTTATGGATGTGAGTCCACCGCTTGCTATGCTTTTAGTAATAATAATATCAATAGCGATTGGACTTTTTACTATTATTTTAGTATATCAATTAGCATTAAAGCCATTGAAAAAGGCTCAAAATGCCAGTTCGCCGAGTGCAGAAGAGTTGGTGGGAATAAGGGCAACCGTTTCGGAAACTATCAAATTTGGCGGATTTGGTGAAATCAGATATGCCATTAACGGATATAGATTTGCTTCACCGGCTAAAGCAACCAATGGCAGCGAAATAAAGGCCGGTAAAGACGTTGCAATATGTTGGATTGAGGATCGTGTATTTTATGTGGCCGTTATGGAGTAAAAAAGGCGATGTAAAAGGCTGCCAGGAAAAGATTTCTGACAGCCCTTTAAAATCCTTATTAATTAGTTATGGTTTTAATATTCTGAGTATTTGTATTGTCAGCTTTTTCAACTACTGTTACTTTACACATATCATATTTGCCATTGCTTATTGAAGCAAATACATAAGTGACACCAACTGATTTTGCTCTTATTCTCCCACCAATACTGACACTGGCTATCGTAGCATCATTGCTGGAGAACTTAGCTTCTTCCACAGTATTATTCGGCTTTAAAATTGCAGTCAAAGAAGTTTTATCCCCGACGGCCAAAGTCACATCGGTCTTAGTCAATATAATACTGATTGCCGGAGGACCTACGGTTACTTCACAATCCAGTGTAGCAATTGTCTTAAGCCCATCCTTAACAGTTACAGTAATAATTGCCGTTCCGAAATCAACCGCGGTAATAGTACCTTTATCATCTACTGTTGCGATTGAAGTAGAGTCAGATTTGTAAGATACTTTATGACTATCCAAAATATTATATATTTTTAAATCATATGTGGTATCTTTAACAAGGGACTTACTACTTACATTCAGCTTGATGGAATTTTGTTCATCTTCTACAGTGGATGCTTTGGCAATTGTATTATTGCCGGCAATAGGAATTGGTATGATCACAGTGAAGAATAAATACAAGCCCAGTGCCAGCAGACACTTTTTAACTATAAACTTTTTCATGGCATTGTCCTCCATATCTGTTATTCTTCCCCAGGTTGTCTGCAAATGCAAACATTATAGCAAAAAAAGAATTTTTCATACTCACCTATCATAAAATTACTATAATACTAGTTTTTGTCAGAAACATGGCAAAATCTTAAAAAAAACTTAAGAATTTGAGGAGAATTTTAATATATATTGTACCATTTCCACTTGTTTTTAACCAGATAAATGGGCTATAATATTTAAGTACGTATGAAAAATGTAAATTTGAAATATTACACTTATTTTCAATGTTCTAAAATTAATCGGAGGAAAACACCATGCAATATATTTTAATTGCCGATGACAATCATGATATCACAGATGTATTATCTACCTATTCTAAGAAAGAAGGATTAGAACCGATCATAGCTTATGACGGAGAAGAAGCATTTCGTTTATTCGAACATTATAATCCGGCTGCCGTACTGTTAGATGTTATGATGCCAAAAGAGGATGGTTATGAGGTGTGCCGAAAGATCAGGGCAAAATCCAATGTACCGGTTATTTTAATTACTGCCAGAGGCGAAGATTTTGAGCGTATTATGGGACTTGATATCGGTGCAGATGATTATATAGTAAAACCATTTAGTCCAAGTGAGGTAATGGCCCGTATCAGGGCAGTTTTAAGAAGAATGACAAGGTCGGATAAGGATGTTAAAACCGGTAATACAATATCTATATGTGATATGTTAATAAATTTAGATGAATATACCCTACATATCAATGGCTCTAAGATGTCTTTAACAAAAAAAGAAATCGAGACCATGTGGACATTAGCTAAAAATCCGAATAAGGTTTTTACAAGGGATAATTTATTAGACAGCTTATGGGGATTTGACTATTTTGGCGACAGCCGAACCGTAGATTCGCATATTAAACGTCTCAGGGCTAAACTGGATATGGTAGAACACCCTGACTGGAATATTAAAACCATCTGGGGTGTCGGGTATAAATTTGAGGTTGCAGAATAAGGATTAAGGGTTCTGCAGGAGGAGTAATTTCGGTGGTAACAAAACCACCGTTATGACATTTGGATACCTCCAAAATTATATTACATAATATTTATTTAAAGTATTATTTCAGTATTTAAGATGCCTTATAGTGGCATCAGGACACGAAGGTTGAAAGAAAATATTCTGAAGAAAGAATGCCACACATGGATTCTTTCAACCATTTTTATTTGTGGCAGTAACACATTTTCAATCAGATGTGATATGCAATGGGTGTAAAAATGGATAAAAAGAATAAGGGCAGGGCAAGAAGCCGGCTTTTTTTAAAAGTATACATAAATTACGCAATTATGTTAACGGTATTAGCTGTTTTGGTAGGTCTTATATTTATGAATTTATATAAGGACAAAACCATTGAAAATTACAAACAAAAGCTATTAAAACAGGCTGCAAGTATTTCTGATAAATTATCCACCAGAATTAACGATAATGACGATGATACCTATAGGGAGTATATTGAGATACTGGAAGAATTGGATACGGATAATGTGGATATCTGGACTATTTCAAACCCTAATGCAGCCTCGCCCATGGATAAAAAACTTGAAAATGTAAATTTAGAGGATGTTACACTACCAAAAGATTGTACGGATGTCATAGAGGAAGCTTTTAAAAATGTAACTATGTATGCCAGTGGATATTATGAGGAGTTTGGCGGCAACTCCGCAATTTTGGGAATGCCGGTAAGTGTAAACGGTGAAGTGGTCGGTGCAATTTTACTCCGGTCTTCAATAAAAGATCAGGAAGATATTATACAAAGCAGTATGTACCTGATCGTCTTAAGCGTTGGTGTTGCCCTTTTTATATCTTTTATTATAGCGATATTATTTGCAAAAGGTTTATCAACTCCCATATCAAAAATGAGAAATACTGCCCTGGAATTAGCAGACGGCAAGTATGAAAGCAAAACAGAGATCAGCCGTAAGGATGAAATCGGGGATTTGGCGCGTACTATTGATGTACTTGCAGATGAGCTGAAAGAAAATGAAATAGAGCGGGAAAGCAGGGAGCAAGCCCGGGTCGATTTCTTTGCTAATGTATCCCACGAGCTTAGAACTCCTATTACCGTTATACGGGCTTATGCGGAATCGTTAGTAGATGGTGTAATTACGGACGAAGAGAAAGTGAATCAGTACTACTTAAGGATATTAACAGAGTGCAAAGGAATGGAGCGATTAGTTGGGGATCTTTTGATCTTATCTAAAATGCAAAATCCAGATTTTGCCGTAGAAAAAGAACCTATTAATATCCTGCAGGTTTTTGATGATTTATTACGAAGCATACACGCCATCAGTCATGAAAAAAAAATTAAAATTGAAATATCAAAAGATCATCCATATTATATGATGATGGGTGATTATGACCGCTTAAGGCAGATGTTCCTTATTATATTAGATAATGCAATTAAGTTTTCAAATGTAAATACTACCATACACATAATTTTATCTAAGGTGGACAAACTAACTATATCGATACGTGATGAAGGCATTGGAATTTCACCGGATGATTTATCGAGTATTTTTGACAAATTCTATAAATCAAAATTAAAACAAAACGAACAAGGCTCCGGACTTGGACTTGCTATAGCAAAGCAAATTGCATTAAAGCATGGCGGTACCGTTGAAGTATACAGTACCTTAGGAACAGGAACAGAATTTGTCTTTACATTTCAATGCTTGGAGGAATTTGTAGAAGAGTTAAATATTTAGTGCTGATTTTGTCATAAAAAACTTGAAAGTTCCGTTTTAGTAATGTATAATAAAGTCACAAGAAGTTCCTGGGATGTACGACACTCCTGCTATTTTGAACCTACATGATATAATAAGGGACTCCTACATCTGTAAGATGATGTCAGGCCACCGTTTGCAGTGGAAGACAGAGGCTTATGTGCGGAAACCCACCTAGCTTGGCTAGGAGTCAAAATACAGGAAACGGCGTTTCGGGTACATGAACAAAAGATGAAGGGCAGCTTTAGCTGCCTTTTTTTTCATCATCTTGATTCACATGCGTGCTAAAGCACGCAGATGGGAGTTAAGCTGAAAAAAGGTAGAGATTATTTTTCAGCATCCTGATTTAATGCGTGCTAAAGCACGCAGATGGGAGTTTAAATGAAACATGGATTTGTTAAAGTTGCAGCGGCAACTCCTAAAATACAGGTAGCAGGCTGCAAAAACAATGCGGATAAAATCATCGAAATAATCGGTAAAGCAGAAGAAAATCAAGTTAAAGTACTGGTATTACCTGAATTATGTATTACCGGTTACACCTGCGGGGAACTTTTTTTGCAGGATACATTATTAAATAGTGCATTAGAGCAGCTTAACAGAATAGTAGAATTTACTCTTGGTAAGGATGTGTTTGTTACCCTTGGAATTCCAATCTGTTCGGAAGGCAAATTGTATAATACGGCTGCAGTGATACAAAACGGTCAATTATTAGGTTTTATACCTAAGAAAAACCTGCCGAACTATTCTGAATTTTATGAGGCAAGATATTTTAATCCCGGTCATGAAAAGGTGGAATATATAACAGTTCAAGGCAAAAAAGTTCCGTTTGGAACCAATATTTTGTTTCTCTGTGCTAACCTTCCGGCATTAACAATCGGAATAGAAATCTGTGAAGATTTGTGGGTACCCCTGCCGCCCAGTGTAAAACATGCTATGGCTGGAGCAACGGTTATTTTAAATCCATCCGCAAGTAATGAAACAACTGGTAAAGATATATACCGCCTTGATCTAATCAAGATGCAGTCGGCCAGATTAGTGTGCGGATACCTGTATGCCGATTCCGGGGAAGGTGAATCAACAACGGACTTAGTATTTGCAGGACATAATCTGATTACAGAGAATGGAATGCTTCTAAAGCAGTCAAAACGATTTGAAAATGAAATGATATATTCCGAATTGGATGTTCAGAAATTGTTGAATGAACGACGCAGGATGACTACATTTACACCGACCTCTTTCCAGGAATATGAAATTATAGAGTTTAAATATCAAATGAAAGAAGTATTACCTGAAATAAAATTAACACGCCTGATAGAGAAAGCACCTTTTGTACCCGGTGTAAAAAAAGACAGGGACAGGCGCTGTGAAGAAATTATAAATATTCAGGCATATGGCTTAAAGAAAAGGCTGGAACATACGGGATTTAAATGTGCTGTCATCGGCGTATCGGGCGGTTTAGATTCAACACTGGCGCTGTTAGTTACCTGCAAGGCTTTTGATCTGCTTAACCTGGACAGAAAAGGCATCATTACCGTTACCATGCCTTGTTTTGGGACAACAGACCGTACTTACCGGAATGCATTATCTTTAGCAGGGCATCTTGGGACAACTTTAAAGGAAATACCGATCCAGGACGCTGTATTATTACATTTTAAAGATATAGGCCAGGATAAGGATAAACATGATGTTACTTATGAAAATTCACAAGCCAGGGAAAGAACTCAGATTATTATGGATTTGTCTAATAAATATAATGGACTGGTAATTGGAACCGGAGACATGTCGGAACTGGCACTGGGCTGGGCGACCTATAATGGTGATCATATGTCCATGTATGGCATAAATTCTTCCGTTCCCAAAACGCTGGTTAGATTTTTGGTTTCTTTTTTTGCGGAGACAGCGAAAGAGGATCAATTAAGATATGTATTGTTTGACATATTGGATACTCCTGTCAGCCCTGAACTTTTACCTCCGGTAGAAGGATTAATTTCGCAAAAAACAGAAGATATAGTCGGACCATATGAGTTACATGATTTTTATATGTATTATATTTTGCGGTTTGGTTTTACACCTGCGAAAATATATCGGTTAGCAGTTACAGCTTTTAACGGCATGTATGATAATGAGATTATTCTAAAATGGCTGAAAGTATTTTACCGTCGGTTCTTTTCACAGCAATTTAAACGGTCATGCCTGCCGGACGGCCCCAAGGTAGGTTCTGTTGCTGTCTCACCCAGAGGAGATTTGCGTATGCCAAGTGATGCAAGTGCGGCTTTATGGCTGGAAGACCTGGAAAATATCAATTAAATAAAAGTATCAGCATGGGAATTTGATACTTAAAATACAGGGGGATTAAAATGGCTTTGAGAATTATTACAGATTCAGCTTCCGATGTGCCTAAATGGCTGGTTGATAAGTACAAGCTTCATGTAATACCTACACCGGTTGTGATTAATGAAACAGACTTCTTTGACGGTGTGACCATAATGCCGGAAGAGTTTTATAATATACTGCGGTCCGGAACAGAGGTTAAGACGTATCATATCAATGCTTTTATGTTCCGACAGAATTTTGAACCTTACGCTAAGAATGGTGATGAAGTTATCTATATCTGCTTTTCTACCGGTATTGCAGGAACCTTTAATGCTGCGAATCTTGCTAAAACTGAAATTTTGGAAGAATACCCTGATTTTGATTTAACTATCATAGATTCAAAATGTGCTTCCCTTGGTTTGGGACTGGTAGTAGAAAAAGCGCTGCAGATGGCTGAAAAGCAGATTCCCAAAAAAGTTATTATAGAAGCAATACAATTTTACTGCGATAACATGGAACATATATTTACAGTAGAAACTTTGGAATATCTTTATAAAGGCGGAAGACTCAGCAGAACGTCCGCTATTGCCGGGGGACTCCTTGACATTAAACCAATTATTGAGATCAATGAGGAAGGTTCATTAGTTGCCATAGAAAAGGTCAGGGGGCGTATGCGTTCCATAAAGAGACTGGTGGATATTGTCGGGGAACGCGGTGCCGATTTGACTAATCAAACCATAGGGCTTGTCCATGGGGATGATAAACAAATGAATGAAACTGTAAGAAAAATGCTGATTGAAAGATATGGCTGTAAAAATTTTATAGAAAGTTTTGTGGGTTGTGCAATTGGAGCCCATACGGGTCCCGGAATCATAGGAATTATATTTTTAAGTGAAAATTCCCCATATGTGATATAATGACCAGCCCATCAAAATTCCCCCAAAATAGCCTCCCCAAATTTGCACATGAATGTGCATGGATTAGGGAGGCTGATATTATTATGTAAAGGATTACCTTAAAGTATCCGGGTTTTAAGATACTGCCGGCATAAGTCATTGGTCTTTTGTATTATCTTCTTCTACAGGTGTAGCTTTAGCCAATGTAGCTTTTATCGCATCTAAGAGTAAAGTCTGGGTATATTTACTATCTTCTGACACTTCTATAGAATCAATATCTACACCATTCATCAACTGTTCAGCAATTTCATTCAAAGAAGGTTCAACCAATGGATACAACGTTGTAATCGCTTCATCGATGTTGACAATACGTATAGAATTGATATGATCTTTATCAAGTACCACTTCTAAATTCAGGGCAGTGTCATTTAGTACGAGTGTTGAGTTCCAAACACCGGGTGTATATTGGGCTCCTGTCATAGTTACTGTTGTATCATCCTTCTTGTTTAAGAACATTATGACCAGAAGAACGATCAGCAATATACCCAGGCCTGCAAATAGTGCCGTATATATAATTTCTTTTAAGTGAATTACAAAAATTTTTGTTTTTGACAAATTTTGCACCATGCCTTTCCTGGTAGATGTTCCATTTCGTTAAAGTGAGAAAAAACAACTTAAAACTTCTGTGAACTATACCAATTTCGAATCAAGATGTGTGGATTTTGCTTAAAATATCTGCCACAAACAGATACTGCCGTTGCCAAAAGCTGGATCATTTAACAGGAGAATGATAAAATACTTCCTGGCATATCATGAAATTCACACATTAGCCTCCATAAAAACACTTTATATATCTTATTATATCTTTATTAAATTTATGATAGATAGTTGAATAAAAGTCAAAGAAAATAATAGTTACGATTCACGGAGCTGCTAATTTTGCAGAGCTGTGAATCGTAACAAAGCGGTGTTAAGCATGGATAGTATGCCCGGCCTGTTCCTTGAATTGATATCATTACCAACCCATAAGAAGTATTATCGTAAATCATTTATTATTATGATATAATATTCCCAAAGTAGTTTATGCCAAATAACACTCCCCCATTTAATGAAATGCGGGAGAAATTAAAATTATGTTTTCTTTAGGAGGAAAATGTCATGTCCTTGCAGCTTGTCATAGGAAGATCCGGTTCTGGCAAATCCTATCAATTATATAAAGAGATTATAGATAAATCAATACATAATGATAATACCAATTATTTCGTAATTGTTCCGGAGCAGTTTACTTTGCAGACCCAAAAAGATATTGTCTCCCTTCATCCGTATAGGGGAACTATGAATATTGATATATTAAGTTTTATGCGTCTTGCTTATCGGATTTTTGATGAGGTTGGGGGCAATGACAGACCTGTACTTGAAGATACCGGGAAAAGTATGGTATTGCGGAAAATAGTAGCCCGTAAAAAGAAAGAACTGGAATTATTTAATCATGATGTACAAAAACAGGGCTTTATTGATGAGTTGAAATCTTTGATTTCTGAAATTTATCAGTACAGCATCAGTATCCCCATGTTAGAGGAGATGGAGACATTAACGTCAAACAAGCCTCTGCTTCATGGCAAACTCCACGACATTATTGTTATATATAAAGCCTTTAAGGAATATCTGAATCAGAATTATATTACAGCGGAAGAAATACTTGATGTACTTTGCGATGTCATCGGGGATTCCAACCTGATTGCAGACAGTATTATCTGTCTGGACGGATTTACCGGGTTTACTCCTGCCCAATATAAATTACTGACTTTGTTAATGAAAAAGGCTAAAAAGGTTCTTATTACCGTAACGATTGATAGGAAAGAGATGGATATACCGGATGAGGAATTTCAATTGTTTCATTTAAGTAAAAAAACCATCAAAAAACTTATGGAAATTGCAGAGGAAGAAGGCATTGCAGTGGATCCGCCACTGTTCGTGGAAGATATCATTCCTGCTAAAGTGCCATACCGTTATAAACACAGTCCTGCATTAGCAGCTTTAGAAGCTAATATATTCCGCTATCCGGCTAAAACATATAAAGAGGAACAAACGAATATAAGCATCCATGCAGCAAGGGATATCAGGCAGGAGGCTGCTTTTGTCATACGGGAAATAAAAGAACTGGTTCGGCAAAAACAGTACCGGTATCAGGACATTGCAGTGGTTACCGGAGATATTGCCTCCTATGGCAGGGAATTAGGAAGAGAATTGGATAAAGCAGGTATCCCTTGTTTTATTGATCATAAGAGGGATATATTATCCAATCCTTTTGTTGAAATGATACGGTCTGTTTTGGATATTATACAGAATAATTTTGATTATGAGAGTATATTCCGTTATTTCCGTTGTGGTCTGGCCGCTTTTGACAGGTCAGAGGTGGATATTATGGAAAACTATGTAATTGCCCTGGGAATCAGGGGATATCATAAGTGGCAGACCAATTGGACGAGGACTTACAGAGGGCAGAAAGAGGGTGAATTGACAAGGATTAATGAAATAAGGCAGGCATTTTATGAAGAACTGAATCCTTTATATGAAATCCTGTCAGATCGGACGAAAAATGTGAAGGAATATACCTTTGCACTTTATGAATTTGGGGTTAGAATGGATGCTGCCGGTAAGTTAGGGGCATTTTCCGATGAATTCAGTAATCAGAATATGCTGGGAGCTGCCAGGGAATATGAACAGATCTATGGTATTGTTATAGAATTATATGAGAAATTGGCGGAACTATTGGGCGATGAGGTAATAACTTTAAGGGAATACATAGAAGTACTCGAAGCGGGTCTGACAGAAGCGAAAGTCGGACTGATTCCGCCCGGCCTTGATCAGATTATGGTAGGAGATATAGAGAGGACCAGGCTTAAAGATATTAAAGCCCTTTTCTTTGCCGGAGTAAATGACGGTATTATACCTAAAAGTAATGGGGGCGGCGGAATTCTGACTGATATGGAGAGACAGCTATTGGCGGATAATAAGGTAGAAATGGCCCCGACTATGAGGCAGGCGGTCTTTACGGAAAAATTTTACCTTTATTTAAATATGACAAAGCCACAAGAAAGATTGTATATCAGCTATAGTAAACTGGATGGAGGCGGCAAGCTGATAAGGCCTTCTTATATCATTGAAACAATCAAAAAGTTATTTCCTGAACTTAATACACAGGATGAAAATATCAAAAAAGAAAATATAGAACAGATCCTAGGAGTCAATGGGGGCATGGATTATCTGATTGAAGGCTTAAGAAAACAACCTTATGAGGAAACAACGGATTTATGGAAGGAATTATTCAGCTATTACTATTCCAGGGAGGAATATGAAGCTTCCATACAAAGTTTAATCCAGGCGGCTTACTATGTGAATAAAGAAAAGGGATTATCAAAACAGATTGCCAGGGAACTATATGGGAATTCCCTGACCGGAAGCGTTACCAGATTTGAAAAATATGCGGCCTGTGCCTTTGCACATTATATTAGTTATGGCTTAGAATTAAGAGAGCGGCAGGAATACCGGTTAGCAGTACCTGACATTGGTAATTTATTTCACAATGCCATTGAACTATTTTCAAGACAGATGGCAGAAAGTGAATACAATTGGCATTCGATTCCCGATGACCTTAGGGATGAATGGGGAAGCCTGTGTGTAAAAAAAGCCGCAGAAGAATATGGTAATGCTATTTTTGGCAGTACAAAAAGATACCAGTACATAGTAAAACGTGTAGAGAGAATTACAAAAAGAACGTTATGGGCTTTATGTGAACAGATCAAAAAGGGTGATTTTGAACCGTTGGGTTTTGAGATGTTTTTCTCTGGGGAAAACCAGCCAGCCAGCTTAAAAATTGATTTGTCTGAAGATGAAGGTATAAAGCTTTTGGGAAGGATTGACAGGCTGGATACATATGAGGAAGATGATACGCTCATGGTAAAAGTAATTGATTATAAATCCGGTAACACGGCTTTTGATCTTCTTTCCGTCTATTATGGATTACAGATACAGCTGGCAGTCTATATGAATGCGGCCATGGAATTAATGGAGAGGGAACATCCTGGTAAAGAAGTAATTCCCGCCGGAATATTATATTATAACGTTGACGATCCCTTTGTAGATAAAAACAGCAATGTAGAGATAAGCATACTAAGGGAACTTAAGATGAATGGTATTATTAACAGCAGCAAAGAAGTGATTGAGCATCTGGATAAAGGATTTTGCAGTGAAGGGGAAGAAATGAAACCTTCCGTGAAATCAGACATTATTCCGGTTGAAACTAATAAAGACGGTTATCCTACAAAACGCTCCAGCATTGCTGATTTATATAAACTAAAAGCGATGGAAAAGTATGTGAAAGATACTGTATATGAATATGGCCTTAAAATATTGGAGGGTAAAACGGATATTAAACCTTATCAAATGGGTAAACGCAGTGCCTGCGATTACTGTATCTATAAGAGTGTATGCGGGTTTGATACCAAAGTGGATGGATTTTCATATCAGAAGCTGGCATCTATACCGGCTGAAGAAGTTTGGAATAAAATTATAAGTAGGAATAAGTCTGCAATGAATGGAGGAGATACGGATGCAATGGACCTGTGAACAACAGAAAGTAATTGATTTAAGAAACAGGAATATCCTGGTTTCGGCAGCAGCCGGTTCCGGTAAGACAGCTGTTTTAGTGGAACGAATTATTTCCATGATTACAGAAGGGGATCATCCGATCGATATCGACCGTTTATTAATTGTTACCTTTACGAATGCAGCCGCGGCAGAGATGCGGGAGAGAATCGGAGAGGCGATTGAGAAAAAGATTGCAGAAATGCCGGATAATCATCATCTGCAAAAACAGGTGACACTGGTACACAGCGCCCAGATTACAACCATTCACAGCTTTTGCCTTAATGTCATACGGAATCATTTTAACACCATTGATTTAGATCCGTCCTTCCGCATCGCGGATGAAGCGGAATTAACCTTACTCAAATCAGATGTAATCAGTGATTTGCTGGAAAGCTATTATGAGGAAGGAAAGGATGACTTTCTGGATTTTATTGAAAGTTTTTCCTCCGGTAAATCGGATGGGGCAGTGGAAGACCTTATTTTACGGCTCCATAATTTCTCTATGAGTTATCCCTGGCCGGAGGAATGGCTGGAAGAAAAAAAGGGTACATTTTCCATTACTGACCCGGAAGAGATGAAGTCGTCTGACTGGATGGGGGCTTTACTGAACTATCTTGAAACGGTGGCAGGCGATTTAATAACCAGATGCAGGGAAGCAATACGGATCTGTGAAGAAGCAGACGGGCCGGGAGCTTATCTTGCGGCACTAAAAAGTGATGAGACTTTACTTCTTCAATTACCCGGATTGGACGATTATGGAGATTACGCAAAGCTGCTTCAGGATTTTTCCTTTGCCAGACTTTCGGGTAAAAAGGAGGAAGGGGTAAGTGAGGAGAAAAAAAACCAGGTAAAGGCTATTCGGGAAGAAATCAAGAAAGCCATCGGTGATTTAGGTAAAAATTATTTCTTCCAGCCCGAGGATGAAATGTTTAAGGATATAGCAGCCATGAGACAGCCTGTTGAAGTCCTGATCAATTTATGCAAGGACTTTTCTGCTAAGTTCGCAAAACAAAAATCGGAAAAGAATATCGTTGATTTTAATGATTTGGAGCATTTTGCCCTGAATATATTAGTAGAAAAAAAGGATGGGATAATGATCCCCAGCCCGGCAGCCGATGAACTTTGTGAGCATTTTGCTGAAATTATGATAGACGAATATCAGGATAGTAATCTGGTACAGGAAACTATTTTAAACAGCATCTGTGGGGAAAGGTTTGGGAATCCCAATCTTTTTATGGTTGGGGATGTAAAGCAAAGCATTTACCGGTTCCGCCTTGCCAGACCTGAGCTTTTCATGGAAAAATATGATACCTACGATTTAGGGGACAGCAGACACCAAAGAATCGATCTTCATAAGAATTTCCGAAGCAGACCGGTGGTTTTAGACAGCATTAACTTTATTTTTGAACAAATAATGACCAAAAAACTTGGCAACATCTTATATGATAAACAGGCGGCATTATATCCGGGAGCAGATTTTGGTACCCGGACAGAAGGTGTGTCTGCAGATACGGAAGTTATCCTGGTATCAGTAGAACCCTCTGAAAAGAATGTAACAGAGGAAGTCATTAAACCGCAGAAAGTCACTGGCGGCCAAAATGATGCAGAGGAAAATGAATATACCGCTAAGGAGATAGAAGCGAGGGCTATTGCAAAACGGATGAAAGAATTAGTGGATCCTGTAACGGGATTGATGCTCTATGATAAGAAAGAGAAGCTTTACAAAAGGGCCTGCTATGGAGATATGGTTATTCTTCTTCGAACCATGGGCGATTGGGCTGAAATATTTGCCGATACGCTGTCAGCGGAAGGAATAACATCCCACACAGAAACCCAGTCAGGCTACTTTTCTACCATAGAGATCCGGACGGTTCTGAATTTATTAAGAATCATTGATAATCCGATACAGGATATACCCTTTACCTCAGTGCTGCGCTCACCTATTGTAGATTTAACCAGTAATGAACTTGCTTTAATACGGATTCCCAGAAGACGCATCTCTATGTATGAAGCGGTACAGGAATATAGGAAAGAAAAGACGGATGAACTATCCTTTAAGCTCAATAAGTTTATGGGTAAGCTAAATCTATATCGCAGCAGGGTGCACCATTTATCCATCCATGATTTAATTTTAAAGGTTCTTGAAGATACGGGTTATTATAATTTTATAACTGCAATGCCGGCAGGTGAAAAACGCCGTGCGAATATAGATATGCTCATCCAGCGTGCGATCCACTTTGAAAACAGCAGTTACAGCGGTTTGTTTCATTTTGTGCGTTATATTGAAAAATTGCACAAGTATGATATTGATTTTGGAGAAGCTAAAATTGCCGGGGATAATGATAATACCGTTAAAATTATGAGTATACATAAAAGTAAAGGCTTGGAATTCCCCATTGTATTTGTGGCAGGTCTTGGGAAAAACTTTAATAATCAGGACTCCAGAAGCAGTCTGTTAATCCATCCGGATTTAGGAATTGGTATAGACTATATCAACCACGAATTAAGGGTAAAAGCTCCTACGTTAGTAAAAAAAGTAATTCAGAAAGAATTAGTTTTAGAAAACCTGGGAGAAGAGCTTCGTGTTCTTTATGTTGCCTTGACCAGGGCAAAGGAAAAGTTAATTTTAACCGGCGGTGTTAAAGAACCTGAAAAAATACTTACAAAATGGGAAAGTGTCTGCAGACAGAGCGAAAAACAACTCCTATATTTTCAATTAAGTAATGCAGCAACATATCTGGACTGGCTTGTACCATCCTTTATGCGTTACCGGGGGTTTGAAGAAATCTTAAAAAATAACGGTATCAGGCAGAATGACAGCCATCCTCTTTATGATGCCGGTGCAGAAATAGTAATAAAACAATATTCCTATGAACAGGCAGCAGAATATGAATATAGGGAACAGATATATAATAAAGTAAAAGGGGTTAATTTTAAACATTGGAATGCCGATATAGTTTACAATGAATCGATACGGAATGTAATTAAGTCCTATATGGAATATGAATATCCTTATCAGGCGGAAACCAATATCCATACGAAACTTACCGTATCGGAACTTAAGCGGTTAGGCCAGTATGAAGAAGAAGATTTTGGAACATCAATGAAAGGAATCGGGAGCAAAGGAAAAGAATTACCAGTACCGGAATTTGCCAAAGTAACAGATACGGTAGTGGGAGCTGATTTAGGAACTTTGTACCATACGGTATTAGAGTCCATGGATTTGTCCCTGATTCATACCAGTGAGGACCTGAATGGGATTCTTCATGAATTGGTAATCAAAGGAAAAATGAATGAGGCAGACTTAAAAGCGCTGGATAGGGAGAAGTTATTTCTATTTACTGTCAGTCCACTTGCAGGCAGGATGAGGAAAGCGGCGGAACTTGGCAGACTCTATAAAGAGCGTCAGTTTATCATGGGAATGAAAGCATATGAAATAAACAGCAGTTTAAAAAGCGATGAACCGGTTTTAATACAGGGTGTAATTGATGTGTATTTTGAAGAAGACGGTAAGTGGATTTTATTGGATTATAAAACAGATACATTGAATGGTCCGGAAGGGGAAGAAATGTTAATCAGACGTTACCGTGTACAGCTTGATTATTACCAAAAAGCGCTGGAACAATTAACAGGAAAAGAGGTAAAAGAGAGAATCATTTACTCCTTTGGTTTAGGTAAAGAGATAATGGTATAGTTGATAGGAATTGGATTTTATTGTAAAAACATGTATTATCTTTTAATGAATGTAGTATATGTTAAAAATGAGATAATTTGTAGAAAAACATTTTATTTTGCAAGATTATGTGATATAATTATACACAAGATAGACAAATTACATAAAGAGGGGCATATATGTTTGTGTATAATGACACAATGGTGCATTAAATATTGCTTCAGAAGCAAATGAAATGTAATTAAATTACAAAAGTTAAAAAATATGTCCTACTAAGGGGATGCAGGAGGATCAAGAAATGAAGAAACTAACTGATTCATTGATGGGGAATGATAACATGAAAAAGTTAAGAGATTTTATGAGAGCTGAGAAAAAGAAAGAATCCGCAGAAGCAAAAGCAAAACAGAAACTTGAAAAAGGAAAGCAGAAGCTGGGAGAAAAAGCAGAAGAAGTAAAAGTGAAAAAGCAAAAAGTAAAAACAGATATTCAGGATAAGAAGAAAATCTGGGATCAATTTAAAGGGATCAGGATCCAAATTTTAGCAGCCTTTTCTTTACCGGTAATTTTATTAGCTGTTTTTGGAGTGGTGTCTTATCAGAAATCTGCCACAGCTATCATTACCAATTATGAGAAAAGTACAACTGATACGTTAAACGCAGTAAGTAAATATCTGGATTTGGGGATAAGTTCAGTTCAGGATAAAGCAATTGAATTTTCACTGAGTAATACGGTAGAGGATTATTATAGGAGAGTGAATGAAAAAGATACCCTTGATAATGTAACCGCGTTAAGACAACTCCAGGAAGAAACTATTGTAATAAGGGAAACCAATAACTTTGTGAATGCGATACATCTTATGGCTGATGTAGGCAGTCCGGTTTCAACTTTTGCTACACCGCCGAAAGATTTATTCACACAATATACGGAGACAGATGAAGCAAAGAATATAATGGAGAATCCGTCACGTAATGTATGGATTGGTTCACATAATGCTTTAGATGAGCAGATGGAGATGGATAAATCCGATTATGCAATGGCATTAGTAAGCAAGTTATCCTACAGCAATGGTTTGATCATAATGGATGTTTCCATGGAAGAAGTCATGAAGGTACTTATGGATATCGATACCGGCAAAGGAAGCATCATCGGTTTTATAACCGGGGACGGAAGGGAAGTTTTATCTGACCCGGATTTGACAGATGTTTTTGCAGGTTCCCAATACTATGAGGATTCTATGGCAGGTGAAGCTGCAGATGGTTTTTCTTACCAAAACTATAGGGACGACAGTTATCTTTACCTATACAGTAAAGTGGGAGACACCGGAGCCATGGTATGTGCATTGGTGCCAAAAGCAGAAATACTAAAGCAGCCTAGTGCAATTAAAGACTTAAGTTTAATATTTATAACGATTGCATGTATCTTTGCGCTCTTAGTAGGTACCTATATTTCAGGGGGAATTGGCAATGCGATTACTAAACTTGTAAAATCCATATCTTTAGCGGCAAAAGGTGATTTAACTGCTAAGTTTAATACAAAACGTAAAGATGAATTCCTTGTATTATCCAATGGCTTGACTGATATGACGGCTGGTATGAGTAACTTAATCGGTGAAGTCGCGGGTGTAGGTACGAAGGTTACGGAGTCTGCGGATATACTTTCAACAACTTCTGAAAAGATTTTGGGGGCAACTAAGGATATCTCATTTACTATTGATGAAATCGAAAAAGGTGTAGTACAACAGGCAGAAGATACGGAACATTGTCTGGGGCAGATGGCCAACCTTTCAGAGAAAATCAATCAGGTATACAGCAGTACCTATGAAATTGAACGTATCGCTAATAATACAAAAGGTATCGTTGGAGATGGTTTAATCATTGTTGATGAGTTAAATGATAAATCTAAAGCAACCACCAATGTTACTCAAGTGGTAATTAAAGATATTGAAGCTTTAGAAGTCCAGTCACATAATATCGGTAACTTTGTCGGAATCATCAATGAAATTGCATCACAAACTAATTTACTTTCCTTAAATGCATCCATTGAAGCGGCCAGGGCCGGTGATGCAGGACGCGGTTTTGCGGTTGTTGCAGATGAAATACGTAAACTAGCTGACCAATCCATGCAGGCAGCAAGCCAGATTCAGGGAATTGTAACAGAAATCCAGAATAAAACACAGGGTACTGTGGTATCTGCAAAGCAGGCAGAAAACATCGTAGAATCCCAGACAGAATCTTTAAATAAAACGATTAAAGTATTTGAAGATATTAATAATCATGTTGGAAGTCTTGTTACTAATCTGGATAATATTTCAATTGGTATAAAAGGCATTGAAACTGCCAAAGAAGTCAGCATGGATGCTATCCGCAATATATCCGCAGTAGCCCAGCAGACAGCAGCAGCATCCGAAGAGGTAAGTGCAACAGCAAACAGCCAGATTGGTTCCGTTGAAAATCTCAGCCAGTCTGCCTTAGAACTCGCCGGTGATGCCAAGAAGTTGGAACAGGCTATACAATTATTTAAAATAAATTAAATAAGTTTAGTGGTAAAGGTATGAAATAAATAGATCAAGGCTACACTTTATATAGAATATAAAATAAGGGACTGTTTCACTACGAGAGATAAATTGTAATGAAAACAGTCCCTTGTTAAAATCTAGAAAGGGTGTATAATAGTATGGGTACACAAAAAAAAGAACCTGAAAAAATTAATTTAAGTGATTTAAAACCAGATGAAAAACTAAAATATGAAATAGCAACTGAGCTAGGGCTTTTAGATAAGGTTATGAGTGATGGATGGAAAACATTATCAGCTAAGGAAACTGGACGTATTGGCGGGATAATGACAAAAAGAAAAAAGCAAATGCAGATGGGGGAGATAAATAAACAATAATGAGAAAGAAACTTTTGTTTATCTATAATCCACTTGCCGGAAAGAGTAAAATTAAAAACTGGTTGTCAAGTATCATCGAATATTTTGTGAAAAATGATTTTGAAGTGGTTATTTATGCAACAGCCGGCAGGAAGGATGCTAAAAAAATAGTAATGGACTGTTTAAGCCGTGAGGAATATGAACTGGTAGTATGCTCCGGTGGTGACGGAACTTTAAATGAGGTAATCGGCGGGATTATGCACAGTGATCAAAAGCCAAGGATTGGGTATATTCCGTCTGGAACTACCAATGACTTTGCATATAATCTAAAATTACCCAAAAATTTGCCCAAAGCTGCTAAAGTAGTATTAAGTGGAGAAGCGTTCCCTTGTGATGTTGGTATTATCAATGGGGAATACTTTACATATACTGCGGCATTTGGACTATTTACGGATGCCTCTTATGAAACGCCACAGACAACAAAGAATATGCTTGGAAAATTAGCTTATATTCTTGAAGGTGTAAAGCGGTTACCCAATTGGAAATCTTATCAAATGGAAATAACCTGTGAGGACAGAGTTATTTCTGATAATTTTATTTACGGGATGGTCGCAAATTCAATATCCGTTGGAGGCATTAAGGGACTGACCGGAAAAGATGTCCAGTTAGATGATGGTCTGTTTGAGGGAATATTTATTAAGATGCCTCAAACTGTACTGGATTTTCAAAGTATTATTAATGATCTTTTAAAAGGTAATTTAAATAGTGACCATATTTTTTCCTTCCCTGTTAAAGAAATTCTATTAACTTCTGAGGAATTGGTTCCATGGTCTATAGATGGTGAGTTCGGCGGTGAATTCCAGACCGTGAGTATTGCAAACTTATATCGGGCTGTTCAGATAATACGGAATAAGGAAGAAATAGTATAATGGAAACTCTCAGAAACTAATCAGGATATAGAGGATACTTTAGATGATGAATATAGATTATCAACATTTTCGTGGTATAATATGTATGTTTTTACTTGCCGGGCATTTTTAAATGCCTTCCTTCTACTTTGTTCGGACGGTCGGCGCATAAACATACATATCACACCACGAAAAGGAAGGTGATTTTTTATGACAGCATCTAAAATATCAGAAAAACAGTTTGTGAGAGTTTCTGTGAGAACTCATGTGGCTTTTATTCATTTTGATAAGTAATTAATTAAGTAACTATTCAGCTGCTAGTTCTGCGAAGGTATGACTGAATGTTACTAATTTAAAATAGCTCATTATTCTGCAGCTTTAAAGTGCTGATGGACAGGAAATTTTTAATGACAACACTGATTCCTCCAAGCAGGATAGAAGAATCCTGTAAGGCAGATGGAACAATATGTGTGACACTATTCATTCTGCTGTTCAGGGATTGCTCAATATGTTTTGTAATCCCCGGGAAGAAACTGGTAAACGAGCTGTTAATGATTACAATATCAGGGTTATATGCATTTAAAACATTGTTAATACAAATAGACATATATTTAATAAATTTGTCCATAATATCTTTGGCATCGATATCTCCGGTCTGATACATGGAAGACAGGACTTCAAAATTGATATCGGTAATTCCTTTTTTTTCCGCAAATTCCTTTAACAAAGCGCGTTCGGAAACATATTGTTCCAAACACCCATGATTACCGCAGGGGCACTCTTTTCCATCGACTTCAATAATGGTATGGCCGAATTCCCCGGCACGGCCGTTATAACCGGTATAGAGTGCATTATTAATTAATATTCCCAGTCCGATACCGGAATGTACACTGATATTTGCTATATTGGGATAGTCGAACATAAAGGTTTTTTCACCTAATACGGACAGATTTGCTTCATTTTCCAAAAAGATAGGGGTGTGAAAATGCTGCTCTAATTCACGTGCCAAATCAATACCGGCTAAATCATAATAAGGTGTAAAAGAGACTTTATTGCCATAAACGACACCATGTATACCTAATGTTATACCAACCAAACCATAGGTGGTATCTGAATTGGAGGGATTCATTAATTCGATCAAATTACTTAATACATGCACAATATTCCCGTTTGCTTTTGGTGTTTTAATTTGTTTTAAACTGCAATCTTCGCCTTCAAGGTCTGTTAATAAAGCGGATATAGTTTCGACGCCGATATCTATGCTGATAACATAACCTGCTTTTTTATTAAAGCTAAGTAGGATGGGTTTTCTGCCAAGATCGGTATCATCACTGCCTATTTCAATTACTAAGTCTTTGTTTATAAGATCCTGGACAATAGTGGAAATAGTGGCTTTTGTCAGACCTAGTTTTTTTGATATGGCAGCTCTTGAGATGGGCTTAGTATTTATGATTGTTTCCAGCACCAAAGTACTGTTTATGTCACGAATAAGTTCCTTGCTTCCTGTAATCATGTGATCCGTCCTTGTCTATGACTGTAAAAATTCTGTCATAATTTTGTGAAAAATATTATAACAATCATATCATAAAAATAATTAATTGAAAAGGGGGGATAAGAAAGAACAATACGCCTTGACAAAGCTGTAAATTGTTGCTATATTGATAGTATCAACATTAGTTCAGTGAAAAAACTATATAGGAGGTTGTTTATATGGCATATTTTGAAGGTATCGGAAAAATCAATTATGAAGGCCCGGATAGTAAAAATCCGCTGGCTTTTAAGTATTACAATCCGGGTGAGGTTGTAATGGGTAAAACGATGAAAGAACAGTTAAAATTTGCTATGTCCTATTGGCATACATTTACTTATATGGGGAATGACCCATTTGGAGTAGGTACTATGTTCAGACCATGGGATAAAGCAGAATGCCCTATGGAAGTAGCGAAAGAAAGAGTACATGCTGCTTTTGAATTTATGGAAAAAGCCCAGATTCCATTCTTTTGTTTCCATGACAGGGATATCGCTCCGGAAGGTAAAGACTTAGAAGAAACGAATGCAAGGCTTGATGAAATCGTTGCCGTTATTAAGGAAGAAATGAAACGTACCGGAATTAAATGTTTATGGGGTACTACCAATGCATTTAGTAATCCACGTTTTGTACATGGAGCAGGAACATCCTGTAATGCAACAGTATTTGCTTATGCTGCCGCACAGATTAAAAAAGCTATGGAGATAACGAAGGAACTTGGCGGAGAAAATTACGTGTTCTGGGGAGGCAGGGAAGGCTATGAAACCTTGCTTAATACAGATACCGCCATGGAACTTGATAATTTGGCAAGACTTCTTAAGATGGCTTGTAATTATGCAGAAGAAATCGGATTTACAGGTCAGTTTTTGATTGAGCCAAAGCCCAAGGAACCAACGAAGCATCAATATGATACGGATGCCGCTACCGTAATGGCGTTCCTTAGGAAGTATCATTTAATCGATAAATTTAAATTAAATATAGAAGCAAACCACGCCACTCTTGCTATGCATACTTTCCAGCATGAATTAAACCAGTGCCGAATCAACGGGGTTCTTGGAAGTGTAGATGCGAACCAGGGGGACAGCAGCCTTGGATGGGATACGGATCAATTTCCGACGAATATTTACGATACAACTTTAGCTATGTATGAGATTTTAATGGCCGGAGGATTTACGAAAGGCGGACTTAACTTTGATTCTAAAGTCAGACGTGCTTCCTTTGAAGAATCCGATTTATTTTATGCATATGTAGCAGGCATGGATACTTTTGCCAGAGGATTAAAAGTTGCGGCGAAATTAATGGAAGATAAAGTATTTGAAAACTTTACCACCAACCGTTATGCAAGTTATACGGAAGGCATTGGCAAAGATATCATGGAAGGTAAAGTGGGCTTCAAGGAATTAGAAGCATTTGCCATGAAAAATGGTATTACACCTAATGTATCCGGAAGGCAGGAACTGCTTGAATCAATCTTAAATCAATATATCCTGGAGACAAAGTAAATTTTATCCAGAAAATTTATTGGCTAAACAATCCCGTCTTTAGAAACTAAGTAAATTCATAACAGTATATTAATCAAAGATTGAATATCCAGAAGAGAGGTTAACATGTTATATATTGGAGTTGATTTAGGAACGTCTTCCGTAAAACTATTATTAATGGATGAAAACGGAGAGATTAAAAGTATCGTGACAAGAGAATATCCATTATTTTTCCCACAGCCGGGCTGGTCAGAACAGAATCCGGAAGATTGGTATTCCGGGTTAATGGATGGAATTAAGGAATTAACAAAAGAATGCGATAAGACCACCGTTGATGGTATCAGTTTCAGCGGGCAGATGCATGGAATGGTTATACTGGATGATAAGGATCAGGTTATACGTCCTGCAATCCTTTGGAATGACGGACGTACCCAGGCAGAATGTGATTATTTAAATAATGAAATCGGCAGGGATAAAATATCTGCCTATACAGGTAATATGGCACTTACCGGATTTACAGCTCCTAAGCTGTTGTGGGTGAAAAAACACGAACCGGATAATTTTGCTAAAATTAAAAAAGTAATGCTTCCTAAAGATTATGCGGCTTACTGTTTATCCGGAGTACATTGTACGGATGTGTCAGATGCTTCCGGGATGTTATTATTAGATGTAAAGCATAAATGCTGGTCCAAGGAAATGCTTGATATTATCGGCTTAAAGGAAGAACAGTTAGCTAAAATATATGAAAGTTATGAAGTTGTTGGAACGCTTAAAAAAGAGGTAGCGAATGAATTAGGACTACCGGAAACCGTGAAAGTAATTGCAGGCGGCGGAGATCAGGCAGTTGCAGCAGTTGGAACCGGAACCGTAGGACATGGCATGTGCAATGTTTCCCTTGGTACCTCCGGTGTTGTATTTATAGCCAGCAAAGAGTATGCAGAAGTAGATAAGAATGCATTGCATGTATTTGCCCATGCCGACGGTAAATACCACTTTATGGGTGTTATGTTATCCGCAGCAGCTTCTTTTAAATGGTGGATGGGTGAAGTAATCGAAACAAAGGATTATAAAAAGGAAGAATCAGTGGTTCAGAAACTTGGGGAAAATAACGTATATTTCCTCCCATATCTTATGGGGGAGAGGACACCTCACAACAATCCCAATGCCAGAGGTACTTTTATTGGTATGACCATGGACACAAGCCGTGCCGACATGACCCAGGCAGTTTTAGAGGGTGTAGCCTTTGCACTTCGTGATTCTTTTGAAATAACCAAAAAGTTAGGAGTTTCCATTGACCGTATCCGGATTAACGGCGGAGGTGCAAAAAGTCCATTATGGTGTAAAATCATTGCCAATGTCCTTGATGTTAAAGTAGATAAAATCAACAGTGAAGAAGGACCTGCTTTTGGAGCAGCAATCTTAGCAGCAGTAGGCTGCGGCAAATATGCAACCGTTGAGGAAGCTGCCGGTAAGCTCATAAAGGTAACGGAAACTACGGAACAGGATTCTGAAATCGTTGCATCATATAATAAAAAATACGACATATTTAAGGATTTATATCCCAGCTTAAAGGATATGTTTGACCGGATGGCTGAATAAATACTCATAAAAAATTTACGGACTGTTACAAAATCCATAAACTATATAACTTGCGGAAAAATGTAAGTTAGGTAAGTTGTAGATTTTGCAACAGTCTTTTTTAATTTGCAACCATGTAAATCAATCATTACCTTTGTTTTTGCAAGCAAAAATTAGGGTAATTCCAACTACTAACGAAACTATGATTAATGTTATATTAAAAATTAATTCAGAGGAGTCATTAGGTCGATGCACAATTAAGTAGAAATTGAATAACTCTATGATAAGAATAGGTATCCATATCGAAATTATTACTTTAATATCTTTTCCTAAAGATATAAATTTACTACCTGTGATATAATTCTTGATTGCAAAATAAAAAAACCCAACTATAACAATGCCTAATAGTATTAAGAATATAAAATTCGGAATAATTTATATTATATATTTTCTGTAAGGTTACTATATCTGTAACTTTTATGTTCCTATCACCGCGTTCAATATTTGCATAGGAGGATCTGGATATAGTACTGCCTAACAATTGCATCTTTGTTACTAATTCCTGTACTTTAAGTTATTTGGCAGGACTATACGACGGCTGTAAACTTCCTGGTATTTTTCATAAAGGATTGAATAATAAAAATAAGTAAATAAAGGGTGTGTCTAACAAAAGACCTGCGCCCACAAATGCTTGGATCTCTCAAGAGAGGATAGATGCCGCACTTTTGCATCCATTTTAGAATATGCAGCAACATAACCGGCTGACTTTTGCAGTTAATCAAAACTATCAAGATGGAGTAACTGCACTGTTTAATGCATCTTCAACCGCTGACATAATGCCACGGCTGCTAAAGGTTGCGCCAGAAACGGTATCAACCTTAGCAAGCTGTTTATCAAGGATTTCACTGACGATTGTATTATAAGCTCTTGAAAAAAACTGTCTGGTATCTCCGTAAGAGACAACAGCTATGTCTGAAATTAAGCCTCCTGAAACTGTAACAGATACGGTAGTGGTGTTATTTCTAAAACCGCTTCCGGAACCTTCATAAGTACCATTGAAATAAGTTAAAGAGGTAGTATTCCTATTGATATCTTCTGTTGATGTAGTATGAGTGTTTTCTGTTGTGGCGGCATCCGTATTAATATCTTCTACTGCTGTAGATTCATATGTTGGTGAATTACCTGATAAGCTGACAGCCAGGGCATCCTTAGTGTAATTGATAGAAGTGATAGCGGCAACAACTACAGTTCCTGTGGCGTTTACCTTTTCATCAGCAACAGTCAGCTGGGTGTTTTTTCTGGGACATACACTTGTGCAGCGAAGACACTGAATACATTCACCGGTTGAGATTTTATCATACTTGTATATGGGAATTCTCGTTGGGCAGTTATTGGTGCATATTCTGCACGCTCCGCACTTATCACGGACTTTTTTGATCTTTAAGATTCTAAACCTTGAAAGAATTGCAAATATAGCACCAGGGGGGCAGAGATATCTGCAGAAAAATACTATTATTTTTAGCGAAAAATCCTAATATTGTATTTTCAAAAGAAATATTATTTGACAGAATATGGGGAATGGATGCATTAGGAGACACTACTACGGTAACGGTGCATATTAACAGACTTAGGGAAAAAATAGAAGATAATACATCAAATCCAGAATACATTGAGACAGTATGGGGAGCAGGTTATAGATTTCAAATAAAATAGAATAAATTATTAATTGTTAAGTAGTATTGGGAATTATATTCGGCGGATTTATGACAACATATACTGGTTTGCAGATTTGGGAAGTCATTATATCTGTAACAATTGGTTCATTACTTGGCGCGATTGTCCTGTATGGCGTGGGACAATTCCTTTCACCGGAGTGGCTTGGTATTATCCTGGATGGAAAGCCTGGGCAGATTCTGTATTTAAAAAAGGAAGATGTTTTTAAAGCCTGTGATTGGTTTAATCATAAAGAAATGATATAATAGCACTTAGGTGTATTCAGAGAGAAAGCCCTGGATTTATGGCACGGGGTTCATCATTATAAAAGTATATGGAGGCGCTGACTATGTATATTATATTTGCATTCGGATCGGCAATATTTGCAGGCTTGACAGCGATACTGGCAAAAGGTGGTATCAAAAATGCGGATTCTACGGTGGCGACAGCCTTAAGAACCATTGTAGTATTAATCTTTTCCTGGATTATGGTATTTATTGCAGGCAGTCAGGCTGAGACATTGGATGTTGGCAACAAAACATTACTTTTTCTTGTACTGTCCGGTATTTCTACAGGTGCTTCCTGGTTGTTTTATTTTAAGGCATTACAAATGGGAGATGTAAATAAGGTTACTCCGATTGATAAGTCGAGTATCATACTTACTATGCTGATGGCTTTTCTTTTCCTGGGGGAAAGAATTACATTAATTAAAGTTATCGCGATGATTTTAATTGGTATAGGTACATATATGATGATTCAGAAAAAGGAAAGTGTCAATTCAAAAAATAAGAGTAAATCTTGGCTTTTTTATGCATTAGGTTCTGCTGTGTTTGCGAGTCTGACCTCCATCCTTGGGAAAATTGGAATAGAAGGGATTGATTCAACCCTGGGTACAGCTATCCGTACCATAGTTGTCCTTGTTATGGCTTGGTTAGTTGTATTTATAACAGGTAAGCAGGAAAAAATAAAAGAAATTGATAAAAAAAGCTGCTTATTTTTAGTATTATCAGGATTTGCCACAGGTGGTTCCTGGCTTTGTTATTATAGGGCCTTGCAGACGGGCCCGGCAAGTGTGGTGGTTCCAATTGATAAATTAAGTATACTTGTTACCGTAATTTTATCTTTTATTGTCTTTAAGGAGAGACTTAATAAAAAATCTATGTTTGGTTTAGTCCTCATTGTTATGGGAACTTTCTCACTGCTTCTCTAATTGGGAAAAATAACAAAAAATCAGGCGTAAACATTTACAGATTATTTCTTCCTGTGTTTGCCGTGTTTGTTAAATCCGTACATATTGCGTATCCGGTGCAAATATGATAAGATATAAGCCTATATTCTGGTGTAAGGCAGGAGATTTTATGAAATTCAGACCATGTATCGATATCCACAATGGAAAAGTAAAGCAGATAGTAGGAGGAAGTTTATCCGATCAGAATAGCAAAGCAGTAGAAAATTTTGTATCGGAACAGGATGCTGCTTTTTATGCTGCCCTTTATAAAAAAGATAATTTAAAAGGCGGGCATATAATTTTGCTTAATCCAGGCGGAACCGATTATTATATAGAAGACTGTGAACAGGCAAAAAAAGCAATACAGGAATTCCCAAACGGACTTCAGATTGGTGGCGGGATAACGGATGCGAATGCCTTATCATTTTTAGGGCAAGGGGCTTCCCATGTTATTGTCACATCTTATGTATTTAAAGATGGGAAAATTCATTATGACAATCTGACAAAACTTATGAAGCTTGTTGGTAAAGAGAGGCTGGTGCTGGATTTAAGCTGCAGAAAAAAGGAAGGGGAATATTACATCGTAACTGACAGGTGGCAAAAATTTACTGATGTTACGGTTAATAAGGAAACTCTGGATGCTTTATCCGGATTTTGTGATGAATTCTTAGTCCATGCAGTGGATGTAGAAGGAAAAGCTTCCGGTATTGAAAGGGATTTAGTTACACTTTTAGGTGAATGGAACAGACTTCCTATAACCTATGCAGGTGGTGTGGGAAGCTTTGAAGATTTAAAGCTTCTTAAGGAATTAGGGCAGGACAGGCTGGACGTGACCATCGGAAGTGCCCTGGACTTATTTGGAGGTCCACTAAAATATACAGATGTAATAAGCCGGTTAAGCTAAAAAGAAAGGCTGGCGGAAAGTGAGTTAAAATGCAGGCTTATACCGGATTTGCACAGGTTTATGACACATTTATGGATAATGTTCCGTATGATGACTGGGTCTTTTACCTAACGGGGCTTTTACAGGAATATGGTGTGAAAGATGGTCTGGTGTTGGAACTTGGCTGTGGTACGGGGAAAGTTACAAGACGTATGGCAGCGAAGGGCTATGATATGATAGGTATTGATATTTCTGAGGAAATGTTAGAAATAGCAAGGGAAAAAGAATACGGTAATGATTCAGAAAGTGACAAGTTTGGTAACAGTGATTTAGAAATCCTGACAGATAAGGATGAACCCTATATGGAATCAGATATTTCTGACAGGGAGACAACTAAAAAGCAAACCGGTAAAATGCCCATCCTTTATTTACAGCAGGATATGCGTGATTTTGAATTATATGGGACCATAAGTGCGGTTGTAAGTATCTGTGACAGCATGAATTACATTACCTCAGAAGAGGATCTGCTGAAGGTGTTTCACTTAGTGAATAATTATCTGGATCCTGGCGGCCTCTTTATATTTGATATGAATACAGAGTACAAATATAAAAGCCTTCTTGCTGATAATACCATAGCTGAGAACCGGGAAGAGTGCAGTTTCATATGGGAAAATTATTATGATGAAGAGAAAAGAATCAATGAATACAATATGACTATATTTGTTAAAATAGAAGATAGCGAAATAGAAGATGGTGAAATAGAAGATGTCAAAACAAAAACTGAAAGTAAATTAAATGAAGGAAAATTACCTGAGGTAAAATTGGAAAAGGTTGGTTCAGGAGAAACCGATTTAGATGAAACTGATTTACCAGAGGATGATTCAGAAGAATATGATGATTCACAAGAATATGAGGAAGAAGGAATTGAATATGGGAAGAATGACTGCAATCAGTTATTTGCCCGTTTTCAGGAAATCCATTATCAAAAAGCATATTCTATTGATAAGGTAAAGCAATTGATTGAAAAGGCTGGCATGGAATTAATAACAGTCTATGATGCATTTACCCATTGCAGTCCGGAAGATACAAGTGAACGGGTATATTTTATTGCAAGGGAAAAATACCAGGAAAACAAGAAATATATCCAGGTTTAAAAACACTCGTTAAGAGTACTCTCGGAAACTAATAGTAGCAATAGAAGACATTTTAGATGCTGAATATAATCTGAGAACATTTTCTGTCTATCATAGGTATGTTTTTACTTGCCTTTCCTTCGCTATGCTCAGACGGTCTGCGTAAAAACATACCTATGATATCACGAAAATGGAGGTGAAATT
>JBAVPE010000152.1:0-102402 GCA_049692775.1 Anaerocolumna sp. | reverse complement strand
CTTAATTCAGCACCTGCTATTTACGCCAGTGCTGTGTTGTCATCAATCGGCGTAGGAACCGCTACGCCTCATTCCTCCGCCTTGCCCTGGCTCAAATATCAGTCACTGATATTAAGCATTATTTATGCAATGCAGTACTGGTACAGCGTATTTAAATTAACTAATCCTGCGTTTTCTGACCAGTTATTTAGAATACGTGGTACCAGTACAGTGCCGTATAAATGACGGGCTATTTATGATATGATTCACCCGACAAAAGTCCAATTTAATTTTCGGTACCATAGGCTGAACTGTACCAAATTAAAAGCAAAGTTTGCTTTTTAATATTGCGGATTTATTGGTTTTGTAATTCCATCTTAGCTAATTGTAAACATCCCATAATACCCTGGTCATCATTCAGGGCAGCAGGGACAATATAATTGTCCATATCGCTTAACTGGGGAGTTCTTAAATAACCGTTTAATAATTCAGTTACCTTGCTGCGTATAAGAGGAAAAAGCTGTTCCTGATGCATGACACCGCCGCCCAGAACGATTCTATGTGGGGAAAGGGTTAAGATATAGCTTACAAGAGCCTGTGCTATATAATAAGCCTCTATTTCCCATACTTCAGAGTTGTCTTTTAGTTCAATTGCTTTTTTACCCCAGCGTTTTTCAATGGCAGGGCCGGAAGCTAAGCCTTCGAAGCAATTTGGATGATAGGGGCAGATACCTTCAAAATTATCCTTAGGATGTTTACTCAGTAAAACATGCCCTCCTTCCGGATGAAGCATTCCGTGCAATAAACCTCCGCTTAGATAAACGCCCACACCGACACCGGTACCAATTGTTATATATATACTGGATTCGATTCCTTTTGTACTTCCCCAGGTTGCTTCTCCAAGGGCGGAGCCGTTCACATCCGTATCAAAACCAATAGGCAGGGACAGGGAACTTTTAATATTACCAACGAAGTCGTAATTAGCCCAGGCTAATTTAGGAGTAGAAGTAATAAAACCATATGTTTTTGATTTTTTATCTAAATCAATGGGACCAAAGGAGCCAATACCCAACGCAGCAATTTCTTTTCCTTTAAAATAATCAATTATCTTGGGAATTGTAATAGAGGGAGTTTCGGTAGGGATTGACACCTGTTCAAGAATTTTGCCGTTTTCATTGCCGATAGCCAGCACCATCTTGGTACCGCCGGCTTCTAATGCACCAAATAACATGTTATGAACCTCCAAATAATATTCTGAAAATCTAAATAATTGCCTTTTAAGCAAAGGCAAAATGCTTTCTTTTATTTTAACCTAAGTTAATAAAAAAATATAGTACTAAATTAGCGAAAAATAAGATATATAACCCTTTTTATTTATATTTCGTTTCCCGAAGTATAAAAAGTACTGTGTTATAATTCCCTATTAAAGGACCACCCTCGGAAACTAAATGAGTTTTTAAAGATATTTTAGATGCTACAATGGAGAGTATGGTAAAATAATGTTGCATAAAATGTAAATTTATACAATATCAGCATCATTTTCTGAATTAAATTCATAAGGGAAGATAAAACTATATTACATTGACAAAACAAGACGCCTATAGTAAAATATGGTTGAAACGGTATGAATGTAAATTAATTTAGTGAAAGCTAAAATATAATGACGATGGAGGAATGTTATGAGTAAATTAGTAATTCATGCAGGCAATAAAAAATCCAAGATTAATAAAGAAATCTATGGACATTTTTCCGAACATTTGGGGAGATGCATCTATGAAGGACTGTACGTTGGGGATAATTCCAAAATTCCTAATAAAAATGGAATGAGATCGGATGTAGTAAAAGCCCTAAGGGAAATGAAACTCCCATTACTTCGTTGGCCGGGAGGATGCTTTGCCGATGAATACCATTGGGAAGATGGTATAGGACCTAAGGAAAACCGGAAGAGAATGATAAACACACATTGGGGCGGAGTACTGGAAGATAACAGCTTTGGTACCCATGAATTTATGGAATTATGTGATCAGATTGGTTGTCAGCCCTATGTTAACGGTAACCTCGGAAGCGGTACCGTTCAGGAAATGTCGGAATGGATTGAATATATGACTTTTGACGGCATATCTCCCATGGCTGATTTAAGAGTAAAAAACGGAAGAAAAGAGCCCTGGAAGGTGAAATTCTTTGGAGTAGGGAATGAAAACTGGGGCTGCGGCGGTAACATGACACCGGAGTATTATGCGAATGAATACAGGAGATATCAGACTTATTGCAGGAATTATGGGGAGAACAAGCTTTTTAAGATAGCCTGCGGACCTAATGGGGATGACTACGGTTGGTGTGATACGGTTATGCGGATGGCCCACCCTTATATGGATGGAATTTCCCTGCATCACTACACTTTTGAAACCAGTTGGGACGAAAAAGGTTCTGCCACTGATTTTGATGTAAATGGCTGGTATAAGACATTAAAAAAGGCACTTTATATTGAAGAATTGGTAACCAGGCATTCGAAAATCATGGATAAATATGACCCGGAAAAGCGTATTGCTTTAGTTGTAGATGAATGGGGCTGCTGGTTTCAAGTTGAACCGGGAACAAATCCAGGATTTTTATACCAGCAGAATACCATGAGGGATGCGTTGGTTGCAGGTGTCACCTTAAATATCTTTAATCAGCATAGTGACCGTGTGAGAATCGCTAATATTGCGCAGCTAATCAATGTATTACAGTCCGTTATCCTGACAGAAGGGGATAAGATTTTATTAACCCCTACTTATCATGTATTTAAAATGTATCAATGCCATCAGGATGCAACTTTGGTTGATAGTTATATTGATACGGAAGAAATCGGTACCGGTGAGGCAAAAGTTCCGAATCTGTATGAATCTGCCTCCATAGATCAGGAGGGAAGATTAAATATAACCCTTAATAATTTATCAGCAACAGAGCCTTATGAGATAAACAGTATCCTGGTAGACAGGCACATAAGTTCGGTTAAAGCAGAGATTCTTACCAATACAATGGGGGCACATAATACATTTGAAAACCCTGATGTGGTATATACAGAAGATTTTACAGAATTTAAAGTAAGTTCACAAGGTATAGATTTTATTATCCCGCCTTGCAGCATTCTTCATTTTACAATTGATTAAAGGTTAAAAACAGATCAACAAGCCTTGAAAAGTATAATAAGGACTTTTGACGGGCTAAGAATAGAAAGGCTCTAAATAAAATGAGCTTATTTGATGGGTTTTTATTTTGTCAGCATTAATGATAATATGATATAGACATGCTGCAAATGTATAAATATATATTGGTATACTTATTTTATGATGTGGGCATCAAAAGTCGCCTCAGAGTATATTTTATGAATATAGATACACTCGTATTCGTTCAATACATTATATCGTGCTTTTGATGCCCGCATCATGATATAATTATTATATCACAAACTGTCTTAAATAACGCTTACTTAACTTAAGGGAATTTTCAATCGCTTCCTTTGAACCTTCAAAAGCTTTATCTTCTATTTCAATACAGGTATATCCTTTGTACCCGATATCAGTTAATGCGGATACATATTTACCCCAATTGACATCACCGAGTCCGGGAAGTTTTGGTGACATAAATTTAAGCGGAGCGGCCATAATACCTACGTCATCCAGTTTATCGCGGAATATTTTAATGTCCTTGTAATGAACATGATAAATACGATCCTTAAATTCATATAATGGCTTAATATAATCAATCATCTGCCATACGAAATGGGAAGGATCATAATTAAGGCCTAAATTTTTACTTGGAATGATTTCAAACATTTTTCTCCAGTTAGCTGGAGTTGTTGCCAGGTTTTGTCCGCCCGGCCATTCGTCATCCGTAAATAACATAGGGCAGTTTTCAATTGCTATTTTAACCTTGTTTTCTTCTGCCAATTGCACAATCGGGGGCCATACTTCTTCATAAATTTTAAAGTTCTCATTAACATTTTTGGCGGAATCTCTTCCGATAAAAGTAGTAACCATGCCGACACCCAGCTTTGCAGAAGCAAGAATTACTTTCTTCAAATGGTCAATATATACAGTTCTTTTATCAAGATCTCCATCCATTGTGTTAGGATAGTATGCCAGCGAAGATATCTCCACTTTTCGCCCGGCGCAGTATTGCTTTATGTACTCGATTTCCGCATCACCTAAGTTATCAACATCAATATGAGTTACTCCCGCATATCTCCGCTCTGCCTTGCCTTTTGGCCAACAAGCCATTTCTACACATTCAAAACCCTGTTCTGCAGCAAAATTAATAACCTCTTCAAAGGTATAATCTGCTAATACAGCACTTACAAATCCTAATTTCATGTAAACACCTCCATATAATATGTAAATATTAACATCATTTACTGTAAAAATCAATGGAATAAAGAAAGAAATCATTTAGATTATAAGAGAACCATCTGAATTATCTGGTTATTTAAGTAAGGTTGACCCTCTGACAATTAGTTCTGTGCCTAATATGATCTGCTTATCTTCAATAAACGGTTTATCTATTTTCTCTACCAGAAGCTCACAGGATTGGAAGCCTAACTGGTAAGAAGGCTGTTCAATGGTAGTGATCTGGGGCTCCGTCATGGTTGATAATTCAATATTATCAAAGCCTATTATGGATATATCCCCCGGTACGGATAACCCGAGCTTCTTAGCTCCGTTCATCACACTTACGGCGAAAACGTCCGAAGCGGTGAAAAAAGCGTCAGGACGGTCCGGCAGGCTTAAAATATGCATTGCATTGGATAAAGCCAGGCTGTAATTAATGGAGGAAATATGGGCAATCCAGGATTCATTAATCGTCATACCGGCTGCTTCCAGCGCATCTTTGTATCCTTGTTCCCTGTGCCTGGCGTATTTGTGCTTCAGGGAACAATTGATCATGCCAATCTTTTTGCAGCCGGAGGAGATCAGATAATTAACTGCTGTCCTTGCTGCCGCCACATCATCAATGCTTACGAAAGGAACGTTATATTCTTCACAGTATTCAGAACACATAACCACCGGACACCGGAAGGTTAATTCCTCAATCAACTTAGGGTGGGGTACGGAACTGAGTATAATAATACCTGCAATTGAGTTATTTTTTAATATATTAGTATAATCGCTGCTTTCAGTATAAAAAGCTTTTGCTTGCAGAAGTAAAATGTCATAACCATGTTCATGCGCTGACTTTTGAACTCCATTAATGACTAAACTGTTAAAGGGATTGTCGAATTCGGGTACGCACATCAGTATAACATTACTGTTTGAATCTGATAAAGGGGAAATGGTCCGGGGCAGGAAGTTAAGTTCTTCCATAATATCCAACACCCGCTGTCTGGTTTCCGGTTTAACGGAGCCTTTATGGTTAATAATACGGGATACAGTAGCAATAGAGACATTTGCCTTTTTTGCTATTTCTTCAATGGTGATAGCACTTCTCTTCATAACAATCTCCTGCAAAATAGTATAATTAATTCTAGTATAGTATATCTGCAAATGTAAATAATGTAAAGAGATATTTAAGGAAGGAACAGGATTACAAAGATATAACTTTATTAAAGATGTAAGCTAAAATGTAAATTACAGAAAAAATCATATAAATTTAGATATGAATATAATTTTTTTTACCTTTGACATTACTTTAATAAATCGAAATCATGAATACGGATAATGATTGGATAATAATTATACAATATATATAAATGTATTAGATGAAAAATAAAAATGTTATTGACATTTTCTATATTTAAATGTAAAATGAAATGTAAATTTACATTATAAAATGAATATTTACAGAAAAAATGATAATATTAAATGGATTTAGAACAAAAATGAAATAAAAACGAAGAAATAAATGAAATAAAGATAAATATAAGATGGTGAACTAAACTAAGCTATATTAAAATTAAAATAAAGAAATAGGAGAATATTATATGGAAGCAAAGGTATTACGAATTGGAATAATTGGCACTGGTTTTATCGGAAAGCAGCATATCGAAGCAATTCGTAGGATTCCAGGTACTGAAGTTGCTGCGATAGCGGATAACAATGCCGAAATGGCAAAATCGGTTAGCGAACAAATGAATATCCCTGTTTATTATTCTGATTATAAAGAATTGCTGAAAGATGAGACAATTGATATAGTACATAACTGTACGCCGAGTGTTATGCACTATGCGATTAATAAAGCAGTCATTAAAAGCGGTAAACATATATATTGTGAAAAACCTTTAACCTTGAAACCAAACGAATCAGAAGAACTGGTTTTGCTTGCTAAGGAAAAGGGAGTTGCAGCAGGTGCTAATTTTAATTACAGGCATAATGCCATGGTAAGGGAAATGCATGAGCGTGTTAAAAACGAAAGTATCGGCAAGGTGCTTTTAGTTCACGGTCAATATCTGCAGGACTGGCTTTTATATGATACGGACTATGATTGGAGACTGGATCCGGAAATAGGCGGGGAATCAAGGGCGGTTGCGGATATCGGATCCCACTGTTTTGATACTATGCAGTATATTCTGGATAAGAAAATTGTATCAGCCTATGCAAATCTGATTACGGTCTATCCCATTCGAAAACGCACGGTAAAAGCAGGCGGTACTTACTCGCCGGCACAAGGTAAGGTTATGGAAGAAGTTAAGATCCATTCTGAGGATGCGGCTTTTATTATGATTAAATTTGAGGACGGAATACAGGGATTAATTACATTAACCCAGGTTGGTGCCGGTAAAAAGAACGGTTTGGCTGTAACGGTAAGCGGAAGTATGGCTGCTCTTGAATGGGAACAGGAACGGGCAGATAAATTATGGGTTGGACATAGAGACTCCGGTAATGAAGAAATCTATGCCTCGCCTCAGTTTTTAACAGGGGAAGCAAAGCGTTATGTACAGCTTCCTAACGGACATTCCCTGGGTTGGGCAGATGCCTTTAAGAGTGCTGTTAATTCCTATTATGAATCTATTCGAAACGGAAGCTTCCTGGAGGAAAGACAAGGATATGCTACTTTTTGGGAAGGCCACTATATTATGAAATTGGTGGAAGCATGTCTTATAAGTAATAAGTCAAAAAAATGGGTTGATATACAATAACTGCAAATGTTTACGGCAGTTTCCCGGAGTTCTTTTATGCATTTGCCGTGGTAACTGCAAGAAAACGTGTGCTTTATACGTAGTGCTGTGATATAATGTTAGGATACCAATGTTACCAGTAAAGTGTTTTTCATCAGGAAGAATAACCATATAGCGGTTAATATTATAGTTTAGAAAGGATGCGATATGAACCTGAAGGAAGATAATAGTAATAGATATTGCAGAAAATGCCTTCTAAAGGATATGCCGGAAAATGTATATTTTAAAAATTTATATGATTATATTGATAGGCTCAGTGAAGATATCAAAGCTGATGACAAGGAATATGAAAGGAGATTAAATATCTGCAAAGGGTGTGACAATCTCTTGGACGGTATGTGCAGGATCTGCGGTTGTTTTATAGAACTTCGGGCTGTAATAGGGAAAAATTATTGCCCTGATACCGATAAAAAGTGGTAGCGGATATATAATTTGATTTCATTTTTAGCATTGTATCTTATTAACCTCCGATTCTTTTTGAGTATTGGTACTCTTGAGAACTTTCACAACTGGTTTTGCTGATAGTTCAGATACCGGAAAATGCCTATAGTCTTTATTCAGCAGCTAAAATATCTTGAAATCCAAAATTAGTTTCCGGGAGTACTCAGTATAAAATAACCCTTGATATATATTATAATCTAACAGGAATGAATCGGTAAATAACAGCATATTCCATATAAAATAGGAACTGTATCAGAAAGGATCCAGGAACAAAATTATAATAGGATAGAAAGGAAAGAAATTGATGGAATATTTTACAAAATTATTTACTGGACGTGGGTTAAATCCCGTCTATGCAGCATATTTATCCGGTGGGATTATGATATTAATAATTATTTTCCTATGTTTCGTAATTAATCTTATCTTAAAGAAGCTTATACTTAGGCTTTTAACCATATATATTAAAAGTAATAAACAAAAATGGGATAATGTCATGCTGGAAAGACAGGTTTTTCGGAAACTTGCCTATATTATACCGGCTATTGTTGTTTATAATTTTGCTCCGGTTTTTCATTATTATGAAATCATTATAAAACGAATAACGTTAACTTACATTTTTATTGTAGCCATATTGGTCCTGGATGCTGTTTTAGACTCCATTAACGAGATCTATAAATTTTATCCCATATCCAGGGTCCGGCCAATTAAAGGTCTTATCCAGGTGGTTAAGATAGTAATATATATTATAATGGGAATTATCATAGTGGCTAATCTGATGGGTCAGAGTCCGATTGCACTTCTTAGCGGAATCGGAGCGTTGACGGCAGTATTTTCCCTGGTATTTAAAGATTCTATATTAGGTTTTGTGGCAGGAATTCAATTGACTTCCAATAATATGCTCCAGATTGGTGACTGGATTGAGATGGATAAATACGGGGCAGACGGTGAAGTGGACGAAATTACCTTAAATACAGTTAAAGTTCGGAACTTTGATAAAACGATTGTTACAATACCGGCCTATGCACTTGTAGCCGATTCCTTCAAAAATTGGAGGGGGATGCAGGAATCTGGGGGAAGACGAATCAAGAGGGCTATTTATATTGATACTACCAGCATAAGTTTCTGCACGGAGGAAATGTTAGAAAAATTTAAGCAGATTCATTATCTTGAGGACTATATCATTAAAAAAAGAGAAGAACTCAGGAAATACAACCAAGAAAACGGAGTATCAGAGGATCAGTTCATTAACGGAAGGCATCTTACTAATATCGGTACATTTCGTATCTACATCCTAAATTATATCGAAAACCATCCCGGTATGCGCAAAGAAATGACTCATCTCATCAGACAGCTGCCTCCCGGGGAGTATGGTCTGCCCCTGGAAATCTATGCATTTACCAAATATACCGATTGGATTGACTATGAAAATATACAGGCTGATTTATTTGACCATATCCTTTCGGTGGCAGCAGAATTTGGTCTTAGGATATTCCAAAACCCTACAGGACAGGATTTAAGAATATTGGGAAACAATAATCAAAAAATGGTATAACCTCTGCAAGATTTACCGAAAATCTGTGTATAGCTTATTGAAGCTAATTGTTCAGCCTTTGTGATATTGCTCTGCAATATTATGACACACTGTGGCATAAATTTTTATGATATAGGAAATTGCGTCCTATAATATAAAAAATGTACCGCAGGATGCGCATGACGTGCAAGAGGAAGAGTGTCATTAAAGTGACAGTGCGTCAGCGCCAGAGTCTGGCAAGCCAGACCCTTTCTTAAATCGAATGCTGGATTGATAATATATGCAATAAGCATAGAAAAGAGGTAACATGTATAAAGCACTTAATATAGGTAATCTTACCGCTAAGCTTCCCCTTATCCAAGGCGGGATGGGTGTTGGAATCAGTTTAAGCTCTCTTGCCGGTGCCGTATCAGCAAAGGGAGGCATAGGAGTGATCTCCACAGCACAAATAGGGTTTGCGGAACCGGATTTTGACCGTAATCCACTGGAAACCAATTTAAGGATGATTGGAGAACATATTAAACGGGCAAGAAAATTAGCACCTTCAGGAATATTAGGGGTGAACATAATGGTAGCCACGCAAAACTATGCCAGATACGTAAAAGAAGCCATAAAAAATGGCATTGATTTAATTATATCCGGAGCAGGGCTACCTACGGAATTGCCTGAAATTGCAAAAGGGAGTAAAACAAAATTAATTCCCATCGTATCCTCCTTAAAAGCGGCCAATGTAATATTAAAAATGTGGGATAGAAAAAATAATATCGTCCCGGACGCCATTATCATAGAAGGGCCAAAAGCGGGCGGCCATTTAGGATTTCACCAGGAACAGCTTGAACATATCGATGAAGAGGCCTATGAAGAAGAAGTTAAGAGTATCATAGCTTTAACGAAAGACTATGGAACCAAATATGGAAAAGATATTCCGGTTATTGTAGCCGGCGGAATACAAAACAAACAGGATATGGAGCATTATTTTTCATTAGGGGCAGATGGCATCCAGGTGGCAACCAAATTTGTTACGACAGAAGAATGCGATGCAGATATGAAGTATAAACAGGCTTATATTAACTGCAAAAAAGAGGATATCATTATTGTAAAAAGTCCGGTGGGAATGCCTGGACGAGCGATAAGGAATTCGTTTATGGAGCGGGTACTTTTAAACCGTATCCCAATAAAACACTGCTATAACTGTATTAAAACCTGTGACCCGGCCACGACACCCTACTGTATTACAGAAGCTTTGGCGAATGCCGCTAAGGGTAATCTTGATGAAGCATTATTATTCTGCGGGGCTAATGCTTATATGGAAGATAAGATAAGAACGGTGCAGGATGTATTGGATGATTATTTTAGTTGAAAAAGTACTTGCCAAGCCTTCTTATCTATGGTAAAATATATATTCGTGATATGTTATACAAAATTTTCCTTGCTCTTTACACACAGATGGAATTGCGCGATTCCAGATTGTCAATGCCGACCCACCGTGGGCCATTGCGATAAAGGGCCAGAGACCAGAAGGAGGTGCAGACAACTATGAACAAATATGAGTTAGCCTTAGTTGTAAATGCAAAAATTGAAGATGAAGCCAGAACAACAACTTTAGAATCCGTTAAAGATCTTATTGCAAGATTTGGCGGTACAGTTACTAAAGTTGATGAATGGGGTAAGAAAAGATTAGCTTACGAAGTTCAAAAAATGAAAGAAGGCTTTTATTATTTTATCCAATTCGATGCTGATTCAACATGCCCAGGCGAAGTTGAAGATCGTATTCGCATAATGGAAAATGTAATCAGATTCTTATGCATTAGACAAGACGCATAATAAAAGGAGGTTTTCCTTAATATGAATAAAGTCATTTTGATTGGCCGTCTCACAAGAGACCCAGAAGTAAGATACTCTCAAGGAGAGAATCCCTTAGCGATAGCAAGATATTCCTTAGCGGTTGACCGCAGATTTAAAAGACCTGGAGAAGCAGATGCAGATTTTATTAATTGCGTTTCATTTGGTAAAGCGGCTGAATTTGCTGAAAAGTATTTAAAGCAGGGAACTAAAATTGCAGTGACCGGAAGGATTCAGACCGGCAGTTATACGAATAAGGACGGAATAAAAGTTTATACAACCGAAGTTGTAGTGGAAGAACAGGAATTTGCTGAGAGCAAAGCAGCAAGTGGAGATTCTGGTTCCGGCTATCAGCAGACCACGAGGCCCGCACCAAGTCAGGCAGTTGGAGATGGTTTTATGAATATACCGGATGGGTTAGATGAGGAATTGCCATTTAATTAAGCAATAAGAATAATATTAGGTACATGATAATGTATTCATCGGATAAGGAGGTCAGTTATGCCATATAATAGAAATGACAGAAATGATAAAGGCGATTCTCCAATGAAGAGAAGAACCAATCGCAGGAGAAAGAAAGTTTGCGTATTCTGTGCAGACAAGAACCATACAGGTATTGATTATAAAGATGTTAACAAATTAAAGAGATATATATCTGAAAGAGGTAAGATTCTTCCCAGAAGAATTACCGGAAACTGTGCGAAACACCAGAGGGCACTTACAGTAGCGATCAAGAGATCAAGACATATCGCTTTAATGCCTTACACAATGGATTAAGCCCTTGTTTTACTGGAGTTGCAGAGGTTGGATGAGTCGTTTTACACGATTTGTAAACACTTTGCATACAGTATTATGAATGCTGCGAAAATGAAAATAGCCGTTACATGACTTTAGGGTTGTGTAGCGGCTTTTGATTTGAATTGGCTTCTGGGAGGTTAAAGAGGTTCTGTTGAAAAAACATTAGAATTCTAAACATATATACATATATTGACAGGAGTGACAATATATGGTAATATTAATCTACACTGGTGCAGAGATGGTTTTTCTTATGAAGCAGTTGACATGTTATTTACAGGATGGCAGATAATTAAGGAAGAACCCCTTCTTCTGTTATCTATTTAAAAAACTTATTAACTATATAGCTACTGTGGCTATATCATTATCATACCAGGAGGTATATAAATGAAGCGGATAAAAAAATTATTATATATCATCTTATGTTTTGGCATTCTATATTTGAATACAAATATTGCTATGGCAGCGAGTTCGGATGGAGAATTTTCTATTACTGATAATTTAAGTGAATCAAGATACAATTCTCTGGAAGAATATGTTGAAGAATTTATAGCCGCTAATAATTGTGATCAAGAAATCGAGAGTACTTATCCATTATATGACCTTAATGATGAGATAATAGCTGTACTATTTAACTTGGATACAGGGTATATTATTATTAATGTAAGGGATTTTAGTATTCCTGAATTTTCATTTACGTGCAATTCTAGTTATTCTTCAGATAATTTGAAAAAATACTATAATGGTGCGTTTGAGTATTTTGAAGAAAATGAAGTAGAAAAAAACTATCTATATGATTTGTTTAACGAAAACGAGGTAAATAGAAACTCTTTAATTACTTCTGATTTATATGGTAGTGATAGTAGGAGCGTTGATCCTCAAACAGTACCAAACATAGATCAAATTGGTATTTCACCCAGTATACAGACTGATTCGGCAAGAGCATCTGCCTCCTCACAAACTTTCTCTCTAATGTACTCATTGCCAAACTATTCTTACAATCCTAATGGTATATGTGGTGCTAATGCAGTGGCAATGTATTTACGTTATTTAGATTTGCATTGTGATTCCAATATAATTTCCAGTAATCTTTCAACAGAAATAAGCTTAATAACGTATCTTGAAGATTATATACCTGCATCAAGCGATGCTGGTGATGTATATTTTGGAATAATGGAATATTATGACGATCGAGATATAATTCAAGATATTTACTTGTCTACAACAAACTCGGCAGATGTTGTTAGATGCTTATCATCGGATACTCCATACATAGCCGGTTTTATTGCTTCGTCTTCGTTAGGTGCTCATTGGGCAACTGGATATAGTTTCATTGAATATTCAACTGGAAGTGCATATTTAATTATAAATGATGGACATGGTAATTCGGGAATATATATGAATATTACACAAAGCGATATGATAATCGGATAAATGAAAGAGTGGAGGGCATAATGAAATCTAAAAAAGTAATCCTTTCTTTACTGTTCGTTTTAGTTATAATAACTATATATCTCATATTATATAATAAAACATATCACATAAAAGTAGATACAGATAATATATATGAGATTCAGGTTAAAACATCAGATGCATATGGATTAGATTCAAAGACTATAACAAATGATGATGAAATTATAGCGTATATGGATAAAGCGCTAAATATGAAATTTACTCATCCCCAATTTAATACGGGTAAAGGATGGGTAACTTTAGTTGATATTAAAATGAAGAAAAAGAATGGTACAGAATGGACATATCGGTATACTGTTTTAGATGATTGTATTAATATAGGCTCATTTCAGTATAAAATTATATCGCAATAAGAATATATCGAGTGAAATATATTGTGCTAAAACTCTAACTATTACAAGGAATGCCAAAATTGCAGGATTTCTTTAATTCAATAAAAATAATGTTTATTGATAAGGAAGATATTATTAAAAAGTGTTTACACGCTACTACACGACTTTGTACACGTTCTGTAAATCAAAAGATAGCATAGGACGGAGCATGATAGAAAGGACGAAATTCCTGAAATGTAGTAAAATAGGGTATCACAGCGTAAGATGACACTTGATGAATTCCTGTCTGTCCACATCGCTTTAATGCCTTACACTATGGATTAAACCCGGTAAAATCAAGGGTTGCAGAAACAGTGTATTCGCATTGACACCACTTTTACACCAAAGCGGGTAAAAGAATACGGTGTTATAAGTAAATAGATGAAATGAATTGGCCGTCATATCGTAAAAGATGTGGCGGCTTTTTAGTTTGCCCGCCATGGGCGGGCTCTAGCGCAATGTCATTAAGTTAAGATTTGAACCATACTTTTGAAAAAGAGATATGGACCTGTTTTTATTTGTGGCAATACTACAAAAAGGTCTGCGGTATGCAAGGGGTATAAATATGATTAAAGGTAGAAGTTATAGCAATTATTTTGTCAAAATTTCTGCTGTTTTATTTGTTATTTGTAGCTTATTTCCGAATAGTAGGGAGATGTAAATATTTGTAAGACTATAAATTGCACAAAAATATATAACAATACTTGAAATAATGGAAATAATATACAAAAAAACAACAAAAATGTAACAAAACGGAAATATTACATGAATAATCGAAAAAATTACACTTGCGAAAAAATAACTTATTTTATGGTAATGTTAAAAACAAGAATTAAAGCATGTATTTAATTCCAGTTCAATTAATGAAAGGGGTGATTTAATGGAAAAATTTATAGTAATAACAGGAGCCAGTTCCGGAATCGGTTATGAGGCCGCAAAAGAGTTTGCCAGAAAAGGAAAAAACTTAATAGTAATTGCCAGAAGCACCGATAAACGGGAACAGTTAAAGGACGAGGTACTTGAGATTAACAGTTTCCTGCAGGTTATCATCAAAGCTACAAAAACGAATTTTGGAAATGTGGCAAACAACATACCAGATTATGATTATGACAAGGCATTTGGGATCTATCATACCTGTGAACAGGCAGTGGGGTTCCTCCGGCAGCTTTACGATAGTAATAGGCCTGTTGGATTAGTCAATCGTGAAACCTTTGAATTCAGCTTGTGTGATTACCAATTCAGTTATGCAGGTAAATCAAAACATAATCAAAAAGTAAGTTGAGAAGGATTAGCAGAGGTTTCATAGTTCTGGCATCTATGAGGAGGTGATATTATGAAAGAATTAAAATACAATGTTTATGTTGAGAGTGAAAAACCAGAAGCATTGGCGTTTAACGATATTGTTATTAGCAGCCGGCGGGAGTTGGAAATCTTGAGATTATGCCTTAGGGACAAGGTGAATTTTGTTCCAAAGAATCCAAAGTACAATACAACCTTTAAGATTAGTGCGGAAGCGGATGCTGCATCATTGGATTGGGATTATAGAAAACCCCAAGAGGCGCATGCGATTATTGAAAAAATAAAGATGCCTACTGAAATTGAAAAGACATTAGCATCACGTACCGAAACTATTTCGAAGGAATATGTCCATAAGGTAAATGTGGGTAATGTCTTGATTTCAGTTCCGGAGCGTTTTGAAAATGTATTATTTTTCAGAGGATACAATTATACAGATGAAATAAAAAGCGACCATAACGCAGATCACTTGGATGGAATTAAGTTGTTTGAGGTCGCTCGTCAGGCAACGCTGGCATCTTTCCACACGATGGGGGTTACATTTGAAGGCGTCATGGCCTTGACTACTTCTTGCGTGGATTTTAAAAAATATATTGAATTGGATAGACCTTATTATGTACAGATTATACCAGCATGTAAAACGGATGGTGGCTGTATGTACAGCGCATTTGCAATGATTCAGGATAACCAGGTTAATACTTCTGGATTTATTGGCGCATACACATTCCGGAATAGAGAATTATATCTGAATAAGCGTATGCAGAATAAAGGTGCATAACGATGATTGATAATTTGAATTTTAGCAATATAAAATTAGTGGCGATTGATATGGATGGTACGGCCCTAAACTCAAATCATTCGTTAAGTCCTCGGACAATCGCAGCGGTAAGAGATGTAAACACAAACAAGAAAGATGTGAAAGTTATATTCGCTACAGGTCGGATGCTTGGAGCGGTAAAAAAACACCTGCAAGACGCAGGAATGGACGAGCTGGTTGTCGCGCATAATGGGGCGCTTCTGGTTGACCTGAAAAATGATATTATATATAGGGACGCCAGGGTTGCTCCCGAAGTAGTATGTGCAGCATATGCTTATGCCAAAAGTAACAATATCATTTTACATTATAATTTAAAGGAACAGGTATTGGTAGAAAGAAAAATGCCGTTAAGCCTTAAATATGCAAATGAGTTGGGAATTGAACTGCAGGAATTTGATAATCTAAGCAAATATGATGAGCTGCCCACTTCTATATTATTGCTGGGCAGAAAGGCTGAGCTGGAAAAAGTATTGTTGCACTTTAAGAGCCTTAACTTGATTAATATGAGCAAAGTATTTATTCCATGGTTTGACGATTACTGGATGCTGCAGTTCCTGCCATTTGATTCATCAAAGGGAAAGGCTGTTATGGAATTAGCACATCATTTGGGATTGAAAAACAGTCAGGTTCTGAGTTTTGGTGATAGTTATAATGATATGGAAATGATATCAGAATCTGGTATTGGAATTGCAATGGGAAATGCTTGTGAGCAGTTAAAAAAGGTTGCCGATTTTGTTACTTTATCGAATGATGAAGATGGGGTAGCAGTAATCCTGGAAGAATTCATAAAATTGTGAGGAGGATAAATATGCCATACTTTACTGTAAATACGTCACTCATGCTTGATGACAGCCAAAAGAGGGAGATTATAAGCTTCCTATCCGATAAAACGAATGAATGTCTTAATATTTTCTTGGATAAGATCCAGGTGACAATTCAGTTAAGGGATAGAGAATGCTTTGGGAAAGCGGGTGCATCGCTCGGGCAGCAGAATTTTGGAAGTGAAAGCAGGGTTTTGCGTAAAAGTCCACACCAGTGCTATTATTCTACACCGACCACCACGGAAGAGATGGTGATCATTGAATTAGACATGTGGAAAAATAGTGATGCTGCCGGAAAGAAGAAACTTTTTGATGCTATTACGGAGTTTTTTAAAAGTGAATTTTCACTCCCAGGGGACAACATATTAATACTTATTCGTGATATGCCTCCCAAGGCATGGATACAGAATGGTATATATGGTGATGATCCGCTGTTTTTAGAAAAAAGCAGACAATATTGATTGAAAGGATGGGATAAGTATGAAGTTAACAATTGAAAAAGGAAACTATTTAGTGGTTGCTGAATGGGAAAGTGAAGCAAACAAAGGGGAAGAAATCGAAAAAATTTGGAAATGCCCTGGTGTTAAGGTGCTGTTTCCTGATTATGCTTTTTATAAAGGCATAAATAAAAATACATATGTTCTTTTATACGAGGTAGAAAACTTCGGAGAAATTCAGGATGTGTTGGAAAGCCAGGAGTATAAAAAGCTATTGGATGATATGGCTCCATACATGGCCAGTGATATCCACCAGGGTATCTATGGTTTGGTGGATGCAGTGAAAGAGAGGCCTGCATTTGTGCCAACCACGAACTTTGTTCAGTTAAGAAGCATTGAGGTTCCGCTTAGCGGTATTGATACATATTTGGAATGGAGAAAGAACCGTATTTACAAGTATGTAAAGAAAAACGATAAAGTGGAGTCTTTCTTATCTTTTCACAGCGTACTGGCAACGGAACCAGGCGTATTATTTGTTTCGGCTTTTGAGGGTGACCCGGACGAATATAGGAATAGCTTCCTGACAGATGAATATAAACAGATTATCAAAGAAGCCGGACATGATCACATCAAGGGTGGACTCAATACTTTTGAATATGTACTTGTGGACAGAAAGTGAGGTGTATTAAATGTCTGTAGTGTCCGTAGTTGGTTGGAAGGGGATAACTCCTGAAAATAAAAAAAGGTGGGTAAAAGCGTGTACCCTTGTGATGAAAGAAACTCTTCAGGAATCGTTGGACGAGATTGTGGTCTATATAAATGAGATTGAAAACAATGGATGGGGACAGGCTGGTGTCCTGGGAAACGATAAAGAGTGGTTAACTAAATCGGTTCGCAGATAAAATTTTAGCTGGGGGATGGCGAATTAAATTATGAGCACTCCCCCCAACTCGTATATAGGTACACCATTCAATTTTGTAGTGATGAAGGAGGAACATAGTATGCCAATATTAAATGTAGATCTGATGTACAGTTATTCCAAAGAGCAGAAAAAGAAGCTCATACACGATTTGACGGCTTCTACCCATGAACTTTTAAAAATTCCTGCAGAAAAAATTATTGTAGTACTAAATGAGTATAAGCCGGATGAATGGGGACGTGCAGGAATTACACCCGAAGATACAAGGTTTGAAACTTTGAGCAGAAAGACAGATATGGAGTGGGAAGATGGAAAATAATAGATATGAAGAAGGATTAAAAAAGCTGAAAGAAGTGGATGGTGAGCAAGGCGTTGCCGTTGTGGATGCATTAAATGACATTGCACCGGATATGAGGAAATATATTATAGAGTTCGCCTTCGGTGATATCTATAATCGAACCGGGATTACCCTTCCTATGAGACAAGCTGTAACAATCTCTGCGCTGGCGGCCCTAGGTGGCTGCGAAAAGCAGCTTCATGTGCATATTAACGCAGCTTTGAACGTTGGATTGATAAAAATGGAAGTTATTGAAACAATTATCCACACAGTACCGTATATCGGCTTTCCAAAAGCTCTTAATGCTTTAAATGTGGCGAAAGATGTATTTAAAGAAAGGGGTGTGTAGGGTAAAAATGAATGCAAAGGTGGCTTTAATAAGTGGTGGCAGTGGAGGAATCGGCCAACAGATCGCAAAGACATTTGCAAAAGAGGGTATTGCGGTTATTTTGTTTGCGCGAAATGAAGCAAAGCTGAAAACGGTGGTTTCTGAAATTATTGAACAAGACGGACAGGCGGAATATATTACGGGGGATATTTGTAATATTGAAGATATCAAGAATACCATCTCATTGATAAAAGAAAAATATGGTAGTCTCCATATACTGGTAAATAGTGCTGGCGGCGGTCCTGTTGGCGGATTACAAAAGACAACTGATACTGAATGGCTGGAGAACATCAAGGTAAAACAATTGGGGTACATAAGACTGACCAGAGAAGCGATTCCTTTAATGATTGGGACTGGTGAGGGGATTATAATTAACATTATCGGTGTTTTTGGCAAACAACCCAGTAAGGACTTCATTATTGGAAGTGTTACTAATGCTGCTTTAATCGCATTCACGAAAGCAGTGGCCGATGATACAGCCCAATATAATATAAGGGTAAATGCAATTAACCCTGGCGCAACCAACACGGAGTTATGGAGTAATACAATCATAGAATTAGGTCAGGAGGCTGGGCAGGATCCGGAATCTGTAAATCGGAAGATAGCAAAACTCTCACCGATGGGAAGGATTGCAGAGCCTTCGGATATTGCTAATGTGGCAACTTTTTTAATTTCTGAAAAAGCTGGTTTTATAACCGGAATATCGATTAATGTTGATGGAGGAACATACGGTGGCATTTAAAGAGAGTGGTGAAAAATATGAGGAAAGTTGTGTTGGCAGGTGCTTGCCGGTCTGCCATTGGTAAGATGGGCGGAGTTTTTTGCAATACATCTGCTGTTGATCTTGGAACAGAAGTGGTAAAAGAAACAATTCGTAGGGCAAACATTCCGATTGAGTTGGTGGATTGTGCTTTAATAGGATGTGTTCTACAGGCGGGACAGGGACAGAATGTAGCAAGGCAAATTTTGCTAAAAGCAGGAATACCGACTGAAAAACCTGCATTAACTCTAAACGTGGTATGCGGTTCGGGTTTACAGGCTGTCAATATGGCAGCTCAGATGATAATTTCCGGAGAATCTGAAATTGTTATTGCAGGTGGGGTTGAAAATATGTCTATGGCTCCATACTTGCTTAAAAAAGCACGTTTTGGCTACCGTTTGGGAAACGCTGAAATTATAGATAGTTTAGTAAATGATTCACTTTGGTGTGCTGTTAACAACTATCATATGGGCATAACCGCTGAAAATATATGTGAAAAATGGGATATTTCAAGGGAAGAAATGGATGAATATTCCTATAAAAGTCAGAAGAAGGCGAATGCAGCTATTACATCGGGAAAATTTAAAGACGAAATAGTTCCAATCAGGATTAATGGTAAGATGGGTAGTATTATTGCAGAAGTCGATGAGAGTCCCAGGGAAAACGTCTCTTTGCAGGATTTAAGCAGATTGTCACCAGTATTTAAAAAAGATGGAAAAGTTACGGCAGGTAATTCTTCCGGTATAAATGATGGTGCCGCGGCAGTAGTGGTAATGAGTGAGGAAAGGGCAAGAGAATTGGGATGTAAACCAATGGCTACCTGGATGGCTGGGGCACTTCAAGGTGTTGAGCCCAGTTTAATGGGAATAGGACCTGTAGCTGCTACAAAAAAGGTTTTAGGGAAAAGCCGAATTCTTTTGGAAAATGTTGATTTAATTGAAGCGAACGAGGCATTTGCGGCGCAAGCGATTGCAGTGCAAAGAGAATTAAATTTTTCAGAGAACAAACTAAATGTAAATGGTGGAGCAATATCTTTAGGGCATCCGGTTGGAGCTTCTGGGTGCCGGATATTGGTGACACTTTTATATGAGATGCAAAGAAGAAATCTTGAAATCGGCCTGGCGACTTTATGTGTAGGTGGCGGTATGGGCTGTGCCGCGTTAGTTCTTAGAGAGTAAGTAATGCATTGTTACAGTTCAGCCGTCAATGTCATTTAGATAACTTTTATATGCTTAGGGTTAGATTTCCCATAACGGGGGTCTAACCCTATTTTTTATTAAAATCTCAAAATAGTCCTATGTTTCATCTAAAAATCAAAACGCTATTCCAATCTGCAGTTTGTCAAATTTCATCAAATATTTCGGAATTTACGCTTCATCCAGAAAAAGATCTGACCCGTAATAAGAAACTTCCACCCGACAAGCTTATATCATTTTTTGTTTCAGAAGGCTCGTCATCTACCAAAAATGAATTGCTGGATTTCTTTGATATGGATGTCGCAGCACCAACTGCTTCTGCATTTAACCAACAGCGTGCGAAACTTAAACCAGATGCCTTGGAAGCTGTTTTTAAGCAGTTTAATTCTTCTGTTAATTCGATAGAAAAATCATCGGGATACAGATTTCTTGCTGCAGACGGTTCCACATTCACTTTCTTTAGCAAGCCCTCTTTTGCATCTTCTGAGTATCATGTCTCTGAAGGACATTCTGCTAAAGGATTTTACGGTATGCATTTAAATGCTTTTTATGATCTTGACAGACACACGTATACCGATGCTTTGATTCAACCAGTGCACGAAAAAAATGAATTTAGGGCATTTTGTGACATTGTTGACCGGCATGAGGTCCTTCCTGATACAAAAAATGTTTATATTGGGGACAGAGGTTATTGTTCTTATAACAACATGGCCCATGTGATAGAAAAAAGGACAGTATTTTCTCTTTCGTACAAAAGATATCCATTCCAAAGGGTTAGTAGGTGGATTCGATTTTCCGGATGACGAATCATTCGATATTACGGTAAATGTCACTCTTGGTACGTAATCATTCTAAAAAATTGACCCATACAGAAGGATACGGGCGTTTCGTAGATAAAGCAACCTCATTTGATTTCATTACCTATGGTTCCAGGGATACCTACGAACTGTCGTTTCGTATTGTCCGATTTACCCTGTCCGATTCTTCTTATGAATGTATAGTCACGAATCTTCCCGCCAACGAATTTCCGGCCGAACGTATTAAAAAAGTGTATTCTGCCAGATGGGGAATTGAATCTTCATTTCGAAAATTGAAGTATTCGATAGGTTTAAGCAACTTCCATGCCTATAAACCGGAATACATCAAACAAGAAATCTGGGCTAAGTTGATTACCTATAATATAACAGAAATCCTTATTAATCATGCAGTTGTTGAACATAAAGAGACAAAACACGAATATAAGGTGAACTTCAGTGTGGCAGCCCATATTTGCAGAGTCTTTCTCCGTCTGGCAACAAAGAAAGACTCAATAGATGTGATGCCTCTGCTTCAAAAGGAGCTGATTCCAATCCGGAATGAACGCCAATACCCAAGACAGCTCATTTTAGAAAACCACGATATTTTATATATCGTGCTGCTTAAACAGTTTCACCAATTGATATAATACCCTTTTTTGAAGTAGATGTAAATCTACTTATTTGTCATGTGCAAAAATGTAATCAAGCAATTATAACCCCTTAAATCTCTTAATGAAGTACCTGTTTTGCTCATATATAGTAGTATTTGTTCCATAGGTAGCCGTCACCCTTATATTATCTAAATGACATTGAAGTCTGAACTGTAACAATGCATGTGATAAAATCCCCCATCTTAATTGACGAGGGATTTTTTGGACTATGCTAATTTATGGTTGGCAACGTATATCCATATACGGCACCTTCGTTCCAACTGCTGATATATAGTATATTGGAATGAACTTTTACTCCTACGCAGCCCTCAATATCCTCCACAATGATTTTTGTAGAACCATCGGAATTTAAGATTCTTACACAACCATCGCCATTGTCGGCGGCATATATCTGACCATTTGAAGCTACATCAATACCGACACCGGGACGGCCAAATTCTGTTGAGAAGATGTTCGTTTTTCGATCGGACGTTATGGTGATAATATTCCCCCCGTAATTTGTTGTGTACAAAGTATCGTCTGCTTCGATAACTCCAACCGGTGTATTCATTTCATTTGATATGGAAACTATATTTCCGGCTTTATCAATCTTTATGATTTCATCGCTGCCCCGATTAGCAACCAATAATTCGCCATTATCATTAAATGATATTCCTGTCGGTGTGTGCAAATCCTGAGCATATATTTCCTTTGTTCCCTTGGGAGGGCATCTATATATGACATCATCCGAATAGTCGGCAATGTATAAATTATCTTCTGAATCAAATGCAAGTCCTGCTGGAGAGCCTAAGTCATTTACAAAGATTGTTACATTGCCTGCGCTATCAATTTTTGAAACTGTACCATTACTCCAATTGGAAACGTACATGTTATCTTCTGAATCAAATGCAATCGCAGTGGGAGAAGAAAATCCGGTAAATTTCTGTATTAATTTCAATTCGTGCTTTGGTGAAGGGTTTGGTGCATAAGTGGATTCAGGTATCTCCGGTGAGGTATTGTTTTTTTGGGAGCATCCGCATAATTCCATAAGTATGAATGAAAAAGCAAAGCCGAGACGTAATAATCTTAAATATAGCATAATCCTCCCTTCTAGTTAACCTTCTGGTTATGTTTTGAGTTGCCTGCATAACTGAATTGGTAATCACACAGGCTGAATTCAAAGGTTTCGCGGTTGATTAATCCAACAGGCATGTTACTTTCGTAAAGCTGCAGGAGGAACCCCACCGTCTGCCCACAGGTATGATAGGTCCCAAATGCCTTGTCGTAATCATAATCCGGTATGTTATTTGCCACATTTCCAAAATTCGTTTTTGTGGCTGCTGGTGCCAGGACCTTTGCTTTCATCTTTGCCCCTTCACTTGTGAGTTCGTGACTCAGGCCTTCGGTAAAGGCGCTGACAAAATATTTTGTTGCACAATACATTACTGCATTAGGAACTAAAGTGTATCCGCCAACAGAAGAAATGTTAATCAGTTGCGTGCCCTCTGAATCTTTGTGGTCGCGGGTGAATAAAGTTGAGAAAATCGCAACGGCCTCCACATTCAAGCCCAGCATTGTTTCCATTTTCTGCAGATCCTGCTTATCCACACTTTTATAATCACCAAAGCCGGCATTATTGATCCACAGTTCAATATCAAACCCTTTTATTGAATCGTATACGGCAAAGACATTTTCCTTCTGTGACAGATCTGCGGCTTTGATGATAACTTGCAGGGTACTGTTAATCGCGAGTACTTCTTCCTTTAACTGTTCCAGTTTATCGGTGCTTCTGGCAAGTACTATTAAGTTTTTTCCTCTTCTGGCAAACTCTTTTGCGGCCTCATAACCGATTCCGGAACTGGCTCCTGTTATAGCTATAAATTTTTTCATTTACTTTACCTCCTTTTATGATATAATATTATATAACGTGGAGTAAACTCCACGTCAAGAGCAGAATTAAATATTAATTTGTTATCGTTTGTTGTATGGAAGGGAGAGGGATTTATTAATATGGCCTATACATCAGGAGAATTTGCAAAGATAATGGAAATCAGTTTGGATACACTACGTTATTATGAAAAAGAAGGTCTTGTAAAGCCTGAAATTAAGCCGAATGGTCGAAGAATCTATGAAGAGGGTGATGTTCGGTGGATGGAGTTTATAAGACGTCTGAAGGATACTGGTATGCCAATAAAAGATATATGTAGGTATTCCCAATTGCGTGCTAAGGGAGAAATAACGTTGGAAGAGAGGATGACCTTGCTGGTGGAACATCGGCATATGTTGAAAGCCAAAATTGAATTGTTACAAGAGAATCTCGGAAAACTGGATGACAAAATTGAATTTTATAGAAATGAAATTGCGCACTCAGATATTATGACGAATTGTAAATCAGATAGAGATGGAGTATAATGACGCGCATTAGCGAAACGGTGTAGGGGAGCGTTCCTTAAATAAATGATTTTATTTCATAATTCATAGCAGATTCAATGCAAGGGTTATACTTAACTTTGGCATTGCAGGTTAACTGATAGTGGATTGGGAGGATATTAATTCATTGAACTTTACAAATAGGTGATGGCAGCCCCTATCATTAACTAAGAGCAGTGTGCTTCTTTACTTAACTTATAAAAACCAGCATAAAAAGAGAAGAACCTTCTTTTTATGCTGGTTTTCTTGCTATTTAATAAGTCTGGATCTTCGACTTTTAAGTTGTTTGTTCTAGTAAATAATACAGACTGGAATTAACAGATAATTTTCAAATGCGACTTTTTGACTATATTTAACTTAAAATTCAGATATTTAAATACTTAAAATAATGATAATCACATGGGGAATATTTAATGAATTATAAGTATTATTATCGTAAAAGATTGTAAGGAGGTGTTCAAAATGCAAAACAAAGCAAAGGAGTTACGGAAAAACCGACATTTAACGCAGGTGGAATTAGGTGAACTTATTGGAGTAACTCAACAGAATTACAGTAGATATGAAAAGGATATCACAATAATGCCAATAGATATTTTGATAAAAATATCAGAATATTATAATGTTACAACAGATTATTTGCTGGGAATTTCGGAGGTGAAGCGTGGGCTGGAACAGCAAATTTCTATTAACAAAACATTAGATGAGTATTATGATTTTATTGAGGTATATAGAACACTGAAAGATGAAGAAAAGGAGCTTATTTGGACGATTGTAGAAAAAATGAGACAACTTAGAATTCGCAAAGGATGAGGATATGTATGTTAAATATTGTGGTTTGTGATGATGATATTAGATTTACCGGAAAATTTGAAAGAATGCTATATGCAATAGCGGAACAGGAAAATATTACTGCTGATATAGAAGTACTTTGGAATGGGGCAGAGTTGATTAATAATATCTGTAACGAAAAAAAATGTTATGATTTAATCTTTCTGGATATAGAAATGAAAGGAATGGATGGTCTTGAAGTAGCCAGGAAGATTAGAGAAATAGATGAAGTTGCATTACTTATTTATGTTACAAACTATAAAAGTTATGCTATAGAGGCATATGAGGTTCAGCCGTTTCAATTTATTGTAAAGCCTGTAACTATTAACTTTTTATATAAGTATTTTAAAAAAGCTTACGAAAAGATTATTTCAGGTGCATTTTACTTTGAATATAAATATGAAAAATTTTATTGTAAAATATTGGTGAATGAGATCATGTATTTTGAAAGTAAGAAACGAGTTATCTACATACATATTTTTGAAAAAATGGTACAGAAATTTTATGATAAACTAAATAATGTTGAAGAGCGGTTAAAAAATGAAAAGGTAGATTTCTGGAGGATACATCAGTCATACCTGGTAAATACAAGATATATCCGTAGAAAGTCTTATGATGAGATAGAGTTAGTAAATGGTAAAATTTTATATATTAGTGAAGACAGAAGAAAAGAAGTAAGTGAATTTTATTGTGATCATATTGGGGGAGATATAGTTGAGTGACCAAAGCATAAACTTTTTAGGAAGTCTAATAATGCTCATGTTAATGTCTGGGTTGTCCCTTTTGATATTATATGAATATTTTAGGATGTTTTTAAAAAAGCATAGAAATACCGGAATAAATTGGATTATATGGATTATTTATTTTGCGTGGCAGATAATTGCAACTATGAAAAATATTGATTTGGCAGTAGTTAATAGAGTATTATTAAATATTTTGCTTGTGTTTTTAGTAGCATTTAATTTCAATGGCAGTGCCATACATAAATTTATCTTTACTGTAATTTACAATTCTGTATGGATGCTTATAGAATTTCTAGTTGGATATATATTTATTAGTTTGGGCATGGATTATGGTTCGTGGAAATTAATGGGTTCTTTGTTATCTAAGATCATGCTGTTATTAGTTGTAAATTCGTTACAACGTTTTTTTAATAACTATAATATTCAGAATCTACCAAATTACTACGAAATGTTATTAATGTTGATTCCTATGGGAAGTATGTTTGTGGTTTATAATTCATTTATGATGAGTAGTCAATCATATAAGAGGAAGAATATATTATGCTCATTTGTGTCACTAATCATTATGTTAATAATAAATATTTTAATATTTTACATATATTTAAAATTATCTGAAGCTTTGGAATTAAGGAATAAAAATGAAGTATATAAGCATGAAATGGAACTATATAGCAGATATATTGATGAGAAAGAAAATACAATGCTGAGATTCCGGAAAGCCCGTCATGATTTAAAAAATCAACTAGTTTATCTGCTGGGATTGTTGGAAGAAAAAAAATATGATGAATTAAACTCCTATTTGTCAAAACTAATAGAACGGGAACCATTTGACAGGCTTAACATAGCTAACTCCAACAATTTGGTTGTAGATGCAATTGTGAATTATGAATATGGAATAGCCAGACGTAACGGTATTGAGTTTCAAGTTAAGTTGGAAGTACCAATAAAATTGAATGTTGACAGTACAGACTTGTGTATAATTCTTGGAAATGCCTTGGATAATGCAATTGAGGCTAATATTAAATTAAACAGTAAAAAACCATATATTAAACTTCTTATAAAATTGGATAGAAATAATTTGATAATAATAGTGGAAAATTCGTTTGATGGAATAATTAAAACAAATGCCCAGGGCAAAATATTAACTATGAAAGAAGATATTGTAAATCATGGTATTGGCATAAACTCAATACAAAAGACTGTTGATAAATATCATGGATTTTCAAAAATTAATATAGTGGATAGAGATAAAATATTTGTTTTAAAAATAGTATTATATCTATATTAGGAATTTTTATGGCTTGGAAATTCAATAAAATGAATAATATTTGTGAATATAGCTTAGTGTATCACTAAGAGGATATTAGGGTGATAATGGAATTTGAATTATAAAATTACTTTATAGGCAAAAGTTACATGAATTCTCGAATAAATTACAAGATAAAATATTCATTTGTTTTCATGATAAAATATCATTCAAAAGGAGGTGGATTATTATTATGAAGAATTTTAAGGATTTTATTTTACGAAAATTTAGGATTCCAAACATCCTGGCTTCTGTAGCATTGACATTTGCTATTATAGGAGCGAACACTGCGTGCTGTTGTATATTTCATCAGCCTAAAAAACCAGATATGAAAAAGTTGAGGAAATTCTAGTGGACAGACTTGCAGATAAGTTAACAGGCTATATTATTTCACAAAATTTTATTAGTAAAGATGATTATGATATATATAAATATGGTATGCAGACAAGTTTTGAGATGATTTTGTATATGGCTATATGTTCAGTTGTAGCCATATATATAAAATCATTTTTTGAATTTCTTATGGTTATATCTATATTCTTTTCATTGAGGGCCTTCGTAGGAGGAATTCACTTAAAACATTTTATTACATGTTTAACGTGTTCTTTCTTAGTAATAAACTCAATATTAATTCTTCCTAAGTTTTATATACCTTATAAGTCAGGTTCATTAATTTTTACTTGGATATGTTTATTATCAATTTTTTTATTAGCGCCAGGAGCAATAAAAAATAGCATGAAAGATCAAAAGGAATGGATTTATTTAGAGAAACAGAGAAAAAGAATTCTAATAGGCATAGCAATATTAGGTCTGGTATTTTGGACGTTTAACCTATCGAAACTATTATCATTAATATTTTATACCACAATTGCAGTATTCATTTCGATGGTTTTAGAAATCATAAAGAATGTAAAAAATATGTAGTTTTTTTAACTGGTTCCGGAACCGTTTATGTCGTGGCTAAGGTGGGAGATATTAAAGTAAAGGCAAAGGCTGTTGTAAAGGAACCTATTTGATTCCGCCAATTTATTGACAATTATTACAGATTGTAATAATTATAAAGCATGTTACAATGATATTATGTAAACTTATTTATGTTAACTAACTTTTGATATAAATTAAACTAGTTTATTATATTATTTAACATTTAAAGTCTGTATTGGCGAAATTAAAGGAGAAATGAATTATGGGCATAAAAGGTAAAAATCTTTACGTAATGGTAATAATAGCAGGACTGTTAATGATAATGAAAAGTGTATCGGCAGGGGCTTATGCAGGCAGTATCTTTACCTTTACGAATGAAGATCAAACACTTACCTACAGGGTACTTAGCGAACCGACTGAAACAGGGAACGGAACAGCGGAAGTAATCTACGGGGAGGGGATAAATGAAAAGCTGTCAGGTGAATTAATCATACCTCAGGTGGTCATGAATAAAAATATGACTTATGATGTAACTCAGGTCGGGGAAGATGCTTTATCGGAAGCCGGTAATATAACAAGTATTAAATTGCCTGATAAAATAACTTATATAGATGATAATGCTTTTAGGGACTGCAGTAGATTAACAAGTATCAATATACCGGGCGGAGTTACAGGTATAGAAGCTGGTACCTTCTATGGCTGCAGCAGTCTTATCAGTATCCATTTGCCTGACGGACTGTCATACATCGGAAACAATGCATTTACGGATTGCAGTAAGCTGACAGGTATTAACCTGCCGGAAACAATGAATAAAATTGGAAGCAGTGCATTCAGGGGCTGCAACAGTTTGATATCCATAGACATACCGGAAGAAATAACGGGTATAGATAATAAGGTATTTCAGGATTGCTCCAATTTAACATCAGTTATTCTGCCGGAGAGCATTACAAGTATAGGAAAGAATGCATTTTATAAGTGTACAAGTTTAAAAAGTGTTCATTTATCGGATCAAATAACGAGTATTGGGGAGTATGCCTTTTATGGCTGTTCCAGCTTAACCAGTATCAAAATACCCTATAAAGTTACTAAAATAGAGAATCGGGCCTTTTTATTATGCAGTAATCTGGCCAATATCAGAATTCAGGATAGGGTTACAAGTATAGGGGATATGGCATTTTACGGCTGCCACAATTTAATCAGTATAAATATTCCGGACAGTGTAACCAGTATCGGGGATCTTACCTTTTACGGCTGTGACAATTTAAGGCCGTTAAAGATACCAAGTGGAGTAACGAGTATAGGGGTTGGCGAATTCCCTTATACCGGTGTATTAGTATATAAAAATTCTTTTGCTGAAACCTTTTTTGAAGAAAATCATCCGGAATATTATCAGATTATCAAACTCCCGTTAGCAGAAATGGTATTTGCAGAGGCTGTCATGAATATCGGAATAGAAGATAACGTTACTTTAAAGCCAATTTTTTATCCGGCCTATTCTTCGGATATAACCGGTACAATTAAATGGAGCAGTTCAAATCCTCAAGCGGTATTGGTGGATGCAAATGGTACAGTTAAGGGATTAAGTGCCGGAGAGGCTGATATCACTGCCGTTATGGGAAATTACAAGGCAGTCTGTCATATCATAGTGGGAGGCGAAGCCGTAAATCCGACATCGATTGCAATTACCGAAAAAAATTTAGCAATGAATAAAGGTGAATCCACACGACTTTATATAGATTTTACACCGGTGGAATCCACAAACCGGCTGATTACATGGACAAGTTCAGATAATTCTGTAGTAACTGTGGATAATGGACGTATTTATGCGAAAGCTTCCGGAACCGCGACGATTACTGCAACATCAGCAGCAGGTTCGGCAGAGTGTAAAATATCGGTATATAGCCCATTGGAAGAAATTTATTCAGATTATAATGGAATAAAGTTAAACAAAGGTGAAACCAGAAAGATTTCAGTGTCTTATGATCCGTATGACACAACGGATGATAAAACTACCATATGGAGAAGTGAAGATGAAACCATCGCAACGGTACAGAACGGGATTATTACGGCAATCAAGCCGGGGACGACTAAAGTAACAGCAACAGCCGGGACATTTACCCATAGTATACCGGTAAGGGTGACCGCGCTCGTTAAATCAATAACATTTGCACAGGATTCTATTTCGTTAACTGCCGGACAGAAGCAAATTGTACCGCTTATGGTACAGCCGGAGGATACAACAGATGACATTGTCATTACCTCTGCCGATGAATCGGTTGCAACCTATTCTGATGATACGATAACTGCAAAGAAGAGAGGGGAAACGACAATTACAGCTGTATGCGGGTCTTTATCTGCATCCTTTGAGGTTACAGTGGGTACGGATATAAAAAGTATTTCGCTGAACAAAACAAGTCTTAATCTTTATTTAGGCAGCAATAAGAATATAACAGTAACTTATAATCCGGTAAATGCAGCGGATGATAAGACAGTTACATGGGTAAGCAGTGATAAGACCGTAGTCAAAGTAGACTCAAAAGGGAAAGTACAAACAGTAGGAACCGGAACCGCAACGATAACTGCAACCGCCGGTGGAAATAAAAAGGCAGTTTGCACCATTTTGGTCAAGCTATCTATACCTGCGGTACAAAAGGCTGTTTCAGGGGGATATAATAGTGTCAAAATTTCCTGGGGATCCGTTAGCGGTACCTCCGGTTATGAAGTTTACAGGTCTGCGTCAAAAACCGGGACTTATAAAATCATAAAAGCTACAACGGCAAAATCTTTTTCCGATACAGGATTAACTACCGCAAAGACCTATTATTATAAGGTCAGGGCATACAGATATAAAGGGGCAAAAAAAGTATACGGCAGCTTTAGCACGGTAGTCGGCGTAAAACCGGTACCTTCCACACCCGGCAATGTAAAACTGGTTAAAATAAGCACTGGAAGGATTAGCTTTACCTGGAATAAGGTAAGCGGTGCCTCCGGTTATGAAATATACAGGGCATCTTCCAAAACAAAAACTTATGGAAGAGTTAAATCTACCACATCTTTGCACTATATAAATTACGGATTAACAAAAGGGAGGGTTTATTATTATAAAGTCAGGGCTTATAAAATAGTAGGGACGAAAAAAGTCTATAGTAAGTTTTCTGCTGTTTTTCCGATAAAAATATAAATTAAGGACTAACTGGAACGAATGAATTAATATAGCAAAAAAGGCCGTCACATGACTTAGGTTGTGTGGCGGCTTAATGATTCGAGTTAGAGGCTTGTAAAAAGTATAGTGTTCGAGGGAAAGGCAGCTTAATTGAATATATATGCGCTCGTATTCATTCAAAACACTAAATTGACCTTTTGACACTCGAATCATATAATTAAATTTATGATTGAAAATTAAGATTCAAATGGCTGCAATAATAGTATGAAATAAAATGAATATTTATGGGGATAGAGAGAATGAAGATCAATACACCACAGGTAACAGAGTTAAGAGAAGCGGGACCGATGTTAAATCAAATCCTTGAATTACAGGCACAGGAACTGGCAGCAGAAAGAATACTGTTTTCATCGGATTACCTTTCCGGTGAAGACTTATCAGGAATCGATTATAATTATGTTGAATTTGATCACTGCAAGCTTTTAAATTGCAGCTTTCATAAATCAGGATTTACAAATGTATATTTTAAGCACTGTGACATATCCAACTGTACTTTTGAGAATGGATATTTTAATCAGGTGGAATTCATCTCCTGTAAAGGGGTGGGAAGTAAATTCCAGAATTCAACGATTAAGAACGTGCTTTTTTCGGATTCTAACTTTACATACTCCAATTTTGAACATTCTAAGTTACAGAAAGTTATTCTATCATCATCAAACTTTAGTAATGCCTGTCTGGCAGAAAGTATTTTAAAAGAGGTGGAATTACATGAGGCTGCTTTAAATAATTGTGACTTCTTTAAGACTACTTTAAAGGGAATTGATTTCAGGGAAAGCAGTATAGATGGGATCATGCTTTCGGATGGTAATAAAGAACTTGTGGGAGCTATCGTGGACACCTTTCAGGCGGCAGCCTTAGCGCGTTTTTTAGGAGTAGAAGTTAAATAACAGTCAAGGCTCAGTAAAAGGCAGTTATAGTAAGTTTATACCGCCTCTTCTGCTTTACACGATTGAATAAGATGTGAAAAGCCGCTGCATGACAAGAGTTGTACAGTGGCTTTTTCTTGAACAAATAGAGCTATTATCTTTATCCGGAATAGTTTCTTTTAAAGGTATTCATTAGCCAGAATTAAAAATATGCTGGAAGTCCAGGTATAAGCGCGATCCCTTAAGCCCTCCCCGGTCAGGGCATTGAAGTTTTCAGCCATGCCGGTTTTCTTTACTATCTTGCAGAATTTCATTGCTATATCCCGAGCCAGATTTTTCTCTTCAGCGGAGATAAGCCCATCCGCAGTCATTACCGTGATAATATTCCGGAAGGCCGTCACTGTCACGTAAATTCATCCAGAAAATTGGTCCATTTGCAGAGAGGGGAAATAGATTAACCCCTTTTCTATTGGATTAAGGTAGTAAACCACGATCCTGTAGAAAGGGAATTTAAGCTGTTAAGCAAAAGTCCTATTTTAATGATAAAGGTATAAATAGCAGCAGCTTAAAAGCGAAAAGAGATGAGTTAAATGGAAATAAGGATTATATACGTCTCATAATTAAGCTAATATCAAAAATCGTATATGAAATATAAAAAACTAGTTATCAAAGAGCTAAGATTGATATGATAAAATGAGTATGGAGGGTTTACAAGTACAAAAAAAGTCTATACAAAAGAGGAGCAATGAAAGCAGGTTTCTATTTTAATATTCCACACAAGAATAACAGAATTTGGGGGTAGCATTAAAGGGGCAGGAGAAGGAGAAAAAATGAAAAAGCTAAAATTATGGATGTTAAAGGGATTTACACTATCCACATTTAAATCAATTTTTAGAACGATGATTTTGTTAGTCCTGATTCCGGTCAGTGCGGCTGTTTTGATCGCTGTGAATTCTTTAAGTCTGGTACAGAAGGAAATGACGAATTCAAATGATGTGATTTTTGAAGAAATAAGGGATGAAATTGATCAAAATTTTAAACTAACACTTAATCTGGCAAACCGCGTCAGTAAGGATTCACTGATAGTTGATTATGCAAAAGAAAATAATAGGGATTATTATAAGGAACATGAAATCTTAACGGAACTGAATGAAGTGATTACAGGATTTGAACAAGTGGAAATGGTTTATGTTTATTATCCCCAGTTTAACCGTGTCATATCTAATATAAATGGGGCAGATACAGCATATTTTCATTCTCTTTATTATTCCGGCGATTATTCAAAATGGTTGGATGAACTCAATATTAAAAAAAATATCAGTGTAACTTCCATGAAGAAATTAACAGATGATGTAGAAAGCTGTACGATTATTTCTAATATACTGGATATACGTAAGGATTCTGCACAGCCGGTAGTAATCGTGCAGTTAAAGAAATCTTTTTTCACAGATCTTTTAAACCGGTTAAGGTTAAAGGACAAGGATCAGATTCTGGTGTTTTTTAAGGACAGCTGCATAGGCAGTACATGGAGTGACAATACAGACGAAGAATATTTAAGAAGGATTAAGCAATATACATCAAATCAGGCGGAGTATAAAATAAATCATATTAACTATAGTATACGGACCTTAGTAACTCCTCGTTATGGCCTGTATTTTATTTATCTTACTCCGAATTCTATTCTGCAAAATTCAATACAATATGCAAAGTTGTACGCAATCCTTGCCTTAATATTTTGTGTAAGTATTGCCATATTTTTTTGTTTCCTGTTTAGTAAGCGAATGGATATTTCTTTTCATCAGGTAAAGAAGCAGAATGATCAGTTGATTTTGACCGTCAATCAATACTCAAATGTGTTAAAAGAGGCATATTTAGAAAAAATTATGTCAGGTCATGTGGCTTCTATTCAGGGAATAAGAGAAGGCTGCCGCTTATATGGAATTGAGGTTGAGGATTCCTGGTTTGGACTAATACTCATCCATATTAGTAACGATGAGAGGGCGAAAGAGGATGTATTAATAAAAGCCTCCATGAAAGATAAATTGAAAAAGCAGATACAGCAGTCAGGAGTTAACTTTAATAACGTATCTGTCATAAAACTGGAGGAACAGTATTATTGCATTGTAAGCGGTAAAGCAGACGATGCATTTTTATTTCAGAAGGAATTGCAGAATTCTGTGGAGCAAATACAAACCGTATTCAGGAGGGATGATAATCTGTCCTGTACGGGATATGTAAGCAATGTATTTCGTGAAATACAGAAATTGCACGAGGCATATGAGATGGTACTGAACCTGCAGCAGAAATCAGATGCGGAAGATGAAGCAGAAGTCAGGGAATCTGATAAATGCTCCGTAGATAAAATTTTGTGCGTAATCAAAAAAAGGTATGCCGACAGTAATTTCTCTGTAGCAGATATTGCGGAAAACATAGAGGTAACTACGTCATATCTTTCCAGATATTTTAAAAAGCAGACAGGCATGGGTATACTGGAATACATACACAAATATAGAATTTCCATGTCAAAAGATATTATGATGCAGAACAAAGATTTAAAGATTAAGAAAATAGCTGAAATGACCGGATTTTATTCCGATGTGGTTTTTATACGTGTATTCAAGAAAAGCGAAGGAATTACCCCGGGACAATATAAGCAGTATCTGGAAGGACAAAAACAAAATAGTTCAGGTCAAATTTAGTATATACAAAATGCATAATATAAACAATAATTGATATTTTAATATATGGCAAAAATGGATAATATACAAATGTGTATAAAGGGATATATAGTGTAATTATCCCAAAAAGTAGTTGATTGGGGTAAAAATAAACAGGAGGTCTCTTATGGGAAAAATTTTGTCAGGGAAAAAGAAAGTGATTGCGGTATTACTGGCCGCGCTTATGCTGTTCAGTCTTGCGGCGTGTGGCAGGAAAACAGAGGATGGGAAGGATACTAATAGCAATATGTCATCAGATACTTCAAAAACGACGGAATCCGCCAGCAGTATCGGCCACGATGAACATGGATATCCGGATTTAAAAGGTGAGACTTTTACTATCTGGTTTGCAATGACGTCCAGTAATGCAAAAGCTACGGATAATATGGAGGATTATGTTGTACTGAAAGATCTTGAGAAAAAATTCAATTGTCATTTGGAATTCACCTCGCCGCCGATTGGACAGGAAAGTGATAACTTTTCTATCTTAATGGCATCGGATTCTTTACCGGATATGATTTTCTGTAACGGTGTTGATTCCTATTATCCCGGCGGTATAGAGATGGCATATTCTGACGGGGTATTGTATGACTATACCAAGTATATCAATGATACGTATACACCTAACTTCAACAAATTAGTTATGGGTGATGATTTCCTTTCTAAAGCTGCAGTAGATGATCAGGGCAGGGTTGTTCGATTAGGATCGAAAATCTGCGGCAGCGAAGACGCTGACCTGACTTTCTCAGGCCCATTAATCCGCTCGGATTTTCTTGAAAAAGCCGGACTTAATACACCGGAAACCATTGATGACTGGACAAATATGCTGACTGCCATGAAGAATGCAGGAGTTGAATATCCCCTGGCATTTGACCAGGATTCCTATAAGGGCTCTAATTATTTTTCGGCAGCTTTTGGAATTGATGACGACGGATATTATTTAAAGGATGATGGAAAAGTAGCATTTGGTCCCGGCGAAGCTGCATACAAAGATTACCTGACCGTATTACATAACTGGTATGAACAAGGGCTTATTAACCAGGATTTCTCAACTTCAACCAATGATGATATTATGTCAATGTTAGCGGGTGATAAAGTAGGTTCAGTCGTAACCCATCTTTGGAATTACGGTAGTAAGTATTTTGTAACAACAGAATCCAAGGAACCGGCTAAAGCGTTAAAACCTGCCAACTACCCGGTTCTAAAGGCTGGTGATACCATCAGCGGTTTAAGGGGCAGCAGCAGGTCCCTCGGGGATAATAAATATATTACGGCAGATGCAAAAGACCCGGAAGCATGTATCGCTTTATTAGATGCACTTTATCTGGATGATATTGATTTAATATTAGCAAACGGAGTAGAAGGTGTTGGTTATGAAATGCAGGATAATGTTCCTGTACTGCTCCCTATTCCTGAAAATGCAACAAAAGAGCAGCTGCTTTCCCAATGCCCACAGCAGTGGCATACCAAGGAAGATACAGATTTAAATTATATTCTGACCAAGAAATATAATCTGGGTTCCCAGCCGGATGCACTGAAGTTATGGAAAGAAATCGGAACAAATAATACAATTTCTAATTTCCTTCTCTTTAACGAAGGAGAATCCGAAACAATAAGTAAATGTGATTCAGATATAAAAACTTATGTAAATGAAATGGCTTTAAAGTTTATAACAGGAATCGAGCCACTTGACAATTTTGATGATTACCTCAGTAAATTGGACAGCCTGCATGTTCCGGATATGATTAACGTATATCAGAGTGCAAATGACCGTTATCAATCCAGATAATATAGAAGTATAAATGCAAAGGGGATGTTGTTAAATAGCTGACTTACCCTTTGAATAGGACCTGGTGTATAATATTTGGCTGTTTTCTCCCCGCACGTTCAGGGTGCTCGCTTCACGAAAGGTGCATCGTAAAAATTTTTTTTTATGATTAGCCAGTTCAACGCCAAACTGTATTATGATACACCAGGTTCTTTAACTAAGATTTATTAATGCTATTTTGCAGTACCTTTTTTTAGAAGTAAGGATAAGGTGAATAATGGTATAAGGTATCTTTTCACCATCCTGATTTGTATACGTGCAGGGCATATATACGGGATTTAAGGTGAAATATGCGTGCAGGGCACGCAGTTGGGAGTTAAGATATGAGAAATTTACTGAAGGATTTGCGAAAAAATAAGGCAATTTATATTATGCTGTTGCCGGTGATTATTTATTTAATACTTTTTAATTATTTACCGATGTATGGGATACTGATATCCTTTAAAAATTTCAAACCAAGACTTGGAATCCTTAATAGCCCCTGGGTAGGTTTAAAATATTTTAAAGAGTTTGTCAGTTCTATTTATTTTGAAAGGGTATTTACGAATACCTTATGGATCAGCGGATTAAATCTTCTTTTTGGCTTTTTAGCCCCCATTCTTTTTGCCCTGTTATTAAATGAAATCCGAGTGGTACGTTTTAAAAAGGCAGTACAGACAATTACCTATCTTCCACATTTTATAACGACAGTCGTTATTTCCGGAATTATACTGAAATTCACCAACAGCGACGGTTTTATTACCTCTTTTGTGAATACGATAACAGGACATACAGGAAGTCTGATTGGCGATCCGGGTTCTTTCCGGTCAATTTATGTAATCTCAGATGTCTGGCAGGGCTTTGGCTGGGGATCTATCATATATATAGCAACCATTTCAGGAATTCAGGAAGAATTATATGAAGCGGCAAGGATTGACGGTGCTAATAAATTCAAACAAATCTGGCATATAACAATTCCCGGTATTATGCCAACCGTTGTTATCATGTTTATATTGGCAGTGGGTGGTTTGATGAGTGTAGGCTGGGAAAAGGCATTTTTACTACAGTCTCCTTTAACCTATGAGACTTCTGACATTATTTCAACCTTTGTTTACCGGAAAGGTTTTGAAGATATGAATTATAGTTATTCCTCAGCGGTCGGATTATTTAATTCGGTTATTAATCTGGTACTGCTTGCAGGAGCGAACAGGCTGAGCCGTAAAGTAAATGAAACCAGTATATGGTAAAGAGGATGAGACTATGAGAAAAAAAAGAATCAGTAATAAAATAAAAATGAGTACGGGGGAATGGATTTTTCAGGGATTTAATTATATACTAATGTTGGTATTAATATTTATAACAATTTATCCGTTCCTGTATGTGTTATACGGATCTTTTAGTGATCCGGTGGAATTAGGTAAAGTATCAGGTATATTGTTACATCCTGCAGGATTTACTTTAAGGGGATATAAACAAGTATTAAAGACGGCAAATATATGGATTGGCTTTCGCAATACTATTTTTTATGTGGTTGCAGGCACGGCGTTTAGCATGATAATTACAATTTTAGGTGCCTATGCATTATCGTTAAAAGGTTACCTGTTAAAGAAACCAATTATATTTTTTGTTATTTTTACTATGTTTTTTAACGGAGGGATGATACCTACCTTTTTAGTGGTACAGAAATTGGGAGTTACCAATTCACCCCTGGCCATGATTCTTCCGGGAGCATTAAGTGTCTGGAATCTGATTGTATTAAGAACATCCTTTGAAACAGTTCCGGTCAGCCTGATCGAATCGGCTAAACTAGACGGTGCAGGACAGTTTAAGATCTTATTAAAAATAGTACTCCCCTTATCGAAGGCCGCCCTGGCAACCATTGTTTTGTTCTATGCGGTAAGCAAGTGGGGGGAATGGTATAATGCACTGGTGTACCTACAGGGTAAACGTAATTTGTACCCCCTGCAGATGTTTTTAAGAGAAATACTTGTACAGGAGAATGCAATGGAAACGTCCTTCCAGAACAATTTAAAAACGGAAGCTGATGCATATCTTTTAAAGCAGGTAATCAGTTATGCAACAATTGTTGTGGCAACGGTACCGGTTTTGGCGGTTTATCCCTTTGTTCAGAGATATTTCGTAAAAGGTGTATTAATAGGAGCGGTAAAAGAATAAGTAAAAGGCAGATAGGAGTTCAGTAATGGAACACAGATTGATTAATATTTTAAATTATGGTGCAAAAGCGGACGGTAAAACGGATTGCACCATTCCGGTTAAGAAAGCACTGGAAGACATTAGGAAGCGAAAGAAACCGGCGACGCTCTTTTTCCCAAAAGGAGAGTATCATTTCTATAAAGAATATGCGGAAAAAAGGCTTTATCATACCTCAAACACCAACAGTTTAGATTATCCGGTTAAAGAGATCGGAATATTAATAGAAGAACAGGAAAATCTGCGTATCGATGGAGATGGATCATTATTTCTGTTTCATGGAAATATGATGGCATTGGCGGTTGTAAAAAGCAGGCAGATTGAATTGTGTAATTTTTCCTGGGATTTCCCTTGCGCAACGGTTTCAGAAATGACCATCGAAAAAATAGAAAATAACCGGGTTATCTATCGAATACCCAAGGCCCAGACCTACGAGGTGAAAAACCAGGAGATCCGCTGGTATGAAAAGAGTCCCCTTACCGGAGAAACTTACTGGAGTTTTATGAATCAGGAACAGGTAGCAGCATTAGTCGTTTATCATCCCTGGGATAAAACTGCCATTAGATATCCGGAGGAATTTTGGCCCTTATCAAATGCAGAATCTATGACGGGGCTTAAAGACCAAAGAATTCAGGTAACGTACAAAAAGGTTCCGGATTGCTACAGGGAAGGAATTTGTTTTGAAATCTGCCGGAATGCATACCGTGAAACAGCCGGATCTTTCATCTGGGAAAGTGATAATGTGCAGATGGAAGGTATCAATATTCATTATATGCATAGTTTTGGCTGGCTTATACAGATGAGCTGTGATATATCTTTTATGAAATGCAGATTTATGCCCCGTGAAAATACAGGCAGGAGAACTACCGGCTTTGCTGACCTGATACACGTATCCGGAGCCAGGGGGGAAATCAGTATTAAAGAATGTGGGTTCAGCAATGCACATGATGACCCGATTAATATTCACGGTACCTTTACCAGGGTAGTAAATATGCCGGATGAATATACACTGCTGTTAGAATATGTGCATGACCAGCAAGGTGGGTTCAGACAATTTTATCCGGGAAACAAAGTAATATTCTATGCAAGGGATACCCTGCAGGGTGTTAATAAAGAACAGGAATATACGGTGGTAAAAACAGAGGACCCTATAGGAGGTGACGGACGCAGTATGCTGGTAACATTTGCGGAAATAATTCCGGAATGTCTTAAGGATAAGATTGGGGCAGAAGGAAAGTATGTGGCAGAAAATGTAACCTATACGCCTTCTGTCCTTATAAAAAACTGTTATTTTGAATCTATCCCCACCAGAGGTATTTTGTGTACCAGCAGAAAGAAAGTCGTGATTGAAGAAAATGAATTTCATAGCATAAATATGTCAGCAATTTATATTTCTAATGACAGCAATGAATGGTATGAATCCGGGCCTGTAAGGGATATGGAAATCCGCAATAATAGGTTTTATATAATTAAACCCTATGACAATGAACCAGAGGGCAAGGAAGCTATCTGTATCCATCCTATTGTAAAGGGAGATAAGCTTCCGGATGGAGAGTACCCGATACACAAGAATATCCGCATTCATCATAATATATTTTATATACCGCATGAAAGGGTTTTGTCTGCCGAAAATGTTGAAGACCTGCATTTTTATGATAACAAAATCTTTTGGTCAGAGGAGTGTAGTGGAAAAGAATTAATGGCACTTTCTTTTAATCATTGTAAAAATACGGAAGTCAATGATAACGAATTTGTTGAAAATCCTAAGATGTTTTCTTTTACAATTTTCAGGACGGAATAATAAATCACAATTTTATCACATTGTTTTCACATTTCTATAAGAAAATGAAAGAGTAAATTATAAACCTTTTCTTGTAAAGGAGTGATTATTCATGATTAAAAGAAGAATGGCAAGTATAACACTAGTAGGAATACTTGCAATTATTACACCAATGAGTTCCTTAGCTGCCGAAAAAACAGGCAGTACGGTAAAAGACAGATCTACATATTCTGTTTCTGCGTTGTACAAATCTGCTTTAGATACTTTAGTAACGGAAGGTACCATCTCGTCTGCTCAGGAAGAAGCGATTATAGATACTATGCCTTCCAGGGGAGATAAATCTAATAATAGGTCTGCAGCCGAAGCTAATAAAAAACCAGCCAGCCGCTTTGAAAGATTAGTCACAGCGGGGACAATTACCGAAGAACAATTAACAGCCATCGAAACTGCTCTAAAGACCGCAAAAGAAACAGATAGAACAATAGAGGATATTTTAGATAGTTTAGTGACGGATGGCATAATCACAACCACTCAGGAAGAAGCAATTATGGATGGTATGCCTTCTATAAAAGATAGATCACTAAATAGGGATACATCGGATTATAATAAGAAACCAACCAGCCGATTTGAAAGCTTAGTCACAGCGGGGACAATTACCGAAGATCAACTTACGGTCATTGAAGCTGCCTTAAAGTCCGCGAAAGAATCAGATAAATCAATGCAGGATATTTTAGATAGTTTAGTAACGGATGGCACGATTACTTCCGCTCAGGAAGAAGCCATTACGAGTAACGTATTTTTAAAGAATGGTAAAGCTGGAAATTCCATGAATGATAAAGCTGGAAAGAAAAATAGAATTACCGGCCAATTAGAAAGCCTGGTTACAACCGGTACAATTACCGAAGACCAGTTAACTGCAATTCAGACTGCTTTAAAAGCAGCACTTGAGTCAACATTTAAATCGAATTAATACGTATCCCGACTATGTTATTACATCAGAAGCACGGAAAGTTCTTTATTAAAAGCAGAAAGAAAAAGGCAGCCGAATATTTCCGGTTGTCTTTTTCTATTTCACAAGATAATCCTTGGTTATTGTTTCTCCCTCTGAAATAACATAACATTCTCACTTATCCTGTCTTATATAATATCCGTAATGCTTTTAGAGCTTTGATAAAGTATTCACAATAAAAGAAGATTTATATAGTTAGAAGTAATAATATGAGAAATTTAACCGTTTTCGTATTGAATTGCGGAATGCCTTGGCGTATGTTTAAAATTTTACGTTGAAATATGTCATAATATGTATTACTATACACCTAGTACAAGGTATTTAAATTAACGGGATCATTAAACTTGTCTGAGTTTTCTGACCAGTCGTATAGAATACGTACTAGGAGTAACTATGCGTAAATTACATTGCCGGAGGTATATACCGTGTTCAACATTCTAATCATCGAAGATAATATAGAGCTCCAAAATGAAGTAAAAGAATTACTGGCATCTGTGGGTTATCAGGTTTTTTGTGCCCAGAGCCGTTCTACTGCCTTAAATATTTTTAAATTTAATAAAGTAGATTTATGTTTATTAGATGTTCAGCTGCCGGATTGCAGCGGCTTTGATTTCTGTGTAGAAATCAGGACATTTTTTATAAGCCCGATTATTATGGTGACTATATGTAACGAAGAAGAAGACATTATTACCGGTTTACGCAACGGAGCAGATGACTATATTACAAAACCCTTCTCTATCAGGATTTTACTGATGCGCATTGAAACACAGTTAAGAAGGAATGAGTGGCAGACAAAAAAGGATACCCAGATTATTTTCAGCGGTGATCTGGAAATAAATTTTGATACCAGAAAAATTTACTATAATGAAAAAGAAATAAAACTAAGAAGTATTGAGTTTGACCTATGTGAAATTTTATTAAAGAATAATGGCCGAATCATAAAAAGGGATTTGCTGTTTGATCGTATATGGGACTGTAAAAATAAGTTTATTGAAGAAAATACCCTAAATGTGCATATCAGCAGATTGAGAAAAGCTTTAAAAACCTACCGTGGAATGCAATATATCGAAACAGTCAAAAACTTTGGATATCGTTGGAATGTAGAAATAATTAAAAATTAAAGAGGAGCGCATATGAAAAAATATAATTTTTTAGATGGGCATTATATCTTTGTTATAGGTTTCCTGGTATTTGCATTATACATAATAAATGTTGTTTTTGTGTCCTTTACCATAAAAACAAGTTATTCGGAACGTATTATCTCGACCTTCGGGGCCATGTCTGAAACTTACGGGGATATCAATAAAGAGGTTGTAGACAGTGTGCTGAATAATAATCGTGAAACTTACCGGGAAGGTAAGCAGATCCTAAAAAAATATGGCTATAATCTCAGCGGCAATACCCTTATTGAGAATTCACTGAATCAGGAGGTTTTAAGCATAGTAATATTTACTTTTAGTATAATTCTATTTCTACTGACCAGTCTTTATTTCATGTTTCAAAATCATATGAAATTTCTTGAACGGTTAGATGTGTGTCTGGAGGATTTCGATAACCCCGCCGCACCTTTTAAGGAATCAAATCCATTTACGAAAAACCTGATGGATAAATTGCATAAATTATCCTTAAATTCGAAACACAATATCAGCCTGATTCAAAAAGAAAAAGAAAAAATACACGAATTTATGGACGATTTATCCCATCAGATGAAAACGCCTTTAACCGTTGCCCATTTATGTATTGAAAGATATATTTTCGAAAATACAAAATTAAAAACCGATAAATTAGAAGATGGATTAAAACAACTGGAGAAAATGACATTACTGATTAATTCCTATTTGAAGATCGGCATGTTAAAATCCTATAATACGAAATTAGAGGTAGAAAATTATAATGTTCTTAATTTTTTAGATGAATGTGCAGGGGATGTCCAGCCGTTATTAGATAATAAGGATATGAACCTGAGTATTAACGGCGATACAAAAGAATATTTTCAATTTGATTCCTTTTGGCTAAAAGAAGCAATTATTAATTTGCTAAAAAATAGTGTTGAACATTCACCGGAAGGTTCAGAAATAACGATTGATTTTCAAAAAGGCAGTCATGAGATAAAAATACAGATCATAGATCAGGGAAATGGAATTGAAGAAAAGAATCTGCCGCTTTTGTTTGAACGGTTTTTATCAAGTATAAGACAAAAAGACGGCAGCAACGGTTTAGGGCTGGCAATTGCAAAACAAGCCATCCTCCGGCATTTCGGCCAGATAGGGATAAGAAACAACAAGGAATCAGGAGTAACTTTTGAGATAAGGTTACCGATTTTAAAAGGAAAAGAAGTTTATAATAATTATTATGATGTAAGATAAATGCAAGTTTACCTTGCTATAATTGCATTAATACTACCTTGGGAGGGTGAATAAAGAGTACTTTCGGAAACTAAAAAGAGTAATGGAGGATACGAATGATATTACGGAAATGGAGAATTTTATCGACAGTATCTAAAATATCAGTAAAGACATGCTGTGAAGGTTTTTTGAGAGTACCCGTATAGAGAACGGGGGATAGTTTGTGAATATATTAGATATTGAAAATGTAGGAAAAACATTTGGAAAAGGTCCGGGTATGGTTACTGCCCTTGAGGGGATTAAGCTTTCCATTGAAAAAGGAAGTTTCACAACGATTATCGGAAGAAGTGGTTCGGGTAAATCAACCTTGCTGAATATAGCCGGTGGACTCACAGCCCCGGACAAAGGCAAGGTTTTCTTAGAAGGTACAGATCTGTTTGAATTAAAGGATAATGAATTATCAAACTTAAGGAGAAAAAAGATAGGAATTGTATTCCAGGCGTTTAATTTAATACCGGAATTTACGGTTCTGGAAAATATATGTCTTCCCTCCTACCTTAACCAATCCAAACCAGACCTGAAATTTATCGGTGAAATATTGGACCTTATTGAAATGGAAGATAAAAAAAGTAAATATCCGTATGAATTGTCCGGAGGTGAACAGCAAAGGACTGCTTTAGTCCGGGCATTATCAACGAAACCAGACTTGCTGTTAGCTGACGAACCTACGGGAAACCTGGATATGAAAAGCGGTGAACAGGTTTTGGATGCAATCAGATATTGTTACCATATATTTAACCAGACAACACTTTTAGTAACCCATAATCTGGAGATTGCAAAACAGTCCAGGAGGGTATTAACCCTGCAGGATGGGAAAATCGTATCGGATGCAATCGGGGAAATGATATGAATTATTATAATAAAATAGTTAAATTAAACCTGCAAAAATATAAAAAATCTTATATTTCTTTCATCATTATAATCATTTTAGCTTGCACCTTTACGGTTTCTGTTACCATTTTTAATGACAGCTTAATAAAAACGGAAGAACAGCAGCGTAAAGACATTTATGGCAGTTGGCATATATCCGTTTATAATACGGATGACACTTTATACAAAGAGCTTCTAAATCATGGTACCTTGAAAAACGTCGGTAAAATGACGGTATATGGGAGTGTTCTCGGAGGTGATAGCAAAGCCACAGGTACAATCGGTTCGGTTGATGATAACATGGTCCGGTCGGGGCTGTCTTTAATGGACGGAAGATTTCCGGAAAAAGATAACGAAATAGCGGTTGAATTGGATGATCTGTCCATGGGGGGATATTCCTATGAAATAGGACAGGCAATACATCTGAAAATTCAAGTCTATAATAATGAAAGTAAAAAAATGCAGGAGATTCAAAAGACTTATATCCTTACAGGCATATTAAAAAATTATTCTTCCATATGGAAAACCGAAGGAAACCAGCTGGTATCATTTTTTGTAACAGACACCTCCCTGGCGGTACCACCGGTTTATGAGAATATATTTGGTACTTTAAAGGAAGCATTTGTAAAGAATGCAGATGAGTTGGAATATCTGACCGCAGATAGGGGTAATTTTGTTAAAAATGATTATACTTATTATGAATATGTATTAAAAAATAAGACACCGAATGAAGTTTTCTTATCTGGATTTATTCTTGTATTGCTTGTAACCATAACTTCTGCCTTATTTATCTTTCATATTTTTTATACTTCCTTAAAGGAACATAATAAAAACTTTGTTGTGATGCGTTGTTTAGGAGCAAGTAAATACCAAATATCAGAACTGTATTTCAAGGAATTGATAGTTGTCCTTGCAGCAGCCTTTACAGCTGGAATAATCTTTGGGTTTTTTGTATCCTTTGTGGGTTATAAGATTCTTAAATACTATATTAACGGTGAGTTTATCTTTTACTTAAATTTTGTTAAGCTGGTTTATATGATTCTTATTCTTATGGTCTTTGTATTTCTTTTTGCTGTGTCAGCTGTTATGCGTATCAGAAAAATGTCTTTGACAGGTAATGTTATATTGCAGCCGGAAAACAGGATCCATTATCAGAGAAGAAGAAAACTGAAGCCATTGACGGTAAGACATATGGTTAGGATTTTTAACAATGCCCATAGAAAAGAAACAGTAGTATATTTTCTGCTTTCCCTTGGAGCCTTTCTGGCCCTTGCCAGTACTTCTTATCGTTCCTATCAGAAGTATAGTGAGTATTCAACCATTATGAATACCTATTCTGAAGATTATGATTACGGCATTATATCTTCTTATTATGAAACCCAGACCCACATAGGGGAAGAAGAGGCAGAGGAAATCAGTAAAATTTACGGAATTGATTATATAAGGGCTTACAGATGTTCTGATTATCTTCCGCTAACCTGGAAAGGTATGGAGAAGAGCGAATATGCAGAATATTTAAAGAATAGTTTTTTTTCTAAATATGCCGGAGAGGCGGCTGTTCATGCTACGGTTTACAGTATATCCGATGAAGCAGGGGATTATAAAATTTACTTAGATGAGATGGATCAAGGCAATATATCAGCACAGGAGTTTTTAAAAGGAAATGAAGTGATCCTCTATCTTCCGGCATTTTACAGGACACAGGATGGGAGGATGTTAAGCCATATAAATAAAATAAATCCATTATTTTTGCCAGCTTATAACGTTATTACAGAAGACACAGTAGGGACTGGTGATGAAATGGTGATAAAGGGTGAGAGGGGTAATGTCACAGTAAAAGTTGCTGGAGTAATTTATGAGTTCGACAATAATAACTCGCAATTTTTTTTGACGAAACCATATTCCGTTATATGTAATAATGTGCTTTATGATAGATTGGTATCTGGTGATACTTATGAATATCTGCAAATCTATGCCAATAAAAATGCAAACTTTGAAAGAACAGATGTTGAAATTTCTAAAATGGTTGATGAATTTTATTTTCAAAATTTCAGGATACTAAAAGAAAATGCTAAATATGACGTTCTGGTAAGCGCTGTCATTTCACTTGGAATCAGTTTTTTGATCTTTTTTATAATTGCGACAGTACAATACAATAATCTGACAGCAAAAATGGAATCAGATTATGGCCGGAATCATATTTTGGCTATATTAGGAATGGATAAACTGAAAATACAGTTTATTTATCTATATAATATACTTATAAATTGTATGCTTTGCGTTATAATTGGATTTATTGCAATCTACCTATATCAGTTAATGCTGTATGTAAACAAATTCAAGGATTTAGTGAAAAGTGTGGGGATATTAAATCTGGGAAGAGATGTATTTAAGGTTTATTTTGCTACTTTGCCGTGGACTTTTATTTGTGTATTTACTTTGATCTATTTAATGTTAAATCTGTTGATAGCTTTTTATCCGTTAAAAAAATATAATATTTTAAAATTTAAAAAAATGTCACATTAATGTAAGATTGCGCAGTTATAATGAATATAAAGGAAAGGAGAGATACGAATGAAAAAAATAACAACATTTTTATTAACGATTGTAATGCTTTTATCCTTTGGAATGACTGTTTACGGGGCTGAAACAACAACCGGTGCTGCGGACAAAAGTGATGTAACCTTTGAAAGCAATAGTATAGTTACACCAAACGCGTGGTATTATTCTTACACAAAAACAGTAACTAAATATTATCTTTATCTTGAAGATGTTCCTGAATCAATTTATTACAGCGAATATAATAAAAGCATGGACGTGGATTGTACCGGATATTTATATATGAAGTCTTTCCTCGTATTAGCTGATGGGACTTATAAGGCTGTATTTGAAGGAACAATAGGTGCATATATTTTCTAAGTATTTTATAATCACGAGGGGAAGAGATTAATATATATTAGATAAATAACTGTGCTTTTTAAACCTCCGGAAGACAGCTTGCTGCAAATGCAGCAAGCTGTCTTTCATTGTGTAAAAGAACGGTTGGTTTAATAGATGCAGAATACTGTACTAAAAACCGGTCTGTTATGAATTTATAAAAAAATCTTTAATTTCATTGCTATAAATGGTATAATGTACATCACAATAAATTATAAGGAAAATTAGTACCGTCTGGTTTGACTAAAGATGAATGAGGCAGCTTTTACAGATTTATTAATTATTGGTGTGAAATAAATAATTGTTTCACATGTGATATAGATTTCATAAGGAGCATGGGAGAATGAAAAAGAATATCAAAGTAAAAGGAGCGTTGAAGGCGTATTTGCGTTGGCCGATTATGCTGTCACTGTTATTGGTGTGTATGAATATCAGTATATACGTGATAGATCAGGAAGCCGGATTAGTAATGCTTGGTTTTGTGATTTTATACGTAGTAATAGCAATGCTGTTATACTTTTTTAGAAGACCTAATATAATAGGAGATCTAATCCGCTATGCTGCCGATTATGGACAGGTACAAAAACAATTATTAAAAGAGATGGCTCTTCCTTATGCGATTTTGGATTATGAGGGGAGACTGCTATGGGGTAATAATGAATTTCTGGATATTATTGAAAATGAAAACATTGCCCGTAAGGCTATATCCAATATATTTCCAGAAATAACAGCCACCTCCCTTCCAAGGGATATGCAGGATAAAACCATCAGGTCAGCTAAAAACGACAGTCATTATAAGATTATATTAAGAAAAATTATTTCGGCTGATTTTTCAGACGATATTTCCCTTGAGTATGAGGATATGGGACTGAATGATACCAATGCTTTAATAGCCATGTATGTCTATGATGAAACGGAAATTAAAACCCTGATCCGGGAAAATTATGACCAGAAGATGATCACAGGTCTTTTGTATATTGATAATTATGAAGAAGCCTTAGAAAGCATTGATGAAGTAAGGCGTTCCTTATTGATCGCATTAGTAGACCGCAAAATCAATAAATATATGCAGAGTATTGATGCCATTGTGAAAAAGTTAGAAAAAGATAAATATATCTTTATGTTTAAACAGAAATACCTGCCCCAATTACAAACCAGTAAATTCAATCTTCTTGAAGAAGTACGTGCCGTTAATATCGGAAATGATATGTCAGTTACCATCAGTATCGGTCTTGGTGTGAATACGGAATCCTACCAGTTAAGCTACGAATATGCAAGAGCTGCCATTGATTTGGCATTAGGCAGGGGTGGAGACCAGGCAGTCGTGAAGGATGGTGATAAACTTCTTTATTACGGTGGTAAGAGTATTCAGTTAGAGAAGAGTACAAGAGTTAAGGCCAGGGTAAAAGCTCATGCCCTTAAGGAATTTGTAGAAGCAAAAGATAAGGTTGTCATAATGGGACATGCCATCGGCGATGTGGACTCTTTTGGTGCAGGCATCGGTATTTACCGTATTGCTAAGACCTTAAATAAAAAAGCACATATCGTTATAAATGAAGTAACCACTTCGGTCCGTCCCTTAATGACCAGATTTATTAATAATCCGGATTACGAGGAAGATATGTTTTTAAAAGGGGAACAGGCAATGAGTGTGGTGGATAACAATACCCTGTTAGTCATTGTAGATGTAAATCGTCCCAACTATACGGAGTGCATAGAATTATTGTCCTTAACTAAAACCATAGTAATCCTGGATCATCATCGTCAGACTGGCGAAGCAATTGATAATGCAGTGCTATCTTATATAGAACCCTATGCATCCTCTTCCTGTGAAATGGTCGCTGAAATCCTGCAATATATCGGGGATGGATTAAGATTAAAACAAGTTGAGGCGGATGCCATGTATGCCGGGGTTATGATTGATACTAACAACTTCCTCACGAAAACCGGAGTAAGGACTTTTGAAGCAGCAGCATTCCTGCGAAGGAATGGAGCAGATGTAACCCGTATCCGCAAAGCATTCCGCAGTGATATGGATGAATATAAAACCAAAGCTGAGGCAATCAGTGCAACGGAAGTTTATTTAGAACATTATGCCATTACGGTGTGCTCCAGTGCCGGAATAAACAGCCCTACGGTATTAGGTGCCCAGGTTGCCAATGAATTATTAAATATCACGAATATCAGGGCAACTTTTGTATTAACCGAATTTAATGATAAAATATATTTAAGTGCCCGTTCTATTGACGAAGTCAATGTACAGCTGATTATGGAACGGTTAGGCGGTGGTGGACATATGAGTGTTGCAGGTGCCCAGTTTACAAATTCTACCCTGGCTGAAGCGATGTATACTTTAAAAGCCACCTTATCAACCATGAAACAAGAAGGAGAATTATAGTTTTAACGAGTCTTAAGGGAACAAATCAGGCCATGAGGGTTTCCACTGAGCCTCTTTACTTGAAAGGAGATCTGTTATGCAGATTATATTAACACAGGACGTAAAAGCATTAGGGAAAAAAGGTGAATTAGTAAATGTAAGTGATGGTTATGCCAGAAACTTCATATTACCGAAAAAGTTAGGTTTAGAAGCAAATGCGAAAAATATGAATGATCTGAAATTACAAAAAGCAGCGGAAGATAAAAAGCAAAAAGAATTATTGGAAGAAGCACAGGTCTTGGCTAAAAATTTAGAAAGCAGGACATTAGAGGTTAAAATTAAAGCCGGTGAAGGCGGAAGAACCTTTGGTTCCATTTCATCAAAAGAAATTGCAGGCGCAATAAAGACACAGTGTGCCCTTGATATTGACAAGAAGAAATTACATCTCCCGGAGCCGATTAAGACGATTGGAACCCATACGGTTCCTGTTAAACTCCATTCTCAGGTAACTGCGGAACTAAAGGTAAAGGTAAGTGAGCAATAAATGGGTACCAGACTTTAGGAGGGAAGGCTGATGGATGAGGCATTTATAAAAAAAGTGATTCCACATAGTTCAGAGGCAGAACAGTCGGTAATCGGATCCATGATTATGGATAAGGATGCCATTGTGGCAGCTTCTGAATTAATTATCGGAGAAGACTTTTATGAACATAGGTATGGTGTCTTGTATGATGCCATGCTTGAACTTTTTAATGAAGGAAAACCAGTAGATTTAGTTACCCTTCAGAATAAATTAAAAGAAAAGGATGTTCCCCCTGAATTATGCAGTCTTGAATTTATCAGAGATTTAATTACTTCCGTACCGACCTCTGCCAATGTAAGATATTACGCGAACATTGTCAAAGAAAAATCAACTTTAAGGCAGTTAATTAAAGTAACGGAGTCTATTACAAACGAATGCTATCTGGATAAAGAAAAACTGGAAACGATTCTTGAAGATTCGGAAAAGAGAATGTTTGATATTCTTCAGAAACGGAATACAGGTGATTTTGTCGGCATTAAAGACATTGTGTTTAAATCCCTGGAAAGTATTGAAGCCGCAGCAAGGAATAAAGGTAGCGTAACCGGTGTCGCTACCGGTTTTTACGACTTGGATTATAAAACAGCAGGTTTGCAGCCGTCAGATTTAATTTTGATTGCTGCGAGACCTTCCATGGGTAAAACGGCATTTGTATTAAATATTGCAGAGCATGTAGTTTTAAAAAATAATTTAACCACTGCCATATTCAGTTTGGAAATGTCAAAGGATCAATTAGTAAAGCGTATCATGTCAATGCATTCCAAGGTTAATTCACAATCCATGAGGACCGGGGAATTAAGTGATGAGGACTGGTTAAAGTTGGTTGAAAGTGCCAGGGTCATCGGTAATTCCAATTTAATTATCGATGACACCTCCAGTATCTCTATCGGTGAACTTCGTTCAAAGTGCAGGAAGTTTAAATTAGAACATAATCTTGGACTGGTTATTATCGATTATTTGCAGCTGATGTCCGGCAGTAAGAAATCCGAGTCCAGACAACAGGAGATTTCAGAAATATCCCGTTCCTTAAAGGGGCTGGCAAGGGAGCTTAGTGTTCCGGTAGTGGCTTTATCCCAGCTAAGCCGTGCAGTAGAACAAAGACCTGATAAAAGACCTATGTTATCTGACCTTAGGGAATCCGGCGCCATCGAGCAGGATGCCGATATCGTTATGTTTTTATACCGGGATGATTATTATAATCATGATTCGGAGGAAGCCGGAATATCTGAAATAATTATAGGTAAACAAAGAAATGGTCCAACCGGCACAGTAAAACTTGCCTGGCTGTCACAATTCACCAAATTCGCTAACCTGGAGAGACAGGGCAATTAAAAAGGTTAACAGCCTGCCAGAAATTATGGTTCTGCATTTATTTTGCAGGAAGTTAAACTATAAATTTCAGGCAGGTATTTTTTAACCATTATTATCGCAGAAGGATTAATACTTTTTATACCAGAAATTAATTTGACAGAAAAGCTGCAATTGGAGGTTGCCGTAGGAATATGTCAAGGACTGGAGAGCGGGACAAGCTCCTGCCAAACCCTGTCGATAAGTTAATTGAGAAAGTACTTCAAACGTATTGCATTGGAATTATGCTGTGATATAATTAAAGAAGTGTAAAAATATTACAATCAACAGAGGAGGAAGAGCTATGCGCGAAACTCGATATATGATATCAGAGGCCTCAAAAAGAATAGAGATTGAACAGCATACATTACGATATTGGGAGGAAGAACTAGATTTACATATACTAAGAAATGAAATGGGGCACCGATATTATAGGGACGAGGATATTGAGGTTTTAAAGGCGGTTAAAATACTGAAGGAAAAAGGATACCAGCTGCGTGCAATTAAGATGCTTTTGCCTGAAATTCAAAAATTAAACAATTTGGATAAAGAGGGTGTAGAAAAAATGCAGCAGGAGTGGGATAAAAAGTATATGGATGCAATTGCAGGAGAGAATAGTAAGGCTTCTTTGTCCGTTCAGAAACCTGATATGGATGGGCAGGATGGTTTAGTGCAAAAGGCATCGGGAAAAATGGATCAATTTAAAACTATAATGGGTAATCTTATAACGGAAGTGTTGAAGGATAATAATGAGGCCCTGTCGGATTCTGTCAGTGATGCAGTAACGAAAAGTGTTATTAAGGAAATGGACTTCTTACTGCGTGTGAAAGAAGAACGGGAAGAAGAACGTTTTAAACAATTTGACCGGACATTACGTGAATTACAAAACAGCCGTACTGAATTTGCAGCTGCAAAAACGGATAGATTGAAAAGAAAAAAAGGAATCTTTAATAAGGGCAGGATTTAATTACTGATGAAATCAGGGGCTGTCCCGTGGATAAGTAATCCACTATGACAGCCCCTGGAATTTTGAATATATTAAGCCTCAATAGCACCGGTTGGGCATGTAGCTGCACAAGCGCCACAATCCAAACAAGTATCAGCGTCAATTTCATAATGACTTGCGCCTTCAGAAATAGCGCCTACTGGACATTCGCTAGCGCATGCGCCGCAGCTAATACATTCGTCAGAAATTTTATATGCCATGATTATGTACCTCCTATTTAAGATTTCATCATCATTTTAATATAAAATCAAATATAATACAAGTTAAATATATATAAATTTCGTTACAGTTCAGCCTTTAGGTTAATATAAAAACTTATTCCCCCGGTATCAAAATTCTTCCGGTGCCAAAATTAAACCCTTGACGGGTTATAAAACATAGATTATAATTAAGACGTTCACATATAAATAAATAATAATCGTTTGAAATAAACGTAAGGAGGTATATACATGGCACAAATTTCAAAAGAAATGACAATCGGTGAAATTATCAGGGTTGATCAGGGAATTATCCCAATTTTAATGGCATCTGGAATGCACTGTGTTGGATGCCCATCATCTCAGGGAGAATCCTTAGAAGAAGCTGCAATGGTTCATGGAATGGACGCAGAAGAATTACTGGAAACAATTAATGAGTATCTTGGAACAAAATAATAACAGTTGTTATAAGGAGTATAGTATTAGGTTAACAGCTGACTGAAAAACTGTCCGGAATGCAATTTGCTTTTCCGGGCAGTTTTTAGGTTACTGAGTCAAATTTCTTTGTTTTTGCTAAAAAGACCCCTCCGTCATATGGCGGAGGGAACTGTTTACATAAGAGTTTCCATCTCCTATAATATTACTATTTAATCATAAAAGATTATAAAGCAGATAATATCTGAATTGCATTATCTTTTATAATCGTTTCGAAATGTTCTTTATAATAATACGGACTTGCATAAGTTGTGCGTTCTGATCTTCCATATTCAGAAATAATATTACAAATCTTATTAAACTCTTCGGGGGTATGGTCAGATTTTGTAATAATTAAGTAATACATGGAGTTTACCGGGTTTTTATATAAACTGTTAGCTCCTGTGTAGTAAGCAAATATAACACTTGATAATTTAGTTACTTCATTAAGAGTTTTAAAGGAATATACTTTCATTAAATTGGTCTGGTAAGACACACTCTTTTGAGTGGCAGATTCTTCCTCCTGGGATTCATCCTTATTAATGGATAATGCTTCAGCAAGAGGGACAAAATCGTCTTTTTCATCTTCGGCCGATTCACCGATTAAATCATCCATTTGACCAAAAACATTAATAATTTCATCTGCATAAGAATCATCTGCATCATCATCATATAAATCTTCATGTTCATCTGAATCAGGTGAAAACTTAGAAAAACGAGTATCCAATTCGTCTGGATCTTCAACTTTGGTTATTACTAAAATTAAACATTCAGGCGAAACCGGAATGGCTTCTATCATCAAGGGAATATCCTCTGCTTCAAAACCGAATTCATAGTTTGCTTGTTGCATCATATCTCGAAATAAGGCCTTTGCTTTCTCACTTCCGTAAGCGAGTTCACTAATACGTAATTCACGATCTACTAAATCATCTCTGCTTAAAGTACAGCGAATCTGGCGTTCACTAATTTTCTCTATCTTCATAGAATCACATCCTTTTCTATGTGCTGGCCTGGAATAAATAGTTTAAAGAGTTGCAACATGCAATAATTTAAGGTACAAGAACACCTTTAGCTATGTTGTAAACAAAGTATAATTTAAATGCGAAATAAAGTCAATATGATTATATGCGAAAGATTTATTAAATATTTACTTCGTTTTCCATAATATGACAGAGCTGCTTATTAACAATATGACCAAATAAATGGGAAAAGTTTGGTAAAAGAGTCAATAGAAAAACTGTTGTGCACTGTTATCTTGTAGTATATAATAAATATTAGGATTACTTGGTTAATTTAAGTGGAAAAAGTTACTTTTTAACGGATTTGTCCTATCAGGAAAGGAGAGAATGGAAGACCTTATATGGTTTCAGAAATATCGAATTATAGAATCGTTAGGACATGGGGGTAGTGCTGACGTATTTTTAGCTGAACATATTAAATTAAAATCCCTCAGGGCAATTAAGCGGATCAACAAGGACAACCTCCTGCATGAACAACTGCTTAATGAAGCATATATTCTAAAAAATCTTAAGCACGCCTGTATACCTGTAGTATATGATTTTGAAGAGGACGCGCATAACTCTTATATCATAGAACAATATATAGAAGGTGTATCTTTAAAGGTATTAAAAGAACAATGCCGGCAATTCAAAGAAATTCTTATCATTAATTTTGCTATTCAGATTTGTGATCTGTTGCAATATCTTTATTCCTTAAATAATCCAATTTTATATCTAGATTTAAAACCCGAGAATATTATCATTTCTGATGATGTGGTCAAACTGATTGATTTTGGCGCATCCAGTTTCAAAAACAACTTGAAAGGCAGAAAGTTTTCACTGGGCACAAGAGGATTTGCGGCGCCTGAATTGTATACTGGACATATGCCGGACGAGCGGACGGATATATTTGGAATCGGTTCTTTATTGTATTATATGGCTGCGGGAGCAGCCTATGATATTCAGATTCCGAAACGGCATCAGAAGGAATTAAAGCACTATTCAAAATCATTACAGCATATCATTCATCAGAGCCTGTGTTATCATTCAGTTTTGCGATATTCTTCCGTACAAGCATTAAAGAATAAATTATCAGGAATAAATCATAAAAAATTAATCAGTAATCCAGAAAAAAAGGAATCCATCCATATTGCTATTGCCGGTGCACAGCATAGAATTGGGTCTACACATCTGGCAATCCTTATCACAACATATTTTAATTCAAATGGAAAAAAAGCTTTATATATAGAAAAAAATGATTCTAACCACATTTCTGCAATTCTTAACAGATATCAGAATATAAAGACGATAGATGGCATCTGTCAAATATTTGATTGTAACATAATCCCATACTATGCAGTAAATACCGCCTATAAGAAAGATGATTATCCGATAACGATTATCGATTTTGGCTGTATAAATGACGATAACCGGATGGAATTCCTGAAATCAGATATAAAACTGATTGTAGCCGGAGCGAAAGATTGGGAATTAAGTAAAACTGAAGAGGTGTTACGGCTTTTAAAAGGAGAAAAAGATATTAAATACTTATTTAATTATCTGGATGGAAATCAATATAGAAAAATCGCGAAGCATATGGGCAAGATTAACTATTACCGGATACCTTATGAACCCAATCCTTTTCATTGGGAAAGGAACGAATTCTTAGAGGATCTAGTTAAAAATTTATTAACCACTTTTCTTAACAGCATCTAAAATATCAGTAAAAACGGGCTATGGAAGTTTCGGGAGTACTCATTAATCATTAGGAGATTAAGAATGCGGAGAGAACCCATATTAATGAAAAAACTGACAAAAGAAAAAACACAGGGCAAACTAATCATTGGGATAATGGGCACCCATACCGGTGCAGGCGTAACCCATTTGGGAATATTACTTGCAACTTATCTTAGTGAATATAGGGGACAGAGGATTGCTTTTATTGAATGCAGTCCTAGGACTGACCTGCAATATTTGAAACAGTATTTCTTTGATCAAACGGAAGATATAGATCATCAGGATTTTTTCACGATTCGAAGGGTTACATTTTATCAGAACAAAAATTTACAAGGTATACCGGAGATAGTAGGTGACAAGTATGACTGTGTGATTTTGGATTTAAATACAGATATGGTTAAAAATAAAAGTGAATTTTTACGTTGTGATAAGAAAATAATAGTAAGCAGCCTGACAGTTTGGAAAATACATGAATTGGATAAGTTTACAGGTAATACCGCACATATTAAAAATTGTGAACAATGGATTTATGCAATTTCTTTTGCGCAAAACAAAGCATTAAAGGAGGGTATAAAAAGGCTGCAGAAAAATATTTATGGAATACCCTATGAGCCTGATCCATTTATTCTCACAGAAGAAGTGATCCATTTCTTTCAAAAATTTATTTAGGAGTCATAAAATAAGTACTCTCGGAAACTGATTGAATTTACGGAAGATATTTTGTCCGGCATCTGGAGATTAGTTAAAACAGGCGATGGGAGCTTCCGGGAGTACTCAAAATATATAAGTTATCAATAGCTTTATAATATAGTAGTATTATATATTAATTTTAATTATGATATAAAACAATTTATCTGGTAAGTATAACATATCACAAAATGACCTTCTTATCCGGATATCTACTGCTGCAGTTAACCTTTTGTTGTCATATGCACTTTTTTATATTGTTTAAAATTAATTCGTTTGGGATAAAATAACCATTATTAGGTCTGTCAAACCGTATCCTCAATGCAAAAGACAGAAAATATGATATATTTTATATTGTTATCAAGGGTAAAATTATATTACCCGGAGAGCTATATAAATCAAATATGATTGCTTTAGAATTTTAGTTTATAATAAAAATAGGTAAAATTACCGGACATACAGTACTCTATATTTTGTGGGGGTTGCTTCTCATAAGGCAATCCCTATTTTAATGCAGGAGGGAATTGCATTTTATTGCATAAAAATGCACGGAATGACTATTTTAAAGGGAAAGTTTTAAGTATTTATTTATAAAAAAGTCGATTTAAATAATGACGGTATGTTAATTCAATGCTATAATAATAAAAGCAAGTCAGTACTTCAGAAAAGAAGTACCCTATATTATATCAGGAGGATTGTATGGATAAAAAAACGAAACAGGCAATTATCGGTACTTCCATTGCTTTGGCTATCATTGTTATTTGTATTGGCGCTGCAATGATTAAATATTTCACGCCAAGTAAACAGGTGATGGATTTGATGGAATATTATAAATTAAATAAAAATGAAGTAATGATTATTATGCAGGATAAAATCTATGAGAAAAAGGCTTTATCGGAAGGTGGAACGATCTATCTTGATTATGATACGGTAATAGGAATGTTAAATAAAAGGTTCTACTGGGATGATAATGAAAAGCTCCTAAGTTATACGACCCCTACAGAAGTAATTAAAACCCAAGCAGGCAGTAATACTTATTATTCGAATGAAGAAAAAAAAGAAGCGGAACATCCATTTGCAATAACAAAAGAGAATGGAGTATATATTGCCGTAGATTTTGTGAAACAATATTCGGATATGCGTTATCAATATTATGAAACCCCAAATCGTATCGTAATTCAATATAATTGGGGTGACTACTTATTTACTAAGGTTAAGACGGCTACCCAGTTAAGATATGAGCCCAGTATTAAAAGCGATATATTAGTGGAACTGGAACCGGATCAGCCGCTGGCCTACGTGGATACCAATCAGGTAACGGAGGATGGCTTCAGTAAGGTAATGACAGAAGATGGTATTATTGGTTATGTTAAGAATAAGCACGTGGTACAATCTTATTATGATGCAGTTGAAAGTGATTATAAAGCACCTGTTTATTCACACCTTAAGGAGAACGGTACGGTCAATCTGGTTTGGCATCAGGTGACCAATATGGATGCCAACGATAACTTAATAAATTTGCTTAATAAAACACAGGGCGTAACGGTGGTATCCCCAACCTGGTATAAAATTACGGATAATGATGGAACAATTACCTCTCTGGCAGATAAAAACTACGTGGAACAAGCCCATTCCCTTGGCGTTGAGGTATGGGCACTGATTGATGATTTTAGTCCGGATGTCAATATGCTAAACTTATTGTCCTACACATCGAAAAGAGAAAAATTAATCGAAAAATTAAAGGGGGAGGCAGACGAATATAACTTAGATGGGATAAATATTGACTTTGAGAATATTCCCTCTGAAGCAGGAATCCAGTATATAGAATTTATACGCGAGCTCTCTGTAATGTGCAGGGATAATGGAATTGTACTGTCAATCGACAATTATGTTCCCTCCAGCTACTCCGTTTACTATGACAGGGAAGAACAGGGAGTGGTAGCGGATTATGTAATTATTATGGCATACGATGAACATCACGGCGGTTCTGAGGAAAGTGGTTCTGTAGCTTCAATTGGTTTCGTTGAGAATGCAATTAACAGTATTTTAGAAATGGTACCCAAGGAAAGAGTCATTATAGGCATTCCTTTTTATACAAGACAATGGAAAGAAACAAAAGATGATAATGGCGATATATCAGTTACTTCGGAGGCCTTTGGTATGTCTGGTGCCCAGGCGCTGCTTAAGGATAATGGAATTGAACCGAAATGGGATGATCAAACCGGACAATATTACGGGGAATATGAGAAGGATGGTGCTACTTATAAGATTTGGCTTGAGGAGGAAGATTCCATAGAAGCAAAGTTAAAGCTGATTGATCAGGCTGATGCAGCGGGAATTGCCTGCTGGAAACTGGGACTTGAGAAAGAAAGTATCTGGGATGTCATTAATAAATATATAAATTAAACACTCAATTCATAGCAATGAGTTTCTTTTCATAGAATATATAAAAGTCAAGAATATTGGTAAAATCGATGAAAAGGAAAAGCTTTAAAAAATATTTTAATATTTTGTTTTTATTTATGGTTAGTTTATCCGTATTCTTATTGGCAAATCCGTCTATTGATGTTATGAAACAGGTAGGATTTGCAATTGAATCCGGAAAACAGAAAGATAAGCCAACCATAATAGTGGATGCAGGACATGGGGGCAGGGATCCCGGTAAGGTTGGAATCAATGGGGCCCTGGAGAAAGACATAAATTTAAGTATTGCATTGAAACTTAAAAAATTATTGGAGCAAAATGATTACAATGTTATTATGATAAGAGAAGATGACAGCGGCCTTTATTCGGAAAGTGATTCCAATAAAAAAGCAGTTGATATGAGAAAACGTGTAGATATAATTAATAACAGCAATGCCGTGCTGGCTATCAGCATACATCAGAACAGTTTCACCCAGGAAAGCATCAAGGGTGCACAGGTATTTTATTATTCTAATTCCAGGGAAGGCAAAGAATTTGCAGAAATTATGCAAAAGCAATTAAAAGGTACTTTGCAGGATGGTAATAAGCGGATGGCAAAAGCGAACGACAGCTATTATATGTTGAAGAAAACCCAATGCCCAATTGTTATTGTAGAATGTGGATATTTATCTAATCATACGGAGGCAGCCTTGCTAATTGACGGGAATTACCAGGAGAAAATGGCTTTTGCAATCCATCTGGGTTTACTTTCTTACCTTAATAGTTACTCCGACAAATAATGATGGAATATTCAAAAATATAGTGCTATAATATCCATGAATAAAAACATAACACGTGGCATAATGGGAACAGGATTGGAATACGGATGAAAACAAAGATAATAACAATAGACAGCAGTAATTTTAACCAGGCGGAATTAAAAGAAGCCACAGAGATTTTGCGTCAGGGAGGGCTAGTTGCATTTCCTACGGAAACCGTCTATGGTTTAGGTGCAGATGGTCTTAATCCAGAGGCTTCAGGGAAGATATATGCAGCAAAGGGAAGACCGTCGGATAACCCCTTAATTATTCATATTGCCGATTTAGGTGCAATAAAGGAATTGACATCAGATTGTCCGGAGACGGGGAGAAAGCTTGCGGAAGCTTTTTGGCCGGGACCCCTGACTTTAATATTTAATAAAAGCAGTAAAGTACCTTATAGTACCACCGGCGGATTAAATACAGTCGCAATCAGAATGCCGTCACATCCGATTGCTTATGAGTTAATACGGAATTCGGGAATCTATATAGCTGCACCCAGTGCAAATGTATCCGGCAGACCCAGTCCGACCAAGGCTGCCCATGTGATAGAAGATTTAAGCGGTATTATTGATATGATTATAGATGGGGGGCAGGTAGATATCGGCTTGGAATCAACCATAGTAGATGTTACCGCAGATATACCGGTTATATTAAGACCGGGTTATATTACCGTGCAGATGATTGAACAGGTAATCGGTGAGGTGGAATATGATAAGGCAGTCCTTACACGGGTGCAGGATCCAAGTATAAAGCCTAAAGCCCCTGGTATGAAGTACAAACATTACGCACCCAAAGGTGACCTTACTGTGTATGAAGGAAATAATGAAACTGTAATCCATACAATTAATGAGATTGCAGAAAAAAAACTTCTGGAAGGTTATAAAGTTGGAATTATAGCAACAGATGAAACACTTTCTTACTATCATAGAGGTATCGTTAAAACCATTGGAACAAGAAAAGATGAAAGTACGATTGCAAGAGGTTTATTTGAAATCTTAAGGGAGTTTGATTCGGAAGGCGCAGACTATATATTTACGGAAAGCTTTGAAAGTAACCAATTAGGACAAGCCATAATGAATCGGCTATTAAAAGCAGCAGGATATCATATAGAAAAAGTTTAGGCCAAGGCAGGAAGTCTGAATATTAAATAAGCAGGACGGATTAGGGATCAAAGTTAGAATAGCCAGAAAAGAGGTTTATATGATAAAATATGAAAAAATCATATTTGTATGTACCGGTAATACTTGCAGAAGTCCAATGGCGGAAACGATATATAAAAGCCTGGAAACCAACAGTGATATAAAGGTAATATCCAGGGGTCTGGTAGTTTTGTTTTCAGAACCTTCCAACCCGAAAGCAGATACGGTTTTAAAAAGTCATAATCTGCAATTGGAAGGCCATATATCCAGAGGTTTAAAGAATTCTGACATTGATGAGAATACACTTATTCTTACCATGACGGATAAACAAAAAAAGAGTGTAATAGAAAACTTTCATTATACTGATAACGTTTATACCATCAAAGAATTTGTTGGCGAAAGCGGGGATGTAACTGACCCTTATGGCGGAACATTAATTGATTATGAGGAATGTTATATAGAACTTGCACGTTTAGTGAAAAAAACTGTATACAAACTGAATGAGGAGGAAATATTATGATAGCAATTGGCTGTGATCACGGCGGTTATGAGTTAAAAAAAGAAGTAATGGATCATTTGAAGGAAAGACATATTGAATATAAAGATTTTGGTACTTATACAAAGGAGTCCTGTGACTATCCGGTGTATGCAAAGAAAGTGGCAGACGCAGTTTTAAGTAAGGAGTGCGAGCTGGGAATTTTAATTTGCGGAACGGGAATTGGCATATCCATTGCGGCAAATAAAATAAAAGGAATTCGTGCAGCTCTCTGTCATGATTGTTTTAGCGCAGAAGCAACCAAATCTCATAATGATGCCAATATTCTGGCAATGGGAGCCAGAGTGGTTGGTCCTGGTCTGGCACTTAAAATAGTAGATACTTTTTTGGATACCCCCTTTTCAAAGGATGAAAGACATATCAGAAGGATTAACTTAATTGAAGATTAACAAAGAATATATATAAACCTGTCCATTTATCCGGGCAGGTTTATTTTGCGTACATTGTATTTAATACTCTATGTAACGAAGAAGAGAGGCTGTTCCATTTTATTAATATGGCTCTTCTTTATTCCGTCTGTATAAAATCCTGGTTTTGGGTAAGAATACAGAAAAAGATTTATTCTAGTAACAAGCAAATCAGAGATTGGATTTTGGAATGAAAGGTATATGGAATGAAAGCAACTATACCATTTGGAGGTTAATACTATGAGGGCAACAAGTAGTCTTTCAATACAGTTGAAACAATTACTAGTTGGAAAAAAATCAAAACTTACAATATATGTAATAGGAGTGCTATGGATTGCTGTTATTATGCAAATTGCAGTAAATACAATGCTGCGGCCGGAAAGTAATATCCTGGAGGCTTTTGTCAGTACCAATTCAGAGGTTTCGTCCTTTGAACTTGAGATGGAAGCTAATTATGGTAATAGATATTTAAGCGAATCGGATAAAAAGGAGCTTCTCTTATATGTTGCAAACCAGATAGGACTTAGCGTAGATAAGGAAGTAACAATTAATAATAATGGTGATGAAAGCGAAGTCTATGCTGAGAAGAACGGTAAAAATGCAGAAACCTTACTAAAAGTTGTTAGTATAAAAAAAGAAAACACAGCCGGATTAACTGATATCAATCATTACTTGATGGTAAATCTGAAATTATATAAAAATATGGATAGTGTTCTTAAGTACCGCGATCTATTAAAAAAAGTATTTCGTGAACTTGATGCGAAAGATATACAGATTACAATGCAGCTAAGCAGTAAGTATAAAGGTAAATTAAGCCTTGATAATATGAATAAGATTGCTGACAGTATGATTTCTAATCTTCAGGGTAAAGTTGCCTATGAAAACAGAAAAGAAAATTTGTTTACGATATATGCTTATAGTGGTCTGTTAGATGAATATGTTACTTCATTAGGAACCAAAATAAATATACATGTTGCTATTAATTATGATGAACTTACAGATAGCACCAACGTTTACTTAGGAACACCGGTCATAAACGGAGGTTATTGAGGCTTTTGAAACAAACTATAAAAACACTCCCCTACTAGCAAACAGATGCTGTTAATCTGTCTGCTAGTAGGGGAGCTTGTTGGGGTTTCCTAAAGATTTTATTAGTTTAGAGCAGGTTTGGAAAATTAATTTAAAACCAACGTCTTCTTCCTCTGTAACGTCTTCTTCGATTTAATATTTCATTAAATAATAATACTTCAACCAGATCTCTTAACCATCTTGGACGGCGGCCGCTATAATCCCTGCGATCTCTATAATCATCACGATAATCATAATCATATTGATTCGCTCCTAATTTAGCATTATTAAGTTTTGTCTGGTTAATGCTTTCAGAGTTAACCATATCGTCTTCCATATAACTGTATTTATTGTAGACTCTGTCTACAATACGGCCCAAGTACACTTTATCAGGGTATTCATCAAACATACAGCTTCCATCGTATTCCAGTTTGTCACATTCATCCTCAATTTCACCAAGTAATTTCTTGGCAATAACAGGATACATCTGCTTCATGTAATCCCAGTCTTTATCTGCATCTTCGCAATTATCATAACCATAGAGCGGCATCATAGGAACGCCCATCGGAACACGATAAGGATTCATATCCGAAATATAAATGCCATTATCCCCATAAGAAGGAAGCCCGGTATAAGCATAATCCGTTTTATTGCTGCTTACATTGTTGTTATTTGATTCCTGATAATGTGACGATGTTGCAGCACTTGACTCGAAGGTCATATTAGGGATAGTGGCCCTGGGTGCAGATGGTGCAGCAGGAGCTGTTCTGGGAGCAGATGGTATACTTGGTACAGTAGTTCTGGGGGTTGAAGGCATGGAAGGAACTGCTGGAGTAGTGGTGGAACCCGGAGCCGATGGCCTGGTAGGTGTGGTGGGAGTAGTGGTTCCGGGCATTGTCGGCATGGTTGGTGTTGTAGTTCTTGGTGTTGTTGGCATGGTGGTTCTGGGTATACCAGGAGTGCTGGGAGCAGAAGTACCGGGAGTAGTAGTTCCGGGCATACCAGGAGTGCCGGGGGTAGTAGTACCAGGTGTAGTTGGTGAAGTCCTGGGAATTGACGGTATGGAAGGAACAGGTGCCGCCGGAGTTCTAGGAGTAGTGCCAGGAGTAGTTGGTGTCGTAGACCTGGGAATAGCCGGCATAGTAGTTCCAGGCATACCCTGACTAGGTGCCCCCGGGGCAGTTGGCGTAGTAAGTCTGGGTATCATTGGTGCAGATGGAGTACCAGAACCGGGTGACGCCGGACTTGATGGAGTAGTTGTTCTGGGAACACTAGGCGTAGTTGGAGAAGTATTTCCAGGTGTCAGGGTGTCAGGAATTGTTGGAGATTGAGTTACGGGTATCATGCTATCAGGCATAGAAGGAGTGGTAGTCCTAGGCCTTGTCTGCATATTAGGGTAGACAGGAAAAGGTTGTATTGTATTACCAGCCATGTCCGAGTAATGTGGATTAGATAATGGTTTATAATAATATCCAGTTGAATTACTTGGCAATTCAGTTGTATAATTTGGTATGCCTTTCCTAGATGCAGCCTTCATACTGCCTTTGAAACTAATATTCGATTCTTGATCATTTGGATTATTAAAGGGTGAATATCCGGGCAAGGAATATTTCATTAGATCCTCCTTAGATTTAAATATCATTTTATTAAACAATATATGCGTATGAAGATGAACCGTGCATAAATTAAGAAAAGGAAGTTTTTAAAAATAGTAGGAATATTTTAACTTATATGATAAAATACATAGTGGAGATTCGAAGCGGAATAAGGAAACAATATTAACGAAGGGTAAATGTATGATGGAACAGAATACATTAGAAATAATAAGCAATCATTTAAATATAGAATTCATAGATATGGTATTTAGTAACCCGCCCGCAGGCTCAGAACCGGGCAAAATTAAGATACGGCCTGTTTTATTAAAAGGCAAATTAATATTTCAGGCGACTGAATTTCGTGACAAGCAGGTTTTCCACAGTAATTTTACGAAGGAAGAGCTGCTTAACAAATTGCCTGAATGGCTGGAACATTTTATGAGGCAGGTTCTTTTAAGGACACAAAGTAAGCAGATTACTATATTAATCAGCAAAAAAGGTAAAACAACCATAAAAGTGAAGAAGTACGATTTAAGTGGAACGGATATTGATAAGGACCTAAGGCTAAGCCATAACAGGGAGAAAGTTTATATACTAGAGGAGGGTAAACCTGTTCCATTTCTTGTGGATTTGGGTGTAATGGCCGTTGACGGTAAAATAATCAAGGCGAAATATGATAAATTTAAACAAATTAATCGATTTTTGGAATTTATAGAAGATATATTGCCATATTTAGATAAAACAAGGGAATTAACAATTATTGATTTTGGCTGTGGCAAGTCTTATCTGACCTTTGCTATGTATTACTACCTAAAAGAATTAAAAGGTTATCCAATACAGATAATAGGGTTAGATTTAAAGAAACAGATAATAGAGGACTGCAATAAACTTGCAATGCGTTACGGTTATAATAAATTAACTTTTCTGGAAGGGGATATCGCTTCTTATGAAGGTGTAAGCCATGTTGATATGGTCGTGACTCTTCATGCCTGCGATACGGCCACGGATTATGCACTGCACAAAGCGGTACAATGGGATGCAGATGTAATTTTATCCGTACCTTGCTGCCAGCATGAATTAAATTCCCAGATTAATAAGGATATATTAAAACCATTATTCCGTTACGGCCTGGTTAAGGAACGTATCGCAGCATTAGCAACCGATGCTTTAAGGGCAGAAATACTTGAATTAGTAGGTTATAAAACTCAGATTCTGGAATTTATTGATATGGAGCATACTCCTAAAAATATTCTAATAAGAGCCGTGAAGAAACAAGAAAGAAACAGTAATAATCCAATGATAGCAGGAAAATTAAGCTCTTTTGAAGAATGCAGAAAATTTTTTGGGGTTGAACCGGCTTTATATAAACTGCTATCGGACAGTTTATATCACGAATGAAGTAAGGAAGTGAAACTATGTTAAAATTATTATATAGAGGTATTATTTTACTAGGTATCTTTGCAACCTTCTTATATTATTTTAGTCGGGATATCAAGGAAGAAGTATTTGATATACAAAAAACTATCGAGATGGAGGAAGCCTCTTTCCCTATCCTTACCATAAGGCTTAATAAAGATGAGATTAACCTTCTCCACGGTTACAGCAATAACCTGAATGCTAATCTGGTCAGAGATTCTATTACTCCGCTGGATTCTGATCAAAGCTTTGTGGCAGTTATTGATGGTAAAGGGAATGATGTCAAACGTGTAATTTATGAACTGCGTTCTGTTGTGGATAATAAGTTATTGGAAACAGATACTATAAATGCCCTGGAAAAGGAAGAAGATAAAAAAACTGCTAAAATTAAATTTAAAACGACATTAGATGAAGGCACAGAATATGCAGTAAAAATAACGTTAGTAACCAGTGAAAGCAGAAAGATGAATTATTACACCAGAGTTAAATTACAGCCTTCTTCATATTATAAAGAAAAATTAAATTTTGTTATGGATTTTCATAATGCCATTATGGATAAAAACAAAGCAGAGAGTATGATAATTTATTTGGAACCCGATGCAGATGCGGATAATACTTCCCTGGCCTATGTTAACATTCATTCCAGTTTTGATTTGGTAAGTTGGGGCAATTTAAAACCAAAAGTAATGGGAAGCGTTATACCTGTTATAACAGAGATTAATGCAGACACTGCCTCTGTCGTGTTAAAATATATGATTTCAGCGGAAACGGAATCCGGACTTGAATATTATAATATAAAGGAATTTTATCGTGTCCGTTATACTTCTTCACGAATGTATTTATTAAGCTATGAACGAACCATGGAAGCTATCTTTGATATTGACAGGACCAGTCTGGCTAAAAGTGAATTGAAGCTTGGAATCACGAATCAGACCGATACCGGTCTGGTTACCAGTACTGACAATAATAAAATTTCTTTTGTCAGACAAAGAGAATTATGGTACTACAATTTGGCAGAGAACATGGCAGTAAAAGTTTTTTCTTTCCGCCAGAAGAATACGGATTATGTAAGAGATATCTACGATGAACATGATGTCAGGATTCTGAATATGGACGATGATGGAAATATTGATTTCTGTGTTTATGGTTATATGAACAGGGGGGTTTACGAAGGACGTGTGGGCATTGTACTATATAAATATTACAGCGCGGAAAACCGAATTGAAGAATTAGTTTATATACCTATGGATATCACCTATCAGTTACTGAAAGAAGAATTGGATAGTTTTAGTTATGTGAACCAATTGGATATATTTTATTTTACCTTAAACCATAGAATATACTCTTATAATCTTATTACGAAATCCTTGAAGGTAATTGCATCTGATGTCCGCCGTGAGGACTATGTTGTCAGTAAAGAAGAACATTATATCGCCTGGCAGAATAACAGCAATCCGAAAGAGTCCACGGAGATTATAATCCTGGATTTAGAGAGCGGATCCCAGCAGAAGATTACGGCACCTTCCACTGATAATATTAATTTACTTGGTAAGATTGATAATAATATTATATATGGAATTGTGAAAACGAAAGATATAATAAAGCATATAGACGGAAGCGTATTGGTTCCTATGTATAAAATTGACATTGCTGATTCGAATACCAATATCTTAAAAGAATATTCCAAGAAAGGGTATTATGTATCCGGAACAACTGTTAAAGATAATGTAATAACCTTGAAACGTGTAAAGAAGCAGAATGGAACAAACCAATATGAATCCTGTGAAGCAGATAATATTTTAAATACGGTTACCGGTAAGACGAAGGCAATTGGATTAACCACCAGAGTCACCCAGAAGATGCTGACTGAAACTTATATTTCCTTACCTTCCGGTTTTACCATGGAAGAAAAACCGAAATCTTACAATACGATTAACACAATAATAACAGAAGATACAACGTTGAGGTTAAATGATTCGGAAATTATAGCAGAACCGTATACTGTTTATGCCCTTGGTGATATAGAAGGCCTTTATGGACAAGCTGGAGATGCTATTAAACAGGCTTATATTACATCTGGTGTAGTCCTGAATCAAAATCAGCAGAAAATCTGGGAACGGGGTATCAAAAGCAGTGCAAAAAATATAAATAATATTACACCGGTCTATACATCCGGTAATACCGACAGCATAAAGGCCAGTGTGCAAATGCTGCTGAATTATAGAAGCGGCGGTTTCAATTCTGGTAATTTAAAAAATGGTACAGTAGATGAAATGTTAAGTCAGGGAGTGGGTAATTCTGTATTAAATCTAATCGGATGCTCCCTTGATGAAATACTTTATTTTCTCGATAAGAATATACCGGTAATTGGTATGAAAGATAAGGATAGTGCCGTGTTAATTACCGGCTATGATGCGTATAATATAACTGTGATAGATCCATCTCTCCACACGACTAAGAAAATAGGGTTAAATGATGGTACTGCGATGTTTGCAGAAGCTGGAAATCTATTTTTCAGTTATTTACCAGATAATAAGTAAGTGATTTATTAAACAGTATGTTTGTTACAGTTCAGCCTATAGTACCACTGGGTGTTTTTTGTGATTGGAGCGAAGAGAAAGTCATAGAATACCTGAGACATATATTTGTATAAAATGAGAGTGATACCTTGAATTGTACTCTGAATAAGAAAGGGAAAATAAAATGGATGAAAGAATCAAAGTTTTAGCACACAATTTAGTGAATTATTCTATGGATGTAAAAAGAGGAGATAAGGTATATATACATTATATAGGAGATTCTACGAAAGAACTGGCAGGACAAATAGTAAAGGAAGTTTATATGGCTGGGGGGGTACCATTTCCGCATTTTACCGATCAGACGGTACAAAGGGAAGTTCTTATGAATTGTACACAGGAACAAATGTCACTAATGGCTGGGATTGATGCAAAAGAAATGGGTCAGATGGATTGCTATGTTGGAATCAGGGGCACGGACAATGCTTCCGAATTATCCGATGTACCTGCTGAGAAAATGGAATTGTATGAAAAGTACTATACCATACCGGTTCATCATGATATACGTGTCAGTAAAACGAGATGGGTAGTTTTACGCTTCCCTAATTATGCCATGGCTCAATTAGCCAATACCAGTTTAGGGAATTTTAAGGATTTTTATTTTAGTGTTTGTAATCTGGATTATTCTAAGATGGGAAAAGCAATGGAAAGTCTGGTCGCTTATATGAAAAAAACAGATAAAGTTCAAATAACCGGTCCCGGAACAGATTTAACCTTTTCCATAAAAGGGATTCCGTGTATTCCCTGTGCAGGAGAATGTAATATACCGGATGGTGAAGTTTACACGGCACCGGTTAAGAATTCAATTAATGGTACGCTCTCCTATAATACACCGGCTGTATTCCAGGGATTTACCTATGAGAATATTAAATTAACGTTTAAAGATGGTAAGATAATGGAAGCTACAGCCAATGATACGGAGAGAATCAATAAAGTATTTGATACGGATGAAGGGGCAAGGTATGTGGGCGAATTTGCCATTGGCGTTAATCCTTATGTATTAAAACCGATGAAAGATACCCTGTTTGATGAAAAAATCATGGGTTCCTTCCACTTTACTCCGGGTAATTGCTATGATATAGCACCGAATGGAAATAAATCAGCTATTCATTGGGATTTAGTATGTATCCAGACTCCTGAGTATGGCGGCGGCAAGATTTACTTTGATGATGTATTAATACGAAAAGACGGACATTTTATAATCCCAGAATTAGATTGTTTGAATCCTGAAAACTTAAAGTAATATTTATTTAGATGGTTTTCTTTTTAAGAAACTTTTCACTGGCTTTTTCACGGTCAAGAAGAAGAGCGTTTAAGATGAATAAACAACGTTCTTTATCTTCCGTGGAAAAAGAATCAAATAAGTGACCTAATTGAACTTTTTGGGATTCTGGATTTTCTGACTTTGTAATATGGCCGACTAACCTGTCTATGGATATTTCAAAAAAATCGGCTATTTTAATTAAGGTTTCAATATTAGGGGAAGAGATATCTTTTTCATAACTGCTTATCATCTGCTGGGTTATGCCCAGCGCATTTCCTAACTTACTCTGGCTTATTTTGTGTTCTTTTCTTAATTTTTCTAGGTTTGAACCGAATGACATATATTACCTCCGGAAATGTTTTTGTTTGTATTATATCATTCGCCAAATAGTAACACAACGAAATATTTCTTACATTTACCTTACTAAATTTTAATATTTCTTAATTTATTGGAATACTAATTGATGTTTATATTTTATGTTTTATAATAATTATTATGGATTTTTATGATCATTAGGAGGAAGATGCAAAATGAAACTATTAAGTGTGGCAATACCCTGCTATAATTCCGCTTCATATATGAAACATGCCCTTGAAACATTATTGACCGCTGGTAGTGATGTGGAGATTATTATTGTGGATGATGGATCGGTAGATGATACGGCTAAAATAGCAGAGGAGTATGCCGCCAGATATCCCGGGATAATTAAATCAATCCATCAGGAGAATGGGGGACATGGGGAAGCAGTCAATACCGGCCTTCTTTATGCAAAAGGTTTGTACTTTAAAGTTATAGACAGTGATGATTGGGTAAACGAAGATGCTCTTCGTAAGGTGCTTGATAAATTAAGGGAATTGGTTGTAGATGGGCAAAGCCCGGATCTTATGCTGGCAAATTATGTTTATGAAAAACCCAGCTTAAATAAGCATAAGGTTATGGATTATAAAACAGCTCTTCCACAGGATCGATTATTTACCTGGAATGATATTATGTTTTTTAAACAAAGCCAGCAGATTATTATGCATGCAGCTATTTATAGAACAAAATTATTAAAGGATTGTGGATTAAAACTACCCAAACATACTTTTTATGTGGATAATATATTCGTGTATCACCCCCTGCCCTACGTAAAAAGCATGTATTATCTTGATGTTAACTTGTACCGTTATTTTATCGGAAGAGATGACCAGTCCGTAAACGAAAAAAATATGATTAAGCGGATTGACCAGCAGATTTATATTACGAAGATAATGATCGATGATACGGATGTAATTTTAATTAAGAATACGAAACTACGTAATTATATGATAAAATATTTATGTATGATGATGACAGTTTCTTCAGTATATTTAATTAAAGAAAATACAGAAGAAAGTCTGGCTAAAAAACAGGAATTATGGGACTATTTAGAGAAGGCAAATAAAAAATTATATAATAAGATTCATAATCGTTTCCTTGGAAGGTCCATGAACCTGCCGGGTACGGCAGGACGTAAGATTGTAGAAGTCGGTTATAAGATTTCTAAAAAAATATATGGTTTCAATTAATAACTGAAACCATATATGCATTATTTTTATATATTCTATTATAAATTAATACTGGGCAAATACTTTCTTTTCTTTCATTTTCGCTGACTGTTTATTATCACTCCAGCTATATACTAAGAAGTACATTACAATACTTAAGCAAATTGCCATTATTGCATCAAAAGCGGAATGTTGTTTTAAAAACATGGTTGAAAGTGAAATTAAAATGGTTAAAAGGGTAGCCCCGGTTCTTAACCACTTATACTTCTTTAAAGCCTCGCTGCGGTGGATGGCTATATTAGCTCCAATGGAATTAAATACATGGATGCTGGGACATACATTTGTTGCAGTATCCGTATTGTAAAGACCTTTCACTATATGGATCAATATATTATCCCTGCCAATCTTAGACAAATCCGGCCTTAAGTTCTGCCCATTAGGCCATACGGTGTAAATAATAAGGCATACGGTCATTCCGATAAATAAAAAAGCAGTAACTTTATAAAAATCTTCCCTTGAAGTTACGAAAAAATAAGTTATTGTCGCAAAGATAAAAATAAACCACAAATAATAAGGAACTACGAACCATTCATTAAATGGAATATAATCATCAATCCATATATGAATGGGGGTAAAATTGGTCGTAACATTTTTTTCTAATGTAAAAAACCAAATTATATAGACAAAAAAATAGGATAGAACCCACGCATGCTTATATTTTTTAATTAATTGTTTCAATAAAATCAACCTTTCTGGAATTTAACATTAAGTACAATTCATAACAGTTCAATTGAAGTATAAAATTCACAATAATATAGTTCAATGGCGATTATAGCACAAAGTTTTTCATATCACAATATATATTAAAGAATATTCAATTAATTTAAGGAAAATGTAAGAAACGCGATAGAAAAGGAGTCCTTATGCGAATTGTAATACAAAGGGTAAAACAAGCAAGCGTAACTGTTGAAGGAATTTGTATCGGAAGAATTGGTAAAGGTCTTTTACTACTTATTGGCGTAGGCAGGGAAGATACAAAAGCTATAATTGATAAATATATAGATAAGATAATTAAGCTTAGGATATTTGCTGATGACCGGGGAAAAACGAATTTGTCACTTGGGGATATACATGGAGAGATCCTGGCAATATCCCAGTTTACCTTATATGCAGATTGTAAAAAGGGTAACCGCCTTAATTTTCTTCAGGCTGCCGGCCCAATAAAGGCGCAGGAATTATATCAGTATTTTATAAAGACCTGCAAAGAAAGATTAGGTAAAGTTGAAAACGGTGAATTCGGGGCTGATATGCAGGTGGAGTTATTAAATGATGGGCCGTTTACGGTGGTCCTGGATGAGGATACAATATGAAATAATTATATTTCATATTAATCTATTTATGTTTCATAAGAGCTAACTTTCGATACAGCAATTAAAACATATTGTTACCATTAATTATTTGAAATAACATTTTATTTAAACTAATTATGTGATTTGGGGGGGATTCCGCAACTTTTCATCATAAAAAGGAGATTATAACCGTCGAACGATTCTAGTCAATAAGGTTTGTATCCGATATATTTTTACGATATAATAAAGTACTGTAAAAATATGGGAGATGCAAATATGCCTATTTAGAACTTAGTTGTTTGGGAGGTTAATCATGAAAAGGAATAACATAATTCATAATTGGATTGTACTTTTAATATTGGGGTTTAGTATGTGCAGCCTTTGTGTCTGTTATGCTGCTGTGGTGGATACCGGAACAGTTACAAATAAAAAGTCTGAAGCAATGGATTTTATATTTTCAAAAGAGTATGAGGATGATTTTAAAGTTAAGTTAATAGCAGATAGCGCCTATGGGAATTCTTTCGATTTAATACATAGTAAGAATACAAGCAGTCCTCTGGAAGCCTATATGGATTATAATCATATGATCCTAAATATCAGTGGGGTAGAGGCTTTTGATTTAACTGATTTTGTGAATGGCAATGTAAATCTTGCAATCGATTATCGGATGATAGAAGATAAAAACAGTAACGGAACAAACGTTTTAGTTGGTGTTTATGATTTGGGCAATATTCCTTTTTTCCTTTCCGGAGATGACCCTTATTGGAGAATTGGTAATAACAATGGAGTATGGGGGATTGGTATTCCTGATATTGGTATTCCTGATGAGGTTTATAAATTAACACCTGAAAATTTAACAGGGTTTTGTGGTTATAATACCATTACAACTTATAAGCAGAGGGTATTAAAAGGTACTATCACCATAGGGAAATTCTTATCTTGTCAGGATAATACAATTGATATAAATTTAAGCAGTTTAGGATTATCCGATGAAATAAACCGGAAAATTATAGCAAATGGTGAAAAATCAAGCACATTAGAGATTATGGCTAATTATTATTTCAGTATTCCCTTTGAAGTAAATCAGGAAACAAGTGAAGATATAGCAGGGTCTTCCGGGGCAATTAGTTATGATTTGCTTTCAAATCATCCCCGGGTTCAGGGTAAAATCACCCTAAAGAAACGAATTAAAGTAATTCATGATATGGAAAACAAATCTTAATAGCGAAATTACAGGTATCTCATTTTTAGGGGGATACCTTTTTAAGTGTAAACGATAAAACTGAATAAAAAAGCCAATAATTTAATACAATAAAAAGACGTATAAAATAAGTCTTTTATAATTCATACTAATCATATATGAAATATAAAAAATAATCATTGACAAATAAAAATTACTGTGATAGATTATATATAAACCAAATGGACTTAATCAATTCATTATAAAATTATAAAGAATAACAAATTAAAGGAGAATAAGCATATGGCGAAAATAGCAAAAAGTTTAACAGATTTAATTGGTAGGACACCATTATTGGAATTAACAAATTTCGGAAAAGCAAATGAAGTTACAGCAAAAATTGTAGCTAAATTAGAATATTTTAATCCGGCAGGAAGCGTTAAAGACAGAATTGCAAAAGCAATGATTGATGATGCAGAAGAAAAAGGAATGTTAAAACCAGGTGCAACTATCATTGAACCTACCAGTGGTAATACCGGTATTGGTCTTGCATCTGTAGCAGCTGCAAGAGGTTATAAAATTATTTTAACCATGCCTGAAACAATGAGTGTTGAACGTAGAAATCTCTTAAAGGCATATGGTGCAGAATTAGTTTTAACAGAAGGCGCAAAGGGAATGAATGGTGCTATAGCGAAAGCAGATGAATTGGCAAAAGAAACACCGGATTCTTTTATCCCCGGTCAATTTGTTAATAGTGCTAACCCAGAAGTTCATAGAAAAACAACCGGTCCTGAGATTTGGGAAGATACCGATGGTAAAGTGGATATATTCGTAGCGGGTATTGGTACCGGAGGTACAATTACCGGTGTTGGTGAATTCTTAAAGAGCAAGAATCCCGAGGTAAAAATTATTGCTGTTGAGCCAAGTGCATCTCCTGTTTTATCAAAAGGAACACCGGGACCCCATAAGATTCAAGGTATTGGAGCGGGATTTATTCCTAAGGTACTTAATACACAGGTTTATGATGAGATTATAGCCGTTGATAATGAGGATGCCTTTGCAGCCGGAAAGGCAATTGCGAAATATGAAGGCTTATTGGTAGGTATCTCTTCAGGAGCTGCAACATGGGCGGCAACCCAGCTTGCAAAACGGCCTGAGAATGCAGGAAAGACCATTGTTGTATTATTACCGGATACCGGGGAAAGATATTTGTCAACTCCATTATTTGCAGAATAATATAGCCCCACCGGCCCTCAAACATAAGATTACACCCAATATGCCTGTTGATTACCAGTATATTGAGCGAAACCTAATGTTTGGGGGTTTTTATGTTATAGGAAATTACATCCTATAACATATAAAATACGTTGCGCCCCCATGGGACAACAGTGTATAATGGTAGAGCTTAAGGTACTGCAGTAAGGTCCTGTAAGCAGAAAGGCATGGTATAGTTTTATGAAACGGAACGATATAATACTGATAATAATCATATTAGCTTTAGCTGCGGCAGGTTTGATTTGTATGAACATTGCTAAGAAAAGCGGAGATAGGGTTGTAGTTAAAGTAGATGGAAAAGTTTATAAGGAACTACCGTTAAATAAGGATACGAGCCTTGAGATTGATGGGGTCGGAGGTGGAAAAAATTATTTGGTTATAAAAGACGGTCATGCTGATATGGTAGATGCAAACTGTCCGGACAAGCTTTGTGTACATCAAAGGGATATCGAAAATAACGGGGAAACGATAGTCTGTCTGCCTAATAAAGTAGTGGTGGAGATTGAAAGTACCAAAGACAGCGGGGTTGATGCTGTAGCAAATTAAATAATTAAACAGTACTATAAGGGCATTTGGTGTACGTATGTCTCGGGTTTTCTGTGACTTCCGCTTTGCTCCACTCACAAAAAACCCCCCGCGGTACCATAGGATGAACTGTAATTGCGAATCATAAATATAGTATAAAAGTGCATATGAAAGGGCAGTAACTCACATAATTTATGAATGGGTTACTGCCCTAAAATATAATCTCTTTATGTATCGGAAATTAAAATATGTGCAAAAATTATTATTTCATAAGTACAAAATCTTTGATGAAGGAATGGGCTTTGTTAATTCCATCTACAACGGCTGCAGAAGAAATAGTGGCACCGGATACCGCATCGATTTTACCCGATGTATCTGGGATATTGTCAGTTGGAGCAGCAGAAGAGGTATCCGTACTGGAATCCTCCGGGGTAACAGAAGGACTGCCAACAGATGGTTGGTCTTGCGCAGTAACAGCCTTGGCTAAACATTCCTTCACTAAAGTGATGAAATCTTTAACAGAGATGGTGACACCGGTTATGGCATCCGTTTTACCTTCACCATCCATAGTAATAGTATCCGCTGATTGATTCTGAATTAAAAAATCAGTGATCGCGAGAGCTTGTTCCTGCCAGGTCAGATTACTGTCCGGCATCTCATAAATTCCGTCCGCGGATAAAACACTCTTTAATTCACCATTTGCATTATAAGCATCCCAGATAACATCTGTCATTTTGCCGTCTTGTATCGTTAAGGTAACTTTATCTTTATAGCCCTGGTCATCAAATTCGGCTTCCTCTGCTTCGTAGACCCCATCAGTCCAAACTGCAGGGGCTGTACCGGAAGAAGTAGCTGTAGCAGTATCACCGCCGGTAGTTAAGGGATCTGTAGTTTGTGTAGAATCGTTAGTTACCGGAACCTGTGATTCCACAGTAGAATCCTGTGCAGCAGGTTCAAAAGCATCCATACCGGATAATGAAAAAGGTGCTATAACTCCGTAAAATTGATTTAAGAAAGTATCTTCTGCAATCTTGTCACCATAACCTTTTGATTCGTTGGCATTTTTTATGACAACGGATTTAACAATATCACCGGTTTTATCAAAGGTAATGTCCATAAGAATCTTACCTTTATAACCCTTGCTTGAAACCCTTACCAGATAACCGTCTATTTTGCCATCGTCTGTAAATAGATCAGATGCAGAGTGTATAATGATATCGCCGGTATTCGGGTAGCCGGTAAGGTCAATAGCACCTGGGTTGTTACTATCCATACCGGAGGTGTCTTTAATATGACTATAAAGTAATATAACACCTATTATTATAAGGGCTAATACAGCAACAATTGCTGTGATGAGAATACCAATAGATTTATTGTTCTTTTTCATGTCATTACTCCTGTCTCCCACACCAAGCAGGTAATCCTGTGGAAAATGCTTTTGGGGGTTAGCTTCGTCAAATTACCATATAAAGATTCTCCTTATAATATAAGGAAGAATACGGACTTGTTCAATTATTCTATCATAATATGGTTGTGCAGTAAAGTATTTCCCTAAAATACGTATAATCTGCGTATTTTTTAATTATTACAGATAGGATGCGGATGTCTCTTGTAAGGTATTATTCCGCAAAGAAGCTATACACCAGAACCGGATTTACGCTGCAAACGCAGCCTCGTCATAAGTTGGGGTTACGGTTCACCCCCCAAAAGCAGCAGTGTTGTGAACAATAACACGCTTCGCGATGCACACAAAACGCAAAGACAGCGTTTTGGCACGGCAATTCTCCGGTTTTCTGTGACTTTTGCTTCGCTGCACTCACAAAAAACACGTCGCGTATACAGGCTGTGAACAGTAACAAGTTGGGAACACTCATACAGGAATTAATACGAAATGGGTGGACAATTTGCTGTTAAAAAGTATATAATATGATGTCTGACTGTATTTTTTATCTTGCACCCGGCACCAATGATTTCTATAATAACTCATTATAAGAAAATCACATAAGGAGTAAATGTGAAAGAAAAAGCACTTTCACTCAGAAAGAACCCGTGAGACGACTTCTTTCATCAGATTTTGTGATGGCGCAAAGCACCATAATGGAGGGAACTATGAAAACAGAAAAACGTGTTGAGGATTCACTTACAGAACAAATACAATTACTGATGCCGCAGCATATTAATGGAACTGGCAGATTATTTGGCGGTAAACTCCTGGAATGGATTGATATTGTAGGCGGGGTTGCAGCAAGAAGGCATTCAGAGTGTGATGTAATAACGGCAGCGATTGATAACCTTCAATTTAAGGAAGGGGCTTATCAGAATGATACTCTGGTTCTGATTGGTAGAATTACCTATGTAGGGAATACCTCAATGGAGGTCAGGGTAGATACTTATGTGGAAGAATTATCGGGAACCCGCAGACCAATTAACCGGGCATATATGGTTTTTGTGGCATTAGATAAAGAAGGAAAACCAATCCGCGTACCCCGTTTAAAGATAGCTACGGAAAACCAGCGGGCGGAATGGGAAGGTGCATTAAAACGGAATGAATTACGGAAGATAAGAAGACAAGAAGGCTATTAGTAACCAGACATATCATGGGACAAACAAGCATATATTAGAAAAAACAAGCTTGGGGGACCTTATGATGCAGCAATACATTGAAGATAGAATAATCGAGCTGGCTAACTATACCATTGAGACAAAAGCGACAGTAAGGGAAACTGCTTTCAAATATGGAATCAGTAAATCAACAGTTCATAAAGATTTGCAGGACAGGTTACCTTATGTCAATAAGCAATTGTATCATGCCGTAAACGAGATACTTATGATGAATAAGTCGGAAAGGCATATTCGAGGCGGCTTGGCAACAAGGGAGAAATATCGGAGTATTGTTGAAGCGATGTAAAGCAAAAGGGTATCTTGAATCGGATTATAATCTTAAGGCACCCTAAAGTACCAAGAAGAAATACCGGTTTAAAAGGATCAGATGCTTAACAGATAATAAGATAAGAAACGGATTCATAACAACTTAATCACTGATGTACTGTACTGCGTACTGCAAATACCTATGCAGTACTAGTGAAAAAGGCTTGACAATAATAGGAAGAAAAGATATGGTTAGGGTATAATAGAGTACTCGGAAACTAATAGTAGCAATAGAAGATATTTTAGATGCTGAATATAATCTGAGGACATTTTCTGTCTATCCTATGTATGTTTTTACTTGCAATCTTTGTTAAAAGATTTTCCTTCGCTATGCTCAGACGGTCTGCGTAAAAACATACATAGGATATCACGAAAATGGAGGTATAATTTTATCAACAGCCTCTAAAATATCAGTAAATACAGGCTGTGAGAGTTTCCGAGAGTACTCTAATAAAAATAACAGAAGAAAAGGAGCAGACGGATATGGATACCTTAGAATTAGCACTTTCCTTGGAATTTGATTTAGAAACGTATTATACCGGACAGGCAGAGAAAAATAAAGAGAATAGCTTATTTGTTGTATTTACTATGTTAGCAGGTGAAGAGCAAAAACATGTAGATATTTTATTAGGAAAAGCAGATTTATTTGACCTTAACGTTGAGGATGAAAATATTCTATCAGAAGCAAGAGGGTTATTTAAAAAACTTGCAAATTTTGAAAGTGATATTAAGGAACTTCCCAGTCAATTAGATTCCTATCGGATGGCGCTTGGGATGGAACAAAAAAGTTTGAACTTTTATAAAAGCCTACATGATACAGCTGTTGATGAAAAAACAAAAAAAACCTACCAGTATTTGATAAAACAGGAGGATATACACTGTACTGTTATGGAAGAATTGGTGAAATTAACGACAAGACCGGAAGAATGGGTTGAATCTGCAGAATTTGGTTTACGGGAAGATTATTAAATGATTAAATAGATGAAAAACACGTTTACCATTGATGATATAACAAAATGTAAACGTGTTTTTTTGTGTAACAGGAATTATGCCCTATGCATAAAGTTAGTAGTGCTAAATCGGATATAATTTAAGGAATTCACGCATACAATATAAAAAACAAGTACAATAGGGGGATATCCTTTTGAAAGGCTATATAGAAGAACGGGCAGTAGAAATAGCCAACTACATAATTGATAATAATGCAACCGTGAGGCAGACAGCCAAGCAATTCGGTATTTCGAAATCAACCGTACATATGGATGTAACAGTAACGAACGTTTTAATAGATGGAACGAAGATTTTTTTATTATAAAAATTAAATAAGTTCATTATATGTCGCAAAGCTAATATAAATATAGTATAGCATATATGAACTGGAGTGGCGTATTTGAAACAAGCGGAACGAGATATGAATTTAATGGTTGTGGAAGCAATCGAAGGTTATGCATATAATCATAATCTGAATGCGAAAGAGGTATTTGAACTATTTACCCAAAAGGGAATCCTTTCCCTGCTCCGTTCTCAATATCAGGCCCTGCATACCCAAAGTCTGGAAGAAAGCATTTATTTTGTTGAAGATGTTTTAAGGAGAGAACAGAATGAAGAATGAGCTGATCTTATACCATGGAACCAATGTATTATTTGACCAGGTTGATTTAGAGCATTCGAAGGATAAAAGAGATTTTGGAAAAGGATTTTATACCACCACGTTAGAAGAATATGCGGCCAAATGGGCGGAGAACATGTTTATCCGTTATGGAGGCAAAGGTAAATATGTCATGAAATTTAAACTGGAACCCGCAGGGGATCTGGATATTAAAACCTTTAACGGACTTACCAGGGAATGGCTTACCATGATAAAAAATAACCGGATGTGCGGTGGAACCCAACATTGTCATGATATGGTCATGGGTCCGGTTGCAAATGATAATACCATGAGAACAGTTGCATTATATGTCGCAGGTATATATAATGAGGAAATGGCAATCGAACAATTAAGGAGCTATGAAACTCACGATCAGGTTTCGTTACATACTAAAAGGGCATTGGAATGTTTGGAGTATTTAGGGAGGATATTAATATCATGATAAACCGATATATTTATAAAGGACAGGATATTACGCTTGACATTATCATGAAAATTGAACATGTAGTAAGGCTGATATCCGATGAAACGGAACAGCCTTTTGATGAATGTCTGTATGAATTTTATCAATCTAAAGTCTATGAAGCTTTACAAAAAACGGGATCCCTTATGTGGTGTGAAAGTGCGGAGTTTATTGTTGACGAATTTTTCAGGGAAAAAAATAAATAGGGGGATTAATACATTGGATGAAAAATTAGAATTACTAAAGAAATATTTTGGTTATGATGAATTCAGGGAGGGGCAGGAGGAACTGGTAGAGAGCATTACAAAAGGAACTGATACCCTTGGAATTATGCCGACCGGAGCAGGTAAATCTATTTGTTTTCAGATACCGGCTTTGATGTTTGGGGGAATAACCCTCGTAATTTCACCCCTCATATCACTTATGAAGGATCAGGTCACTACCCTTAACCTGGCAGGGATACATGCCGCTTATATAAACAGTTCCTTAACGGCAGGTCAAAACCGCTTAGCCCTGCAATACGCGAGGGAAGGCCGTTACAAAATAATATATGTAGCACCGGAACGGTTAGTTACGGAGGAATTTCTGGATTTTGCAGTACATACCGAGATATCCATGGTCAGTGTGGATGAGGCTCATTGCGTGTCCCAATGGGGACAGGATTTTCGCCCAAGTTATCTTAAGATTGTGGAATTTTTGGACAAGCTTCCTAAAAGGCCTGTTTTAAGTGCATTTACGGCAACGGCCACCAAGGAAGTAAGTGAGGATATTGTAAAAATATTAAGGCTTCAATCCCCTAATGTTAAACTCACCGGGTTTGACCGGAGTAATCTATATTTTGCAGTACAAACTCCTAAGGATAAATATGAAGTGGTTAAGAATTATATTTCGGAAAATAAGGAGCAGAGCGGAATTATTTACTGCCTGACCAGAAAAGTTGTGGAAGAAGTCTGCCGCCGTTTAAGTGAAGAAGGGTATCCGGTAACAAGATACCATGCCGGATTAAGTGATGCAGAGAGAAGAAATAATCAGGATGATTTTATTTACGACAGAAAACCGATTATGGTTGCCACCAATGCTTTTGGAATGGGTATTGATAAATCCAATGTCCGTTTTGTTATCCATTATAATATGCCGAAGAATATTGAAAGTTATTATCAGGAAGCCGGCCGGGCCGGGCGTGACGGAGAGCCTGCCTGGTGTATCCTTTTATACAGCGGACAGGATGTGGTCACCAATCAGTTTTTTATTGATAATAACAAGGATAATGAAGAATTAGATTATAATACATTAAATGCAGTAAAAGAGAGGGACCGGGAAAGATTAAAGAAAATGACCTTTTACTGTTTTACCAATGAATGTTTACGGGATTATATTTTAAGATATTTTGGTGAATACGGTTCCAATTATTGTGGCAATTGTTCCAATTGTGACACTCAATTCGAAGAAAGTAATGTTACGCAAATGGCAGCTAAAATAATAGGCTGCGTCAATGGGTGCAGGCAGCGTTATGGCATGGGGGTAATTGCAGATACCGTCCATGGAGGTAAAACTGCCAAGCTGAAACAATACCGTATGGAAGAGAATGAATTCTATGGCAGCCTGTCAGGGGAATCCGTATATCGTATCAGGCAGGTTATGAACCATCTGATTTTAAAGGATTATCTGTATCTGACCAATGAAGAATATTCCATCCTGAAACTAACGGATAAATCCAAAACTGTACTGGATGGCACGGATGAAATAATTATGAAATTTGCTAAGGAACGGGAAATCCTTAAGAAGGAAAAGGTAAAGAAATCAAAGTTTAAGCCGGCAATGAATAAAGATTCCGGCAATGCCGGCAGTAATAAAAATTTTGAAGAGGCGGACGAAGAATTATTTGAGTTATTAAGGAAACTCCGCAGCGAGATTGCCAGGGAAGAAAAAGTGCCCCCTTATATTGTATTCTCAGATAAAACCCTGATAGAGTTATGTTTTCATGTGCCGGTAACAGAGGAAGAGATGCTAAATATATCCGGTATTGGTAAATTTAAATTTGAGAAGTACGGTGAAAGATTTATGGATGTAATAAAGGAGTACCGGGAAAAGGGAGTATAGGTTTCCTGAATTAAAGAGTCTGTTCCGAAAACAAGTTGCCGGAGATTATACTTGTTTATGGGGCAGGCTCTTCTGATTTTATTATAGCTATCTGATATTAATGTTCAAAAGGTTTCTGTACTGATTTTCTGACAATAAGGGTTGTTTCTATCAATTTTGTCTCAGGAAATAAATCGAAATTCCCATTAATGCGTTTAATAAGCAGTTCGGTAGCCTGTCTGCCGATTTCGTCCATATTCTGTACGATGGTTGTTATAGGGGGATTAAAGGCAGAAAAAATTTGATCGTCATCAAAGCTAATCAATGAAAAATCTTTTGGTATCTGCATTTTGAGGCTGCTTAAGGTAAGTATGGCGCCGATGGTCAGATTGTATCCTAACATAAGAACAGCTGTCGGGTGATGGGGAAGGCTCATCATGATGCGCAAATGCTCTGCACTGGAGGAAACATCACCTCCATATACGCATTGATCTCTTTCTGAAACATGATATTCTAAACATGCATCATGAAACCCGGTTAAACGTTCTTTCATGGTATAACTGGAAAGGTTACCTCCAATAACGCCTAATTTTCTATGGCCTTTTTCTAAAAGAAGCCTGGTTGCATTGTAGGCACCGGTTCGATGGTCAGAGGTCACAAAATCAGCAGGGATACCGGACAATTCCTGATCCAGGCAAACAAAAGGAATCTTTGCCTGTTGGAGTAAAACCGGAAGCTTAAAAGCCTTACTGTCCTCAGGTATCAGGATAACACCGTCTACCTGCTTGCTTAATAAAAATTGCAATTCTGAATTATTGTCATCGGAATTGACATCATAAGAAGATATGATGGTTGAATAGTTGTACATTCTTAAAAATTCCTCCATGATGCTGCAAAGGGATCCCCATAAATAATCCCCGATTATAGGCAGCAGGATACATATTATTTTCGTTTTTTTGGAACGTAGATTTTGCGCCGTTTTATTAGGAATAAAACCTAATCTGTGAATGCTTTCTTCGATTAACTTTTTATTTTCAGGTAAGATATTTTTACCGTTTAAATATTTGGAAATGGTTGCAAGGGATAAATTTGTATCTTTTGCAATGTCTTTAATCGTACTCCCCATTCTATTACCTCTTTCTGTTTTGCAATAATAATAATATAACATGTAAAACGACTTGGTGCAACATATATAAAATGCCATAATAAACGAAACGTTTTATATTGTAAAAATATCATAAACTGTAAAATCATACTATTAAAATACATTTTGACAAAATAAAATGTGTAAAACAAACAAATAAGTATTGACAAAGTAATTTAAAAGAAATAGAATGGTTATATAAAAGCGAAACGTTTTGCTATATAATTTATTAACTTTATTTTAAGGGAGGATACAATATGAAGAAAAAAATCATTGTATTATTGTTAATCGGCAGTATGTTATTGTCTTTGACTGCCTGCGGCAGTTCGGGCAAAACAAGGGATGCTGTTAACTCAAGTGATTCATCAACAGAAAATGCCACAAAGGCTGACTCAGATAAGGAGGATGTTACTATCGCAGTTTCCTCAAGATACGGCTCGGATGTACCGGATGAGAAATATTACAGAGAGAAAGTCCAGGAATTTAATGATATGGATAACGGAATAAAGGTTGTTATGGACAATATTCCAACAGAATCAGATTATCTGGATAAATTAAGAACTTCTTTTGCTAACGGTGATACACCAAATGTATTTATAGAATATGGTGGATCCAGGGTTTTAGATTATGTGGAAAGTGATGCACTTGTTAATATGCAGACTTACTTCAGGAGCGATCCGGACTGGTACAGCAGTTTTTATGAAAGCATGTTCGGTGATCTGCAATATGATGGGTATGACGGAATCTGGGGTGTGCCTTTTAAATCCTATGCAGTAAGCTTATTCTATAATAAAGACATTTTTGGGCAACAGGGCTTAACAGTGCCGGAAAGCTGGGATGATTTATTGGAGGTTTGCCAGAAATTAAAAGATGCAGGTATTAAACCATTTCAGGTTGGTGAAAAAGATGTATGGAGGCTTGGACATTTACATAACAACATTGTAATTAAATCACTGGGAACAGATGCTGTATTAAAACTTGCAGACAGAAGTCTTACCTATGACAGCCCTGAAATGCTTAAGACATATCAGCTGATTTCAGATATGGTTAGTAAAGGTTATTTAGGAGATGATATTTTAAACACGGATTACAATACTGAAAAATCTACCTTTGCAGCAGGCGGATGTGCAATGAGATGGGATGGTTCCTGGTATGTGTCAGAAATTTACGGAACGGATATCTATGATAAGACTGGGGCGGTCGCCGTTCCTTATATTGATGAAAAATATAAGAATCAGGCACAAGGCGGTGCTTCCGATATGTGGTTCATTTCTAAATTAAAAAAATCGGATGCAGAAATAGAAGCGTCAGTGGAATTTGTAAAATATATTACTTCACAGGAGTACATTGCAGGAAATAATGAAGTGGCATCTGTTATTTATCCGATTAAATTTACCGCCACCGCTGCAACACCGGAAAATTCGGTTCTTGATAATATTAAAGGATTTGTGGAAGGTTACACGGCGATGAGTTCAGATATTCAGAACAGTGATCCACAGTCTTTTATGCTTGACACAGTCAGAAACGCACTGCAGGGCCTGGCCATGGGTAATACACCTGAACAATGCGGGAAGGAAATAGTTGACCGTATTGTAGAAGGAAGTGAATAGTTTTTAAGAGGTACAACAGAACAGTTACAATTTCAGATTATAAATAGTGCAAAGGGGCTGTTGCAGAATAGCAAATTAACTTTTCTGAAAGGATGGGGAGTATCATAATACATTTAGCTACTTTTTCCTCGCTCGTTCAGAACGCTCCGCTTCACAAGATGAGCTCAGCCAGTCGACACAAAATGTATTATGATACACTCTATCCTATTAGCGAAGTTTATCAAGGCTATTCTGCGGCAGCCCTTTCAAGGAAAAGGAGAGGATTCTTTTGAGACAGAGGAAAGTGAATGAAAAAATTATCATAGTTACCTTTTTATTACCGGCATTATTATTGTTTTTCGGACTAATTGTATATCCTGTCTGTAATACGATTTTCCTGTCTTTTCATAGTTGGAAAGGGGTTTATGGAGCAGCAAAAGAGTTTGTCGGTTTAAGTAATTATAGAAAGGTACTAACCAGCGGGAGTTTTTGGAATGCAATGCTTAATTCTGTTTATTTTATGATTGGTGGTTTTGTTATATTGATGCCGCTGGCATTTGGGCTGGCACTTCTGATTACTTCCAAGTTAAAGGGAACTAAATTGATGAAAACGGCATTTTTTATGCCGGTTATGCTGTCTACGACAGCAGTTGCCCTGATGTGGGTATATATTTTGAATCCAAGTTATGGAGCAGTTAACGGCATATTAAGTGCAGTGGGACTGGACGCTTTGCGCAAGGAATGGCTGTCTACCCCCACCTTGAATGTATGGTGCGTTGTTTTGGTTAATGAATGGATGTATGCCGGTTATAATATGCTGATATTTGCGGCAGGTCTTGTCGCTATCCCGGATTCCCTGTACGAAGCAGCTGAAATAGATGGATGTTCTAAGTGGAAAAAGATCCGCCACATTGCCATTCCCTTGTCGAAAGAGTCTTTTAAAATCTTCTCCGTATTATGTATTACCGGGTGTTTGAAAGCATTTGATTTAATTTGGGCGATGACAAAAGGCGGACCAAACCATAGTTCGGAGACCCCTGCCACATTACTTTATAACGAGGCGTTTACCTTTAAATCTTTTGGGAAAAGCAGTGCAATTGGTGTGGTTCTTTTAGTAATGGGAATTGTCTTAAGCCTTATGATGAACCGCTTATTTAAGAAAGAAGAAATTTAGGAGGAGGATGAATGAAAAGTAAAGTCGGAAAAATATGCAGTTATTTGTTTGCGTTACTTTGGGGTCTCATAACCATATTCCCGTTATTCATTACCTTCTTATCTTCAGTAAAGGATAATGAGGGGATTAACTTAGGCATGTTTAAGCTTCCGGTAAAATGGTTGTGGTCAAACTATACCGCTGCTTTTAACAGTGCCCATATCGGCAAAGCAGTTTTAAATTCAATTTTCCTTGGTATTATATCTACCTTGATTGTAACGGTTGTTGGGATGCTTGCGGCTTATGTTTTATCCAGAAAAAAGTTTAAATTTAAAACTTTTATTTTTAGTTTATTTTTAATTGGTGTTATGGTGCCCGTACATAGTACGATTATTCCGATTTCCAGTCTTGCTACAGGAATCGGGGGCAGGAATTCCTACTGGTTCATTATTTTGGTTTATGCAGCCTTTAACTTATCCCAGGCTATATTTTTATTTACCGGTTATCTTAATGATATAAGCAAAGAACTCGATGAGGCAGCGATTATTGACGGCTGTAATGATTTGCAACTGCTGTTCCGGGTGTTGACTCCCGTTTCAGTACCAATTATTTCAACACAGGCTATTTTAACTTTTATTTATGGTTATGGAGAATTGATATTTGCAATGATATTACTTACAGATGAGAAAAAATATACGGTTTCACGTGCCATGCTCTCTTTTTCAGGTGGCTATCAGCAGCAGTTGGGGCCGATTTTTGCCTGTATCATAGTTGCGGTGCTGCCAATGATTATCCTGTACATTTTATTCCATGAAAAGGTACAGTCAGGAATGCTCTCAGGGGCAGTAAAGGGTTAAGCGCGTCCAGAAAAGGGCGACTGGTTTAGTGGGTGGAAATCCTACACGGCAAGGTATAGCGAACCACCGTTAGCTTCGTGAGGTGTGATTTTATTAAACGGATATGAATATGTAATAAACTGGTAAAAAATTACCGGATTGTATAACGGCGGTCGTGCAGACCTTTGCACCGTTAGGAGTATAGAATGGCGGTGTGTGCTCATGATTTCAAGGATAATAGGATTGTTGATTCATTAATAATGTGATATGATTCAGTCAAAAGAATTTTATAAAGCTTGAAAAAACTGAGTTTAAGAGAGGGTTATTACAATGGCAGTTACAATAAAGGATGTGGCCAGGGAAACAAATCTGGCAATATCTACAATTTCAAAATATATGAACGGTGGTAAGGTACGTCCGGAAAATCAAAAAATGATCGACCTGGCGATACGTAAATTAGGTTATCGCCCTAATGATAATGCAAGGGGACTGCGGAGTGCCAAAACGTACACGATAGGTGTATTAATAGATTCTCTTGGAAGCCAGTATTTTGCGAAAATCACACACTTAATAGAAAAGATATTAAAAAAAGAGGGGTATTCTATTTTGGTATGCTGTCATAAAGACAATACGGCAGCAGCTAAGAAAGCAGTTGAATTTTTGGTTTCAAAACAGGTAGACGGCATCATTATTGAACCGGTAGCAGGTGAAGAAGATTACACGGTACCTATCCTACAAAACAAAATACCCTTTGTGGCTATTGACCGGGCAGTAGGTCATATTAAAAGCGACCGCGTTATGTCTAATTCCACCTTCGGTGCCTATCAGGCAACAGAATATTTAATACAAAACGGACATAAAAAGATAAGTATAATCACGGGAACTTCAGAGACTAACTCGGGATTGTTAGCGGCAAAAGAACGGTACAGGGGATATTTAAGGGCTATGGAAGATTATGAGCTGACTTTACAGGACGAATATATCATAGAAGGTAATTTTAAATTTGAATCGGGATATGAATGTATGCAGAAACTATGGAAGCTTAAGAAACGCCCAACAGCCGTATTTGTTTCTAATTATAATATGTGCCTGGGTGCAATGACGGCAATCCATAATATGAAAATAAGTATCCCGGAGGAATTATCTTTTATAACTTTTGATGATTTGGAGTTTTCTGTTATTTCAAATCCTATGCTGAATGCAATCAGACAGCCTATGGAGAAAATGGCTGAAAAAGCGGTAGAGCTTCTTTTGCGGAGAATAGATGGTGATTATACGGACTACCCACAAAATATAAAATTGCCCACAGAATTAGTGGTACGTGATTCGGTGGCACAGTATAAGGGTACTCTATAAAAATGGAGGTAATAATAATGAAAGATACAAAACAACAATGGTTTAAGGACGCAAAATTCGGATTATTTATTCATTGGGGGTTATATTCCATTTTGGCGGGTGAGTATAAGGGGAAGAAAACAGACCGTATCGCAGAATGGATTATGAATTATTTAGATATACCGGTTGAAGAATATGAAAAGCTTGCCGCACAGTTTAATCCGACAGAATTTAATGCAGGGGAAATCGTTAAAAAGGCAAAGGAATGGGGGATGCGCTATATTGTTTTTACTGCAAAGCATCATGAAGGTTTCGCTATGTATCACTCTAAATGTAGTAAATATAACGTAGTTGATGCGACTCCTTCTGGAAGGGATATTTTAAAAGAATTACAGTTAGCCTGCGAAAAATATGACATGAAGTTAGGTCTTTACTATTCCCAGGCCCAGGATTGGCACGATCCGGATGGATTTCAATTTAGAAAAGATGATTCCCATAAAAATTACCAGGCTTATCTGAACAGGAAATGTATGCCGCAATTACGTGAGATATTAACGGATTATGGTAATATAGCACTTATCTGGTTTGATACCCCTATGGATACTACCTTGGAACAAGGACAGGCAATGATTGATTTAGTAAAATCAATTCAGCCTGATTGCATTATCAGCGGCAGGATCGGCAACCAAATGGGTGAATATATGACTACAGGGGATAATTTTATTCCAAGGCTGCCCTATGAAGGCGATTGGGAATTGCCTGCAACTTTAAATGATACCTGGGGCTTCAATAAATATGACCATAACTGGAAAAACCCGGATGACATTATCAGGCTGCTGTTAAAAATTAATAGCCGCGGCGGAAATTATCTGCTAAATGTGGGACCGGACAGCTTAGGACGGGTACCGGAAGAATGTATTCAGGTGCTGGATACAGTAGGACAGTATGTGCGTGAAAATGCAGAAGCCATTTTTGATACCAAGAGGGTAGATATCTATGCCTATGACCTGGAATGGGCACAGTTTACAAGAAAAGACTATAAACTATATATCCATATGCTGCAGCCTAAAATACGTATTGAGCTGATGAATGTGGGAAACCAGGTAAAACGCGCATATATCTTGAGAGACGGCACAGAACTTGAATTTAAAGTAATGGTTGCCTGTGAAGGCGATTCTATGATAGAGGTAGATATACCGGACTATTTACATAATCAGAAAAATTATTGTATCTGCCTTGAAACAGAAGAAAAAAAACCGGTTTTTGAGCCAATAAAAGGCTGATAGAATGACAAACATACCTTGGAAGATTATAGTTACTGACTTCTTCCAAGGTGTTTTTAATTTTGCCCGTCGGTGAACCCATAATGATACTGCTTAGCAGGATGCCTGATAGCTTAAAGCACTTAATAAAATGTTATTGTTTATTGTTCACACCCCTGCCAAAAGCAGCAGTGTTGTGAACAATAACACGCTTCGCGTATACAGGCTGTGAACAGTAACATAAAGTTACGCTTCGTTAAAATACTTATTAAACTTATTTATTTCACTTAATAGATTTGACACAATATTCTTTACGGAAGATGAATTATTGACATTATCAATACACAGATTGGCGGCTGCCTGAGAGTTGGCCGTTATTTCTTCTGTTACCGAGGATAAATGTACAAAGTTATCAACGATATGATTATTTGAATGATACAAATCATCAATCATACTATCTATTTCCATTATGATTCCGGTCAGGTCTGCCATCATACCTTTTACCCCTTCAAAACCGGAGCCGGCATGGGCTGACATATTAACCTGTTTATTGGATACCTGGGTGATTTGTTCTGCGGAAGCTACGGAATTGCCGGAATCCCTGGTTAATTCCTCTAGTATAGAAGAGATACTCTCAGTTGATTCCCTTGTCTGTTCGGCTAGCATACGTATTTGTTCTGCAACGGCAGAAAAGCCCTTGCCTGCTTCCCCGGCCCTGGCACTTTCAATAGAGGCATTTAAAGCAAGTAGATTAGTCTGACTGGAGATGTTGTATATTATGGAGGTTATATCTAAAACCTCGTTAGTTTTATCCTGCAAGGTAGCCATGGTTGAAATAACTTCCTGGTTGATACGTTCCACCAAAGAAGACTGTTCCTGAAGTTTATTTATAATGGTGATACCGTCTACGAGTGCTTTTTCGGAATTCTCTGCAATGTGTACCCTGGTAGTGGATTGTTCCCCATCATTATGAATGGAATCCTGGATAAGGGTAGCCATAGTGGACTGATCCTGGATATGCCCTGCATTTTCAGTAGTATCCATAGCAATTTCGTTCACCGCAGTAGTTACAACCTTAGTAGATTGATCTATAGTATCAACAATCCCTGACATTTTATCTGAACCGGTCTTAACAGCCGCAGCAATGTCATGTACATCCTTAAGAAGTGTTTCCTGTACACTTTTTTCTTCCATTAAGCCCTGTTTGAATTTCGTTAAAAAATACTTATTTGCAAAAGCGGCTTTCATAAAGCAATAACTGGAAATGAGTATAACGGCGGCTTCTATGGAATAGCTGCTCACATCGGTTTGTTCCGTCATATGCAAAACCATAGCTTTATAAGCTATTTCGCCAAAGCCTGACAGGGCAAAGGCAGCGCAGGAAAGATAGATTAACTTCATATCTCCGTAAAGGATTAAAATTATAAGCAAAGGTATAAAATAAACAAAACCAAGATGGGTAGTGCTTGTGAATAGTGCAATTACATAGGTAACTAAAAAAGCTCCTAAAAAAACATATGGGTTTACTGCTCCGCCCTTATTCCTGAAATAAAAAATATAATCTACTGCTAAACTGACTAATATGATTGCAGAAAGCGTTGCAACGTATTCGGCTGACCGGTTTTTCTTAATGACTTCCGCAATATAGCCCGCTATTAATAAAAGGGAAAAAGCCGTCATTACATTAATGGCTATTTTATTTATTACTGATATTTCATCAAGATCCTTTGGTGTATTTAAATTATATTTCGACATGATAAATCCTATATATACCGCAGAACATACTGCGGTACTGCCACAATAAATAGTTGAAAGAATATACCTGTGGCTTACCTTTCTCCATCTATTTTCTCTCAACCCTTCAGCTGTGCCAAAACAGTTTTTAGTTCAGGCACATATCATATTGGTATCTTACTTGTATGAAAACTCATAAGCAGATAATAATGGGAAAAAACGGTGAAAAATTATTTAACCATGTTAATCGGGGGGTGTGTTGGCGTATAGATGAGTGCTGGGGTAAATTATAAAAATTTCTTTTTCTTAAAATAGATTATACTTATGACAATGACAATAATACTGATAAGTATAACGAACTGATAACCATATTTCCAGCTTAGTTCAGGCATATCGGTGAAATTCATGCCATACCAGCCCACGATCAATGTCAGCGGGAGAAATATTGTGGTTATTACAGTAAACATTTTCATTATATTATTCAAATTATAATCCAATTGTGCATGATAAGCATCTCTTACATGGATACAATAATCCTGAAGCATTCTTGTATTATTGCTTAAACGGGTTACGCGGTTTGTAAACAATTTGAAATACCTGAGATTATCTTCTTTAAAAATATCGATGGCATTTTCCCCTAATTCTTCTCCGATGTCAATTAACTGTTCGTAGAAATTATCCAAAAGCAGCAGCCTTTTGCGGATACCCGTAATGTTATAGTTAAAATTCCTGTCTAACCGGTTATCATTGATTTTATCTTCGTGTGCGCTGATTTCTTCTTCAATTTTTTCAAGACCGGAATAGTTATCATAAATAAGCCGCTCCAAGAACCCATAAACCAATCGTTCCAGTGTCATTTTAGAAAGGTTAATATGGTTAAGGGATTCAAATAATTCCAATTTCATACTGTCATCCCGGTCTTCGATGGCTACAATCAGAAACAAATTATGTTTTATATAGATCCCGATCCGGTCCTGCACCCTTATAAATTGTTTCGTTTCTATACCGGTAATAATTCCAAAATGATAATCCTCATATACTTCAATTTCGCCACGAATCTGATGGGTGTCATTTTTACATTCCAAAACAGTTACCCGGGCAAAGCCAAAATCTTCATAGCAATCTTCTAATTCTTCCAGGGTAATAATGCCAAGGGTTAAAATATCCGGATTAAGTTCCTGCAAGGGTATAGGGCATATATCATTTTGAATTTGAAAAAACATGGTTTGGTTTCCTTTCGTCAATCTTTACTATCAAAAGTATACCATAAATACAATCAATTGAAAATAAATTTCATGGATTTGGGTTGACATTAGCAATGCCCGCCTGGCGTCACAATCTGATTTGTTTTGATTTAATGCGGTGCAATGACGTATGGAATTGCTGATAATTAATAATACTGTACATATATAAGTATAATAGATAAAATTGATTATAATTTCTAATAAAAGGCTTTGTAAAATTAGATTGATTAATCAAAATAATCATGTATAATTTAGTTGGTTATAAAAATTTTATTTAAAACTGTAAAATAAATTACTAAGGGAGATTTAGAATTATTAAGAGATACTCCCTTAAGATAAAACAAGTTAAAGGAGAAGGTTATGGAACGATTTTTCAAACTTAAGCAAAATGGCACTACAGTATCAACAGAGGTAGTTGCCGGTATTACCACATTTTTTGCAATGGCCTACATTATCTTTGTTAACCCTCAGATGCTTAGTCAGACAGGAATACCGGGCGGGGCGGTATTTTTAGCAACTATTATAGCATCTGTTGCAGGTACCTTAGTTATGGGACTTTTTGCAAATGTGCCCTATGCACAGGCTCCGGGTATGGGGTTAAATGCTTTTTTTACCTATACTGTATGTTTCGGATTGGGATTTTCCTGGCAGCAGGCGCTGGCAATGGTATTCTTATGCGGGCTCATTAACATTATGATTACTGTTACTAAGATCCGTAAATTAATTATTAAAGCCATTCCCCATAGTGTCCAGAATGCCATTGGCGGTGGTATTGGTATCTTTATTGCCTATATTGGTATTAAAGATGCAGGTCTTCTTAAATTTACAGCGGATCCTGGTACTTATACACAATTAGACGGTGGTACCGTAGTCGCAAACAGCGGTATTGTACCGGCACTTATTGAATTTAACAAACCGTCAGTCATTTTAGCATTACTTGGTATTCTTATCATGTTTGTACTTTTGGTTTTAAAAGTAAGGGGTGCTATCTTAATCGGTATTGCAGCAACCACAATCATTGGAATTCCTTTAGGAGTGGTTGATCTATCAGCACTTAGTACTACACCTGGATTAAGTGATTCTTTCACCCAGCTTGGGACAACCTTTGGTGCTGCCCTTGGCAAGGACGGTCTTTTATCATTATTTAATGACACTGCGCAGATACCGCTGGTCTTAATGACTATATTTGCATTTAGTTTATCCGATACTTTTGATACCCTTGGAACATTTATCGGTACCGGTAAAAGAACAGGTATCTTTGATGCCGCGGATGAAAAAGCACTTCAGGATGGATCCGGATTTAAGTCTAAAATGGATAAGGCATTATTTGCGGACTCCATAGCTACTTCCATCGGTGCTATTTTTGGAACTTCCAATACAACTACTTATGTTGAAAGTGCTGCAGGTATTGGTGCTGGCGGACGCACCGGTTTAACCTCTGTTGTTACGGCGTTATTATTCCTGATTAGTATGTTCCTTGCTCCTTTTGTAGGGATTGTACCGGCCCAGGCCACTGCACCGGCTTTAATCGCTGTCGGTATTATGATGTTGGCATCCTTTAAGGAAATTGACTGGTCGGATTTAGATGAGGCAATTCCCGCATTTTTCGCAGCAATCTTTATGGCTTTCTGCTACAGCATTTCATATGGTATTGCAGGCGGCTTTATTTTCTATTGTTTAGTTAAGATCTGCAAAGGAAAAGCAAAAGAAGTACACCCGGTACTTTGGGTTGCTACCGGCTTATTTATCCTTAATTTTATTATTTTAGCCATTCTTTAATTAAATACTGACTTTATAATTAATCATAACATACTCTAAATCAATAATTTAGGACCTTGACTTTATTATTATTGATTTAGGGTATTTTTTTGTGTTATAGGATTCGAGTGTCAAATCATGCCTGCCATGGATGGAGTGTTTTCGGCCGGTCGACGCGAATTGAATATAGATACACTGTCATAAAATACACTTCGTAATGCCATTTGTCGCCCAAATCATTATAGAAAATTGCGTCTTATAACATAAAAAATGCTCCGTAGGATGCCATAATGCCTCTATTTATTATAAGTGAAATAAAATTAACTATTGACAAAATGTGTATTATATATATAATGTATATATAAAGCATATACATTATATACATATAAACGAGGTGAATAAGTGGATATCATTATCAGCAATTCGAATGGTAAACCAATATATGAACAGATTACAGGCCAGATTAAAAACATGATAATAAGCGGGGAATTAAAACCCGGTCAGTCCCTTCCTTCCATGAGGTTGCTTGCTAAGGAGCTGAGAATCAGTGTAATTACTACAAAGCGGGCGTATGAAGATTTAGAAAGAGATGGTTTTATCACCACGTTGGTTGGCAAGGGAAGTTATGTTTCGGAAACTAATACAGAGCTGGTAAAAGAAGAACAGTTAAAAGTAGTTGAGGAGTATCTCCAAAAAGCAGCGGAAAATGCAAAGATAAGCGGTATAAAACTGGAAGAAGTACATGAAATATTAGACATGATATTTAAGGAGGATTAATTCCATGGAATATGCAGTTGAATTAAGCGGCGTAACAAAACAATATAAGGAGTTTAAACTGGATAAGGCATCTTTTTGTGTTCCTAAAGGGTGTATTATGGGTTTTGTAGGTGAAAACGGTGCCGGTAAAACGACGACTATAAAGACAGTGCTGAATTTGATTCATATGGATGAAGGCAATATAAAGGTATTTGGGCTGGATCATAAAAACGATGAACGTAAAATTAAAGAACAGATAGGTGTAGTATTTGATGAAAGTTATTTTCCTGAAAACCTGACATTCGGCCATATATCTAAAATTATGAGTAATATATATAACAACTGGCAGGAGGATATTTTTGAAAAGTATGTGAATCAGTTAAAATTACCGAAGGATAAGATTGTGAAAGAATATTCACGTGGTATGAAGATGAAACTATCCATAGCGGCAGCGCTGTCCCATCAGGCAAAATTACTCATATTGGATGAAGCAACCAGTGGTTTGGATCCTGTTGTCCGGGATGAAATTCTTGATATATTTTTAGAATTTATACAAAATGAAGAACATACCATTTTACTATCATCCCATATTACCAGCGATTTGGAAAAGGTAGCGGATTATATAACCTTTATTCATGAGGGCAGAATCATATTCAGCAAAAGTAAGGATGAACTGATTTATTCTTACGGAATTGTACGTAGCAAGAAAGAGGACTATGACAAATTGGATAAGAACCATATAGTTGGAGTTAGGAAGAATCAGTTCGGATATGACGTCATGATGGATAATAAAAGGGAATTAGAACGCTTTAATAAGAAATTAATTATTGACAGCACATCGATTGAAGAAATAATTTTATATAAAGTAAGAGGAGAATAGGTGGACATATTATGATTGGATTATTATTGAAAGATTTATTTAATTTAAGAAAGTATTTAAAACAAGTCAGTTTATCAGTGCTTATTTTTGGCTTGTTTGCCATTAATCTAAAAACCCCTGCCTATTTAATCGGTATGATTGTTATGATGTCAGCAATGATGGTGATTACCAGCATGTCTTATGATGAGTATGCCAAATGGGATAAACTTGCATTAACCATGCCGATTGTAAAAAAGGATATCGTTTTATCAAAATATATTCTATTATTGGTAATGGTACTTTCCGGAACAGTTGCATCCGGGATTTTAGCGGGTATCATATCAGCAGTAATGAAACTGCAGAGTCTGAAAGAAATTTTACTGATAAGTGGGAGTATTGCATTAATTATGCTGTTAATATTCGGAATATTAATACCCATTCTGTTTAAATACGGAGTAGAAAAGGCCCGTATTATTATGTTTGCCGTATTCGGAATACTTACTTTAGCCGTGGTGGCATTTGTTAAAATAATGGGAAAACTAAACGTAACTAAGCCAACTCAGGAGCAGATTAAGATGCTTGGATATGCATTTCCGGTAATTGTACTGATTGTTTTATTCTTATCCTATAACATATCAGTTTTGATATATAATAAAAAAGAATTTTAATTTTCTATAAGCCTTTGTTCTGTTAGATTTATGCATAAAACAGTGTCAGGAAATCAAACCTGCACTGTTTTTTTGCATTTAATACCTGCTTCATTCATAATAAAACAAGCATATCTAAAATAAAACAAACATAATATGTACAAATATTGAATTGGCAGAAAAGATGGAATATTATAAACAACAGCAATCAGATCACTCACGGATACCATTGCAGAAGAAAGCAGACCAGCTAAAAACGGTTAAGAATAGAACCAGACAACTGCATATAAACTTTCATAATCCGAACACTACGGAAGATACAGCAAAATATTTATCAAAATTAATTGTAAAAAACCTGGAGTCATTAAAAGAAGTAAATGATAACGAAGATAACGGATAACGATATAAATACCAGGGCAGGGAGGCGTTTCATGAGAGCGGTAGCTTATTGCAGGGTATCTACTAATAAAGAAGAACAGCTGGACAGTCTGGAAAGCCAACAGAAATTCTTCGCCGAATATGCCGCAAAAAATGCATATGATCTGGTGAATATTTACGCAGACGAAGGGAAAAGCGGTACTAAAATAAAAAACCGTACTCAATTATTAAAACTGTTGACGGATGCCGGCACTGGATTCTTTGAAGTAGTATTAATAAAAGACATTTCGCGTCTGGCACGTAATACGGTAGACTTTCTAACAAGTATCCGAAAACTGAAAGCCCTTAATATCAGGGTGATTTTTGTTAATTATGATCAAACTTCTTCTGACAGTTCAGAATTTATGTTAACCATGCTAAGCGCTATCGCCCAGGAAGAAAGTGCCAATACTTCCAAACGTGTCCGGTTTGGCAAACGGCAGAATGCAGAACAGGGGAGAGTACCAAATTTAATCTTTGGATATGATAAAATACCGGGTGATTACTTTCACCTTAAAATTAATAAAGAGGAAGCAGCTGTCGTTAACCGGATTTTTGAAATGTATACCAAAATGAATATGGGGGCAAACCGGATAGCATCTATATTAACTCAGGAAGGAATTAAAACAAAACGAAAGTGTACCTGGACTCAGACTGCGGTTTGCCGTATAGTATCAAATGAAATTTATATAGGTAAAGTTATTAACGGAAAGCAGGAAATAGAAGATTTTTTAACCGGTAAAAGAATAAATAAAGAAGAAAATAAATGGATGATAGTGAATAATCCGGAGCTTAAAATTATTTCCGAATCAACTTTTTTGAAAGCTCAGGAAATACGAAAAAAACGTGTGAATACTTTTCCAAAAGAAAGCAGCTCCTATAAGCATGTGTTAAGCCGGCTTCTTAAATGCAGTTCTTGCGGATCCACCTTTCGAAGATTAGTGAGAACCTATAAAAACACCTATATTACATGGGTATGTAATGGGCGTAACAGCAATGGTATTCACTATTGCGGTAATACGGCCACGATAGATGAAGACAAATTAATGGATTCCATTAGCGGTTATTTTATGTCAATATTACACAATAATTCTGCAATCGTACAAAATACCATAAAGGAATATGATAGAAAAATAAAAACGAAAAATAGAAGTAAAATTCAAGAGAAAGAATATACAGTCTGTTTAAGTAAACTTATCAGGGAAAAGCAAAAATATATGGATATGTATACCAACGATATTATTTCCATGGAGGAATTAAAGGATAAAGCAAATAGAATAAATAAAGACATAGCGAAATTCCAATCGGAATTAGATGTAATGAAAGAAATTTGGAATAATAATATTACATATAAAAATCCTGATTTTTATCAGCATTTAGATACTATACTAAAAGATGCAATAATTTCCAATACGACATTAAAAAAACTGATAGACAGGATTGAGGTAGATATAAATGGGAATATAGATATATTCTTAGGAGTATATAAAGGATAACAGGCTCTGTACAGGGTAACCAAATTGGAGCGGTCCCGATATATAGGAATCAGGACATATAGACGTGAGTTCAGAAAGATAATTAATCTTTAAAGCACTATCAGGTTGAATTAGCTGATAGTGCTTTCCGAATATCAGCAAAAAATAATCATAAGCTTAAACTACTCTTTTTTGAGAAGCCAAAGAACACTTACATTTAATGCTTCGGCTATCGCAACTAATTCAATATCTGTAACCGGACGTTTATAGGATTCTATCTTAGAAATGGAAGTACTTTCCATATAAACTCCACGAACTGCCAGCCTTGCCAGTAAATCCAATTGGGTAATTTTGGGGTTTCTTCTATGGCGCGCTTCCCGCACCCGGTCGCCTATTAAATTCTTCATCTGTCTGCATCACATCACTTTTCTATTAAGATTGGGTAAATATAGAATAAAACACCATAAAATTACATAATCATACCAATATATTCATTTTTATGGATTTTTTTGCTGATATAACTTGATTATAGAGTAAGTTTAATGGTATAATTTGCTTGTTGAGCAAGTTATATACAAAATTGTATAATATTTGAAATTCAATGATAATTGTTTTTCATTCACAAAAATCGTTAACCAGGGAGGGTATCGTAAATAATACAATAGAACGCCCACAAAGCTCAATTCTATTGTTGGATAACAATTTTGTCGGGGGTTATTAGGATGCAATATAAAATCAAGGAACTGCTTGATGTAAAATTATTGGATAAATTGCTGCATGATTTTTATAAAATCACCAATGTACCAATATCTCTTGTTGATATCAGTGGAGAAGTCGTTGTATGCGCCGGATGGAAATCAACATGCTCCAATATTCAATGTAATTATCAGGAAATCCAAAATATGTGTTTAAAAGAATACTGGAAAAATAATGCCAACTGTCTCCAATGCGAAAGGGAAGTCAGTTGCCTGTGTGGACTTAAAATGTATAGAATACCAGTATACATAATAGATTCTGTTATAGCTAATATTTTTTTATGTGAATTTTTGGGCAATGAAACATATAATGGAACAGACCTGATGTCCGAACAAAACATACAATCACAAACGAAGACAGTACTATTCAAATCAGACAATCCAAACTTCTTTCATACATTAGTCTGCTTTATTGAGAATAATGTTATTCTATTAAGTGATTTTCTTTCAAGACAATTTAAGGATCAGGAAAATGGCAGTAAGTTGCTGGATAATTATGCAGAAATGAAAATATCTTACGAACACCTGGCCGCAGTTAATAATGAGCTTAAGTTTAATATTTGGGAGTTGCAGCAAAGAATAAATGACGAAGAAATTGCAAAAAAGCAAAAAGTATCAGCAGATGAGAAAAAGTACATAATGGATACGGTCACTGCTATAGGGCTTATGGTAGAGAAAAAGGATCTGTATACAGCAAGACATCAGAAAAAAGTGGCTTATCTGGCATGCAGGATCGCATCAAAAATGAAATTGGAGAAAGAACGCTTTGAAGGTTTATATATTGCCGCTATGCTGCATGATATCGGTAAAATTGGAATACCTTCAGAAATTTTATCAAAACCTGATAAATTATCAGATGCTGAATTTGAATTAATAAAAACCCATGTTCAGAATGCCTATGATATTTTATGTAAAATCAATTTCCCATGGCCGGTTGCCGATATTGTATTGCAGCATCATGAAAAGATTAATGGAACGGGCTATCCGGGCGGAATTTCCGGCAAAGATATATTGCTGGAAGCAAAAATCATATCGGTTGCCGATGTGGTGGAAGCGATTACTGCACATAGACCTTATAAGCCTGCATTGGGTATATCTTATGCCTTGCAGGAAATAAAAAGATATTCCGGTATTTATTATGATCCGGAAGTTGTGGATGCATGTATTCAAGTATGTACGGAGATGAATTGGAACTTAGTCCTGAATAATAATTCCCAGGAAATTCCCGATTAAACGTTCGTATTTACTACAACCATACATAAAGACGTTACAGAACGTCTTGGACAGATTAATCCATCCCTTGCCAACAGAGCCAGAGTCGTATTGGATCTCAACAAATCTGAAAGGCATATAAGAGGGGGGTTAGCCACAAAAGAAAAATACCTTCATAAATCAAAATACAGCCAGGCATTTTAAACCGAAATTTTAAAATATGTTACATAAAATAGAACCGGGCATGCTTAAAAACTGTCTGGTCCTATGATAAGCATTCGGTAAGATTATAATTCATAAATGACAGGAACCGGTTACGTTATATGAAGCAACCGGTTCCTGTTAATATAATTTTCCGGACTTATGCATAAAAAGGAAATTAGTTAAATAAAGATAGACGAAACCCGTTACTGTTCACCCCCCTGCCAAAAGCAGCAGTGTTGTGAACAATAACACGCTTCGCGATGCACACAAAACGCAAAGACAGCGTTTTAGCGCGGCAATTCTCCGGTTTTCTGTGACTTTCGCTTCGCTGCACTCACAAAA
>JBAVPE010000151.1:0-36037 GCA_049692775.1 Anaerocolumna sp. | reverse complement strand
CATAAATAATGCTTAATATCAGTGACTGATATTTGAGCCAGGGCAAGGCGGAGGAATGAGGCGTAGCGGTTCCTACGCCGATTGATGACAACACAGCACTGGCGTAAATAGCAGGTGCTGAATTAAGTGTTATTTATGCAAGGTAGTACCAGTATCTTTATGATAAGGTTTCGTTACAGCAATTTTATATTTAACCGATTTATACTTTTTATAAGAGTATTCTAATAATCTTAATCTCAAGTTTTCCGTTGGATATATTTCCATAGATATCTTTCTCATAAATTTAATTTTTTTCTTTCTATAGCGTTTATATTTACTATTATAAACACATAATACCTTCATTATCTGATGATATACTTTTAAATGATTAAAATGAATCATCAAACGTATTTATATGGAGGTATACATGAATAGACGACGCAAGCATAAAACAATCCAACTCCTACTTATCTCACTCTTCTGTATTATTGCCATAGCCATAGGAATATTTTGTTACTGGTATTTCACATCAAAGGTAAAAACATCCGTCACCCTGGAAGCAGGCAGTGAAATGTATGATGTAAAGGAATTTTTAATCAATAAAAATAACGACGCTTCTTTTGAAACTGATATCGCTTCCCTTGATTTACACAAACCGGGTAATTATGATATCAAAATTAATGTTGAAGGTAAAATTTATAAGTCTACACTAAATATTGTTGATACCCTTCCTCCTGCTGCAGACGTGGCAGATCAGGCTGTACCCATAGGGGTTCAAATAAAAGCAGATGCTTTCCTAAACAATATCAACGATGCCACCAGCGTAATTGCAACTTATAAAACGCCGCCTGATTTTATAAAGCCCGGTGACCAACCGGTGACAATTGTTCTTACCGATACCGGCAATAACAAAACTGAACTACCTGCAACCCTCACTATTTTGGATATCAAAAACAAAATCCAAATGGAGGCAGGTACACCCATGGCCGATGTAAAGGAATTTCTAAATACTACAGCTTATGATCTTTCCTATGAATCGGATGTGGGTAAATTAAATTTAAATAAACCGGCTGTGTATGATATCAAAATTAAAGCAGATAATAATATCGTTAACTGCCAGCTTGAGGTAACCGATACGGCTCCTCCGACAGCTGCAACCACCAATCAGGAAATCTGGGCAGGCGAAACCCCGGAAGCGGAAGCCTTTGTAATAGATGTCGTTGATGTTTCTGAGGTTACCATATCTTATAAAGTTCCTCCTGACACCAGCAAAGCGGGTGTTTATGATATCGGTATTATACTTAAAGATACCAGCGGTAATCAAACAGAACTAGCCTCCAAACTTACAGTAAAAGAGGATACCATGGCTCCTGTCATCATAGGTGCCATGGATAAGACCGTTTATATCGGTGATAAAGTTTCCTATAAAAGTAATGTATCTGTTACAGACAATAAAGATAAGGACGTGCCTTTAGTAATTGACAGCAGTTCAGTTAATTTAAAAAAAGCTGGTACTTACCAGGTTGTATACAGTGCCACCGATACCAGTGGTAACAAAACCGATAAAACCATCACCGTAACAGTAAAGGAATACCTGATTGACAGAGATTTACTGGATGATACGGCGAAGAACATTCTAAATAGCATTACCGATTCTTCCATGACTAAAAGGGATAAGGCTTACGCTATTTATAAATGGGTAAAAGGACACATCTCTTATACCGGATATTCGGATAAGAGTGATTGGGTTAAGGAAGCGTATAACGGAATCATAAACGGCGCAGGAGATTGTTTTACCTATTTCGCAGTATCCAAAGAATTATTAACCCTGACAGATATTGATAACATGGATGTAACCCGGATCGGGGGCACAACAAGACACTATTGGAGTATGATTAATACCGGTGCCGGTTGGTATCATTATGATTCCTGCCCCAACGTCGACCACAAGGATTCTTTTATGCTCACGGATTCTGAACTGGCTGCACTATCAGAAAATCGGAAAAATAATTATTATAATTATAATAAATCTTTATATCCGTCCACCCCGGAGGAGTAAATTCCTTCCTCCGTATTTGAGTGCATATCCGGCATGAATCTTGGGAGTGCTCCTATGAATGAAAGGAGAATGTCTTACGAAAAAATTAGGAGTTATTGGCGGCCTTGGTCCCTTTGCAACGGGTTATTTTTTTGAGTTGGTTTTAAAAATGACAGATGCCAGAACAGATCAGGAACACCTGGAAATGGTAATCTATAACTGCCCCTCCATACCGGACAGGACTTCCCATATCCTTGGCAAAAGTAAAAACAACCCGGTAATTCCGATGATTGATATTGGCAGTAAACTAGCTTCCCTGAACGTGGATTATATTGCAATTCCCTGTATTACAGGTCATTTTTATCATCCATTGCTTTCACAGAAAATACCTGTTCCGATTATCCATATGATTAAAGAAACTGCCCTGCACCTTAGAAATAACAATATTGAATTTGTAGGTCTAATGGCAACGGAAGGAACCATTTTCAGTAAAATTTTTCAGGAGGAGCTGCAATTATATGGCATACGCATCATTATTCCTACCAGGCAAGGGCAGGAATATGTAAACGGATTAATCTATAATAATGTCAAAGCCGGCAGGCCCGTTGAACTGGATAAGTTTCTTTACGTATCACAGGAGCTGAAAACCCATGGTGCCCAAGTCATTATAATCGGCTGTACCGAACTATCCATTATCAAACGGGATTACTCCATCGGTGCCGGGTTTCTCGATGCCATGGAAGTATTGGCGGCACAGTCAGTGCTATTATGTGATGCAAAATTAAAAAAAGAATTTAATTGTCTTATTACAAAATGAGTACTCTCGGAAACGAACAGTGATATAGAGGATATTTTAGATGCTGAAAATAGCTATTATGCGTGCCTTGCACGCGGATCGGAGTATGCGAAAATGCAGCGTAATGTTTTAGAATATTTAGAAATTACCGCAAAACAAAAACCTGAGAAAATTGCATATGCCAATGAAGAGTTAAAAATAAATTTTCGTGAGGTTTATGACTATGCCCGGGCAATCGGAACCTTTCTTGGCATAGAAAAAATTTATAAAGAACCGGTTATTGTATGTATGAAAAAACATCCCCATTCCATTGCCGCTTTTTACGGTATTGTTTATGGCGGGAATTATTATGTACCCATAGATGAAGACATGCCGAAGGACCGCATCCTGCTACTCTTTGAAAAGTTAAATCCCAGGGCTGTCATTTGTGACACAAGCACCAAAGATATAATTTCCGCCGTAAATTTTAAAGGTATGGTCCTCCTTTTTGAACAACTGATAAGAACCAAAATACAAGAGGAATTCTTATCAGAAATCAGGGAGAAAGCGATTGATACCGACCCCATCTATATTGTGTTTACCTCCGGATCAACCGGTGTCCCAAAGGGTGTAGCGGCCTGCCACCGGTCTGTTATTGATTATATTGAAAATTTATCGGAAGTATTACAATTTAATGAGAATACCGTCTTCGGTAATCAGACTCCTTTCTATGTGGATGCCTGTCTGAAAGAGCTTTATCCTACCATAAAATTTGGTGCAACGACCTACCTGATCCCCAAAAGCTTATTCCGCTTTCCAATCAAATTGGTAGAATTCTTAAACCAATATAAAATCAACACTGTTTGCTGGGTAGTATCCGCACTTACCATGATCTCTGCCTTTGGTGCTTTAGAAAAAATAATCCCGAAATACCTTCATACCATAGCCTTTGGCAGTGAAGTATTTCCGATAAAACAATTTAATTTATGGAAAAAGGCATTGCCGGAAGCACGTTTTTTTAATTTGTACGGTCCCACGGAAGCTACCGGCATGTCCTGTTATTTTTTTGTTGACAGAAATTTTGATCCGGAAGAAGTTATGCCAATCGGACGCCCTTTTCATAATACTGAAATTCTTTTACTGGATGAACAAAATAATACTCCCTCACCCGGTAATCCCGGTGAAATCTGTATCCGCGGCACTGCACTTACCTTAGGGTATTATGGTGATTTTAATAAAACGCGGGAAGTATTTATCCAAAACCCTTTAAATCCGTTATATCCGGAATTAATCTACTGTACCGGTGATATCGGTAAATACAATGAACGTGGGGAATTACTATTTATTTCCCGTAAAGATAATCAGATAAAACACATGGGGCACCGTATTGAGCTTGGAGAAATTGAAAATGTCGTTAACAACTTTGATGAAATTAGAACCGCCTGTTGTTTATTTGACGATGATAAGAAAAAAATCATCCTTTATTACGTTGGCAGCCTGCAAACCGGAGAGATTATAAACAAAATGAAAGAAAAGCTGCCCCGGTATATGCTTCCAAATGTAATTGAAACTTTAGGAGAAATTCCCCTTACCCCAAACGGTAAATTAGACCGGATATTTCTAAAGGAACTATATACATCCCAAAGATATAAAATTATATAAAAAACAGCCTTTAACTTGCAAATCACCTTAATAAAAATAAATCAGCCTGAATTTTAGCCCCGGGCGGAAAAGAGGAATATGGAACAATTAATGGAAATCTTAAAAAGTTTACATCCTGAAATCGATTATGAAACCTGCACCACTCTAATTAATGATAATATTATCGATTCTTTTGATATTGTTACCCTGATATCTGAGATTAATGATGAATTTGATGTAGCCATTCCGGCAGATGAAATAGTTCCGGAAAATTTTAATTCGGCGAAAGCACTTTATCAATTAATAGAACGGTTAGCCGATGATTAAATATTCCAAATAAAAATGAGGGGGCGTCATGCTTTTTACATCTCATAGCTTTGTTTTTTTTATTATAGTTTTATTTATTATTTATTACCTGATACCCAAAAGGTTTCAGTGGATATTACTGCTGGCTGCCAGTTATATCTTTTATTTCTTTGCAGGGACTAAGTATCTTGTCTATGTATTATTTACAACAGTTTCGACTTATCTGGTCAGCCTTCAGATAAACCGTCTTATAAACAGGCAGTCTGAATATTTAAAAGATAAGAAAGAATCTCTTACCAGGGAAGAGAAAAAAGAATATAAAGCAGTTTTGAAAACGAAGCGTTTCCGATGGCTCCTGTTATGCCTATTCCTTAATTTCGGTATTCTGGCAATATTAAAATATACAGATTTTGCAATCTACAATATTAATATGATATTTAATCAGGAATTGTCTTTTTTTCAATTTATACTCCCTCTTGGAATTTCCTTTTATACGTTTCAGACTATGGGTTATATCATTGATGTTTACAGGGATAAATACCCGGCTGAAAAAAATATAGGCAAGCTTGCTTTATTTATCTCGTTTTTTCCCCAGTTGATTCAAGGCCCAATCAGCCGTTTTGATGACCTGAAGGAAACCATGTTTAAAGAACATGAATATAACCAAAGCAATATTACCTTGGGACTTACCAGAATTTTATGGGGCTATTTTAAGAAAATGGTCATTGCGGACCGTATTCTGATTGCCGTAAACACCATTATCAGGGATCCTGATAAATATCAGGGGGCATTTGTCTTGTTGGGAATGTTCTTTTATGCTATTGAACTATATTCGGACTTTACTGGAGGAATTGATATTACCATAGGAATTGCCGAGGTACTTGGTATCAGCATCAAAGAGAACTTCATAAGACCTTATTTTTCCAAATCAATTGTTGAATACTGGCGGAGATGGCATATTACTTTGGGTACCTGGTTTAAGGAATATATGTTTTACCCAATCTCCGTCTGCAAACCCATGTTAAACCTTTCTAAGGCCAGCCGTTCTAAATTAGGTGATGCTATAGGCAAACGGATTCCCGTATATATTGCCACCATAGTTGTTTGGTTTACAACCGGTTTCTGGCATGGCGGCAGCTGGAATTTTATCGTCTGGGGCTTGTTAAACGGCATTATAATCCTGATTTCGCAGGAATGTACACCTTTATATGATAGATTTCATCATAAATACCATATCGGTCATACTTTTTATTACCGTTTGTTCCAGGTAACCCGTACTTTCTGGCTGGTAAGTTTTTTAAGAACCTTTGACTGTTACCGGGATGTAAACACCACCTTTAAAATGTATGGTACCATTTTTACGGATTTAAATATACAGGATATTCTGGGCGGGGGATTTATGGGCCTTGGACTGACCGCAGCGGATTATATCATACTTATTCTTGGGGTAAGTATTCTTCTGGCTGTCAGTTTAACCGGGCGAAGGGGAAGTGTCCGGGGAAAACTATTGAATAAGCCGGTTTTGATAAGATATGCCGTATATTTTATCTTATTTCTCTCCATATTAATATTTGGTGCATATGGTATCGGTTATGATGCAAGTCAATTTATATATAGTCAATTTTAAGAAGGTGCATCCATTTATCAGGCTCAATAAACTTAAAGACTGTTGAAAGAAAATACAGATTAGAGAAAGGATGCCACTTATAGATTCTTTCAACCTGTTTTATTTGTGGCAATACCGCAAGCAGGCCTGCGGTATGCAATGGGTGTAAAAATGAAGAAAAATTTGCGTTTGAACCTAATCGTAATCAGCTTTATTCTGATTTTCCTTATATTATTACAACGTTTATTTATGCCTAAGTATGTTTCGGAAATACATGAAGGTAATTTAATTGAAGAATATTATACAGAAGAAAAAAATCACGACGTTATATTTATCGGTGACTGCGAAGTTTTTTCAAATATTTCTCCCATTACCTTATGGGAGGATTTCGGGATAACCAGTTATATCCGGGGCAGTGCCCAGCAACTTATCTGGCAATCCTACTATTTACTTAAGGAGACTTTAAAATATGAAAAACCAAAAGTCGTAGTCTATAATGTATTAGCTATGAAATATAATAAGCCCCAGAACGAAGCCTATAACCGGATGACCTTAGACGGCATGAAATTCTCCGTAACGAAATTAAAAGATATCCAGGCTTCCATGACAAAAGATGAGAGCTTCATTTCTTATCTTTTTCCGATATTAAGGTACCACACCAGATGGTCGGCTCTTACCCCTGATGATTTTAAATATCTGTTTCATAGGAAAAAAGTATCCATTAACGGTTACCTGATGCGGGTTGATGTGAAGCCTGTTACTTTTGTCCCTCCCGGAAAAAAGCTTGCTAACTATCAGTTTGGGGAAAACAGTTATGATTATCTGAACCGGATAACGGAACTTTGTAAGGAGAACGGAATCCAGCTGGTGTTAATAAAATCGCCAAGCATTTATCCATATTGGTATAAAGAATGGGATCAGCAGATGAAAGATTTCGCGCATAAGAATGGATTACTATATATCAACTTTCTGAATTATATTGATAAAATAGGTATTGATTTTACGAAAGATACTTGCGATGCAGGTCTCCATTTAAATCTAACCGGTGCCGAAAAGTTTACAAAATATATCGGAGGTATCCTAAGCAATACTTATCAGTTAGAAGATAAAAGAACCGATCCCAAGTTAAGTAAAATCTGGGAAGGAAAATCTGATCTATATTATGCCACTGAAAAAGCACAGCTGGAGGAACTAAATAAATACGGTTACTTAAAAAGTTTGGGGGCTCAGGCAACCACACGGGATAGCGAATAGTTTGGGAAGACAGGAGTACGCTTATGAAAAAATTAATATTTACAGTTATCTTAATGTCGTTATTAGTTGGATGCAGCAAAAATAACAATAGCGGTAATACCGCCGGTAATAATACTCCGGTCACGGACGAAACCGCAGGTTATCAATTCGATTACCAGGGGGTAACCATGCATATGAATGATAAGGCTGATGTAATCGTAGAAGCCTTAGGTGAACCCATGGATTATTTTGAAGCCCCAAGCTGTGCATTTCAGGGATTGGATAAAATATATTACTATTCGGGTTTTGATTTATCCACCTATCCGGGGGCGGATGGAGATTATATTTCTACCATTGATTTTTCGGATGACAGTGTTTCAACCAAAGAAGGTATTTATATAGGCATTTCTAAGGATAAAGTAACGGAAGCTTATGGTGAGGATTATAACGGGGAGTCAGGTTCCTTAACCTACACAAAAGGCAAAACCAGACTCACTTTTCTAATAGAAGATAATATGGTTACCTCCATTAATTACGAATTCATTACGGATTAAATATTATTTTTAGTTCCTCCTATCCCTGCTGTTCCTTTTTTGTGATTTGGCGGATGCTTTTTTCTACCTGTTTTCTCGGCAGCATAATCTGATGTCCGCAGCCCAAGCATTTTAAACGGAAATCCATACCTACCCTTAAGACCTCCCAATGACTGCTTCCACAGGGATGTTGTTTTTTCAGTTTTAATATATCACCTATTTGAATGTCCATTTAGTCTCCTTTTTATTCTGCGTATACAAATCAGGATGTGAAAAACATTTTATTATTTTTTCATCTTGACTCCTATTGCGTTTCCACATATATAAGTCAAAACAGTGGAAGATAATGTTCTTAATTTCATAGCTTTGGCTTTTTACATATATGATTTTAGTGGGAATAAATTCCTATAAAATAAAGAAATTACTCCTTGCATTTCATGATCATATGATGTAGTATGTCAATATAGATAACGTAGTTTTAATTACTATTTCATGCATTTTCCATTTCTAATTAGTTATGAAATAGAAAATTCTGCAAATACTAGTACAATAAATTATTATTTTAAGTAAGAAAGGATTGATATTATGGCAAAAAATGTTATGAAACCAAAGGATCCCGGAAGTGCAATTACTCATTTTATAGGCATGCTGATGGCAACATTTGCAACACTTCCACTATTGTTTAAGGCATCCCGGTCACCGGACCCGGTCCACTTTATCTCATTAGGTATTTTTGCACTTAGTATGATATTATTATACACCGCAAGCACAGTATATCATACCTTTGATTTATCTGACAAGATTAATAGACGATTAAAAAAATTTGATCACATGATGATTTTTATATTAATCGCCGGAACCTATACACCCGTCTGTTTAATTGTTTTAAACGGCCCTGTCGGATTTGGGTTATTAGCCTTGATTTGGGGTATGGCCCTATTAGGAATTTGTTTAAAAGCATTTTGGGTATATTGTCCAAAATGGGTATCGTCCATTATTTATATTGCCATGGGCTGGACTTGTGTGCTGGCAATCTCACCCTTAACAGGCGCCCTGTCAAAAGATGCTTTTAATTGGCTGTTAGCAGGAGGCATCATCTATACCGTCGGCGGTGTTATCTATGCGTTAAAACTTCCTATTTTTAATAACAGACATAAATATTTTGGTTCCCATGAAATTTTTCATTTGTTTTGCCTGGGCGGCAGTGCCTGCCATTTTATATTAATGTATAAATTTATTGCATCTATGCCTTTATAATACACCTTGACTTAGCTTACTTCATATGATAGAGTTAATAACGATTACTATTATTGGAGGTGAGATATGGCAATCACTAAGTTCAGCCGTCAGCGTGAATCCATTAAGGAATACCTGTCCCATACCAAAGAACATCCAACTGCAGATACAGTTTATATGAGTATACGGGAGAAATATCCTAATATAAGTTTAGGTACAGTTTATCGCAATTTAAATCTATTAGTTGACCAGGGCGAAATTATAAAATTATCCCCCGGCAACGGTTGCGACCGTTTTGATGGTAATCCCCAACCGCACTATCATTTTGTATGTACAAATTGTTCCTGCGTTCAGGATTTAGAAATTGCACCTGGGTCTCTCGATCATATCAATCGTATAGCAGAGGCAGGTTTTGACGGAAAAATACAGGGGCATTCCACATTCTTTTATGGTAAGTGTTCGAAGTGTAAGTAATGCAGACGATATGGGTTATTTCATCCTGGATTACGGCGGCTATTCTTAACCCATATAATCAAAAGTACAAGAAAGAGTCTGACTTATCAGACTCTTTCTTGTACTTTTGTAACAATTTTGCGCCCAACCAGCAGGGCTACCTCTGATACATCCTTTTTTCTATCATAAACTATTCCTTAATTTTTATTTCAAAAAATTTAAATAATTTTTGTTAAAGGGTATTGACAAAACTGATAACCTGTTATATTATAGTATCAGTAATCATTACTATTATTGATTTAATAACAAAAATAAAAAGGAGATTTAAACTATGAAAAAATTTATATGTCAAGTATGCGGCTATGTTCACGAAGGAGATTCTGCACCGGAAGCATGTCCGATCTGTAAAGCACCGGCATCAAAGTTTGAAGAACAGTCCGGAGATTTAAGCTGGGCGGCTGAACATGTGGTTGGTATCGCTCAAGGTGTCAGCGAAGATATCTTAAAGGATTTAAGAGCTAATTTCAACGGCGAATGCAGTGAAGTTGGTATGTACCTTGCTATGGCAAGAGTCGCTCATAGAGAAGGATATCCTGAAATCGGATTATATTATGAGAAAGCTGCTTTCGAAGAAGCGGAACACGCTTCTAAGTTTGCAGAATTACTTGGTGAAGTTATAACGAACAGCACAAAAAAAAATCTCGAATTAAGAGTTGCTGCTGAAAACGGTGCTACTGCCGGCAAGTTCGATCTTGCTAAGCGTGCGAAAGCTGCTGACCTTGACGCAATTCATGATACCGTGCATGAAATGGCGAAAGACGAAGCTAGACACGGTAAAGCCTTTAAGGGCTTACTTGACAGATACTTTGCATAATATAATCCTATTTAGACATAACTAACATATAAACCGTGTTTCATTTGTTAACCATATCCTCAATTAGAGTGGGACACAGAGTTTGCTAAAGCAAACTCTCGCGCCGAGCGCGGTCGGCAAAGCCGACATATTCTTTTCGCGCGAGTGTGCCTCCTGCCAGGATGGCTTTTTGTGCAATAGGACGCAATTTCCTATTGCACAAGAAAGAGTCTGGCTTGCCAGACTCACAAATGAAACACATCAATATAATAGTCATGCCTGTAATTTTTTAAGTCCCAATTCCTGATATATATAATCTTTCCCATTATATATATTATTGTTGATCCCTACATATATTTTTTAACAAAAGAAACGACAATGATTCCCCCAAAATCACTGTCGTTTCTTTTGTTAAATTAGAAAATTGTGCTCTATTGAATAAAACACTTCGCGAAGTTATGCAGACATCACAAGGATTGCCAGATTCTTTATTTGTAAAAATAAAAATCGGTAAATGTATATTTAAAAGTACGGTAAACTTGCCCCTCCTCTGATAAATCAAAGGATTTTATCAGCTTATTTTCCTTATCATATTCATTTAATAAGCATGGGCTGCTGGAATTAATAATTATATTATCTCCCAATTCCTGGACACTGCTCATGTAACCGGAATAAGGTACCTCAAAGCTTTTTACAAGCTCATAAGTTTTCGCGTTTTCATTCACCAGATATTTATAATAAAAGGATGTTTCATCCTTATCAGCAGCATGGGCAAATCCAATATCATCAAAATGGGAAGCCCAGTCATAATCCGGCCTGGTAGTACTTATCCCTATATTATTATCGAACATATAAAGGTAATATTCCCCATCCCCTAAAGCAGTGTCATCTACATAGGTAACCGCATGCTGACCGAGCTGGCTTTTAAAATCACCGGACTTTTTATAAAGGTAAGAAAGATATTCCGTTCCTTCCCAAAAAGAATCTGTACCCAGCATATATTCCAGCGCTGGTTTTGTGTAAAGATTATCAATACGCAGGATGGATGAAGTTTCCCTGGAACTAATCAGAATAGAATCATCACCAAGCCATTGAATAGTATTGATATGCATCCAATCCAATTTCCCCTCTTGATCAGGAGTACAGGATTTATAATAATCCGGAAATATATCTGCCAGATCTAAAACCTCAGTAATATCACCGGAGTCTGGATTAAGTCTTAAAATTCTGTCTTCCACGCGGGATGTTTTTTTATCTGTTCCTAACAATAAAATATTGTTTTCATCATCAAATACATAATCATGGTGCAGTTCATATTTACCGAAGTCGTAAATATGGGTTATCATACCCAAATTATTCATTTCCGCTAAATCATTCAGACTGCTGCTGAAATACATTTTGTCCTTTTGAAATAATAATCTTAAGTACCGGTATTCTATGATTGGAATTTCACTTCGAAGGACACCGTCATTATCATAAATCAATATAAAGTTCTTAGGAGAACTTACCACATTAAAACCATCCTCCAGGGGCTGCGTACTTTCTCCTTCTTCATTTGACAGGATTAATTCCTCCTTACCTAAAAGGGAACCTGCCCGGTAGTTAAATGATCTGGTTTCCGTTTTACCTGATTGGTAAGTTAAGGTAAGCGTTATATTATTATCCATATCTGGTATTAAACCGATAAGCTGATACTCATGGGTAGTGGTCAGGTTATTTTCACTCCCGTTATAGCAGGTACGCGTTAAATCAGAGATTCCCTCTTTATTAACATGAATGGTATACTTAAGGGCAGCGGGTTTGTCTGTATTAAAATATAAATATAAAGATTGTCTGTTTGTCTGAAACGGATTATAAATAACCAATGCATCATCTAAAGTATATTCCTTTTTTGCTTTTAGCTCTTCTATTTTACCCAGAAAACCATTTTGTGTATTATCGTCATAGATATCCTTAGCGTCTGTTAATGATTCAAAGGGTTCTATAATATCATAGGTAACCGCAGTATCATAAGTGGAATTTCTTTCATGCCCATAAATAAATACAATTATCCCCAACATCAGAATAACTGCGAAACTAATAACTAACCATTTTAATCTCTTTGCTATCATAACATAACTTCCTTTCTTTCAAACAACGATTGAATCGAAAAGCTGGTTTCCCATATAGCTTATCAATTACATGCCGTTATACATTATAAATTTGAATCATTGAATAAAGATTGAAATTATTTAAATTAAAATCTTCTTATGTCAATTATTTACCACAAATAGGATTTACAATCAAAAAAATACGAAAGGTTTTAGGTTGAAAGAAAATACAATAATAGAAAGGAATGCTGCATCATGATTCTTTCAACCATTTTATTTGCGGCAGTAACACATCAGCTCACAGATGTGTCTATGGGTGTTATTATGAAAATATTAATTATAGAGGATGAACTAAATTTAGCAGAGATCTTAGAGGAGATATTAAAACAAAATAATTATCTGGTTGACATATGCAGGAATGGTAAGGATGGCTGGGATAATATATTAACCGGTATATATGATGGTATTGTATTGGATTTGATGCTTCCAACGCTGAATGGATTTGAAATATTAAAAGCAATGCGCAAGAACAATATTACAACGCCGGTTTTAATATTAACTGCCCGCGCCGAAATTGATGATATAGTAAGTGGTTTGGATTATGGGGCAGATGATTATATGACAAAGCCATTTAATACGGAGGAATTTTTAGCACGTTTACGTGCTGTAACCAGAAGAAAAGACACCTTAGTCCCTGATAATCCGAATATTGGCGACATTATCCTAAACAAAAGCAGCTGTGAATTAATATGTGGTGATAATAATATAAAACTGCGGTCGAAAGAATTTCAAATAATGGAGTTTATGATAAATAATCAGAATCAGATTATTTCAAGGGAATTACTTGTTCAGAAAATCTGGGGCTTTGATAATGACAGCGAATACAATAATGTTGAAGTCTACCTATCATTTTTGAGAAAAAAATTAAAAACCATCGAGGCACACGTTACCATCAATAATACCAAAGGACTAGGTTATCACCTGGAGGTCAATCATGATTAGGTTTCCACCTGGATTATTTATATTTTAATATTGATCCAGGCGGATTTCTATATTATTCAGTAAAAACTTCAATTTAATTATGAATAACCAGGAATATATCTATTATTTTTTAAGTATCTCTAAATTCTTAGCAATGAAATCACATCTTTGCTGTACACATTCCACAGAACGCAACGGGCCTGTCTGCGTATGAAAGGTGTAATCCAATAATTTATCAAGGGTAGTTGCAGCAACATGAAGCCGTGTATCGGAGGATGCATAATAAATATAAACTTCGCCATTATCTTTTACAATTGCTCCGTTGGTAAAAGCTACATTGGATACGTCACCGATTCTTTCTTCACCTAAAGGCGCAATAAAGAATCCGGAAGGTTCCGCTATCACTTTAGCAGGATCTTCAAGGGAAGTTGCAAATACATAGATGACATATCTTAATCCTGCTGCTGTATTCCTGACTCCATGTGCGATATGAATCCAGCCCTTTTTGGTTTTAACCGGTACTGCTCCCGCACCGTTTTTCGCTTCCGTAATTGTATGGTATTTTCTTTTACTTGTTATAATTTCTTCATCTATCACTGCATTGGTAATATCTTCACATACTCCGAAACCTATGCCGCCACCGGAACCCGTATTAATAAAGTCATCCATCGGCCTGGTATAAAAAGCATATTTACCGTCCACAAATTCAGGATGAAGTACCACATTTCTCTGTTGGGGAGAGTTTATAGTCTTTAAATTATTTAATCTTTCCCAGGTTTTAAGGTCTTTCGTTCTAACGATACCTGCCTCTGCTTTAGCGGCTGTTAAATCATTGATGGAATGGTCTTTGCTTTCAGAGCAGAATACACCATAAATATAGCCATCTTCATGTTTCGTAAGTCTCATATCATAAACATTGGTTTCATCTTTATAGGTATCCGGTAATAATATGGGGTAATCCCAGAATTTAAAACCATCAACCGGACTGTCACTCTCTGCTACGCCAAAAAAAGACTTTCTGTCATTTCCTTCAATTCGGGCAACCAGATAATAGTTACCATTTAGTTCGATGGCTCCGGAATTAAAGACAGCATTTACACCAAGACGCTCCATAAAATAGGGATTGGTTTCTTCATTTAAATCGTATTTCCAAAATAACGGGATATGTCCGCCCGTTAAAACAGGATTGATATAACGGTCATAAATTCCGTTATAGATTGGGCTTACTTCATTTTTCTTATTTATTAACTTATTATATTTTTCCAGTTGAACATAATAATTCGCGTGCATTTCTTTCCCTGACCTTTCATCTATAAATCCTCTGGTGCTTTTCCACTTACCAGTCAACATTTCTTTTCATTACTTCAAAGCACATTCTTCCATTATGATAAGGGCATTTCCAAGGACCTGCTATTTCTTTTTTGCTTACTGGAGAGCCATTCTTATCCAGGTCATAAAACCATTCGGACCCGTTTCTCTTATCAATCATATATTCTTTAATAAAACTCCAGATTCTTGCTGTGGCATCCAGATATTCTGTTTTGGACGGATTTTTCTGATATCCGTTAATATATCCGAGGACTGCTTCCGCTTCCACCCACCAGATTTTAGTTGTATCTATTTCGCCTTTAAAGCTTTCATTATTTAAAGAAATACCATCAAACCCTTCTTCTAAAATATGTTCCCTTAAGGCATCGGTAACCTTCCTCATCCTAGTAGTATAGGCTTCATCCCCAAGGACTTCACAACCGCGGTCTATGAGCCAGGAAGCTTCAATATCATGCCCATAAGAATTTAAATCCGATAAGGTCTTCATATTCTCGTCAAAGAAAACTTCTAAAATTCTGCGCTCAGGATTAAATAACACATCCGCAAACTGATCCATCATCCATCTTAACCGGTTACCCACTTCTTCCAATTTATCTACACGGTAAATTTCAGTATATGCCTCGAATACATGAAGCAGGGTATTCATGGTTTTACTTGCCATTAGACCGTTTTCAGACAGCTTTTCATTATCCACCGGTTCAAACGCACGATCAAATGCTTCTAAATACCCGATGGAATCTTTACATTTCTTTTCAATTAAATCTAATAAATCATAAGCCAATTTTAAGCTTTCAGGATCCTTTGTTGCACCATAATAGGAGGACAATGCATAAACAGCAAATGCTTGATTATAGGTGTGTTTTGTCGTATCCTCCGGTTTTCCGTCAAAGGTAATTGACCAGTATACACCTCCGTACTCCTTATCCAGACAGGAGTCCTTCAAAAACTGATATGCATGTTTTGCATGGTTTAGGCATTCCTCATCCCCGAGCGTTGTGTATGCATTGGTAAAAAACCAAAGAATTCTACTATTTAAAATTACACCCTTTGCTGCTTCCTTGTGCAACTTTAAGTCAAAATCATAATATCCGTAATATCCGCCATACTGATTGTCCCTTAGATCTTTCCAAAACGGTATAATATTACCAACTAAATTATCCCTGACTTCTTTGATAAACACAATATAATCCCATCCTTCCATAGTATTTATGCATCTATATTATATCATAATTTTATTCAAATACAAGCTGATATCTTGCTTTTTATGCACGTTATATGTGTGTATATTCGTGCATTTATGATGCATCTTATTCTTGAAACCAGTATTTTTTGTATGTGTTTATTCCTATCAGTTAAAAGTTTAATTTAGCTTTTATTTATTCTTCATCATTTACAATTTATAGGTTGGAACTTATTATGGTTCCCTTGTTTATTACCAAGCCGCAAAAATTTTCACGTTACTAATCCAGCGGCTGTATTTATCCGGTTTATTAAGAGATGTAATTATACCTGTTCATCCACAGTTAAACCCTTTATATCCTCACTAAGTAAAATTTCTTTATCTGCCATGGCCTTTATCTCTCTTTGTGCTTTATCCCAATCAGCGTCCTCTTTTTGCATCTGTTCCATAGGGGCAGAATCCTTATCTTCCCGGGCTTTCTTTTCTGCCTCTTCCTTGTTTGCCGCTTTTGATGCTTCTTCCTGTTCTTTTTCCTGTTTATCTTTTATTTTCTCATCTTTATCGACATCATCTTCTATCTTATCATCAACATTATCTTTCGCTTCCTCTAACAAACCGCCAATGAACTCTTTACTGGCAGTATCCATAATTTTTTGTGAATCTTTACTTGCATCGACAATATTATGAGTCTTTAACCTGTCTAATTGAATCGCTTCAATATTTCTATTTTCAATGGTAATCGTATTATTGGTATCATTAAGCCTTTTTCTCCAAGTTGATTCCATATTGTGGTATTCCAAGGCTGCCTGTTGGTATTCCGTTAATGACCCCATGTTTTTAACCCTCTCTTCTTCTTCCTTGGTAAGGGGGGTAATCGAAAAACCATTGTCGTAATCCTGCTTTTTTTCTAATAGCTCTAAGTCTTTTTGTTCTATACTGTCATCATTGATACCACAGGTTTCTTTTAATTCCTGTTTCAGGTCACTGATACGGTTTAATTCACCGGAAGATCTATCTGCTTCTTTTTTTAGCTTTTCAATATTACTGCGGCGTTCGTCCAGATTCTCATCTATTTTCTGCTCACCTGAAAAGGCATCCATCAAAACTTTCATTGCCTTCTTTTTCATCTGTTCTTTTTTCGCAAATATATCATTTTGACCGAGTTTCAAATTTCCGCCATAAATGGTATCAGTGCCTTTATCTTTTTTATTATTTTCAACACCATCTTGTTTTCCCTGGGTTTTCTCATCTGAAGCCGCACTTTGATAATAGACTGACTTACGGTTATCTTGATTATTTATTCTTTCCATTGCCATTGTTTAATCTCCCCCTATTTATATAAGTTGATATTTACCATTTGCTACCATATTTATCGGTTTAACAACAGGATTGCTTAACCTTTTAACCTCTTTTCGAAGAAATTTAGAAATGGTTATACCAGGTAACTAAATAAAGGATTATTTAATAGAAACTAAATTTTCCCACAGGATAATGAATAAAATAAGACCCGATGTAAATTCTACACCGGGTCTTTTCTTTTGCTCTATGAGGCTTTTTTACAAAAACCCTTGTGTTCCCAATTATTGGGTATTCTATTTTCTGTTAGCCGGTTCAATATTAATACTTTTTCCTTTGATTTTTGCATCCTTCATAACTTGAATTACATCAGAAGCATATTCCCTTGGAACCTCAACAAAAGTATATTTATCATACATGTCAATCGACCCGATTAACTTGCCAGGCATCCCGGTTTCACCTGCAATAGCACCTAAAATATCTCCCGGTCTGGTGTTCTGCTTCTTACCTATATTAATGAAAAGTCTTACCATACCTGCTTCTGCGCCAGTATCACCATAATCCTCATAACTCGATTTTTCTTCAATCGGGTCATTATCTTCACCCATGGTCATTTTAAGAAAAGCAGCAGCAATATCTAAGGAAGTGCAATCTTCCACATTCACACGGGCTTCAATGATTTCCACCATTTTTCCTAAATCTTCAGAACTAATAATATTATTAATTCGATCGAGTATCTTTTCAGCTTTTACTGCTGTTACATCGTTAATGGATGGAATAGGCTGAGCCATAATTTTCGTCTTACAGTATCTTTGGATATCTTTTAATTTATATACTTCTTTACCAACCACCAAAGTAAATGCACGGCCGGTACGTCCTGCACGGCCGGTTCTGCCGATACGGTGAACATAGTATTCATCATCCTGCGGAACATCATAATTAAAAACTGCTTCCACATCATCTACATCGATTCCTCTTGCGGCGACGTCAGTAGCCACTAATATTTCTGTCTTACCATTACGGAAACTGTTCATTACGCGGTCTCGCTGCTGTTGTTTTAAATCACCATGAAGTCCTTCCGCAAAATATCCCCTGCCCTGTAATACAGATACCAACTCATCTACCTGTCTCTTGGTATTACAGAAAACCAAGGATAATTTAGGATCATACATATCAATTAATCTGCATAAAACTTCTTCCTTATTCTTTGGCTTTACTTCATAATAATACTGCTCAATCTTAGGTACGGTTAATTCCTTTTTTACTACTCTTATAATTTCCGCGCCTTTTTGATATGTTTTGGCAATATCCATAATTGATTTTGGCATAGTCGCAGAAAATAAGACTGTCTGTCTTTCTTCCGGAACATCTTTTAATATGGTTTCAATGTCTTCACGAAAGCCCATATTCAGCATTTCATCTGCTTCGTCCAATACGATAAGCTTTACTTCGTCAAACTTAACGGTTTTTCTTCTCATATGATCCATTACACGGCCCGGTGTACCAATTACGATTTGGGTACCAGACTTAAGTGAACGGATCTGTTTCGATATTTCCTGTCCCCCATAAATGGGAAGTATTTTAATCCCATGCATGAAAACAGCCAATTTTCTGATCTCTTCTGCTATCTGTATTGCTAATTCCCTGGTTGGGCTTAATACAACTGCCTGTAAATGTTTATCCTTAGGATCAATTGCCTGTAATAATGGAATACCAAATGCTGCTGTTTTACCTGTACCGGTTTGTGCCTGCCCTACGATATCCTTGCCGGATAACATAATGGGGATTGCATTGGCCTGTATCGGTGACGCTTCTTCAAATCCCATTTCAACAATTGCCTTTAATATCGGTTCACTTATTCCTAATTCCTCAAATTTCGTTGTCTGCATGTTTATTTCGGTTCCTTTCTTTTCCCTGAAATCTATTATTATTTTATCCTAGTTATTGGGTATTCAATCCTGAATAATCCCGTAAATATGTCTTTAAAAAGCTCCTTCTTAAACCGGCCTCCACCACATATCCGAACGTTCGCTTCGGGTACAGCCTGGCATCAGACAGTCATCTATTGAATAATTTCTGCTTTTATAAACTACACATATTCACATACCACTACTAAGCATCTGCAAAATTATAATATAGAAACTTACCCTAAGTTCCTATAATCAGATTTACGGCGAAAAACCATCGCCTACGGAAACTAAATTTCCAATAAGCTATAATATATTCATCTCACTAAAGAGAGAAAACCCATAAGAATGAATTGCAAAGCAAACTCTGCGCTGACTCCTGGCCGCTTTGCGACATGATACCTTTTAAGCGCCATGTGTATCAAAAGCAGGGCATTTTTTATGCAATAAGACAATTTTTCTCCTATCGCATAAAAAAAGCTCTTGGTCTTTTGGACAGAGAGCTTAAATATATAATGTATTAACTATACTATTCTTAAACTATTCCTTTGCTCCAGATGCTTAATCCAGATAAATGTACCGTACGTATTATAACACAGGATATTAATTCCGTCAAATAATTTCTAATATTTATTTTGTTAATATTTTCTGCAATTTAAATAATTACATAAAATTTCTGATTAATTCCAAAAATTCAATTATTTAACTATTCATGACCAGGTCAATTACTCTTTGTTCCACAAGCTGTGCCATTTCATTAATTTCCTGGTTTGTATTAAGATTTGGGAGAAATCCCGCTGCCATGGTTGCATGACCGCCGCCATCACCTATTCCAAGGAGGGCTTCCTTTATTACTTTACCGGCATCCACTGTTTTCGATTCACTTCTTACAGAGAATTTAAGGCCACCCACCCGGTAAGAATAAACTAAAGTAAAATCAACTTCTGATACAGTCAATAAAAAATCTGAGATACTTCCAATGATAGCTTCCGAACAATCATCTCCGATTTTGGCAATTCCAATCCTGCCATACAACTTAAGATTAGAAATTGCATCCTGATATGCACGCAGATCCTTCTTCCTCAAACTGCTATTATCAAAGCTCAATAAAATATCTTTATCCGCAATCTTATAAAGCAGACAGAAGATGTCAACATCGAGATCAGTTACCCTTCTGGATAAATTAGCCGTATCCATCTTGATTCCATAGGCTAAAGCGGTAGCTAATACCATTGGAATCCGAATATTATTTTCAATAAAATACTCTGTAATAATTGTGGAACAGGCACCAACCTGACTCCTTATATCATAGAAACGGTATTCCGATACTTCCTGCATAGGGTGATGGTCAATACAGGCAATTTTTTTACCGATGAAATTAACCATATTCACATTTCCCATCTGCCCATCCACAAGAATAATTTCGTCTTCCGGCGCCATAGAAAATTCTTTGTTATTGAATATATCTATATGCAAAAGTTCAATCATTCTTAAGGTATTATGTTTATCAATCTGCCCGTTATAACAAATGGTAGCTTTAATTCCATGGTAATCAAGTAAAGACTGCAAGCCGTAAGCCGAAGCCAATGCGTCCTGATCAGGGTAATTGTGCATTTGAATATAAACATGTTCTTTCGTAATTATCTTGATAAGTTCATTTAGTTTTGACATTTACCTATAACACCTCGTTTGACATTTGGTTAGCGGTTTATAGGTATTATATCTTATTTCTTATAAAAATGCACGGGGAATATATTGCACATTTTTTTCAAATGGAAATGCATAACAAAATAAGCAAAGATAAGCATTCCCTAAAGATTGAAGATAGATTAGTGTATAGCTTTCGAGGGACAAGCATCCAAAATGAGTATATATGACAGTTTCATTTCACCTCCTAAATTGGATTTTTAGCACTCGTACCAATATTAATTATATTCTATTCCGGCAGTACATCTAATAGAAATGATCGGTTAGACTGAGTTTTATTTTACCTTTGCTATAAGTTTTTCATTTACCGCATCAATGAGAATGATATCCTGCTCCCTGACCTGATTACTTAGGATTAATTTAGCACTTAAGGTTTCCACATACTTTTGCAAGTATCTCTTAAAGGGTCTTGCACCATAGACCGGATCATAAGCCTGCCCTATTACAAATTCTTTGGCTGCTTTCGTTAACTCAATGGTAATTTCTTTATCAGAAAGTCTGTGGTTTAAATCAGCGATAAGTAATTCGATGATATCGCCGATATTTCCTTTGGTTAATGGTTTAAACAGGATGATTTCATCCAACCGGTTTAAAAATTCCGGGCGGAAATGATTTCTTAAATCGTTCATTACCATAGTTTTACAGTTTTCTGGGATACTTCCGTCCGCTTCAATTCCCTCTAACAGATAAGTTGATCCGATATTAGACGTCATAATCAGTATGGTATTTTTAAAATCTACGGTTCTGCCCTGGGAATCCGTAATGCGGCCGTCATCCAGTACCTGCAGCAACACATTAAATACATCCGGGTGCGCCTTTTCGATTTCGTCAAACAGTACAACTGAATAAGGTTTTCTTCTGACTGCTTCCGTTAATTGTCCTCCTTCTTCATATCCTACATATCCGGGAGGTGCGCCGATTAACCTGGATACTGAATATTTCTCCATATATTCGCTCATGTCAAGGCGGACCATATTCTGCTCATTATCAAATAAATAGGCTGCCAGGGCTTTGGCAAGCTCTGTTTTACCAACACCGGTAGGACCAAGGAAAAGAAAAGAACCAATCGGTTTTGCCGGATCTTTAATTCCTGCTTTCGAACGCAGTATTGCATCAGATACCTTACTTACACCTTCCTCCTGCCCGATAACCCTTTCATGAAGTTCTGAGTCCAGGTGCAGGGTTTTGTTTCTTTCACTTTCCGTAAGTTTAGCCACCGGAATTCCTGTCCATCTGGATACGATCCTGGCTATTTCTTCTTCACTTACACTTTCATGAACTAAGGTATGTTCCTCTTTTTTAACCTTTTCTTCTTCCTCAGAAAGCTGTCTGGTGAGGATAGGCAGTTTACCATATTTTAGTTCAGCTGCTTTATTTAAATCATAATTACGTTCTGCTATTTCTATTTCATTATTCAGCGCTTCTAACTCTTCCCTTACTTTCTGGACTTTTTCAACGGCTGCTTTTTCATTATCCCATTTTGCTTTGCCCTCAGCAAAGATTTCCCTTATGTTTGCCAGCTCTTTTCGAAGGTTCTCCAAACGTTCCATACTTAACCGGTCGGTTTCTTTTTTCAGTGCTGCCTCTTCAATCTCCATCTGCATGATGCGTCTCCTGATATCATCCAGTTCTGTCGGCAGGGAATCCAGCTCAGTCTTAATCAGGGCACAGGCTTCATCCACTAAATCAATGGCTTTATCCGGCAGAAAACGGTCAGAAATATAGCGGTTTGATAATACAGAGGCTGATACCAAAGCGGCATCCGTTATTTTTACTCCATGGAATACTTCATAACGATCCTTTAAGCCCCTAAGGATGGATATGGTATCTTCCACGGTAGGTTCCTCTACCATAACCGGTTGGAAACGTCTCTCTAAAGCGGCATCTTTTTCAATATACATACGGTATTCATTTAAAGTCGTAGCACCGATGCAATGAAGTTCACCCCTGGCTAACATTGGTTTTAACATATTACCGGCATCCATTGCTCCTTCCGTCTTGCCGGCTCCTACAATGGTGTGGAGCTCATCGATAAATAAAATAATCTGACCGTCGCTGTTTTTCACTTCTTCCAATACCGCTTTTAAACGTTCTTCGAATTCACCCCTGTATTTAGCACCTGCAACTAAAGCACCCATATCCAGGGCAAATATCTTCTTCTCCTTAAGGGTCTGAGGCACATCCCCCCTTACAATCCTTTGGGCTAATCCTTCTACCACTGCTGTTTTACCAACGCCCGGTTCTCCGATTAATACCGGGTTATTCTTCGTTTTCCTGGATAGAATCCGGATGACATTACGGATTTCGGAATCCCTGCCGATAACCGGGTCTAATTTCTGCGCTTTAGCTCTTTCCACCAAATCGGAGCCGTATTTTTCTAAAGTATCATAGGTCACTTCCGGATTATCATTTACTACCTTTTGATTTCCCCTAACTGACTGCAGGGCCTGTAAAAAAGTTTCTCTGGTAATCCTGAAATCCTTTAAAAGTTCTTTTATCTCCCGATTCGGCTGTTTTAACATGCTTAAAAAGAGATGTTCTACTGATACATATTCATCCCCCATCAGCTTTGCTTCATTCTCTGCATAAATTAAGACCTTGTTTAAATCATTACTGATATAAACTTGTCCCCCGGATACTTTAGGCTTCTTATTTAAAAGTCCTTCCACCTGGGCCGTAAATACCTCAAGTGTTATATCCATTTTCTTTAACAATTTTTGAATTAAGCTATCTTCTACTGTTATTAAACCGTAAAGTAAATGTTCCTGGTCAATTTCCTGATGTCCGTTGTCTAAGGCGATTTTTTCGCATTCCTGCACTACCTGCATGGATTTCTGAGTGAATTTGTTCATGTTCATGGTTTACACCAGCCTTTCCTTTCATTATTGCAGTTGAAATGTAAATTACATTCATATGTTCTATAACCACTATAACACCTATAATATAATTTTGCAATATTCAATTTAATATTTTATTAGTTTCTTTTTTGCTGTTGTATGGCATTAAAGATTGGAATTATGACATTAAAGTTTGGAATTAGTATAATTGCATAATATATATTTGTAAGTGCTTCAAAAGATGACGTCTAGCTCCATCATAATCATTGTGGTAAGCTAGGAATATCTTTTTTTGAAGCACTATTGAGAACTATCAGAAAAGATTTGCAAGGCTGAAAAACTTATCTGAAGAGTTAAATCTACCATACCCCAGCGAACAATTGTTTTCTGCGTATCTGGAGGATGTCATTAATCCAAAAACAGGAGAAGTCAGAATTATAAAGCAACGTCAATACATCCGTTGTATGAATCTTCTGTTATCGTTAACAAAAAACGGTACACTTGATACTTCACGAAAATCTGGACATGCCGCCTCCGATTTGATATCCTTGCCTGCATTTATTCAACTATTGGAAAACTTTATTTCAAAACTGAAAGAAAAGAGATCAAGTGCTAATACAATCTGTAGTTACAAACGCATTGTTTCATATTTCTTGATCTACTGTGGGGAAAAAGAATATCGTAATCTTTCTGATGTTAAGTCCGGAGACATTTCAGCCTTTATCATGTATCTTTATGATAAAGGTTACTTTAAACCAACCACAATAACAAGCGCACTTTCAGGATTTCGACAGTTTTTGTCGATGGATGATAACACAAAGTGTTTTTTATCTGAGCTTCCTTCCCATCTTCCGCGTGAAAGAAAAATAATTGAGATATATGACCAGGATGAGCGTAATTCCATAGATAAAACACTTTTCCAAGGTGTATTATCCAAACGTGATACTGCCATCTGCATGATGTTGATTGAGACAGGCCTAAGGGGGGTGGATATCTGTAATCTAAAGCTTACTGACATCGACTGGAATAAAGATGTCATATATATCATGCAGGAAAAAACAGACCATCCCCTTAGAATTCCTCTTAGAAATTCATATGGAAATGTTCTGGCGGATTACATACTACATGAAAGACCGCAAAGTAATTCCAGGTATGTATTTCTCCGTTCATTCGCACCATTTGAAAGGCTTAAAGGTGAAGGATCTTCTGTACGAAGAATTCTTCGGGAAATGGAAGCACATGCAAAGGCACACAAGGAAGGACGGATTTCCGGAAGCCGTATGACAAGACACAATGCGGCATCCACCATGCTCCGTGCCGGGGTACCAATGTCGAAAATATCTGCTGTACTTGGTCACAGGGATCCCAATGTAATATCTGTATATTTGTCAACTGATGATAAGGCACTGACAGGATGTACTCTTCCGATGCCTGCTGTTAGAAGGCAAGGTGGCTTATCATGAGTACACAAAAGAGTCTTGAACAGCTTGCAAATGACTATCTGAGATATAAAAGGAGCAATGGATATCTATATGACTGGGGTGAATATCATCTCAAAAAATACGTTTATTTTTCAAAAATAGAAGTCCCTGGTGAAACCGTTCCCAGCAGAAAAACGGTATCGGCATTCATGGATGTGCATATGAATACTCCTGGATATCTGTATAATCTTGTATCTGTGTTGAGGGAATTCAGCAGATATCTGGTAACAATGGGGTATTCGGCAGCATATGTAATACCAGCTAAAAAGGTAAGTCTCCCCACGCCCGTACAGCCATATCTGTTTACTCCGGCCGAGATAGATGCCTTCTTTGCTGCCTGCGACAGTGTCCAGAATGATCCACATATCAAAGGCAGGCATCTGGTTCTGCCAGCCATGTACAGGCTGCTTTACTGCTGCGGGCTGCGTTGTAAAGAGGTCCGGACTCTCATGTGCATGAATGTCTACCTTGATAAGAACTACATAGATGTCATCCAGTCCAAAGGACCAAAAAGCAGACGTATATTTATATCGGCAGAACTCTCTGAATATCTAAAAATGTATGACCGTAACATTCAGATTCTCTTTCCCTCAAGGAAAACATTTTTTCCAAACAGATATGATAAACCCTATGGCGCACCTATGGTCGAGAAGAACTTTCTCCGGTTTTGGTATATGGCATTTCCCGAAAAGGAAGGATCAGGTGTAAGCATAAGACCCTATGATTTCAGACATCATTTTGCATATGCAAATATGAATCGCTGGCTGCGGGAAAGCAAGGATGTTAATGCGATGCTACCTTATCTTATGAAATACATGGGGTATTCTGACATAGAGAATACTCTTTATTACTTTCATCTGGTTCCTGATATCTATGGTGCTATTGTTAGGAAATCACTTCCTTTCGAGGAATTTATTCCGGAGGTGGACCAAAATGACGAGAAAGAATAAAGCAATGAATCAGGATAGTGCATTCTTTTGGAACACGGCGGGATGCTTCCTTAATAATGAACTTCCCAATATAAGAAAAAAGAGCCCTAATACAGTTTCGTCATACAAGGATGTCATTGAATATATACATTGATTACCTTGAAGCTGTAAAAAGTCACAGTCGTGTTAATATATGTTTTGAGGATTTTAGCAAAGATAATCTCAAGGATTATCTATCATGGATGTATGATGTGAAAGGCTGGTGCGAAAAAACATGCAACCTGCGGATGACTGCAATCCGTTCCCTTCTCTCATTTGCATCAGAGGAATCCTTGGATGTAATGCCTGTATTTATGAATTCGAAAGCAGTAAAAGGATTTGCCCCTCCAGTCAGAGAAATCGAATATTTCGAGGATTATCAGTTAAAAGCTCTTCTTAGTTCAACAGGAACAGAAAAAAGAACAGACAGACGCAATCGAATGATCCTTATACTTGGATATGATGCAGCTTTGAGGGTGAGTGAACTCATTGGCCTTAAACTTGAAAATCTTCATCTTACAGCAGAAGTTCCTTATTTAACGATACTTGGAAAAGGTTCTAAATACAGAAATGTTCCGCTCATGGAAAAGACGATTCTTCATCTTAAGAAGTATATGGAAGAATTTCATGTAGTAATGGATTTGCATAAACCTTTGTTTTATGTAAAAACACATGGTATTGATCATGGCCTGTCTGATGATACCATGCAGATGTTACTGAAAAAGTATACTTATCAATGCCGCGAGACAATTCATATGCCTGAAAATATACACTTCCATATGCTCAGGAAAACCCGTGCCATGAACCTATATCAAGCTGGATGTCCATTATCATATATTCAGCAACTACTTGGTCATGAGAGTATTTCAACTACAAGCGGTTTTTATGCTTTCGCCACATTGAAAACACTGGCAGATTCTATAGAGAAGGCTAATCCAACCGTTTCCACTGAGAAGAGCTGGAAGAATGAGGATACACTTAAGAAGTTATACCGCCTCTAGAAAACTATGCCGATATTTTTCTAGAGAAGCCTTTACTGAAAGGCTTTTGAGAAAATATCGGTATAATTATTTCTTCGGTATAATTATTTAGGGAACAATCAAAGGTGGGGCAAAATAGAGAGCAAATATGTACTTCATTTGCTCTCTATTTTGACTCACTTTTGATTTTGCCGCATTGAACAAAGTCGCGTCCCTTTGTAGCTATCTATATGGGGTTTCAATCTTTTTTCTTTTATTATAAAAAAAGATTCGTAAATAAATTTTTCATGTTGTTCAAGAGATTTTCATCTCTTTTTCGAGTTAAAGGAGTATTTTAATAAACCTCCCATGAAGGAGATTTTCTCCAGTGTATTCTGTTGCATCTATTTATGCTGTACTACAATACGTTTTTGCTTTCTTTTGAATTGTACGTATTTTCGTACTGCCACAATCAGGACATTTATTGATGTCAACTGAGAACAGCTTATATAAAATTTGAGCCGTTGTCATCTCCCTTAATTCAGAAAGATACTTCTGGCATCCCAACAGATTCCGGCAGTATATCATACTTTTTTGCTTTACACGATTACTTAAAAGACCATAATGGCGGATTCGTACGAAGCCCTTTGGCAATATATGCATCAAAAATCTTCGGATGAATTCAACCCCACGGATTGTTATTTCCTTATGCTCTCCACCATTACGGTAATCTTTCGCTTTATAGGTTACGTCTTCTCCATTGATGCCTATAATACGATGGTTGCTTATGGCTATGCGGTGAGTATATCTTCCAAGATATTCAATGACTTTTTCTGCATTTCCGAATGTCTTTTTACAATAGGGTGCCCACTCCTTATTATAGCAGTTATCCAATAGGCTTTGAAATTCATAACAGTTCCTATATTTTTTTGATTCACCATAGTATTTCAATCATTCTGTCTGCTGTAATTCCTTCAGACCACTTAGGTATTTTCCACGGAATACCTTTGAAATTACTCTGATTGGAAGGAAGAATTCGGCTCCTTTCTCTTTCCAGTGTCCTTCCGGTGTAAGTCCACCTCCCAGCACAATCATATGCAGATGGGGATGGAACGCCATACTGCTTCCCCAGGTATGTAACACACTTAGGAATCCCACCTTTGCTCCAAGATGCTCTGGATCAGCAGAAAGTTCAGTTATGGTTTCCGCGGCTGCCTGATAGAGGCGGTCATAAAGAACTTTTTGATTATTGTAAATCAATGAATTCAATTCTTCGGGGAGGGTGAAACCCACGTGGAAATAAGGTGCATCCAGTAAGTCTTCCTTCTGGCGGTCAATCCATCTTTCCTTTGGAAGCTCCTGGCACATCGGACATCCCCTGTCCCGACAGGAATTGTGATGGTAATAGATGCTGCCACATTCTTCACAGGTACTGATGTTAGAACCATAGGCCCCGCTCTTGCAGTTCATGATGTGGCGGTCGGTCGTTGCCTGTCTAGATGAAGGATTATATTCTTCCAGATAATCAGGATAAAACCGCAGAAGAATATCTTGTACCGTAGGGCTATTCATTGGAACCTCCCTCAGTATCAAAGGGACTGCGGATTCCCATGAGAGCTTTTGAGGTCATTTGCAGGTAATGTTCCGTCGAGGAAGGACTGCGATGGCCAAGCAACTGCTGAATGAAGGTATGACTGATACCGTCTTCCAGCATATGGACGGCGAAACAGTGCCTCATAGTATAAGGAGTGATTTTTTTATTCCATCCAAGCAGTTCTGTCTGCCGGTTCATATATAATGCAATAGCAGAATGTGTTAAAGGTTTTCCGGTTACTTGGCTTGGAAATAGCCATTCCGTCGGTCGATTGTAGCGGAACCAGTATTCCGTTAAAATAGCCAAATTTCTTTCTGACAGAAGTGCATAGCGATCCATTCGGTTCTTTGCATTGCGAATATAAATTTGCATCTTCTTTCTTGAAATATCCTCATATCTTAAATGAAGTACTTCGCTGACACGCATTCCTGATGAATACCTGGTAGATACAATCGTTTTATATTTTAAACTATCGAATGAGTTAATATATATATTTACTTCTTCCCTGGTTAAAATCAATGGAAGTTTTTTGTTTGTCTTCATTTTTGGAACTTTTCTTGAATTCCATTCAAATCCCAGAGTGTATTCACAAAAGAATCGAATGGCTGCCAGATAGCAGTTGATAGTGGAAGGCATTTTACCTTCTTCTTTTTGAAGATAGAAGATGTAATTTCGAATTTCAACATAAGTAAGTAATGATGCATCCTTATTAAGATATTTCAAAAAGTTTCTCGTAGCCAGCCAATAAGTTTCTATTGTAGATTCCGTAAAGTTCTTAAGTTTCATATCCTGCAGAAGTTTATCTAAATATCTCTTGTTCATTTTGATCTCCTTTGAAATTGATAATTACAATTTAAAAACAATTTCCTTTGGAGGAGGACGAACTCGAAATAATATCTTGTCTAATGCAGATAAGCATGATATTATTTTCATAGTAGTAGAAGCTCCTAAATCATAGTTTTGTTTTTTTGTGGTGATTAAACAATACACTAGATTTAAGTAGTTTTCTACTGCTTTTTTCTATTTATTTAATGGAAATATTAACAGTGGGAATATTAGCAGTAACGTGGGCAAGCCATCGCGCAGCGATTTTGTTCAAGTTGTGCTATGCCGATATCGGTATAGTACTACAAATGCCATTGAGGGATTTAACCGCCAGCTTAGAAAAGTAACAAAGAGCAAAACCGTATTTCCTTCCGATGACAGTCTTTTAAAAATGCTGTACCTAGCTACAATGGATATCACGAAGAAATGGACTGGACACCGCCAAGATTGGGGCCAGATTCACTCACAACTGGAGATTTACTTTGAAGAACGGTTGTCTTAGAAAATGAATAAATTAAGGTGTTTCTGGCTGCCTAAGGGGAGTTTTACTTGACAACCCCAAAAACAGCTTTATAATACAAGCAAGGGCAAGAACCGCTTAAAATGTCCTTGCCCTTACATAACTATTAATATTTTATATCAGTTTTTTGAGTTTACACAGACTTTGAAACGGTCTCGGAACTTTTGTCCCCCAGTGTTCTATAAACCACCTTCTTAGTAAGAATATTTATATCTAATTCTTACTAAGAAAGTGGATTTTTTTACTCTCTACATTCATATATATTTTAAATTTCTTACTATCAAATTGCCTATACTGTAACATTCAGTAAGTATCATTTTTAATCAATACGATCGATTAATGCTTTTATCTATAAATTTTTTTGAGAAACTTATTTCTATAAAGCCATCTTAATAATTAAAAATAATATCCATGTAAAGTTTTACTTGCTATGAATCCCCTTGTTTTTTTTGTGGTATAATTAGTCCAATAATTATTAATACAAATCCCAAATATAAACAATTAGTCAATCTTACTAGTATACGAGGTAAATCTATCTGACTTACTGATCCAGATATTAAAAGAACTCCTCCTAGCAACATTAGCGCAAACCCTAAAATGATTATCTTAATATTTATATTCATATTATCTTATATCCAATGGTTCTTGTATAGTATATCTATCTCTTTCTGTCGAGCCACTAACACTAATGCCCAATGGGTAGCTAACAGAAAAACCAGATAAAGAAGAATATAACCAATCATATTCACCAAATGCAGAACAGTAAGTATTAGTCGAATTTTTTAATGCCGTACAGGATATTACTCCTTCATAATGATCTAATGGATTGTTTCCAGTCAACGTATATGAATAGCTATATCCAATAGCATTAGAACTGGATGCTTTTATAGATAGATTTCCTGCATTAGTACTAAATTCCTTCATTAATGTTCCATTTCGATAAAGGGAAATTCTACCTGCATACGAAGAACTACCTTCCATAGCCATATTAGAATCCAGTGCTAAGCCAGCTATTCCTCTATAATTTATTGGATTAACAAAAAAACCACCTGTAAAATCATAAACACAAGCAACAAAAAATCTATTAGTTGAGTACTTATATAACGACAGTCCTACTTTTATTGTGTCATATTCTTCATAAGTTGTATCTCCAGGTGAAACTGTAGAAGGTGTAACTACTACTTTCATGCTTTGTTGAACAGATTTATAGCTATTCAAACTCTCCAAATCTGAAAACTGATTTTTTTTAGAATGTAATACATTACCAGCACTATCCTTAACCACCGTTGTCAAAATATATTCTGTATTACTCTGAACCAACTTTAGATCAGAATTTTCTTTTTTAATTTCTATTAGAGGCTCATAATCGCTTAGTTTTTCTTCAATCCAAGCATCGTTTGATACTTCTTTAGCTTCTACTTGTACAAAATTTGGAACTAGTAATGTAGCAATTAATAATAATGAAAATACTATTTTCTTCAATTTAAATCCTCCTTTATTAATTTTTACTTTGCAACAAACATATATTACCATTAATGTTTATTTTCATCAATTATTGATATAATATAATTTATACTATATTATTTCTATCTATTTTATTAGATTAATTACATATTGCAATGGAATCACTCCCTTTGTTTTGATTATATTTTTACTTTAACTTAATTTCTTATTTTTTACAATACTTTATGTCTATTCTACATGTTTTATGTCTATTCTACATATTTTATACAAAATTTTTAAAAAAGGTTACTTATACTTCGCACATAGAAATTGGCTATGCACCTTGAAAATTCAATACCTGGCAGTTATTCAGTTGTCAAAGTTCAGCCATTATGCGGCTTGCAATTGGGATTTTAGTAAAGATGGAATTGCATTCATAAATGCATCCATCAACTCATCTATTTTTTTATCAGATGAATCCAGGTTATCTGCAAGCATTGTTCTGAACATTTGAAGCATCAATTGAAAAGCCTGTATCCATGTGATATCAGACATCTCGTCAGAAAAGTATAAGAAGAGTACACCTAATGAACGGTCGTCATTTGCCTCTCGGCTTTCCAGCGACAACATCATGTACCGGGTAAAGACAATAGCTGTATGAGCAGTCATTGCATCATAAGATAGAGCATTACATTCTTTGCTAAGTCTAAGATAGCTTTTGCAGACTTTGAAGAAAACTTCGATATCCCACCGTTTTCCATAGATACGGATGATTTCATCTTCATCTAATGTAGTGTCAGTTGATATCAGGCAAAGATATTTTTTTCGATTATTACGATTGCGAACATAGACCACTTTTGCTGGAATAGATAAGGTTATTCAAGGAAAAGAGAAGAATCTTCTGAATTCAAGCAGATTTCAGAGATTCTTCTCGGATAATCATTCTTCTTGGATAATGGGCCCAACAAAGATTTCTCTTGATGTTCTCAACCTTTTCATAACCGGCGTAAGCATCCGTGGTCAGATACCCGTGAAATCCTGAGAGAATCTGTTTTGCGATATCACCGCTCCGGGTTCTGGAGTAATAGAAGAAGGCTCCTTGGAGATTTTCACATGCCGCACTTCTTATGACCCACATGAAGGAGTCACTGCTGGCTTTCTTACCATCTTCCTTATTGCACTGTATCCGGGTTTCATCCATGTGCAGGACTCCACAGCTTAGAATCTTTTCGTGAATTCTATTATAAATCGGGGTCAGCCATTCTTCACTACAGCGAATAGTCCAGTTCGCTATGTTTGCTCTGGGCAATACAAGCCCCATCCGATACCAGTCTTTTTCCTGACGATTAAATGGAATTCCCATCGCAAACTTCTGATACATGACATGCCCAACAAGGGAAGCTGTCGCGATAGAGTGAGGAAGTACTGGATTTGGTACTGCTGCTTTCTGGAAGTGATCATTTGGATTATCACTTTTCTCAGTTCCGCATTCCATACACTTGGCTACCTGCTGTACGATTTGTTTTACTTTCAGTTTCGCAGGAATGAATTCTACCTCTGTACGAACGAGTTTCTTACCAATGATCTTTAACTCGCCACCACAGATAGAACAGGTCTCTTCTGGATTGATGATGAACTCTTCAATCTCTTTTGGAAGCCCTGCCAACATTTCAGCCCTGACACCAGGCTGTCTGGCAGTTCTTGTATAAGGGGGGACAATTACCTTTTTCTGTTCCTTGAACAGTTCTTTTGCCAGCTCCAGGGTGGTCTCAAACAGATTCATCTGCCTCTCCACCTGATGGGTGATCTCTGATGATGGTCCAAACAGCTTCTTTCTGGCATGAAGGAGAGCCTGTACTATGTTTTCTATCTGTATTCTCTGCTTTTCAATCTGGGCTTTCTGGGTTTCGATTTGGACATTCTGGTTCTCACTTTGACTCCAGCCAATTCTTGATGCATTTTGGTCGTGGGTTGAAAAGACATCTGCTATGCACACAACAAATGAAAAGCTGACAGAGGCACTGAATTATTCAACCAACCAGAAAAATATCTGGAGACATTTTTAGAAGATGGAAGGATTCCTATATCGAATTATCACAGCAAGTTAGTTATGTCAGCAATCTATATCAATCCCTTTATTAATGCAATATTTATCATTTGTACTTTGCATAATCATTTATCTCATCTAATTGAGTTTAAAAATTCCATTAAATCATGATCTTCTTCCCAGGACTTCATTTCTACAGTTACCAGATTTTCTGCTTTTTCAAGAGCTTTTCGCTTTTCTTCTACATTTGTTTTCGCATAAATATCAGTGGTACTAATGTCTACATGTCCCAAAAAATCACGTATACTAACCAAATCTACACCTACCTGTATTAAATGCATTGCTTTCGTATGACGAAGGATATGGGGAGATATATTTCGAGGAATGCTTGTATCCTCTTCATGCGCTATATTGGCATATTTTTGCAGAGTATACGTAACTCCTTCACGAGTAAAACTGTGATTAAACTTATTCTTAAAAAGCTGTTTACATTGATTCTCTGGCTTATTAATATAACGTATTACAAATGTGCGGTTATCAAGACCTGCCATGTACTTTGTAAACTGTTTTACAGTTGCAATTCTCCCGTTCTGATTACTTACAGATTCGTTCGGCTGACGTCTACACCAGGCATCTGCAATCTCTTTTGTTATATATTCAGCTTTTGGCCAATTGCTCTGTATCATCTGATCAAAACGTTTTATCCGATCAGCTTCTTCATGATAACTGTAGCCGAGAGAGCGTTTGTAGTTCACGAAGTTTTCCATCTGTTTACGCAATGGTCCAATATAAACTATATCATCCATAAATCACCTCAGGAGATAGAGCGCATTCTTTAAGAAGATTTATATTCACTTTTAAATACTCCCTTACTGTCTGAGGGTTTTTATGCCCTAGTACAGAACGGATTATCTGCACTGGGACTTGATCAGTCATTAGTTGGGTAGCCAGTGAATGTCGAAAGGAATGCAGTCCCGATTTCATGTTTTCATGATTAATCCCAGCCGCATGGCAATATTTGTCTATCATCGATTGAAAACCATAATTACTATAAGGACTAAATGGGGGTGTCATTCTCACAAAAAGATTTTTATAGTCTGTATTAGGACGGGCGTTTTGGATATAATCAATGATTGCCCATCCAACATCGTCAGTAAGAGGAAGAACTTGTATTTCTTTTGTTTTTATCTGACAGATGCTGATAACATGTTTTTCCCAATCAATGTCACTGAGTTGTAAATTTCTTATATCTGATCCACGCAAACCAAGTCTTATTGCTATAAGACTCAAGGCAAAATCTCTTTTTCCAATCTTAGTAGCCCTGTCTATGGTATCTAGATAAACTTTCAGTTCATCCTGACTCCAAACAGAGGATATTTTCTCATCTCGTTTCATAATTGTTGAGACGTAGTTTGAAAAGTCTGATGTCTTAATTCCTGTTAAATATAAAAACCTTAAAAAATCATTCAGAATTAGAATATATAGATTAGTAGTGCGATTTGAATATCCAGCAAACCTGTGCACAAAATCGTAAAGTATATCTACTGAAATAGCATTCAGATCATAAATTTCAAGAGATGTAAGATATTCTAAAAATAATTCACTGCGTGCTTTACGCTGTTGTCTTGTCGCAAATGCAAGTCCTTCTTCTGCTAACCAATTTTCATATTTATGCAAAGAACTAAGAAATTCATCAGGTATACTCTTAGAACTGGGGTTATACTGCAAAAGGACTGGAATATTCCCTGTAGTATTATATTTTTGAATCAATAAAACAGCACGAATACTTTTTTGTTTGTGTTTAGAAAGATAGCTGAAATCATCTATCCGAATTCCATATATATCAAGTAGAAAATCATCTCTTATTTTATCTGAAAAATCATCAAATTTGTTTTCAGTAAGATATGCTTTGAGTGCCTGATAAACATGTGAGTAGAAAGAAATACTGAGTACTGAGAATCCTTTTTTCTGCATTTCGTCAATAATTAAACCGCATGTTTTAATCACCATAGTATTCTTCAATTATAATCACCTCCAAGAACAGTATGCCAAAAGAGGTAAGTATTATGTAAGCAATAACATATATCAGTATAGTGAATAATCCGGACTAAAATACATCACCTGTCCGGTCATTGGAAATCACCATTCTGTTTTAGAAGAAATCATGATTCCGTCAAACGGAAATCATTTCTTTATAAATATATCTTATAATGGTCTAAT
>JBAVPE010000150.1:0-8157 GCA_049692775.1 Anaerocolumna sp. | reverse complement strand
TGATATTTGCGCCAGGGCAAGACGGAGGAATGAGGCGTAGCGGTTCCTACGCCGATTGACGACAACGCAGCACTGGTGTAAATAGCAGATGCTGAATTAAGTGTTATTTACGCAAGGCAGTACTAGTTTCAAAATGCATTTTTTTCCCTTATACTTTCCTTATTATACCGGTCAATCAAATAATTGGAAATTTAAAGTATATTTGAAATAGTTATGTCTGTTTATCTCACAGCCATTTTTACTTTTTATCTGAAAGCATATCTATAAAATTACTTATAATCGCTCTATTATCTTTTGACAAACCCCAATATGTAAGTAAAAAGTTCTTTACAAATCGGTCATCACTTTTAACTATCTCCTCCATTATCACGGTTAAATCATCTTCTTCAGTATAAGTAGCAAATATGGTACCGTGTTCCGTTCTTATCCATTCTTCGCTAACACTAAATTCTCTGCAGATATCTTTGATAACTCTATCTGATACGTTTACACGATTTTTTTCAATTCCTGATAATGAGCTTTGTTTTATATTTATCTGCTTTGCCATTTCTTCCTGCGTTATATTTAATTTATTTCTGATGAATTTAATTCTTTCATTAATATTCAAATCATTCACCTCCACTAAATTCAATATATCACGCGAAATATTGGCTGTCTATATTTTTTTATAAAAAAACATTGACATTATTGATGAACAATATTATATTATTGGTAAATGTTATTTTTATATTACCAAATAAAATATTAATTATTTTCACTTTACTTTAACGACCCAAGTACTCATACATAATATAAATATATGTAGTCCCTTCCGTAAATATAAATAATTAACATAAATACCCAAATATACTCCCCTCCGGAAGGGATTACCCCCTCTATTAATAATGTAAATCAAATAAAACTTCTTAGAGAAACTAAATGACTTTTAACAAGGTTTATAGCTGTTGTTAAATAGCTATAAACTTATAATACGAGGAGTGAGTTATATAAATAACTCATTCAAATTCATTGAGCAATTGGGATTTTTGTTATTGCGCTTTCCTTCAAGTGGTGATAGTGACTTGTCTGGATTTTATATGAGAAAAAGCGAAAATAATTGTATTTATATTAACTCAAATCAAACATTAGGGAGACAGTTTACATCTATATGGCATGAATATTATCACTACTATACTAACGATGGACAAGGATTAAGTTATCTTAGTAAAGTAACAACAGATCCATCAGAGTTTAAAGCTGATACATTTGCAGGGTGTATGCTTATGCCGGAGAATATAATTAAGAGATATATTGAGATAAATAAAATATTATTAAATCGTGTATCGTATATTGAACTAATTAAAATGCAAAATTACTTTAGGGTAAGCTTGGCTGCATTATTAGTCAGACTCATTCAAATATATCCTAATAGGGGAACTCATTAATGCAGCACGGACTTCTTTCTGCTCATCCTCTGTCTTTAAGGAAAATTCCCTGCAAAGTCCATTAATCATACCTTTGGAAATGACAAGCTCACCGTCTGTAAGCTCAGTCAGGAACTTCTGTATCTTTTATGGGATACATTGCCTTCATTGCCCAGCAGAGAAGTAAATACCTTTACACTTCCATCATAATTAACCTCATTCACAAATCCCTCCGGAAACTGAGCGTGTACACGCTGCCCCGTTTTTTATATTGCGGTATTCTTGTGTATAAAGTTCTATGACCTCTGCAAAAACACGCAGTACGACCTTCTGTTTCTGGATGATTCTGCCGGGCTGTTTCGATATTCTGTTTTTTCTGTCGTTCAATTTCAGCAAGAAGTCTTTTTACCTCTGCCTTGTGTTCTTTATCCAGATCATCCATGACGTCGCTCCAGTACCTGCGGACAGTGACTGTTTCACTATGCGCTCCGGATAATTCAAGTTCCATCCGTTTTTTCACGGTTATGAAACTGGAGCAGTGTCCTCCGTATTGAAATGACCATTAACGATCCGAAAGAATTCCTGGTCTACAAGGACGTCCATCATAGGGATGGAACGGTATCGAAACGATGAGCACCGATGGGGAAATCAATTTCCTATCTTTACCGGTATGCCGAAATATCAAAGGCTGCTAACTTAAGACTATTATCTGCCCTTGTAAACATCATTCCCCAAAAAAGTATAGAAGCGGAAATTAATAAAATCTGTGAAATCTACCACTGGTTAAAATGTATCTTATCCGCAACATTTATTTCTATTTGTTCATTGATCACTGCATTTTCTGCCGGATAACCTATGGATAGATAGCATGGCATTACATAATCACCGGGATGATTTATAGTATCTTTTATGTATTCTGCTTCCTCTCCCGCCGGAATTCGAAATGCACATGCAAGTCCCTCTGCTTCAGCTGCTAAAAATATATTTTCGATACAGCACCATATCGATGCAAATGCATTCAGCGAACTTAATGATTTTGGTTCCAAAAGCGGAGCCTTTTGCTTGAAAAAAGGCAATATCAGACACCCCGCCTGATATAACCTTTTTGGGAATCTTCTTAATTATTTTCGATACAACCGTTTTATCATTTACAACAACAAACTCCCAGTTTCTCATATGATCATTACTCGGAGCCTTAAGCCCTGCCGATAATATTCTTTTTATGGTTTCGGTATCCAGTGTTTCATCTTTAAAATCCCTTATTGTCCTTCTGCTGTTTACTACATCATAAAAATCCATATACTACCTCCATTTAAAATATAAGTATATTTTTAATTATATCTGCTGCACTCTGTATTCTATTATTTGGTAGTAGTATATCATATTTCGGTTGCCGGAACAAGTGTTCTTTTTACTGTTTATTATTTTAAAAAAATATATTGATAACCTTTTACCTATCACTTCTCAAACTTTATCTTTGCAAACGCATCTGTAAAGGAAGATTACGTAACGATCCAGACCAAAATACTGTTTTGCAAACTAATTAAGGATAGCAACCCCATAGGGAGCTATACGGATCATTTCTTTGATATCCTGTCCCGTAATCATTTCGATATAGTCTTTTTCCAGTGCAATTATTACCGGATACGCATTATGGTTCATTAAAAATAATACTTTTCCTTTTCTGTCTGCAGCTTCCACTGTTTCCACTCCCGGAATGGAATATAGGCTAATCGGAAGATTTGCTTTCTTGCCTAAGTATTTCATGAGTTTAACCATGGCTCCCTCGTCCAGGTCACAGCCCAAGTAATAAGCTTCTCCTAACCCATATTTATTTACCGTAAAACAGGATCTGCCGGCATAGAAGTCTTCAATATAAACACCCAGGGTATTAGCCGTAGTCGTTTCTACTATGTCACACCAAAGTTTGGCAGTTCCTTCTCCAAATACCCCTGATACCTTCGTTTGTTTTTCAAACTGAGGATCATAGTCATATACCTCTACTCCAGCCAGCTCAGAAAATGAACCTGGTACCGTTTCCATTAACATATTGTTATAAATATCTTTAATGCCGCTTCTAAAGGTAATTAATAATTTTCCGCCGTTTCTTACATAGTCCTCCAGGTTGTTTTTCTCTTTCTCATTGACCATAAGAAGTGCAGGTGCCAATACAAAAGAATATCTTATTAAATCTTCATCAGCCGCCACAAAATCAACCGGAATTCCCATTTCATAAAATGGCTTGTAGTAATCTGACAACAGGTTATCATAGTTGAAATTTTCTACATTTTTATGAATAGAATGACTCCATTCACTGTCAAATGACTTCACTATGGCCACTCTGGCAATTGGCTTAAGAGCATTATAGAATTTACTTAACCGCTCCATCTCCTGCCCGACTTTTACGATTTCTTCATATCTGCGGTTGGTTTTTCCATCATGATTTAGTATACCATGCCAATACTCTTCTGTTCCAAAAGGGCAGGCCCGCCATCTAAAATAGACAACCGTATCCGCTCCATTTGCTACCGCCTGATATGTCCATAACCGCAGCTTGCCCGGTGTCGGTGTTGGCCCCATTTTACTCCATCCACAGGGTCCGCTTTGCTGTTCCATAACCCAGAACGGCTGTTTCTTATAACTCCTAAGTAAAGCATGATCTTTCGATACCACGGCATTCTTAGCAATTCCCCACTGGAATTCGATATAATTATCCCAGCTGACAAAATCCAGGCTTTGGGATAATTTAAAATAATCGATGCCTGTCCCTGAATTAATAGATGCATCCAGCATATTAGTTGTAATTGGTTTATCACTATATTTTTTGATTGCTTCCACGGATTCCTTCATAAAACCAATCACGGAATTACTGGAAAAACGATAAAAATCTAACAACAATGCCGGATTCTGTCCCTGCGTATCATGACAGGTATCATAACAGGCTCCAGCTTTGGGAATAATGACTTCATTAAAACTATTATAAATCTGACTCCAAAAAACAGTTCCATATCTTTTATTTAAATTATCGATTGTTATATATTTATCCTTCAGCCAATTTTGAAATTCAGACCTACATTTTTTACAATAGCATCTTGTTGTATTCGACCAGCCTAATTCATTATCAACCTGCCAGGCTTCTACTACAGGATGATTTGCATAGCGCGACGCAATCATTTCCACTAAGACTTTGGTTTTTTTACGATAAATATCACTGTTAAAGCAATAGTGCTTTCTTGTTCCAAAAATTTTCGGGTTCCCATGAATATCCTCCTGAAATATATCAGTATATTGGTCGGTCATCCACTTTGGCGGAGTTGCTGACGGTGTACATAATACAACTTTTATGCCATATTGATGAAAGAAATCCAACACTTCATCCATCCAGATAAATTCAAATCTGTCTTCCTCCGGCTCGTATAAACTCCACGTGAATTCGCCTATTCTGACGACTTTAATATTGGCTTTTACCATCATTTCGGCATCTGTCTTCCATCTGCTTTTATCCCAATGTTCCGGATAATAATCGACTCCGATTCTCATACTGTTCCTCCTTTCCGTTATATCAGGAAGTACTAACTAATGGTAAACCCTATGCAGTCTTTCCTGAATATATTAATATTTAAATTCAATATTTAAAAGAGCTTTTGCCTCACTGCAATTTCCTACATATGCAATATAAGTGATATCTTCTTCTACAAAGTCATCCTTCGCTTCATTAAAGTAAGCCATGGATTTTTTAGAGACGGAAAGACTAACCGGCTTTTCTTCTCCAGGCATTAACTCAACACGTTCAAAGTTTCTTAAAACTTTAATTGCACGGTCTACTTCGCTGCCCTCACATCCAATATAGAGCTGAATTACTTCCGCACCTTTTACCTTTCCTGTATTCTTTACATTAACAGTAATCTTTGCAATGTTGTCAAATACTTCTACGGACGGAGCACTTATGTCAAATGAAGTATAAGATAATCCATATCCAAATGGATAAAGAACCTTACGCCCCTCCTTCTCCATCTTACAATATCCATGATAGTATTCATACTCTGCCTGGGTACAGTCAGGATCAAAGAATGGATAATCATCTTCTGATATTGCTACCGTATATGGTAATTTACCACTCGGGCACACATCACCAAATAAAATACCAGCTAAGGCATTACCACCTTCCATTCCGCTATAAAATGAGAATATGACAGCCGGAACGTCAGCCTCCCATTCATCAATCAGAATTGCACTGCTTCCCACAATGGATACAATCGTATTCTTATTAATTCCTTTTACCCCTTTAATGAGATTAATATCTCTCTCATGTAATCTCATAGATTTCCTATCGCCGCCCATCTCCGCAATATCGCTTCTGTCAGCTAAGAATTCTCCTTCGTCACTATGGATATAACCGGCCACAATTAGAACGGCATCTGCATCTGCTGCCAATTCTTTTACTTTTTCAAGATTAAAACCATCATTATAAAGAATTTGTGCCTTAGGCATCTTTTTCATTAAACCCCGTAAAGGTGTAATCGTATAATATGGATGCACCTTACTTGATCCATGATCCCCGATATTTTCTGTATCTCCAAGAACACCCAGAACAAGAATTTTATCCGTCTTTTCCTTACTAAGGGGCAATATATTTAAATCATTCTTAAGAAGTACCATGGATTCCTCTGCTGCACGTTTTGCAACTTCAATATGTTCAGGACACGCAATAACCTCCGGTGTATATTCCCGGGGATCTTTTCTTGTCTCATAGTACAGGATGGTTCGTAAGATATATCCTACCGCTTCATCCATATCTTCTATATCAATTCTGCCTTCTTCTAAAGCCTTAGGCAGCTCACCTATGTAATGACAGTAACATGGCATTTCAATATTCATGCCGCTCTTTACAGCTTTTACAGCATCTTTAACAGCCCACAGGAAATCAGATAAGGTAAATCCTTCAAATCCCCATCTATCCCTTAAGATATCTCTTAACAGCATTTTATTTTCCGATGCCTGTTCACCATATACCTTGTTGTAGGCTCCCATTACCGAAGCCGCACCCTCTTCTATACAACGTTTAAAATGGGGAAGATAAACTTCATGCAAGGTTCTTTTATCAGCATATACATCTGCCTTGAAACGTGCGTTTTCGATACTGTTCATAGCAAAATGCTTGATACATGCCATAACATTCTGACTCTGGACACCTCTAGTCAGTGCAGCACCCATTTCACCTAAATGATACTGATCTTCTCCATAACATTCCTGGGCACGTCCCCATCTTGGATTACGCGGAAGATTAATACATACACCGCCATAATAGTTACCGCCTTGTGCCCTTATTTCTGCACCGACCGCTTTTCCGATTTCTTCTTCTAACTTACGGTCAAAGGTTGCACCTCTCGCCATAGAAACCGGAAAACAGGTTGCAGATCCTGCCACCACGCCTCTTGGTCCATCAACGAAACGTACATTTGGTAAACCTAATCTTGCAACTGCCATAGTCGGATAAGGCTTCACATTATAATGTTCCATCACAAATAAATCATCCAACAGCTTCTGCTCTGTAACCTGACCTGACATAATCCCTATTTTTTCCTCAATCGATAATTGGGGAATTACTTTATCAACATACGATTTTATAGTCTGCTTGCTGCAATTTTCTATCAATCCTGTGTTTTTTACTGCCTCCCGCATAACTTAAACCTCCTTTATTATTTTCTCTTGGCGTATTTTCTCATATCAATAACAACTGCAAGTAAAATAACCAAACCTTTTACAATATATTGCCAATACATATTGACACCTATAAAAGCTAATCCATAGTTAATAACGGTAAAGATAAGGACACCTATGACTATACCGCCGACACTTCCTATACCGCCGGACATTGATACACCACCAACTACACAGGCTGCAATAGCATCCATTTCATATCCGTTACCGGTTGTATTAGAAGCACTTCCGATACGTCCAACCTCAAGTACTGCAGCAACGGCATATAATATTGCGGCTGCCGAATAAACTAAAATTTGCGTACGTACCACGTTAACGCCTGATACCTTAGCTGCCTCCGGGTTTCCTCCTATTGCAAACATATATTTTCCAAACTTTGTTTTATTCCATATAACCCAAATAATAACACATATAACCATTGCTATTAGAATCAGGTATGGAATCTGCAAACTGCCAAGTTTTACATAACCGGTTCCGATATCAGTTATTTTCTTCGTAATGCCTCCGATTGGCTGTGCTCCATAAGGCGGTCTGTCAAAATAAATGGAAGAAGCACCATACAGGATCAACTGCATTGCCAGTGTCGCAATGATTGGCGGAACCTTTAATACTGCTACTGCCACACCGGTTAAGGAACCTAATCCTGCACATATGACCGCTACTACTAAAATAGGTACAATAATTGGAAGCTCCGCTAAACCCGGATACATTCTATATGCATAATCCGCCTGCTGCATCATTGACGCAGATATAACTGCCGCCAGACCAATCATACGTCCGGTAGATAAGTCACATCCCCTGACTATCAGCACCATGCCGGCTGCCAAGGCAATAATAATTCTGGTTGCGGATTGTGCAAAGATATTTTTAAAATTAGTTAAAGATAGAAATTTAGGCTCAATTGCTATCACAATTATAATAAGGGCAAGCAGAACTATATAAATCACTTTTTCTGCCATTATTTGTTTTATTGATTGATTATCACCAAATTTATTTTTTAAATTATTCATATTTTACACCCATTGCATATCGC
>JBAVPE010000149.1:0-3912 GCA_049692775.1 Anaerocolumna sp. | reverse complement strand
TTGTAACAGATAAATTCAAAGAAGCGGTTGAAAAAAGCGGATTGGAAGGATTTGAATTCAGAGAGGTGTGGGGTTCGGAAAAGTAATAAAAAGTGATTTTTTAATGCTAAGCGGATTCAGATAATATAAGTATACGGAACAAAGTTGGAGGTAGTTTATTCCGCCTTGCTCCGCAAGCGGCGGAATTCTTTCAGTACCCTAGAAGAGTCCAGAGTCCCGCATTAAATCATTTGAAATAGCAATCAGTTTAGATGGAAGAAGTTTTGTAAAAGAATGGGAACCACTGAAATTTACTAAATATATTGATGAAAAGAATTTACCACTATCGGATAAACCTTCTGCTGGTCCTGGCATGCCGATTTTTAGCCTTAAGGCGGTGGAATGTCTGAAAGAGGTACTTGGTAAAAATATTGAAATATTGCCGGTATATATTGACGAGCAGGAATTTTATTTAATAAATGCTCTCGAAGTACTCGATTGTTTAGATCATGAAAAATCAGAAATAAAGTATTTCACCGGGACGGAACGAATTATGAGTATTAAAAAGCATGTGTTTATTGAACAAAAGTTAAAAGGCAAAAATATCTTTAGAATAAAAGAACAGGAGAAGGCCGGGCCATTTGTCACAGATAAATTTAAAGAAGCGGTTGAAAAAAGCGGATTGGAAGGATTTGAATTCAGAGAGGTATGGGATTCGGAAAAGTAATAAAAAGTGATTTTTTAATGCTAAGTGGATTTAGTAAATGATATGTATGCGGAGCAAGGTTAGAGGTAGTTTATTCCGCCTTGCTCTGAAAGTGGCGGAATCTTTTCAGTACACCAGAAGAGCCCCACATTAATTAAGGGAAGCGAATATTAATTCGGCTGATGATATCGCAGATGTGCTGAATGATATTAGGGAATCATTATTGAAAGGTGAATTAGAATTGTAGGTGATGTGATGAAAATATGGAAATTGTATTCAATATTAGATGGATTTGCTTCTTTGTCTTCTTTAGATAATGATAAATTATTTGAAATAGTAATGAACTTTGATGGAAGAAGTTTAATTAATGGATGGAAAGCATTGGAATATACTAAATATAAGGATCATAAGGATTTACCGCTGTCGGATAAACCTTCCGATGGACCCAATTTCCCGATTGTTAGCTTTAAGGCGGTGGAATGTCTGAAAGAGATACTAGAAAAAAATGTTGAAATACTACCGGTATATATAGACGAGCAGGAATTTTATTTAATAAATGCTCTTGAAGTACTTGATTGCTTAGATCATGAAGAGTCAGACATAAGGTATTTTAGCGGTACAGAACGAATAAGGGGAATTAATAAGTATGTGTTTATTGAGCAAAAGTTAATAGGAAAGAATGTCTTTAAAATAAAAGAACAGAAAAAGGTTGGACCATTTGTAACAGATAAATTCAAAGAAGTGGTTGAAAAAAGCGGATTGGAAGGATTTGAATTCAGAGAGGTATGGGATTCGGAAAAGTAATGAAAAGTGATTTTTTAATGCTAAGCGGATTCAGATAATATAAGTATACGGAACAAAGTTGGAGATAGTTCATTCCCCTTGCTTGCGGCGGAACCCCTTCAGTACCCCAGAAAGGCCCAATATAAATATTTACAGATGTATTAAATTACATTAGGAAATTATTAGTCGATTGCGAAACGCATTGAGTAAAAAAGATTATGTTTACCCTAGTTCTTCTATTTCACCATTTTTTCAAATTTTCATGGTTCAGTTCTGTATTGCATAGATCGTTACAGAAAAAAGAGTACACAAAAAGAACATGTGAAAAAATATATATGAGATCATAGACAAAAGTCTATGTAATCAGCGGTTTTAAACTTCTGATATATTGATGCTTTTGTATTTTATCAGCAAGAACTACAGTTATAAGTTGAGTTATTCCGGCTAGTAATAAGTCGGCATGTAGAATCTTCTCATTTTGGGTTCTGCGTCCGGAAAGACAATAGTTATCTTTAAAATGATTGATATCTTTTTCCACAACAGAGCGGATTTTGTAGGTTTTGTTCCATTCTTCGGTGCCACGGATCGTTCCAGGATAGGCACGAAGGTCTTTCTCTGGATAAATATAAATCATTCTTCCACAAGGAGAAGATGTGCAGGGGTCATAACAGTTATGCCTACGCCTGTATTTGCCATCTTCACATTTTTGAAAGGTCATTTTAGGGCAGACAAACTTGAATGTAGGAATGCCGCAACGCAAATGTGAAGTATTCCCCTCGGGTTTCATCGGAAGGGTTGAATCATGTGGACAGCAAGGAATGCCATCCGTATTAATAGTATAGTCAACGTTCTCAAGGTGAGAACGGGAATTGAGGGGGATATAAGCTTTCTGAAAATGCAAGTCATGGAATAAAGCCTTATAAATTTCTACCGTATCAAATGCAGAATCTCCAAGAAAATCCTTGTTATAAAAGGAGATGTTACGGACAATGCCGAGGCCATTTGTTATGATACCGAACTTAAAGACGTAGCAGAAATGTCCGTTTATATATAGCTGCTTAATGGCGGGGTTTGCTGTTGCGTGTGAAGGCATGGAACCGTAGGCTGCTTTATATGGATCGTAGGAATTATCCAAATGATTTGCTTTCTTAAAAGCTTTTAATTGCTTAATAATCTGGTTGGCGTACTTAGGATTGTTTTCAGTAACAAAAGCTTCGATGCCAGAAGTATCAAAGATGGTCATGTAGGCAAGTTCAGTATCAATCGAGTGGCATATCGGTTCGGTAACATCAACAAGGTTATCAAACATCGATTGTAAGTCCAAAAGGAAATCCTGCTTAAAACGGGTAAACTTAGAAGCGTCTGGGACTTTGGAAAAAGCGCAGAAATCTCTGAGCTCTCTGGAATATTTCAGAAAAATAATCAAAAGCGAATCGGTAGGAATCGAGAAAATGCGTTGGAGAAGTAGAGCCCAGATAAAACCAGTAAGAGGATACTTACGGTGACATCCTGTTGATGCATAAAAATGATTACGGAAAGAAAACGGAATAAACTCATCGAGATCTATGTTATTTTCCAATAAGGAAAGAAATAGATATTTATCATTTTCAAATTTTTCTTGGCAATCAGAAAAAATATCTGCCAAAGAAAGCTGATTATATGGTATCATATACATGTAACTCCTTCCTGAGGTGTGGTGAATTTGTTTTTCGATAATTCAATTTTACCATAAATTAGTGAGGAGTTATATTGTTTTATTGCAAGAAATACCCCGTATTTATGCGGGTTGTGGCGTTTCGCGAACGCCTAAGAGAATCATTATTGAAAGGTGAATTAGAATTGTAGGTGATGTGATGAAAGTATGGATATTGTTTTCAATATTAGATGGATTTGCTTCTTTGTCTTCTTTAGACAATAATAAATCATTTGAAATAGTAATTAATTTTGACGGAAGAAGTTTTGTAAAAGAATGGGAACCACTGGAATATACTAAATATATTGATGAAAAGAACTTACCATTAGGAGACAAACCTTCCGCTGGGCCCAATTTCCCGATTGTTAGCCTTAAGGCAGTGGAATGTCTGAAAGAGGTACTTGGAGAAAATGTTGAAATATTGCCGGTATATATCGACGGACAAGAATTTTATTTAATAAATAAGCTTGAAGTACTTGATTGTTTAGATTATGAAAAATCAGAAATCGAGTATTTTAGCGGAGAACCAAAACGTATTATGGAAATTGTGAAGTATTCATTTATAGAACAAAAGTTAAAAGGCAAAAATATCTTTAGAATAAAAGAACAGAAAAAGGCTGGGCCATTTGTAACAGATAAATTCAAAGAAGCGGTTGAAAAAAGCGGATTGGAAGGATTTGAATTCAGAGAGGTGTGGGGTTCGGAAAAGTAATAAAAAGTGATTTTTTAATGCTAAGCGGATTCAGATAAT
>JBAVPE010000148.1:0-7907 GCA_049692775.1 Anaerocolumna sp. | reverse complement strand
TTTTGTGAGTGCAGCGAAGCGAAAGTCACAGAAAACCGGAGAATTGCCGCGCTAAAACGCTGTCTTTGCGTTTTGTGTGCATCGCGAAGCGTGTTATTGTTCACAACACTGCTGCTTTTGGCAGGGGTGTGAACAGTAACAATTTATATATTACTAAAATGTAACTGTTCAGAACCCCTACCATTTATGCTCTGATATATATGTTCAAAACAGAGAAATTTATATATTATTTGTTATTTATTGACGAATGTCACCTGGAGTGTTATAAATAGTATGATAATGATTCACTTTATGGAGGCTTACCATGACAACCACAAATAATTTAGAAACCATTCCAGTTGCACCATTAAAAATAATGTCTTTGGATGGTTTTCGTCCTTTAGCAGAAAAAATCAACTCATTAATTGTAACGGCCAGACATGACCAGTCTTTGGATTGTAAAAACTTGCCGGCTTTTTCAGGTTATGAAGCTGATACCTATTTAGTAGATGCTGATTGCCCCAGATTTAGTTCAGGTGAAGCGAAAGGAATCATTAAAGAATCCATTCACGGAACCGATTTATATATTTTAGCCGATGTAACAAATCATTCTATAAACTATTGTTTAGATGGTATGAACAATATGATGTCTCCCGATGATCATTTTCAGGATTTGAAGCGTTTAATTGATGCCTGCAATGGAAAAGCACATCGTATCAATGTAATCATACCATTTTTGTATGAAGGAAGGCAGCACAAAAGAACCTATCTGGAATCCCTTGACTGTGCCACTTCCCTGCAGGAACTGGTTAAAATGGGAGTTAAAAATATCATTACTTTTGATGCGCTTGACCCGAGGGTGCAAAACGCAATTCCCATTGAAGGGTTTGACAATTTTTATACCTCCTATCAATTTATTCAGGCTTTATTAGCAACGGAGAAGGGTTTAAAGTTAGATGATGGGCATTTAATGATTATCAGTCCGGATGAAAGCGTTATGGCTAAAGCAGTGTTCTATACCAATATTTTAGGTGTTGATTTAGGTATGTTTTATAAAAAGCATAATTACACCGACGATGTGTTTGAAGAAACGAAACCCTTATCCTCTTTCGAGTTTTTGGGTCCGGATGTAGAAGGGAAAGATGTTTTAATTGTGGCGGACATGATATTTACCGGACAAAGTATTCTTGAAATAGCTGTTGAATTAAAGAAAAGAAATGCTTCCAAAATATTTATAGCAGCAACTTTTGGATTATTTGCAGAAGGTTATGAACAATTTGACAGGTATTATGAAGCTGGAATTATTGATCGTGTTTTTACCACAAATCTTACCTATTGCCCCGAAGAATTATTAGGGAAAAAATATTATACCAATGTTGACCTCAGCCGTTATCTTGCACTGATTATACATACGATAAATCATGACCAGTCCGTCGATGGTATATTAAACTCTACTACCCGTATACAGGATATTGTTGAAGAATATAAGAGGAATAACCAAACAGTTATTGTAGAATAGAAATGTGACCCTTAATATAAAAGCTTCCGGTAATTTTTGTACTCCCTATTACATATCTTTTGGATTCTGCATTTTTGTGATTGAATATAAGAAAGAGCCGCTGCATTTTGACATAGCTAAGCAGCGGCTCTTTCATCTTAAAATTTTAACCAAGCATCAACTGGCAGTAATCAGCCGGGTGACCCACCATCCACTTTCCAACTTCCATTTTCTTGAATTAACGTGATACTCCCTTTAAATGTAATTATTTTGGATGCATCCTTTTTCGTTTGCACCTGTATGGTAAAAGCATAACGTACGCTTCCCTCAACTGCATCTTCCGGTTCCAGTTCAATAGAAGATACCTTGAGATCCGAGTTTTCTTCATGTGCAGTATTTGCCGCTATAGAAGGGATACGGTTATTCATAAATATTTTATAACCATTTTCGGTTAATTGTTCCCCGTATACTGTGTGAAGATAATCTAAAAGTATTTTACTGTCACTCAAACTCTGTGTGAGAGCATTTGTAAGCTTTTCATAATCTTGCAGTGAAACACCATATGTTTTTGTAAGCACAGCTTTTGCCACGGTTTCCTGTGGGGCAGCCTTGCTTTTATTGGTAAATATCATTACAGCAAAAATAATTGATGCAATAATTATAAATACCACTGTAATTATTAATTTGCGAGAAATATTTAAATTCTTCATAAGACCTTGCGACTACTCCTTAATATGAATAACGAAATGTACAGCCATCAATGGAATCCGAAGATTCATAATAAATATTATAAGAAGACTGCCAGATAAAATTTGTATATTTCACATAAAATGTAAAATAATACAACTGCTAATTGTAAGTTTAAATATTTCTATATTACTCTGTTAACATTAAAAATGCGGCAAGGGTACCTCTTTTCCCCCCGGTTGCCCGATGGGAAAATAATAAGCTGCTGTTACAAGAGGTACATACCTCTGATATATGGATATTTACCGGTCTCACTCCTGCATCTAAGAATACATGGCGGTTTGTTTCCCACAGATTTAAGAGGTATTTCTCATTTCCTTTATCGGTAAATATGTCATTTAGCTGATATTCGTTAAATTCCTTTCGGAATGCATCCGCTACATCCTGGCTGACTTCATAGCAATCACCGCATATAGACGGGCCGATCAATGCAACAACATCCGCTGCATCGGTACCGAAATGCTTTTCCATAGCTTTTAAGGTTGCCTGACCCATTCTTTTCACCGTACCGCGCCATCCGGAGTGGCTGAGTCCAATCGCATGATTTTTTATATCAATAATATATAGCGGTACACAGTCGGCATAATAGGTAGCTAACATGATACCTGCTTCCTTTGTTATTAAGCCGTCAATCCCTTTATAATCCCGCTTTTTTAGTACACCTTTTCCCTTATCTTCTGCTGTTACCAGCCTGATTTCTGTATTATGGACCTGATCCGACGTAACAATCGCTTCCAGTCCGAATCCAATGCTTTCACTGATTCTTTCGTAATTTTCCCTGACTCTCCCAGGTTCATCACCATTACTGAATCCTAAGTTCATGGATTCATAAATCCCTTCACTGATGCCTCCCAGTCTGGTGGAAAATCCGTGTTTGATAAAATCAATTCCGGACAGGCATGGAAAAGTTAAATAAGGTGCGGTTTTATCTGTAATCATAACTGCTTTTTCATTATTTTTAAAATTCATTAATACCTCTTTTCCGGATCATTTCACCCGTATACCGAATCAAAAGCATTTTGAATGATAGAGATTTCCTGACCCAAAATAGTTACTACATCAAAACGGCAGGGTATATCCGCCGGTATATGGTTTCTCAGAATATAAAACTGTGCGGTACGGGTTATTTTTTGTCTTTTATGTAAATCTACCGCTTCCTGTGGAAGCCCCTTCGCCGTATTCTTCCGGTATTTTACTTCCACAAATACCAGATAACCGTCATCCTTTGCTATTACATCAATTTCACCGGTCCTGCACCGGAAATTGCTTTCCAGTATCAGGTATCCATTTTCTCTAAGATAGTCTGCGGCAACCTGCTCCTGTTTGGCACCGACTGCACGTTTATTGTACATGGATTATTCCCCTTTCGGAAGAACCTTGGATTTAATTCGATCCATATTATCTACAAAAATCAAAATTTCAGACACAACATCATATAATTCGGGTGGTATATAATCACCGATATCCAGTTTAGAAAGTGTGGCTGCTAATTGATCATCCTTATGTACCGGTATTTGGTTCTGACCGGCTTTTTGAAGAATTTTATCCGCCAGAAATCCTTTCCCGCTGGCAATAATCTTCGGCGCAGCTTCGTCCGGATTATAAGCAAGTGCAATTGCAGTTTTATTGGGGGGAGTTGTTTTATCCTTATTATTAATTTTATCTGAACTCTCAGCCATATCCGCGCTCCTTATCATAATAAAAGTATAGCAAAATTTAGGTGATACATGGTAAGACGTTATTTGGCACCATCCTGATTCATATGCGGTGCCGGTCAACAACACTCAAAATTGTATTTCTTATGTCAAACAGTCGATTATCTAAGGATAAATGATTTATGCCATGAATCAAAAGTATAAAAATAGCAACCTATTAGAAAAAGTTTTTAATAAAGCTTACACGATGAATTGGTGAAGGACCTAATCTTTTTAATACTTCAATATGCTCCTTGGATCCATAGCCTTTATTAGCTGCAAATCCATACTGGGGAAAGATATTATCATATGCAACCATTAATCGGTCCCTGGTAACCTTCGCAATAATACTTGCTGCGGCAATGGATATGCTTTTTGCATCCCCTTTTATTATAGGAATCTGTTTAATCGATACTTCAGGTATGGTAACTGCATCATTTAACAGAATATCAGGCACGACTGACAAATTTGAAATTGCCTGCCTCATAGCTGCATAAGTAGCCTGAAGTATATTTATTTCATCTATTTCAGAATGAGGTATACTTCCTACTCCCACTGCAATGGCCTGCTCCATGATCAGATCATACAGTTCTTCCCTTTTTTTCTCTGTGAGCTGCTTAGAGTCATTAATATAGAGTATATTACAGTCTTTGGGAAGAATTACCGCACACGCCACGACCGGACCTGCCAAAGGGCCTCTGCCGACCTCATCAATGCCGCAGATATGGGCATATTTCCCATATTGGTATTCATATAACTTCATCTTTTCTGTTCTTTTTATTTCATCTTTCAGCTTCTGCCTTTTTTTTTCATATTTATTAATTAATTTTATTACTCCTGTGCGTGTATCTGTTCTGTACTTATTTAAAATATCGACAAGATTGCCGGCATCCGTTAGTTCCAATTCCTTCTGTATATCAGTAATTTTAATATCCAAAACAATTCTCCTTTAGTCCCCTAGTACTACCTTGCATAAATCTTCAGTGGTTTATAAAGCCAAAATGATTCAATGGCCAGACGCGCACCAAGGCCTTGCCTATAATTGCTGACTTGGTAATGTTCCCCACATCCGGATCCCTGCTGTCTGTACTATGATTCCGATTATCACCTAATACAAAATACTCATTTTCCCCAAGCACAATAGGTTGGGCTGCACGCCCTTCTTTATCAATAGAAATGACTTCTTTCCCATAATTTTCTTTTAGTAAATTATTATTGATATATATTTTACCATCAATAATCTGTACTGTTTCCCCAGGCAGACCGATTATCCTTTTTATATAAAATACGTTCTTTGCTTCATCGATGGGAAATACAACTATGTCAAAACGGCTGGGTTTTATAAAATGATAAGAAAGTTTATCAACGATTAAATTATCCTGATCAGATAACGTATTTTCCATAGACCGGCCAAGAACCTCCGTTCTTTGTCCAATAAAATGTATGATTAAAAAAGTAGTTAGAAAAACAATTACTAAATAAAATAAAAGATGTAAACCTTCCGAAAAGACCTTTTTTGTTCTGCTATAATTATTATCCCCCTTTCGTTCTAACTCTTGCTCTTCTAACATGCAATCACCCTTTCTTTCATGCAAGGCTACATATTACTCAGTGTCGGAAACATCGGGAAATTCCAAAGTTATATTACCTAATCTTCCATTTCTAAAATCATCCGTGACAAATCCAGCTGCTTTATTTAAGTCTAAGTCACCGCCCTTAATTCTGCAAGCCCTTTTTTCAGCAATTCGGTTTAAAGTTTCCTGCGGATTATCATTTTCTTCTATTCCGTAACGTGCGTTTAAGCTGCCTTTATAATAAATTAAAATAAAACTTATTAATTCTATTGATAATTCATAAATATTAAGTATTTCTTCCCTGATAGAACCAATGAAGGCAAGTTTTAAACCCACTGTTTGATCTTCGAATTTAGGCCATAAAATACCTGGTGTATCCAATAATTCAATGTTTTTATTTATTTTAATCCATTGCTTGCCTTTTGTTACACCTGGCTTATTCCCGGTTTTTGTTGCTGCTTTACCCGCAATACTGTTGATAAAGGTAGATTTTCCGACATTAGGAATGCCTACTACCATTGCTCGAAGAGGACGGTTTAAAATCCCCCTCCTTCTGTCCTTTTCTATTTTTTCTTTACATGCCTGCTGGACTACATCATTTACCTTCCTTACTCCATTACCGCTTTTCGAATTCACCTGGGTTACAAAGTATCCTTGCTTTTCAAAATAAGTTTTCCAGCTTTCAGTATGTTTGTCATCCGCTAAATCATATTTATTTAATAATATAACCCGGGATTTATTTTTTGCCATTTCATCAATATCCGGATTCTTACTGCTAAGCGGAATTCTGGCGTCAACCAGTTCAACTACAACATCTATTAATTTCATATCCTCCTGCATCATACGCTTTGCTTTTGTCATATGACCGGGGTACCATTGAAAATGCATTCATTTACTCCTTTTCCTGTTTTCCTTACATTACTTTTAGTCGGTTGACTCCCCTCTGCGTGCTGCACACGCAGAGAAATCAGGATAAGCCAAAAATATGATTTATTTTTATACCTTATTAATCTTGGATACTTCCTTCACTGTTATCTAAAGAATTGTTACCAGTGTTATTATTTTTATAATTATTTAAATTACTGACAAAATCAAAATCGTTTGTACGTATCCATGCTTTACCCATGATATCGTCGAAAAGTATATTACCAATATTGGCAAACCGGCTGTCTTCGCTATTATTCCGATTATCACCTAATACAAAATATTCATTATCATCTAATTGGATCTCTTCTGCGGCAAGACCACTGTTTTTTATAGATTCTGCTACTATTGGTTCTTCTATAATTTTACCATTAATATAGATATTCCCATTTTGAATCTGTATGGTTTCACCGGGCAGTCCGATAACTCTCTTAATATTATAATAGCTATGTTCCTTATTGGTTTGTTTAAAAACAATTACATCAAAACGTTCCGGTTTTGAAAGCTTATAAGCAAATTTATTAATAATTATTTTATCCTGGTCCTTTAAAGTTGTTTCCATTGATTCGCCTAACATTGTGGTTTTTTCCAAAGCATAATTTACTATGAGATAAGCTAACGTAACTACAAAAGCAATCTCTATTATCCAAATGATTATTTTAAATATTATTTTTTTAATAAGTGGCTTTTTACTCGCCCTATCAAAATCATATTCCATCGCTTGCTCCTATTAAACTAACGAACAAATATCGTTTAATCTTTGCCTGTTAAAAAAGGGACAATACCTAAGTAGTTGTCCCTTCCCATTTTTGTGTTTGTCCGAAATGAATTATTTTAAGATTTCTTTTACTTTTGCTTTCTTCCCTACTCTATTACGTAAATAAGTTAACTTAGCCCGTCTAACTTTACCACGTCTGACAACTTCGATTTTTTCAACACTTGGAGCGTGTAATGGCCAAGTCTTTTCAACGCCAATGCCGTTAGAAGACTTTCTTACGGTAAATGTTTCTCTTGCTCCGCCGTTTTGTCTTTTAAGAACAGTACCTTCAAAAATCTGTGTTCTCTCGCGGTTACCTTCTTTTACCTTAGCATATACCTTTACGGTATCACCTACGTTAAAGCTGGCTACGTTTTCCTTGAGCTGGGCAGCTTCAATGTTTTTAATAATATTGTTCATTTTGTGACCTCCTTAATATTTAGATGTTCTTAATACCTTGCTTAACGGATATGTAAATAACATGTCCTTTAAATCAGAAAAGCGGTGTACTAGAGGACCATCCTATCTCACAACACCTTACTTTAACATATTCATGATAAGATTGCAAGTATTTTAATGTAAAATCTATCATAATTTGCTTTTATTATGTTACTACTCACAGCTCTGCAAAAATCAGCAGGTCTGTGAACCGTAACACGCTTCGCGATGCACACAAAACGCAAAACCAGCGTTTTGGCGCTGCTATACTCCGGTTTTCTGTGACTTTCGCTTCG
>JBAVPE010000147.1:0-84633 GCA_049692775.1 Anaerocolumna sp. | reverse complement strand
CTTATGAAAACAACCCTGCGTATTCTGACCAGTTATTCAGAATATGTTGTACTAGTACTGCATTGCATAAATAATGCTTAATATCAGGTGCTGAATTAAGTGTTATTTATGCAAGGTAGTACTAGTATAAGTGAATTTAATTAACTTTATGTTATTATGTGGGATATACAAGTAAATCACTGTATTGCAGTTTGTCCCAAACAGAAAGTTTTTTAATTCCGCTTATACTAGTGTATAACATTATTATTGTCATGCAAAGAATAACTTTTGTTTAGATAAAGGGATAATTGTAGTTTACTACACATGCCGTTGACTTTTGATACTCTAAATATAATTGAAAGTAAAATTCCTATAACATAAAAAATGCGGTCCAGGATGCACATGACGTGCAAGGGGAAGAGTGTCACTGAAGTGACGGCGCGTCAGCGCCAGAATCTTTCTTGTTTATGAAATTATAATAAAAACGGAGGAATATGCATGAAGAAATTATCAATGGAAGAATTCGCAGCATTTTGTAATCAGTATGGATTTATATTTCAGGGAAGTGAAATTTATGGAGGACTTGCTAATACCTGGGATTATGGGCCGTTAGGTACCAGGCTTAAAAATAATATTAAAGATGCCTGGAGATATTATTTTATTCAAAGCAGGGATAATAGTTATGAAATTGATTCAGATATATTAATGAATCCTACAGTATGGGAAGCAAGTGGGCATCTGTCAAGTTTTACCGATCCCTTATTGGACTGTAAAGAATGTAAAACAAGGCATCGTGCCGATAATCTGATCAATGAATATAAATCATCAGTTAATGCAGATGCCATGTCACAGGAAGAGATGTTTCAATTTATTGTGGATAATAGGATTCCCTGCCCGAAGTGCGGGAAATCTAATTTTACAGATATTCGTCAGTTTAATCTGATGTTTGCTACACAGAGGGGTGTAACCCAAAACAATACCAATATTATTTACTTAAGACCGGAAAATGCCCAGGGGGAATATGTTAACTATTTAAATGTATTACGTACCATGAGGACAAAATTACCCTTTGGCATAGGTCAGATTGGAAAAGCCTTTCGAAATGAAATAACACCCGGAAATTTTACCTTTCGAACCATAGAATTTGAACAGATGGAATTTCAGACATTTTGCAAAAAGGGTACGGATGAAGAACTTTATGAGTATTTTAAGGAGTATGCAACCTCATTTTTTAATTTCCTGGGTCTGCCCGGTGAACATTTAAGATATCATGATCATGAAAAATTAGCCCATTATGCAAAAGCAGCCTGTGATATAGAATATTTATATCCTTTTGGATGGGGAGAAATAAACGGAACACATAATAGGACAGATTTTGATCTAACCAGGCATCAGGAATATTCAGGAAAGAACATGGAATATTTTGAGGAACAAACCCAAGAAAAATATATACCATATATTGTAGAATCCACCTATGGACTGGACCGGATTTTCTTGGCGGTTATGTTTGAAGCCCTGGCCTGGGAAGAATTGGAAACAGGTGAAGCCAGGCAGGTCTTAAAAATACACCCAATGCTTGCTCCTAATAAAGTAAATGTACTTCCCCTCATCAAAAAGCGGCATAGCGAAAAGGCTTTAGAAATCTATAATATATTAAAAAAACAATTTATGGTTACTTATGATGACGCTGGCAATATCGGTAAGCGTTACCGCAGGGGAGATGTGACAGGAACACCTTATGCGGTTACAGTGGATGATAATACTTTGGAAAATGGTTTCGTTACTTTGCGTGACAGGGATTCTATGAAACAGATTACGATTAAGGCTGATGAAATAGCAGAATACATTGGCAAATCTGTATCTTTTTAAACAATCTGGAAGGTATTAACAAAAGGTGGGCTTGTTCAGGATAAGTACCAGGTAATCCCGAACAAGCCCATTAAGTAATTTAAAACAGAGTAAAGGGATAGGATCAATCCTTTACTTTACATCAATTGCTGTGTATAATGTAAACAATGTAAATAGAGTTTATGCATTAATACTTACAAATATGATTACATTAAAATACAGTAAAAACAGGCTATGAGAGTTTCTGGAAACACTCCATGTGAGTAATCTCGGAAACTAATAGTAGCAATTGAAGATATTTTAGATGCTGAATAAAGCTATGAACATTTTCTGTCTATCGTATGTATGTTTTTACTTGCCTTTCCTTCACTACGTTCAGACGGTTGCGTAAAAACATACATACGATATCACGAAAATGGAGGTGAAATTTTATCGGCAGCCTCTAAAATATCTGTAAATACAGGTTGTGAGAGTTTCCGAGAGCACTCCCATGTTTGAAAGGAGAAAAAACATTTCATGAAAAAAGTTACACAGCAGGAAATAGCAGACAATCTTGGAATTTCAAGATTAACTGTTTCAAAAGCACTTAACGGATCATCGGGAATTCATGATGAAATGAAACAGCTGGTGCTTCAAAAAGCATATGAATTAGGTTACATCAAGAAAGGTTTGGATTTACAAAAGATTGCAAATGTATATGATAATGATCCGGGGGATCAGGTTGTCAGCTTATTTACATTCGAGGGCGGGCATATAGGGATCTATTGGGGACAGGTCATTAATGGTGTTGCCAGCGGGCTGGTCAGACATGGTGTTGATTTAAATCTTTGCCTTGTACGCAAATATGATGAGACATCTTTTGAAACTCCGGCAAACTTTAATCCCAAACGTTCCAAAGGAATTATTACACTGGGCAATTTTAATAAAAATCATATTAAAAAAATGAAAGCGTTCGGATTACCATTAGTATCCATTGATACAATAAGGGAAGCCAATGACTATAGATTGATTACGGATACGGTTATGATGTGTAATGAACAGCCGGTTACGGAGATAACAACAAGTTTAATAAGAAATGGACACAAGGAAATAGGTTATGTGGGAGAAGTTGCAAGCTGCCGCAGTTTTAGGGAACGCTGGCTGGGATTCAAACGGGGTATGAAAAAATACAATCTGGAAATCGACGAAAGTCTTTGCTGTCTGCATTATAAATCCTCCACGATGACACCTGAGATAATTCAAAAAGCAGTGGGTGAGCTGCCGAAACTTCCTACAGCCTTTGTGTGTGCCAATGATTTTACTGCCTTAAACGTAATTCAGGCTTTGCAAAAGCTTGGTAAAGTAGTTCCGGGTGATATAGCAATCAGTGGGTTTGACAATACTTTTGAATCCGACTTTTTAAACATAACCACGGTTGACTGCTATAAAGTGGAACTTGGTGAAAGAGCAGCAGATGAACTTTTTTTGCGTATCAGTAATCCAAGATACCCTTTTGTATCTGTCCGAATGATGACAAAAGTTATTTTTAGGGAATCCACTAACAAAATAATAGCTATGGGAGTTTCCGAGAGTACTCAAAACAATAATAGGAGTGTAAATGATGTGGAAAAAGATATTAAATAATAACTGGAAAATGCGTAAATCAGATGACGGAGTTTTTCGTGAAGCGGCAGTTCCGGGAACGCTATATACGGATTTACTAAGGAATGGAGGGATGGAAGATCCATTTTGGAAGGATAACGAGGATAGAGCCTTAAAACTTATGGAGGATGACTACGAGTACGTAACAGAGTTTTCCTGTGAGACGGATTTTTTAGAAAATGATCGTGTTATATTGCATTTTGATGGTCTGGATACTCTTTGTGAAGTATATTTAAATGGGGAGGTTCTTGGCAGCACCACCAACATGCATCGAATTTGGGAATTTGATGTTAAGAATATACTTATGGAGACAGGCAATATATTAAAAGTTGTATTTCATTCCCCAACTAAATTTATCAGGGAAGCCTTCGCAGAGCGTGGGACTCTTGGATCCGATGATGCGATGGAGGGATTTGTCCATCTTAGAAAAGCACATTGTATGTTTGGCTGGGACTGGGGTATTCGTCTTCCTGATGCCGGTATTTTCAGACCGGTTTCTTTGCTTGGAATTAATAAAGCCAGAATTGACAGCTTTTATATAAAACAGAAACATGAAAACAATCAGGTAATCCTTAAGTTTCAGGTTGATACGGAAGTTGCAGCAAAAGCAGCAGAAGAACTTAACTATACGGTAGAAATCAGTTCCCCTGCCGGAGAGAAGATGATTTATGAGGGCTCGCCATCTGAAGTAAAGATTGAAAATCCAAAACTTTGGTGGCCAAACGGTTATGGGGTTCAGGACCTGTATACAGTAAAAGTCATACTAAAATCAGGGAATAAAGAAATTGACAGCCAGGAGAAGAGGATAGGACTTCGTACCATGACAATGCACAGAAAGAAGGATGAGTGGGGCGAAAGCTTTGCCCATCAGGTTAATGGAATTGATATTTTTGCTATGGGTGCAGATTATATACCGGAAGATAATCTCCTGGGAAGGGTAACTCCTGAAACCTCACGAAAACTATTGGAAAAAGCAAAATTTGCAAACTTTAATGCAATTCGTGTATGGGGCGGCGGATACTATCCGGAAGACTGGTTTTATGATATTTGTGATGAACTCGGGCTTGTGGTATGGCAGGACTTTATGTTTGCCTGCGGAGCTTATAACCTGACTACAGAATTTGAAGCCAACATCAGACAGGAATTTATAGACAATGTAAAGAGACTCCGCCATCATGCCTCCCTTGGACTTTGGTGCGGTAATAATGAGATGGAGATGTTTGCCGTATCCGGTGTATTTATTAAAAACAAGGATGAAATCCGTGACTATCTCTTCCTGTATGAACGTATCCTGCCTGAAATCTTAAAAGAATATGATCCCCAGACCTTTTACTGGCCGGCAAGTCCGTCCTCAGGCGGAAGCTTTGATGATCCGAACAGCCCGGACAGGGGTGATGTACATTACTGGGATGTATGGCATGGAAATAAACCATTTTCAGAGTACAGGAAATTCTTTTTCCGGTATGCTTCTGAATTCGGATTCCAAAGCTTTCCGTCAATTAAAACAATTGAAACTTTTACCGATGATCCGGAGGACATGAATATATTCTCTTACGTCATGGAAAAGCATCAGCGGAACGGCAGTGCAAACGGTAAAATCATGAATTATATGCAGCAGACCTATCGTTATCCGACCGAATTCCAAACAGTTTTGTATGCTTCCCAGCTCTTACAGGCGGATGCCATCCGTTATGGTGTGGAACATTTCAGAAGAAACAGAGGCCGCTGCATGGGAGCAGTCTATTGGCAGTTAAATGACTGCTGGCCGGTTGCTTCCTGGTCCTCTATTGATTACAGCGGAAGGTTAAAAGCGCTTCATTACGCTGCCAGACGTTTCTTTGCACCGGTTATGCTCTCCTGTGAAGAAGAAGGACTTATGACATCCGGCAAGGTAATAAACAGTGAACATTTTGATTTTGAAAAATCCATCCGTTTAAATGTTGCCAATGAAACCTTAAAAGAGAAAGAAGTAACGGTCAGGTGGTCACTCCGTAACGCAAAAGCCAAAATCATAAGAAAAGAGGAACAGGTATTAAACGTTCCGGCCCTAACCTGTGTATGGCTTGATAAAGTGGAACTTCCTGAGGTAAATATCTACTCGGAATATGTAAGTTATGAATTAATTATAGATGGTGAAACCGTATCCGGAGGAAGTGTAATCTTCTCCTTGCCAAAATATTTTAAATATGAAGATCCGCAGCTTTCTTACAGGGCAGAGGGGGATTATATTATTGTTTCTGCGAATAATTACGCCAAGAGTGTTGAAGTTTTAAACGGGAACGAAGATATTATTCTTTCGGATAATTACTTTGATATGGACGCCGGTGAGAAGAAGGTTAAAATTATAAGCGGAAATCCGGAGGGAATAAAGCTAAGAAGTGTCTATGATATCCGGTAATAAAAGATAAGATAATTAAATTAAGAAATATTGTTATTTTACCGATAATATAAGTAATACAAATAGAGTACTCAAATAATGAATGGAGTCTGTTTAACTATGAATATTAATAAGGGAAGATTAATACGGATTATACTTAGTGCAATTTTACTCACACTATCGGTACCCCAAAGGATAGATGCTGCAACTCAGAATAATGAAAGCAAAACTTATATCATTACTTTTAATGCAAGAGGCGGAACCGTAAATACAAATTCAAAAAGTGTTACTTTTGGAAGTACCTATGGTGAATTACCGGCAGTTACCAGGGCTCATTATGAGTTTAAAGGCTGGTATACGTATGCATTCGGAGGTGTTAAGATATCAAAAGACAGTACGGTAAAACTGCCAGGTCCCCATTTCCTGTATGCACATTGGACGGGGAAAAAATATGTTGTAACTCTTGATGCCAACGGCGGTAAAGTAAATAAAGAGACTGTAACTGTCTATTATGGGACAAAGTATAAAAATCAGCTGCCAGATCCTACGAGGGAAAACTATGTATTTGACGGATGGTATACCACAGCAAAAGGCGGAGATAAAATAACATCAGGCAGTGTCTATGATGAATTTTCAAAAAAGAAACTATATGCCCATTGGCTGCCCAAAAAGCTTAAGATCGATTTGATTGCCTATAATGGCGAATCTTACGAGATAGAAGTAACCTGCGGTAAGAAATACGGGAAATTACCCAAGCCTGTAAAGGAAGGTTATACATTTGGTGGTTGGTATACCTGGGATAATTTCACGGTTTATGATTCAGAAGCAGTAACGGAAAACCAGGTGGCAGCAGTGGCGGATCCAAGGATATTATTTGCCAGATGGTATTAAAAAAATAGTATATCAGAATTCAACCGGTTATGGCATCAAAGCCGTCCAGCCTTAGGCGGCAGGTAATTTTAATTACCATACTATTGAAACCTTGCTATCTTCCACGAAGTATCTGTCAGTGATATTGGATAGAATAACGGAGGAGATGAATACACCGGAAAAACTATAATTAAATAATTAAGCTTTATAATTGCCCCTATAAGTATTAATAGGGGCAATTTTTTTCCGGTATAGGAAGGCGGAGAAAAAGTAAATATTAGATGTCCCATTTTCCATAGTTTTATGTTAAAATATTTTAATAAGGAAAGAGGTCAGCCACGTTTTTGGGAGTTATGTTCATAAGGAGAATTAAAGATGAAAGAAATCTATAAGATACCGCGGCAGTTTTGGAGCTTATTTAAGTCTCAGAACCGATATATATATATGGAATCACTTATGTTAATATACGATGAATATTTATATAATGATTACTTTTTAACCAAGGAATCCTGCATTCAGCTAATAGCAGAACATTTTTCAAATCGTATTGTTGATATTTCGGCGGATGATGAAGAGGAAGAGACGGATCGGTTTGAACCGATGGCAACAAAGATTCTAAACCGCCTTGTCCGGTTTACCTGGTTGAAAAAAGTAGAAGATTACAGCTCCTTTAAAACGAATATTATTATTCCGGATTATTCGTCTATGTTTATCGAAGTATTTAAACGGTTATTAAATCCGGATTCCAATGATACAGATCTTTACATACAGAATGTATATACCAATATATATTCCTTTTACCATGACGGTAAGGCAGGATTAGAACTCTTAAAATCAGCCATGATTAACACCACCAGGTTAAACCGCTCCCTCCAGGATATGCTGCACAATATGGACCGGTTCTTTGCAGCCTTGCTCGAAAAAGAAAATTATGAGGACCTTCTGAAAGAACACCTGACCATATATGTGGATACTATTATCAATAAAAAGTATGGTCTGTTAAAAACCAATGATAATTTTTATATCTATAAAAATGATATTAAAAAACTTCTCCGCCTTATACAAGAGGATGAAAACCGTCTTACTGCCTTAATGCAGAAAATGACAGCGGAAGGAAGGGATAAGGAAGAGGCTGAGAATGAACTTACGGAATTAATTTATGGTATAGAACATGGAATAATTAATATGGAGAAAAGAATTGCCCATATTGATACGGAACACAGCAAATATGTCCGGGCTACCGTAAGCAGACTTGAATATCTTTTAAATAACGATGACAGTTTAAAAGGGAATATTATACAATTATTAAACCTGATGGGCGGGGAACAAAAGGACGAACTCTTAAGTAAAACTGCGGATATGGTGCAAATCAATGATTTTACCGTGATTACACCGGAATCATTATATAAAAAGCGGGGGAAACGCAGGGTTTTTGAAGAGACGGTAGAGACTGAAGAAATAATTGAGGAAGAATTATCGAAGGAAGACATTCTTCGAATTAACCGTAATAAAAACAGGTATAGCAAAGAACAGATTGAACAATTTATTTTAAATCAGATGGAAGAGGGATTTTATTATACAAAGGAGCATCCCATTAATAATGAGGAAGACTTTGAACAACTGATCTTAGCTTATGATTACAGTGTACGGAAGAACAGCCCTTTTTATGTTGTTCCTGGTGTAAAGGATAATATAGCGAACGGAAAATATTCCTATCCGGATATGATATTTAAGTTAAAACAATAAATATGATTTGCCCGGTAAATGGGGGTTTTTAAAATTATTCTGATTAAGGAATAAAAATCTTACAGATAATATTTTCTTATGCATGCAGTAGTTTTGATATATAAGAAATAAATTAAAAAATAGCTATAGTTGCAGGAAGAGAAAAGAGATAGGAGAATTTATGTTTGAGTACTATAATAATCTGCTGGATGAAGAGAAGGAAGATCTGACGGAATTAATTAAGAATCTGTACAATCAGACCTTTATCCTGGAGAGAAAATATGATAAAAAGTCTGAACGTTACCAGCTGAATAAGATGTATCGTATCTGTGAAAGGCATTATGAATTTTTACGGGAATATTTTAAAATAGCTGATATTGATTTGATTGAAAACAGGCAATATGGCATTATGGCATTAAGGACACAAACCCAGCAGGGCGATAAACTAAGCCGTCTGACTACTATATTTATTTTATTACTTAAGCTTATCTTTGATGAACAAATGAATACAGTATCTAATTCCGTCCAGGTATATACTACCCTGGATGAAATATACGATAAGCTTCTGTTATTCAGGCTTTGGGCAAATAAAACCATATCCCCGACGGAATTAAAAAAGACCATTACAGTCTTAAAGAAATTCCAGGTAATTGAAGTTATGGATGATAATGGGGAACTGGATGGAACCACAAGACTTATTATATACCCGACGGTAAGCCTTATCTTAAACGGACAGTCCATCCAGGGGCTGATAGAACAGTATCAGGAAAATGAAGAGGAGGATTCGGATGAGCAACTATCAAGCACTGACGAAGATGTGCCTGAACAACTGGCATTATATAAATGAGAAAGTATTATCCTTTCATAAAGACATAAATTTCTTTACCGGGCATTCCGGAAGCGGTAAGTCTACGGTGTTAGATGCCTTGCAGATTGTACTGTATGCAGACAGCAATGGCCGGGGATTTTTTAATAAAGCAGCTAAGGAGGATTCCGACCGTTCCTTAATTGAATATCTCAGGGGTATGAAGGCCGTACAGGAAAATGACGAAGCGGGTTATCTGCGGAATAAGAACTTTTCTACTACCATAGTTTTAGAATTTCAGGATGTAGAGAGCTTAAAATACCAGAGTATCGGGGTAGTTTTTGATGTGGATGTATCAGTAAATGATATTAACCGTATGTTTTTCTGGCATAAAGGAACACTTGCCCAAAATGCATACCGGGAAGGGGAAAAAGTATTCTCGGTCAATGAATTAAAGGAGTATTTAAAAGAAAATTATAGCAAGGAAGAGTATTTTATAAGCAGAACCAATGAAAAATTCCGTTCCGAACTCTACAGTAATTATTTTGGGGGACTGCATGAGAAACATTTCCCCGCCTTGTTTAAGAAAGCGATTCCTTTTAAGATGGATATGAAGTTAGAAGACTTCGTAAAGAATTACATCTGTGTGGAAAATGACATACATATAGAAGATATGCAGGACAGTGTGGCGCAATATACCCGTTTAAAGAGAAAGCTGGAAGATACCAGGAACGAAATTGCCATCCTGGAGGATATTAAAAAGCAATATAATAAATATGATTCCTGCCGTAAGGAGGCAGTCCAATTCCAATATAACATGGACAAAATTGATATTTTATCCACGAAAGAAAGACTGGAGCAGATCAGCGGATATCAACGGGCTTATGAAAGTGATGTCGATCAGTTAAATGAGACAGTAGGAGCATTAGAATCTCAGTTAAAAGATTTGCAGGCCAGCAGGGATGAGATATTAATCTATATCCAAAACAGCGGATATGATCATTTAGAAAAAGAGCTCCGGTCCTTAAATCAGCTTCTGGAATACCAGTACTTAAGCAAAGCAGCCTATGATAAGACAGGTAACCTTTTAAAACCATGGCTTCAGCAGGATTTATTGTCAATTGAAGATAAGGGATATATCAGGAATTTCATAGAATATAAAGCGGCAGCCTCTGACCTGGAGAAAATAAAATCCGTAATTCAAGCCATAAGGGAGAATACCCAGAAGGATAAAGATGACCTTATGGTAACAATCCGGGAGCTGAAAACGAAAATAGCTGATATCACAGGACAGATAACTACCTTAAAGAGCGGACAAAAAGCATATCCTGTCAATCTCTTAGAAGCAAAGCAATATATAACCGAAGAATTGGAACGATTCTATGAAACACCCATACAGGTAGATATCCTGGCAGACTTTCTGGAAGTGAAAAATGATGACTGGAGAAATGCAGTAGAAGGTTATATGGGCGGTAATAAGCTGACTTTAATGGTTCCTCCAGAGTATGCTAAAAAAGCGATGGAAATCTATAAAGGCATGAATTCAGACAAGTATTATAAAGTGGCAGTTGCAGATACGGAAAAAGTGAGCATGGACAGAAAACCGGTTAATGAGCATGCCCTGGCAGAAGAAGTAGAAACAGCGGTGGATTATGCAAGGGCATATGTGGATTATTTACTTGGAAGAGTCATAAAATGTGAATCGATGGATGAACTCAGGGAAAATGAAAACGGTATCACAGCAAGTTGTGTTCTCTATCAGGACTATAAAATCCAGCATATCAACCCAAAAGAATATAAGGTGAATGCTTATATCGGAAGAAATGCCATAGAACGCAGGTTAAAACAGTTAAATGACAACCTTTCCGAACTGCAGGCTGAGAAAAAACCTCAGGATGACCTGTTAAAACAATTAACGGAAGTGCTTGGTTATGAAGCATTTTCAGGGGATTTAGCAGCTTATGAAAAATATCTTATGGATATAAAGGACATACCGCCCCAGGAATTAAAAAAACAGGAATATGAAGAAAAAATAAAAGAACTGAAGGAAAAAGATATTGATAAATGGAGAGGGAAGCGAAAGGAATTAGATCAGACCATCAAAGCAAAGTCAGACCTTAAGGAAGCTTCCGCCATTGAACTTGCCAGAAAGCAAAGTTCCCTTAATGGGTATGCCCAGGAACTTATTAATCTGAATGAAGATCTGATCCTTAGACAGAGAAACTTTAAGGAAGAGGAAGGAAGGGATGCAGAATTTCGTATTTTTATGGAGGCAAAAGGAAAAAGCAGACTGGAATCAATCAAGAATTATCTGCTTGATAAGAAGCTTGAGAGTGATAAAAATGCAGAAAAAGAATTTGATGGCCTTGTAAGTATCAGGGAGCATTATCAAAAACAATATTCCTATCGTGGATTTTCCCTTACCCATAAAGAGAATGAGGAATACGACCAGTTACTGGATAACTTAGCCAGTGACAGACTAAGTGAGTTTACCGGGAAAGCCAATGATCAGGCGAAGACAGCCATCCATCATTTTAAGACGGACTTTGTCTATAAAATACGGGATGCCATAAAAGAAGTGATGCAGCAAAAGGAGGATTTAAACCGGATTTTAGCCCAGCTTGATTTTGGTAAGGACAAATATAAATTCGTCATTACCAGGAATAAAGGGGAGGCCGGTAAATTCTATGATATGTTCATGGATGAAAATCTGGATATTAACCCCTATCACCTGAATAAGCAGGTAGATAACCAGCTGAATATATTTGCAATGCAGCATAGTGAAAGTTATGGGGATTTAATTAATGAGCTTATTGAATTATTCATGCCGCCCGAAAGCAGTGACCCTAAAGTACTGGAGCAGGCCAAAATGCATATGGAATACTATTCGGATTACCGTACCTACTTATCCTTTGATATGGAACAGCTGGTAGAAGGAATGCCGCCCATGCGCTTAAGCCGGATGCTGTCCAAGAACTCCGGAGGGGAGGGACAAAATCCCTTATATGTTGCCTTACTGGCAAGTTTTGCACAAGTTTACCGAATCAGCTTAAAACCCAATATACGAAGACGTCCGACACCAAGACTGGTGGTTTTGGACGAAGCCTTTTCGAAGATGGATGCGGAAAAGGTAGGAAGCTGTATCGGTTTAATCCGTAAATTAGGCTTCCAGGCAATCATCAGTGCCACAAATGACAAGATACAAAACTATGTTGATAATGTAGATAAAACCTTTGTTTATGCAAATCCAAATAAAAACCGTATTTCCATACAGGAATTTGAGAAAAATAATTTTAATGAACTGTTAATGGCAGGGGAGGGTAATGAAAACAAATAAAAATGGAGGATAATATGAAAGAAAACACACAACAAAATTATAAAGCCGGAGATGCGGATCAAATTACCCGTGAATACTTTGATTCCTTATTAATTGAAATGAGGCATATTGACGGTGTAAAACCATCTACTGCCCTTGAACTTTATGGAGAAACCTTTGCTACCCCTATTATGACAGCTGCATTATCACATCTTAATGGTTGCCATCCAAATGGCATGGCTGAATTGGCGAAAGGAGCATTTGCCGCCAATGCAGTAATGTGGGCCGGTATGGGTGATGAGACTGAACTTGAAGCCATAACGGCAACAGGAGCCAGGACAATAAAAATCATAAAGCCATATGCGGATAATGACTTTATATTTAAGAAAATCGAACATGCAGAAAAATGCGGAACTTTGGCAGTCGGTATGGATATTGATCATGCTTTTAACGGCAAGGGACAATATGATAAGGTCTTAGGTTATTCCATGTCCCCTAAGACTTTAGATGAAATCAAAAGCTTTATAAAAGCTACGAAACTACCTTTTATCATAAAAGGAGTGCTTAGTGAACAGGATGCCGATAAATGCCTGGAAGCGGGTGCCAAAGGTATTGTTATTTCACATCATCACGGTATTTTGGACTTTGCAGTACCCCCGCTAATGATGATACCTAAAATTGTAAAGTTAGTAGGACACAGCATACCTGTATTTGTAGACTGTGGTGTATCAAGCGGTATTGATGCGTTTAAGGCATTGGCACTTGGCGCTGTGGCAGTTTCCGTAGGCCGTACACTTATGGAACCACTTAAGGATAACGGAGCAGATGGAGTAAAGGAAAAAATAGAAAACATGACAGAAGAACTGTCAGGTGCAATGGCACGTACATGCTCTGCAGATATGAAACATATTGATTCTTCTATAATCTGGAAGAAGTAACATTTGGCAATCGGTATTCCTTCTATTAAAAGATAAAAGGGCAAGCACTCGCGATTATCCTAAACCAATATGATTGGCGTTGTTCCTATTAATATGAGGACAGTATAGCATAAAATATAGGATAAGTCGAGGGAAAAACGAACATATGATTGCAAAATAACCATTACATAACTTGGGTTGCGAAGCGGCTGTTTATATTTTGTCATGATGACGAAAGTTATCATTGATGACGAAAGATGTTTTTTCACTTTTTTTTCCTTGACTTCCCTTATTCATAGAATTATAATAGTTGCAGTTGCAATTAATGCATATGCAACAATTGCAAAAGCAACTATTAGGAGAACTCAATATGAAGCAATTTTTATCCTATGCCAGAAACTATAAAAAAGAACTGATCCTGGCCATTATTTGTATTGAAGCAGAGACAGTATTTGAACTGATAATTCCTTTAATCATGGCTGATATTATTGATGTGGGTATTGCAAATCAGGATAGACCTTATATTTTGTTAAAAGGTTTTCAAATGGTAATCTGTGCAGTTATCTCATTATTCTTAGGAAACTTATATGCCAGGTTTACCGCGGCCTGCGGTAATGGAATTGGAGCGGCTATCCGGGCTGCTGAGTTTCAGAAAATGCAGACCTATTCTTTTTCCAATACGGATAAATTCAGCACTCCATCCCTTGTTACAAGACTTACCAGTGACGTTACAACCATCCAGAATTCCATTACAAACGGTATGAGACCGGGATTTCGCGCACCGGTGATGATGTTTATTGCAATTTTTCTCTCCTTTAAAATTAATGGGGCCCTTGCGTTGGTTTTTATGATTGCAGCACCGGTTCTTGGAATTGTTTTATTCTTCATTGTAAAAAATGTCCGTCCTTTATATGCCAAAATGCAGAGTGCAGTTGACTATGTAAACCGTATTATTCAGGAGAACCTGGCGGCAATTCGGGTGGTAAAGGCCTACGTCAGGGAAGACTATGAAACAGCCAAATTCGAAGAAGTAAACCAGAACCTGAAAAATACTTCAGACAGAGCATTTTCCCTGGCGGTGCTTAACATGCCGGCTTTCCAATTTGTTATGTACGGTACGATTTTAAGCATTCTTATGTTTGGTGGGAACCTTGTGGCAGTTGGAGATATGAAAGTAGGAAGCCTTACCAGTTTCTTAAGTTATGTTCTGCAGGTGTTAAATTCCCTTATGATGTTTTCCAACGTATTTCTGCTATTTACCCGTTCCTTAACCTCCTGGAAGCGAATTACGGAAGTACTGGAGGAGGAGCCGGCCATAACCGATGACCGGGCTATTACTGACAATCGTGCCATAACCGATGATAAAGCTATTTATCATGGTTTGGCTAAAGAGATTGAAATAAAAAGCGGCAGTATCTCCTTTGAACATGTATTTTTTAAATACAAAGAAACTGCCAAAGAGTATGTATTATCCGATATTTCCATTGACATCAAATCCGGGCAGACCATTGGTATTATCGGGCCCACCGGTTCCGCCAAAAGTACTCTGGTTCAGTTAATTCCAAGGCTTTACGAGGCAACTTCCGGAAATATTTCCATTGACGGACATCCGATTTATGAATATACCCAAAAGCATTTAAGAGATTCCATTGCCATGGTGCTCCAAAAGAACACACTTTTTTCCGGTACGGTAAGGGAAAATCTCTTATGGGGCAAGGAAAATGCCACTATAGAGGAAGTTGACCTGGCCTGCCGGATTGCCTGTGTCGATGAATTTATTGACCGGCTGGATAACGGATATGATACAGAACTTGGACAGGGAGGAGTTAATGTATCGGGCGGCCAGAAGCAGCGCCTGTGTATTGCAAGAGCCCTCCTAAAAGCACCCAGAGTATTGATCCTTGATGATTCCACCAGTGCCGTAGATACGGCAACGGAAGCAAAAATTAAGGAAGGGCTTGCTAAGGAACTGCCAGGCATGACAAAAATTATTGTTGCCCAGCGGATTACCTCCATTATGGATGCAGACCAGATACTGATTCTGGATGACGGCAAAATAAATGCCGTCGGTACCCATAAGACCCTGTTAAAGGATAACGAAATCTATCAGGATATCTATAATTCCCAACAGCAAGGAGGTAATTTATAATGCCCAAACCTACATCCCATGCAAAGCCGAAAAATGCGAAAAAGACCTTGCTTCAATTACTCCGTTATTTAGGACGTCATAAAATATCCTTATTTTTTATTACGGTATTTGTATGCATCAGTGCTGCTTCCGGTATTATAGGTACTTACCTTTTAAGAGCGGTAGTAAACGATTACATAATTCCCGGAGATATACCCGGACTGATAAAAATGATTGTTATTATGGGTGTTATTTATGGGGCAGGGGTTTTAGCATGCTTTTTCTATAACAAAATCATGGTTCATACTTCACAAAAGGTAGTATCGGAGATCAGAAGTGATTTGTTTGAACATACGGAGAGGCTTCCGTTAAACTATTTTGATACCCATACCCATGGTGAGTTGATGAGTCATTTTACCAATGATGTGGACACCATATCAGAAGCCCTGAATAATAGTTTTACCCTGGTAATTCAAAGCTTTATAACCGCCGTCGGAACGGTCATTATGCTGCTTGTTTTAAACTGGCAGTTATCCTTAATCGTAATTGTATTCCTGGCGCTTATGCTTTTGTACATCCGGCATAACGGGAAATTGAGTAAAAAGTACTTCACAGCCCAGCAGAAAAATCTGGGGGCCATTAACGGTTATGTTGAGGAGATGGTTGCAGGGCAGAAAGTTTCGAAAATCTTTAACCATGAAGCACAGGACTTTCAGAAATTCTGCGGGCTGAATGAAAATTTAAGGGAAGCGTCCACCAAAGCATTTACCTATACGGCAATGACCGTGCCCACCATTGTGTCATTATCCTATGTCAATTATGCAATTTCTGCCTGCATCGGAGGGTTATTTGTCCTGGCAGGCCTGACGGATATCGGTACCCTGGCTTCTTATCTGGTCTATGTCAGACAAAGTGCAATGCCCATGAATCAGTTTACCATACAGATTAATTTCTTAATGGTAGCTTTGGCCAGTGCAGAGAAGATATTTGACATGATGGAAGAAGAGCATGAAATTGACGAAGGTAAAATCACGTTAAGTAAAATCAGGATAGCTGCTGACGGCACCCTTTCTGAAAGCGATACCTATACAGGGGATTTTGCCTGGAAAGTTCCAGAGGGCAAGGAGGGTTTTCCTTATGTGCCCTTAAAAGGCGATGTACGTTTTCATGATGTTGTATTCGGATACAATCAAGAACATACTATCTTAAACGGTATCAACCTGTACGCAAAACCCGGTCAGAAGATTGCCTTCGTAGGTTCTACCGGTGCAGGAAAAACGACCATTATCAATCTGATTAACCGCTTTTATGAAATAACGGAAGGTCAGATTACCTACGACGGAATCGATATCAGGGATATCAAAAAAGCGGACTTAAGGCGCTCCATTTCCCTTATTATTCAGGATACCCATCTGTTTACCGGCACCATAGCCGATAATATCCGTTACGGAAGGCTTCAGGCCAGTGAGGAGGATATCGTGAAAGCTGCCAAACTGGCCAACGCCCACTCCTTTATTAGAAGGCTGCCAAATGGTTATGATACTCTTTTAGAAAGTGACGGGGCTAATTTATCCCAGGGGCAGAGACAGCTGTTAGCCATTGCAAGGGCAACTATTTCCCAGCCACCTGTCCTTGTAATGGATGAAGCCACAAGTTCTATTGATACCCGGACGGAGAAATTAATCGAAAAGGGCATGGATACTTTAATGGAAAACCGTACGGTATTTGTGATTGCCCACAGACTGTCAACCGTCCGCAATTCCAAGGCAATTTTGGTTTTGGAAAAGGGAAAAGTGATTGAGCGGGGGGATCACGAAGAACTGTTGACACAAAAGGGTCTTTATTATAAACTTTACACAGGGCAATTTGAACTGGATTAAGCTGGTTAATAGATTACTCTCAGAAACTAATTAGGTTATTGACGATATTTTAGGTGCAGAATATAGGATGAGGACATTTTCTGTCTATCCTAGGTATGTTTTTACTTGCAATCTTTGCGAAAAATTATTCTTCGCTACGCTCAGACGGTCTGCGCAAAAACGTACATAGGATATCACGAAAATGGAGATAAATTTTTTGGGGTAGCACCTAAAATATCAGAAGAATCAGACTGTGAGGGTTTACGGGAGTACTCTAATAAGAAAAGGAGTAAATAAGATGAATAGTAATATAAGGGAACTTTTTATCCGTGCGGAAAGGGCAAGAAAACAGTTGCTTTCACCAGTGCTGTCTGCCAATGGGCTGACGCCCGGACAGGGTCAGGCCGGAATCTTGAATACTCTTTTAAAAGAAGACCGCTTAAACCAGAAAGAACTATCAGGCCGTTGTCATATGGATACCACCACCATGTCACGAAACATTGATAATCTGGAAAAGATGGGACTGCTAAAACGGGAAATGAACCCGGAGAGCAGACGATCGGTGATTATTTGTCTGACGGAAAAAGGTCTGGAAAAGGCTTTGAATATCAGGGGGATGTTTAATGAGTTTGAAAATACCTTAAGGAAGGATATCTCTGAGGAAGATATGGAATTCTTCCAGGGTATGCTTATTAAAATATGTAAGAATCTTGAAGAGAAGGTTCCGCAGGAGAACCAGGTTTAGGCTGGTTCTTGCTAAATATCATAGTAAAGACAAGGATAGCCGTCAATACATACAGACTTAGCGCAGTCATATATAGAACTCCAATAGTAAACATAACAACAGCATAACAAAGAGTGGGAATATACGGACGAATTCCAGAAAAACCGAGCGGGATTTTTGGGAACTGAAAGCTGTGTCAGATGAAATATATCACAAGTAAGAATCCATTAACATCTGTACATTTATTTACTCAATTTTTCAACTGTTATAGCAATCTGCTCCGATGTTGGGATTTCTTCATAATTGATGTATACAATCCGATTGCTCCAACAAAGGATGTATTCAGCTTCCGCCTCATTTTGAGTATAAAGCTGATAAACCACATCGGCCTGCCACGCGGGATCATCTGTCTGTTTGAAATATCTTTTCTCTTCTTTCGGTTTCTCCCGTTTGTAGTTATACATTTCCAGATAATCGTTCAGGTAGATGTCAAACAATCCGGGTAGTTTTACGTCCACTATCGAATAGTTTAGTTCGGGGGCGAGCTGTCCATCGGGAAAAGCGTCCTGCCTTGCAACATCCTGAGCCAGCATGGAAGGTCTGTTGATTCTCCGTAGGATAAGGATTGAATTCCGAGGCCTCGGAAAAGTAAGTAACTGCATAGGTCAGCTTCTGTGGCTCCGTTTTACGATATTCCCAACCAAAACGAGCGATTTTTTGGAGCTGCCATCCCTTCGCAGACATCCGTTCAAGATGCCTTTCAATACCTGTATGGTCATAGCACAGAAACTGTTCAAATCTATGCTTTATTACTTTCATAAGAAACGCCTCCTTTCCTTACCACATATTGCTGATAGTCAGCCGTCAACGTCATCAGACGCTGATACTCCGCCTCAAGCACCTGCCGGCCTGTATCGGTAATCAGATAACTGCGTCTGCGGCCTTCGACTTTCGTTTCGCGAATCATATCTGCTTTCACAAAATTCTCCAGGAGATTATAGAGGGTACCGGGGCCGACGGAAACCCGTTCGCCGGTCATATTATCGTTAATGTCAACATAAAAACTTACGGAGATATTTTCCCTATGGATACTTTCATTTAATAGATTGTACCTTATAAGCAAATATTGAAAAGCAAAAAAACGTATAATAGCAGTTATTGTAAAAATTGAGAGTTCAGCCTTGAGTCAAGTGATTTGATATAAGTTCTGGCATATGCAATACCATCATCTTTAAAATATTTTTAGGCGAGTACTTGACATACGCGTGAGTTAGGTTGTGTAGTGTTTTTTTGTTGTTCGATAAATAATAAAATTCAGGAAATATAGATTTATGGATAAAACTGTATTATAATATCGTTAAAGAATTATTTAGAAGTAATTTGTAAGTGTGCACGATTATAGAGAAGCTCATAACATAATATGGATAATTGAATTATAGATTATAGCAATAATGGGAGTGCTGCAAATACCTTAAACTTTTGGGGATAGACTATGAATAAAGCAGAAATTGAAAAATTGCAGAAGCAAATGAAATATAATGAAAACGGAGAGGGCTTAATTAACGGAAAGACTATTCAAGAACTTGAAGCTGAAAACATGAAGAAGATTTTAGCAATCCAGACAAAGATCAAAAGGCAGATTTGACTATTGAATACGAGACTATTCGAAATATTCCACATTCTCAAAAATTTAAAGCAAACATTACATGGCATTTGGACAGGACAAATTTTACACTATTTTTTTAAAGTGTACAAATTGAATTGGTATGGCATGTATTACTAAATTAGATGAAAAAAGTCAACTAAAGTTTCCATTATGTTTAGAAAGATAAGTATAGTACTTAGAAAAATTGAATATGTAAATAAACAAGATAACTGGGGGAGTTATATGAGTAGTTTTAATAAAGTTCAAGAAGCGGCGTTTGAATTAGTACGTGAGGATTTACGCTTTTTACTCACACTGGTAGATATATTTCAAAATGCTAAGAATGTTGATAGCAACTATATTAGCATGGAGACCCTGAAACTGGATTTCAATATTCAGGTGGTGGATATATTCTTGCTCAAAAAATCGTTACAGATGTCTGCAAACTTAATTTTTGTGATTTGATGAATGACTTAGTTTTATCGCCATTCTTTATGATGCACAGCACTTATTCGCAAACTCTACCGAAAGATAAATCCAATGAAATCGCTTTTGGCTATAATCTTCATAACTTACAATTACCAGGGGGATATAATATAATGCCAGAATTATCGGCGGCAGGCTTGTGGACTACGCCGTCAGACCTTGCGCGATTTGGCATTGAAATAATGAAAGCATTAAAAAGTGAAAGCACATTCCTTGAAAAAAATACGGCTGAGTTAATGACAACAAAAGCATATGAAAACTCACCGTATGGGGTAGGTTTTGCCGTAAATCAAAGCAAAAAAGGATTAACATTTGGACATGGCGGTTCAAATGTTGGTTATCGTTCAAATATGGTTTTTTGCCCTGATGATGGTTCGGGAATTGTAGTAATGCAAAATTCAGATATTGGAATGAGTATCTGTGATGAAGTCACTAATGCTTTTAAAGAAATATATGATTGGTGATGTAACGTCCATAATAAGCATAATGTAAAGATGGGATATCATCTAACTGATAATTTTGTTCCTATTGCAGCAATATAATTTGAAGTATCCAATCAGCCAACTTCCCCATTATATTTATAAAGGTTATGAAAATGTGGAGCATAAAATAGAGGCATAAGAATTATTGGAGATAAAAATATGATAAGTATTAGATATGTACAAAAAGAGGATAAAGAATTCTGGTTTGAATTGGATAAACACTTATCGCAATGCGAGTTTGAAAAGAAAATCAGAGACAAAAGGGGATATGTACTTCTAGAGAATAATGTCCCTATTGCTTTATTAAGATACAATCTGTTTTGGGACAATACCCCCTTTTTGACAATGCTTTATGTTCAGCAAGAGTATCAGCATAAGGGATATGGTAGAAAACTTATGGAATTTTGGGAAGAAAACATGAAGTCAGCAGGCTATGAAATGATTATGACTTCAACCCAGGTAGATGAAGATGCACAGCATTTCTATAGAAAAACAGGTTATCAAGATTCAGGAGGACTGATTATTAATATTCCAAATTTTGAGCAACCTATGGAAATGTTTTTCACAAAGGCAATATAATACATTTAAATTGATCGAACAATTATCAATTTCTCATTATATTTATGAAGTGTAAGAGAATATGGAAAAATGAAACAGATAGATCTGAATTTGTTCGTTGCTGGACATGATGCGGCAAGGACAAAAAATAGAGACATATAAGCTAAAGCACAATAAACCTTAAGGAGTGCCTATATGAAATTTATACAGATATTATGTTTTTCCGGAGAGACAGAGGACGCCTTGGAGGAATACAAGCGAGCCTTTGGCTGTACGGTAAGGAATTTATTACATTATTCCGATGCCGTGAAAAACGGCTGGGAACAGCCAGATACGGCAAAGGAATCACTCGTTTATCATTCCGAGATTATGTTTGGTGAACAGGAGGTAAGGATGAATGATCTGTCCGACGAAGCGGAAGTGGAACTCACTAAAGAAGTGATTCATATTATCGGGTTTGATACAGCAGAAGAGGTTGAAAAGGCCTTTTCTGTACTAAGCGATGGCGGCGAAGTAATAAGGCCACTCGAAAGACCACCGTACATGGTAATAATCGGTACTGTAAAGGATCGCTTCGGAGTTCATTGGGAGCTGATGTGTGACTTCTAAAATTACGTATGGTGGATTTGAGAAAATTTCTAAGTTATAGGGCAGATTAACTTCCCATTATGTTTATTAAAAAGTATAAGCATATTACATCGTTATTGTAAGCTGGGAAGTTTATTGTAATTAAGGAAATCAGATGAACACTATTCCAAAGTGGTCATTGCTTTACTTAATTGGAAGTCTATTCTTTTAGTACCACATTGAAACTTTATAAGATATCATCCGATATGTTGAAGATAATCTATCTATAAAGCATGCTTGGCTAAATTATAATAAAGATATTTATAGCGTTGTATTGGACAAGAATGGAAATTGTGCTTCCTTTTGTGGATTTTGGTATGATGAAATGACGCAAACAGCCTATCTGGAACCAATGGTAACACTTGAAAAATATCGTAATATAGGACTAGGTAAAGCTGCATTTATCAATTCTTTAAAAATCTTACAGAAGTACGGGGGTAAGAAAATAGAACATTATGGCACATACCGATGACTATGGACTTTGCTAGGAGGTGCAGTTAAAGTTGAAGGCTCTAATACAAAATAAAGCTATGTATAAAACAAGGATATTTCTTAGTATATTTATTGTTACGATAATACCGCTCGTGATTTTAGCAATTTTTTCGTATAAAACATATATAGACGAAGTGTCTGCAAAGACAGATACAAGCACAAAAGCTACATTAACTCAATTAGACAGCCGTGTCGAAAATGTTATGGACAGTATTCGTTCCTACTATGCGGAAATTGAAACAAAAGATGAATTTCTCTGGTTAAATAATGCACAGAGGAATCAAGGATACAACGATTATGTTAATCTTAAAAAGGCATCTGACCTTCTAAAGGGTTCGTTATATTTAAGAGATTATATTGAAAATTATATTTACGTTGATTATAAACAAGGTTATGTATTTAGTAATAATGGAATTGTCAAACTAAGCAAGGTGAAGAATTTAGATGAGGTAGAGTCTCTCTTTCTGAATGAAAGCCAATTTAAAATTCAATGGAAGAATAATTTAGATTATCCGGAACCTTATATCACCGGAAAAGACGGGGAAATACCAGTAGACGGATATCTGTTGGTGTTGGGATTTCCCTTGATCAATACACAGACGGACAGTTATCTCATAGTTCGATTGAACAGGACTCGATTATATAATCTGATATCACAGGGGTTGGGGGATTTGGATGTAGTTGTCACCGATTGGAATGGGAAGGTGGTATATGGGTCAGAGGATGCGTTTTCTGAATATTGTGTTACCAATTGGAATATATTTCAAAACAACGAACCTATATTTACTGCAAAAATGTCATCAGGCGACAAATTTCGGATTACCTCAAGTGTATCACAGGTGTCAGGACTTCATTATATGGTTGGGTATAATAGAACGGCAGTAAATGAGGGCGCTCAAAGAATTTTATCATTTTCTGTAATATTATTTATAATACTTGGTGTGGTATTACTTTTGATGGTTATTGGAACTAAGTTGATTTATCACCCTATTAACTTATTGAAGGAGCAAATGTCACCTTATGTGGATGAAGAAGAAAATGGAGATGAGTTTAACTATATAAAAAAAGGAATAAAGGTTTTGTCTGATTCAAAGGATTCCCTGGAACGGGCGGTGAGCCAGCAAAGGAGTGTTCTCCTTGAACTGTTTATGTCCAGAATGGTCCGTGGCGAATTAAGTATGGATAAAATCAACCAGCACTTAGAAGAATTTCATATAAATCCTAAAAGTTATTTTCAGATAATGGCAATACAAATTGGTTTTGAGAAAGGAAATACCATACAAGATATTACTCGGGCAGACGCATTCCGTCTTACAATATTAAAAGCCATGCCGAAAGAAATCTTAAACCGGCTTTTTCTGACACCAATATCCTATGCGAATTCAATTGTCTTTATTGTCGGAGCAAACAGAGAGGAAGATTTAGGGGTGGTACAAATCAATCAGGATATGAAAGCATTTATAACCAGGCAGCACCCATGTTATATAATGAGCGGAGTAAGCCAGATATTCCATAAGTTAACACATTTGCGAACTGCATTAAATGAGAGCATGGAAGCATTAAAAAGTGTAAAAATGCGGGAAAAAGATGTAGGAGAGGACATTGTTTATTACAGTGGTTTGGTTAATGACCAAAATCAAAGGAGTGTATATGATCTTTTGCATGAACAGGAAATAAGTCAGGCTATTGATAATGGGGATGCGGAATCGGCATGTCAAATTATGAATCAATTTGTAGATAGCCTGATTGTTAAAAATATTTCATTAAGTGACCAATCTTATTATTTAAACAGGTTTTTAGTAGCAATATTAAAGGTAGCTACCGATGCAGAGTTGTCCATGGTACAAATCTTTGAAACGGAACAGATCAACATTTTTACATATTTTAGTCAAATATTATATGATGACAGAAAGATACGCGACTTCTATACGAACAGGATCATTGTACCGATTACGGATAAGCTTATGATTTCCCGCAGAAGCCATTCGACTGATATTTTAGACAGTGTCCTTGAATTAGTAAAAATGACCAATGGAGACATTACCCTTACTGAATGTGCCGAACGGTTAAATTATCATCCGAGTTATATCTGGAAGGTTTTAAAAAGTGAGAAGAATATGACTTTTACTGATTTTATCGCGATGGAAAAGTTGGAAATTGCGAAAGACATGCTTATGAATACGGATTTAACCATTACCGAAATTGCAGTAAAATTAAGATATACAAATACACAAAATTTCATTCGGTTTTTTAGCAAACATGAACACGTAAGTCCGGGAAAATATAAAGCGTATCTGAAAAACATAGTAGACAAATGAAAACGGAAGAACTCGATTTATAGTTATTATAAATTGGGTTCTTTTTTTGCGGTGTGTCAAGCGGAGCTACTCTATCGGGTGTAAGTCGTGTTTATCCGACTAAGGGACGGGTGAAAAATCACCTGCCTGCTTTACCAATCTTGGAATCAGTTATATGGAAAAATAATGATAAAAAAACAGAGATGCCTGTAGGAATAAATAATAATAGATAAAAATGAGGGTATCAATTTCTTGAATTTCAGCAAATATACTGAATAAAATGATTATCAGGGAAAGAATCACTTGTAAAGATAATGATTATCCGAGGAAAATAAACGGCAAAAGGTCTTGAAAACACAATACTTCATATTTGTAATAGAGCGTAAAAAAAACATACAAAATGATTATTGCCAATCCTTAAATACAATGGTAATATGACATAAAATCAGTGAAAGACAGGGAAAATAGCATACAAAATAAACAAAAGGAGAATTTGAAATGAATGGAAAAACACAGGCTGACGTACAAAAGAATAAAAGGGCAGGATTCCTGAGTGAAATAAAAAGGCAAAAGTGGTTATACATTCTGATACTTCCCGGATTTATTTATTTTATTGTTTTTAAATATATACCAATGCTTGGTATCTTTATTGGATTTCAGCAATTTAGTCCTTTTAAGGGTTTTTCGGGAAGCGAATTTGTCGGACTGTATCATTTTAGAAATTTGTTTGGCAGTCCGGATTTTCTAATGTTATTGAAAAACACATTGGGAATTTCCATATTAAGTTTAATATTTTATTTTCCGGCTCCGATTATACTGGCACTTTTACTAAATGAGGTACATATACAGGCATTTAAAAGAATCAGCCAAACTTTTATCTATGTACCCCACTTCATATCCTACGTAATTGTAGCAACCTTGACCTATCAGATGTTTAATATTAATGATGGTATCATCAATCAGGTGATGGAAGCCCTTATGGGCAGTACAATAGATTTCTTAAGCGGTCCGCAATATTTCAAAGGAGTAATAGTCGGTCAAAGTATTTGGAAGGAAACCGGTTATGGTACAATTATTTTCCTGGCTGCATTATCCAGTGTAGATACCCAATTATATGAAGCGGGAAAAGTAGACGGTGCGGGACGGTTAAAGCTAATGTGGCATGTAACATTGCCGGCAATTAAAGGAACAATTATTATTATGCTGATCATGAGGGTTGGGGCGATTCTTAATACCGGATATGAACAAATTTTTCTAATGCAAAATTCATTAAACATATCAAGTGCGGAAGTATTTGATACTTATGTGTATACGAGGGGCATTAAGCAAGGTCAATATTCTTATGCTACGGCGGTAGGTGTATTCAAATCGGTGGTAGGTATGATTATGGTACTTGGTTCGAACTGGGTTGCCAAAAAGTGCGGCGAATCAGGTTTATACTAGTTAGGGAGGTAAAACATGAATAGTATTGGAATAACCAAAAAGAAAAAAAATATTACAAGCATTAAAAGAAATGCGGGGGATCAAGTTGCACAGATATTTATTTATTTCATTATAACAGCTTTTTCACTTGCAACCATATTACCTTTTTTATACATAATAGCAGGTTCACTTGCAACGGAACGGGAGCTTACGGAACGGGCATTCTTTATTATTCCGAAAGAAATATCAGTCAATGCTTACCGCTATATAGGCAAGGCGGGAGATATTTTCAAAGGACTTAAAAATTCAATATTGGTAACAGTTGTTGGTACATTTTTGGATATGGCATTTACAACGACATTTGCATATCCACTTTCCAGAAGTGATTTTAAAAGAAGAAATGGTATTTTAAACATGGTAATTGTGACAATGGTATTTTCAGGAGGAATGATTCCGTCTTATTTGCTGGTTAGCAATTTAGGGTTGATTGGCAGCTATGGTGCCCTGATATTACCGGGAGTTATTAGTGCATTTAATATGATTATTGTTAAAAATTACTTCCAGGGGATTCCAAAAGAACTGGAAGAGGCTGCAAAAATGGATGGATGTACGGATCTTGGAATCTTCGCCAAAATCATATTACCTTTATCTAAACCGGTATTAGCATCCGTATCATTGTTTTATGCAGTAGGACATTGGAATGAATACTTTAACGCAATGCTCTATATATCAAGCCCTGAGAAAGAAGTAGTTCAGATTGTTTTAAGAAGAATTGTATTATTAGCCAATGGCATTGATGCAAATGGGCAGGCAATCGACTATGGTATGTTGGGGGCTCCACCTGAGAAGGCAGTTAAAATGGCTGCAACGGTTGTTGCTACGATACCAATCTTAATTGTATATCCATTTATACAGAAATTCTTTACACAAGGTGTTATGATCGGAGCCGTAAAGGGATAAGGAATGATGAAAGTCATTTATTATAAAAAACAAATATAAGGAGAAGAAAATTATGATGAAAAAGCAATTAATTGCATTGGGAGTTGCATCCGTATTGTTGGCATCTGCTTTAGTTGGATGTGGTAATGGGGGCGGAAACAATCCGGTAACAAAAGGCTCTGCAGAAAGTGCATCAGGAACAACCGATACCGGTATGAAAAATATATCAATAATGACCGTAGATTTTAATGGTTCAGCCATGAGTGCAGATGGTTCAGAGGAAGTCATTAAAAGAATGGAGGCGTATACCAATACCCATGTGGATTTTACATGGGCGGCAAGTGATAGTTATGAGGATAAACTTGGTGTTATGTTAATGGATAAAAGCAATATGCCCATGATTCTGACTGCCTTAGGAACTTCATTGAATTCAACAATGGTACAGGCAGCAAAGGCAGATGCGTTCTGGGATCTGACGGAATATTTAAAAGATTCCGAAAAATATCCGAACCTTTCACAAGCAAATGAGAATGTACTAAAAGCTTTGACCGTAGATGGTAAGATTATTGGAATTTACCGGGCAAGGCCAATTGGGCGAAACGGTCTGGGATATCGTAAAGACTGGGCCGATAAACTTGGCCTTGAAGAGCCAAAGACAATTGAAGACGTCTACAATATGGCAAAGGCATTTACGGAACAAGACCCCGATGGAAATGGTAAAAATGACACCTATGGATTATCTTTATCAAAAGCAGTTGATTCGTTTGACATTGTTCAAGCGTGGTTCGGTGCCGGAAATGGATGGGTTTTGGAAGATGAAAAATTAAAGCCTTCCTTTGAGACAGAGGGATACATGGAGGCTTTGGATTGGTTTAAAAAGATGTATAATGAAGGCTTAGTATTCGAAGACTTTGCAGTACGTGATGCCTCGACTCGTTCGGATGCACTTAAAAACGGACAATGTGGTATGCTGGTAGATGTATTGGATGAATCCAGACGTATTTGGGATTATTTTGTGAACAATGAAATTCCGGCTATGAATGGGGATGAAACGGCTTCCATGGGTCTTGTCGGTTCCATTGCAAAAGAAGGGGGGGATGACCCGGTTACCCTTGCAACCGCCGGTATGAATGGTTATTTTGTAATAACAAAAGCAGCAGCTAAGACGGAAGAGGATGTGGAAGCCTGCTTATCCTATTTAGACAAAATGTGTGATAATGAAATGTTGGTATTAGCAGATTATGGGATTGAAGGAATTTCATATGAACTGGATGAGGAAGGGAAGATCGTAATGGGCAATACATTAGAATTAACACAGCAGCCTAACAATGGACTTAACCAGGTATTATGTTATATCCCCAATGCCGCTTCCACAGATCCTGTAATTAAGAGAACGGAAAGGCAGGAATTGGAAGAAAAGGTGAAAGCTGAAAATGTCGAACGGGCTGTATATAATCCTGGTGCTGGATATTTGGCAAATTCTGAAACTTATTCTATGAATGGCGGCAACCTTGACCAGTCATTAATCGATGCACGGATTCAATACATTTGTGGGCAAATTGATAAAGCAGGTCTTGAAAAAGCCTGGAAAAACTGGTCGGATTTAGGTGGCGAAAAGATAATTGAACAAGTTAATGCATTATATAATGCAGATAAATAAGAAACAATAATGAAAGAGGATGTTGTGAAGACTCACCTGTTGAAAGGATACTATGAGTGTGCTAATGGCATAATTGGCAGGTGGGTTTTTGGGAACAGCTCTCTTTTACCTTTGATTGTGTACAAAATACATAGATAGGAGTTTAAGGTGAAGAAAATTTTTTACCCGGAAGATTATGGTGCAGTTGCGGATGGAAAAACATTAACTACAAGATACATACAAACTGCTATTGATAATGCAGGTGAAATAAATGGCAGAGTCGTATTAAAAAAGGGTATTTATTTAACCGGCTCGCTATTCTTAAAAAGCAATCTCGAATTCATAATAGAAGAAGAAGCTGAACTTAGGGGAACAAATGAGGAAGGACAATACCCAATTATACCGTCAAGAATAGCAGGCATTGAAATGACATGGCCGGCTGGTCTGCTTAATATTATTAAGGAAAAAAATGTAATATTAATGGGGAAAGGAACTGTAAACGGGGAAGGAAAATTCTGGTGGGATAAGTATTGGAACATGAGGAAGGAATATGAAGAAAAAAACCTGAGGTGGGCTGTTGATTATGACTGTTTTCGTCCAAGGAACCTCGTGGTATATCAAGGAGAAAATATTCAGTTAAAAGAATTTCGCTGTATCCAATCAGGTTTTTGGAATGTCCATATTTGCTATTCAAAGGATGTTTTGGTGGAGGGAATAGAAATTCAGAAAAACCAAGGGCCGAGTACGGATGGCATTGATATTGATTCCAGTCATCATGTGATTGTCAGGGGCTGCAGCATTGACTGCAATGATGACAATATCTGTGTCAAAGCAGGTCGTGATTGGGATGGGCTTCGTGTAAACGAGCCATGTGATGATGTATTAATAGAAAACTGCAGAATAGGATCCGGTGCAGGAATTACCTTGGGGAGTGAAACGTCGGGAGGAATTCATAATATTACAATCCGCAACATAAAATTTGAAGATACCATGTGTGGATTTCGAATAAAGTCCGCACGCACTAGAGGCGGCTTGATTGAAGATATTAATGTGGAAGCATTGACTATGGAGAATGTAGCAACGCCATTCAGCTTTTTACTTGATTGGAATCCAAGCTATAGTTATTGCTCCATACCCAGTGATTATAATAGGAATATACCGGAATATTGGGAAACCCTTAGTAAGGCGGTATCAAAAGAAGATGGGATGCCGGTTGTAAGAAATATCAGCATTAAGGAGGTTACCGCCTTTGCTGATAAGGAAAATAGCAGGTCTAAAATGGCATTTGAAATAGAAGGGTTTGAAGAACAGCCAATTGAAAACATCAAATTTGAAAACATCGGAATAGAAGCAGTCGAACCAGGCTCCATAAAACATGTAAAAAATTTGCAAATGAAAGATGTAACCGTGACAATAGAATAGCAAAGGTGGAAAATATAGTGAAATTTGATACTCAGTTTAAGAATCCGGGAGTACTGTATCGTATCAAGCCATTTTGGTTTTGGAACGGTGAGTTGAAAGAAGAAATGATTCGACATCAAATAGAAGAAATGAAGGATAAAGGCATTGGTGGTTTCTTTATTTGTGCAAGGCAGGGGATGGATATTCCCTATATGTCAAAACGTTGGACTGAATTAGTAGAATTTGCCTGCCTGGAGGGAAAGCGCGTCGAACTTGAAGTATGGCTTTATGATGAATATCCGTATCCAAGTGGAATGGCGGGGGGAGAGGTTTTATTAAAACATCCTGATGCAGGGCATATGATTTTGAAACATCATACCTATACGCTGACCGGTGGGAAAGAAGAACGGATAGAGATTGGATTCGAAGATATTTTATATGCAAAAGCGATTCCGGTTCGAAAAGACGGGACATTGGACTGGGATCAGGCGATAGATGTAAAGGATCATTTTGGTATCCTTCAAACAGAGGAGATTTATCAAAAGACAGGTTTAACGAAATATAACAACAAGCGGTTCTTTAGTTATGGCCCCAGGCAGATATTTATCGGAACCATGGCGGAGGGTATATGGAAATTGGAAATCTATACACAAGCTCCCCTCGGTGATTTTAAATACTTTGGTAATTTCTTTGACCCTTGTAACAAAGAAGCGGTAAGTACCTTCCTTGCGTGTACCCATGAAAAATATGAAAAACAAATAGGCAGGGAATTTGGCACCGGCGTATTGGGGATGTTTTCGGATGAAGTTGGTTTCTTAAGCCCGATCCCCTGGTCAAAAAAATTACCGGATGCTTTTATGAAACGAAACGGGTATGATTTAATTGAGTCCTTACCGGCACTTCATAATCAGGATTTTAAAGATGCTTATAAGCTGCGTTATGATTTGTATGAAACGGCGCACTTGGTTTTTCGTAATAGTTATCATGAACAAATTTCAAGCTGGTGTACCAGGAACCACTTGATGTATGCAACAGAAGTCCCTTCTATGCGTATGTCTACACAAAAATACAGCCATGTTATCGGTGGGGATACCGCCCATGAAAAACTAGGGAAATCCCTTGAATGGATTTATGATGAATATTTTAAAAATTACAGAAGTAATGAACGCTCGGTTGCATCTCTTGCAAGGCAGTTGGATAAGAAATACGCAATGATTGAAAGCTTTCACAGTGTGGGATGGACAATGACCCTGCAGGATGCCAAGTGGATGATTGACCGGTTGGGTTCTAGCGGGATTAACCTATACAATTTTCATGCTTTTTATTATACCATTGAAGCAATCACAAAACATGATGCACCTCCCTCTCAATTTTTACAAAATCCATATTGGAAGTACTATCGTAATCTGGCAGACTATGTGGGACGAATGGGGGCATTTGTATCCAATACGGAGGCTGTGACAAAGGTTGCGGTATTGGATCCGGTCATATCCTTTTGGACCGCCCTTGGAAATCCATTTCATTCTTTCAGCTATAAAGGAGAAGACAAAGAAGAAGGTGCAAGATTGGATCAACTTCGGGATGATTGGGTCCATCTTTGCAAGATGCTTTTATTTAACCAAATATCTTATGACCATTTAGATAGTGAAATCATGAAGGATGCAATCATTGAAAACGGCATAATGATACTGGGCAGGGCCAGATATTCAACGATCATCATCCCACCCTCTACCTGTATGGAAACTTATGCAAAAGACATCCTTGAAGAATTTGCCGGGTCAGGTGGACATGTTATCATATTGGGAATGCTTCCTGCCTATAAAATTGAAGATAAGGAGCTGGATTTTACAAAATTACTGGGTATAAACATCATTAAGAATGAAAATTATTGGAGAGGGGAAGAAGAGGATCCTATTATTACAAAACATGGTAATGTTACTTTGATTCAAACAACCGGGCCGGTAAAAAAAGATAATAATACGAAAGTAATATTAGACTTTTGCAGGGAAAATAGGAATGAAGTGGTAGAACTCAACGTGGATGAATGTGGAAGAAGAGAAATTGTTTCTTCCATACGACAGGATGAAGAGGGTAATATCTATGTATTTGCAGCAAACCAGGGAAAGCAGCACCTTCAATTAGAGATATGCAACAAAGAGACATCCTTACACGGTGCAGAAGATTTATCACTGGAAAATGGTAGGATTAGACCATTAGACATGAAAGAAAATGCAGTTGCAATTCATTTGAAGGCTTATGAAAGCAGATGTATTCGTTTTGTAAAGGAAAAGAAACAGGCAGAAGAACTGTATTACAGTACCATTACGATATCAACGGCAGAAAAGATGAAAGTATCCATTGAGGGATATAATTGCTGTAGATTGGGTGAGCTTTCCATATCAAAAACAAATAAAAATTGGGTAATAGGAGAGGCAGGAACTATCATTGAGCAGATTGCAGAAACCTCACTCCTTAAAAATGATGATTTTAGATATAAATCGAGTTTTGGAATTCCTAAAAAAATATCGATTAAATATCCATTTACCTGTTATTATAGGAATATTTTCGAAATAGCAGATATTCCAAATGAATTATACCTCATGTATGACAGGCATACAATAACATCCGGCTATAAAATTAAAGTAAATCAGAAAGAATTGGATTTAACAAATTTGACTGATTTTCGTCTGAATGACCAAAATAATCAACGAATTGATATTCTAAAATTTATAATAGAAGGTGAAAATGAATTATTAATCCAGGTTCAGGCAGAAAAATCAGAAGATGGAGTCCGGGATTCTCTTTACTTATTAGGAAACTTTTCGGTAAAAAAAGGAATTCACTGTGAGTATAGCCTTTGCAAAAAATTAGATGAGGTTAAAATCCAAAAAGAATATATCGAAAGTTTTCCGTTTTATAGCGGTACTTTTACGTTTGAAACATCAATCTGCATTAATAAGAAAAACATGGAGGAACAGTACCGGTTAACGCTTGATATTGGGGAAGAGTTACATGATACAATTGAAGTGACCGTTAATCATGTATCCCTTGGTGTTCGCTCCTATGCACCAAATTGCTGGTATGGCAAAACAAAGGATTTGAATGATGGGTCTAATGGGGTTGTCATTCATATCACAAATACACTTGCCAATATGTTGGATGGAACTTATTTTGATTATGATACACATCATTTAATTAAAATAAAGCTGTAAATGAAAGGCGTAAAAAAGAGCCAGGGCGGCAGGCAATAAATAAGAGCTTTTTATGAAGAGAGTGAGGATTATTATGATTATAATTAAAACAAAAGAAACGAAACAGAAGCAGTTGACGATTATGTGGAATCATATAAAAGAAGCAGATGAATATCAAGTGTTCTGGGCTAACAAAAACACAAAAAATATGGCTTATAAACTGGTTGGAATATGTGATAAAGATAAACAAGCCTTTACTTTAAAAAAAAGTACCCATGTACCTCATTATTTTAAAATAATTGCATTAAAAAACAAAAAGGTATTAGAAGAATCAGAGGTCTATAAAACAGCCATTGGCTGGGAGAAAAAAGAGCAGCTGGAAGACTTATCAAGAGGAAGCATAGGAGCAGAAACAAAGGAAGGAATCTTCTTAGGGTGGAGATTATTTAAAGCTGAAGTTACCGGCTATTCTGATACCGGCCTGACCGGAACGGATTTTGCAATCTATCGAAATGGCAAAAAAATAGCAGTTGTAACAGATAGTACGAATTATCTTGATAAGGAGGGCTGCTTAGAAGATGTATATCAACTTGCGGCAATTGTGAATTCTGAGGAGCAAAGACTCTCAAAGCCAGTACCTATGTGGGAAAGTGGTTCAAATTATATTGACTTACCACTTAAAATACCGGCAGGAGGGGTAACAAAGGGTGGCAATTACTATAACTATGAAGCAAATGATATGTCTGTCGGGGATGTAGATGGAGAATACGAATTCTTTGTTAAATGGGATCCGACTAATTCTCACGATAATTCCCATTCAGGATATACCGGAAACTGCCTGATTGATTGTTACAAGCTGGACGGCCAACTGTTATGGCGCCTTGATATGGGGGTGAATATCCGTGCCGGTGCCCACTATACGCAATTGATGGTATTTGATTTTAATGGTGACGGTAAGGCGGAATTTTCAGTAAAGACAGCACCGGGAACCAATATTACGAAGTACAATAAAGACGGCTCTATTTTATCGGAATCATACATATCCATGCCGAAAGAAGATATGGAAGACGGCTACTCCCATAAAGATGATTATGTTTGCTCAAGAGACGACTACAAAGAGCATGTAATTAACATGTTCATGGATTGGCATCTGCAAGAAGAGGTTATTACGGGAAAGTGGCCAAAAACACTTGAAGAATGTTTTTCGATTGAACCCCGATATTCTTATCCGTTATCAAAAAATGATGCTGAAGCTTTGTCAGACTACATGATCTATCATTATGCAAAGCAAAAAAGTCCTAAAGTGCATTTGGAGGTTTTTGACGGATTTATTTATGAAGGACCAGAGTACTTAACCATGTTTTCGGGTGAGGGGGATGAAATAGAAACCATTACCTATCCGTTCCCTAGAATAGATGATGGTCTTCGTTGGGGTGATTATGCCATGGAACAAATAGAACCATGCAATCGGTCAGAACGTTTTTTATCCGGCGTGGCATATTTAGACGGAGAACGTCCTTATCTTATTATATGCCGGGGATATTACAGCCGGACAACGATTGCCGCCTATCAATTTTTTGATAATACCTTTCAAGAATATTTTAAAATTGACAGTGGATTTGTTCCCATGGACAATCCATTTAATTCCAATCCCCACATGAAAGAAGGTTCGGATCCAATATATGGCATTCTTGCAGGACAGGGGAATCACGCCCTGGCAACGGCCGACGTGGATGGTGACGGCTGTCAGGAAATTATATTTGGTGGAGCAGTGATTGATCATGACGGCAGCCTCTTGTATAGCTGCTACGGAAATCTGCCTGATGGGACTTATCGGAAATTCGGTCATGGAGATGCCCTTCACGTAGCAGATATTGACCCTGATAAACCGGGATTAGAGATATTCAGTGTCTTTGAAGAAGGAATGGAAGCACCATATGGATATGCCCTTCGTGATGCAGAAACAGGAGAGGTTATCTTTGGTGAATATGCAGAAGGCGATTTGGGGCGATGCATGATTGGAGACATTAATCCAAATGTCCGCGGTTTAGAGACATGGGTACTGGATGTCCGTTCCTGCAAAGGGGAAGTACTTACGGATAGGTTATTGGGGACAAATCAAAATATTAAATGGGCTGCCGACTTGACGACCCAGATTATAGATGGGCCGCAAATGAAATATCAATACAGTGGAATAATCAATGATAATATTCACGGGTTAATGTTAGTACCGGTGGGGACCTTAACAAATAATGGGACAAAGGGAAATCCTTGTTTGATTGCTGATGTTTTCGGCGATTTTCGTGAAGAGTTATTATTGCGTTATGTGGATAGCAGTGCAATTCGTATTTACACGAATACGGAAATAACAAACCATAAACTTTTTACCTTCATGCAAGATATCCAATATCGTACCGGAGCAGCATGGCAAAACAATTGTTATAACCAACCATGCTATCCGGAATTCTACTATGCCGGTGATATGGATTTTGAATATGTTTATCCGAAATAAAGGGCTTATGTTTTGATTATAAACCATAGGAAACTTCCCCTTTTGAATCTTGAGATTCAAGAGAATGATAGGGATTGACAGCATTGATTGTCTGGAAATTAAACGAGAATTTTCCCTGTGACTTAATTAAAAAATAAAAAAGACGCTTGATGCAATGTAGTTCATTACGTCTTGTGCCTTGAGCGAAGCAAAAGGAATGGATATAAAATGAAAAATAAACCTAAGAAAGAAGAACATAAAGTGGGAAATCGAATATTTTGGGCTGGAGATTCTACCGTTAAAACCAATAAGATTACAACCTATCCCCAAACCGGGATTGGACAAGCATTGTATCTTTATTTAAAAGATGAATATGAAGTATGCAATTTTGCAGAAAATGGAAGAAGTACCAAAAGTTTTATGGATGAAGGGAGATTGGATGCAATAGACAAACGGATAGGGAAGGAAGATTTTTTTTTCATCCAATTCGGACATAATGATGAGAAGATAGAAGATAAGGCAAGGTATACAGATATTCCCGCCTATCAAAGCAATCTTAAAAAATATGTAGATGTTGCCCGTAAGCAGGAAGCTTATCCGGTTTTAATTACTCCCTTGTATCGCAGATGCTTTGGTGAAGACGGGAGCCTAAAACCCCAAATCCATCTGGGCTATCCTGAAGCCTGTAAACAAGTTGCTGGAGACTTGGATGTTCCGTTAATAGATCTTTGTGAATCCAGCAGACTTTTAATACAAGAGGCCGGTGATATCCAATCCCAAAAGTGGTTTATGCATATCCCTGCCAATACATATAGTACATATCCTGAAGGCCTTACCGATAATACTCATTTACAATATTCCGGTGCTGTAGTAATGGCAGGTTTAATTGCTGACGGACTTAGAAAACTAGGCGGAAGATATAGCGAATTATTATTGGAGTCCATTATGAACGTGACGAAGACGAATATTCTGTGAATTTAAAGGAAGAAATAGATAAGTATAAGTATTTTTGTAGAGCGATCAAAGACAGAATTGTACAGATGGCCATGAAAATAGCAATAGAGCCCATATTCGAAGCGGACTTTATGGACTGTTCCTACGGATTCAGACCGAAGCATAATGCAAAGCAGGCCATACTTTAGAGCTGTTTTGCTGTAATGATTGCTGATACGGGTGGATAAATTTTGTTAATGCATTTTAAAATTCTGTTCATTTACTTTAACAGCATTTAATATTACACTGAGATTACAAGATGTGGAATTCGGAGAAAATGATATGGCAAACGAAATTATTCATATATATGGAGCATCTGGTTCTGGAACATCGACATTAGGAAAATATATAAGAGATATGTTAGGATATTTTTTTATGGATACAGATGATTGCTTTTGGCAACCAACAAATCCACCTTATACTAAAAAAAGAAATATTGCTGAAAGATTAGCAATGATAAAAAGCGATTTTGAAAAAGCTGATAAGGTAGTTATATCTGGTTCACTTGTTGATTGGGGAGATGAACTTATACCTTTATTTACACTTGCTATTCGGTTAAAAACGGATACTAATATACGAATAGAGCGATTAAAAAGAAGAGAAAGAGAACATTTTGGTTCGAGAATTGATTTTGGTGGAGATATGTATCAAGACCATATGGAATTTTTAGAATATGCTACTGCTTATGACAATGGAGATATAGGTATGAGAAGTAAAGCAAAACATAACGAATGGGAGAAATTGCTCCGGTGTAAAAACATTACATTAGATGGAAATGATAGTTTGGAATACAATTTAGAAATAGTAAAAAGATTTATATAAAATTTCAAGACAGCTGAACTTCCCATTATGAATAAACAGTACAAGTCCACTACACACAATCACATTAGCGGAATAATGGGAAGTATTAATAAAGAGATAATGTAGTATAATTATTATCAGGCAAAATTATTTATTTGAAAAAGAGTAATGTAAATTGAAGTTTGTAACGAAGATTATAGGAGGCATGATTTGTGATTAATATTTCTTTAATGGAATATGATGATATTCCCAGAGCAATCAATCTTTGGGAAACTCAATTTAATAATTATTGTTATTGTAGCGTAATCCCTAATTTCATTGATGGTGGTCAGACGTTAATTGAGTCATACATAAAAGAACAAATAAATAAATGTAATGCAATAGTAGCAAAAATAGATAATAATATTGTTGGTTTTATGGCGTGGATGTACTTTGATTTCCATAATGAGAGAACAGCATTTTTGCCCATTGTCGGTCATGCAGCATCATTAAGAGATGAGTGGGGAATATATCAAGAAATGTATGATTATGCTTCTAATAGATGGGTGATCGATAATAGATTTAATCACTTGTGGATGACATATTTTGATGATGAAACTCTTAAAAACAGCCTATATGATTTAGGCTTTGGCTCATATGTCATAGATGCCTGTCAGTCAACCGGTGAGGTTAGATCTTTCGTAAAATCTGAGTATAAGATTACTTATGCCAACAAAAATGATGTAGATGCATTATATGAATTTGCGAAAACGATAAACGAATACTATGCTAATTCCCCAATATTTCTGATAAGAAACGAACATACAAAAGACGAACTTATTGATTTGATTTGTAAAGATTATGTTTTAATTGCATGGGATAATGGAAATGTTATTGGTGTAATGGGTCTTACTATAAACCAAGACTTTCACTTTGAACATTTAACAACGCCTGATAGCGCATATATTAAATCTATAGGAGCATATATTCATCCGGAATACAGGAGGAAAGGAATCGGTACTTGTTTATTGGAAAAAGTTTTTACTTTATGCAGCGAGCAAGGGAAGCCATTTATTCATGTAAGCTTTGAGTCTTCTAATTCTAACGCAATACGGTTTTGGCCGAAACATTTCAAACCTGTAATACGCTCTGTAAGAAGGACAATAAATAAGGATGCCAATAACTTATGGGCAAAAGATAGGTAGAAAAATCGATTACTCACGAGGACAATCGTGGTAAAGATTATGCGTATAGTGGATAGATATATACGTCCAAATATGAATTAGAAAAGGATCTTGTTATGAAAATATTAATATTTGGAATTGTTGCTAGTGGAAAAACTACATTAGCAAAACGAAGACATTTACAAAATCTTTTGCAATATCTCTTTATTAAATGATTGGCCGATCAATCGAAATAAGAAAGAGGTGTCTATAAATAGATTTACAAGTATTGCAAACACAGATTTGGGTTAATAATACCTACACAGGTGTTTCTGGTTATACACCTGTAACAGAAGATGGAATAACAGGAACATCAACATTTAAAGCGCTGATAAGAGCACTACAAATTGAGCTTGGTATTGCCGCCGATGGAGAATTTGGAAATGGAACCCTTAATGCATGCCCTGCAACGATTAGTGAAGTACCTGATGTTAATACAGCAATTCCTAGCAATCTAACGTATATTATTCAGGGAGCGTTTTGGTGTAAAGGATATAACCCAGGCGGGTTTGATGGAATATTTGGACCCGCAACATCAAATGCAGTGAAAACTTTTGAGGGTGATGCTGGTATAACCCAAGATGGAATAATAAGACCATACATTCTGCAGGCCATAATGAACACAGATGGTTATGCGCTTGCTCCCAGTGGAGATGTAAATATCCGTGCTGTTCAGACGGGATTAAATAGCAGATATGGAGCAACATTTGGACTTTCACCTTCAAATGGAATTTGGGAGAGAAATTCGCATAAAAATCTAATTAAAGCACTTCAGACAGAATGCGGAGTAGCAGTTGATGGTTCGTTTGGAAGCGGAACACTTAGTGCATGCCCGACATTGTCAGTTAATACAAGTGGATATACAAATACTAAGAGGGTTTTGCAGTGGGCACTTTGTATAAACGGCTACTATCCGGGTGGATTTACAGGTACATTTGGCACGGGGACATATAATGCTGTAGTCAGCTTTCAGACATTTTACAGTCTTACGGCAGATGGAGTTGTTGGTAAGAACTCTTGGGGAGCGCTGATGACAAGCTGTGGAGATACCTCGAGGAAAGCTACTGCATGTGACTGCGCGACTATCTTAACAGCTGAAAAGGCTGCAACGCTAAAGAGTAATGGCTATTCTGTTGTAGGAAGATACCTTACAGGAACAGCAAACGGAATTAGCAAAGCACTCACTGCTTCAGAAATACAAATTGTCTTTAATGCAGGCTTAAGATTCTTCCCCATTTATCAGTCAGGAGGTGCCGGTAATACATATTTTAATTCTGCACAAGGAACAAGAGATGCCAGAGCAGCGATAGTAGCTGCTGAAAATTTGGGAATTCCAAGTGGTTCAATTATATATTTTGCTATTGACTATGATGCATTAGATGTTCAAGTGACAAGTAATGTTCTTCCATATTTTCAATCAATAAAAGCATATTTTAGCAATTATGCGACTACAGCTTACCGTATAGGTGTATATGGTTCACGAAATACCTGTACACGGGTTTGTGATTCAGGATATGTTATCAGTAGCTTTGTTGGCGATATGTCCTCCGGGTATAGCGGTAATCTTGGTTATAAATTACCTGCTAATTGGGCATTTGATCAATTCTATACAGTTTCATTAGGCAGTGGCAATGGAAAAATAGAAATTGATAAAGACTCCTATTCCAGCAGAGATACCGGTGTAGATCATATTGTTGAAAGTGTTACCAGACCATCTCAGGATATCAGTGTATACCAGCCAGCAGAAGCTATCAGTGCCGATCCGGTAGATACGGGCACAGGTTCCCATACAATTCACATGGAAGTTCTTAAGGTAAAAGGTGCTATTGAATTGCCATTTGAACTAAATTACAACTCCTCACAGTTGTCCCTGGGTACTATGGGAAAGGGTTGGAGCCACAACTATGAGATAAAGCTGGTTCCGGTTTATAACGATATTTATGTATACTGGACTTCATCCATATACTCTGTCTTCACAGAAACCAGTGAAGGTATTTATGCTACTTCGGATAAGGGTAAACAGAATGATATTCTGACAGTCAATACCGATGGAACTTATTCCCTCAACCGGAATAATGACCGGATTTATACATTCACATCCTTAGGAAAGCTTACCAGTGTCAGGGAACGTACGGGAAAAAGCATTACAGTAACCACGGATTCTTCCGGTAATATGGTACTGACGGAGCCGGTTTCAGGACGTACGTTGACAATTGGCTATCATGTTGCCGGTTTTGTAAGCAGTGTCACAGATAATATGGGCAGAACAACTGCCTTTGTCTATGATGCCAATGCCTGCTTAACTACATTTACCGATGCTAACGGAAAAACCACTGCCTATACCTACGATAATACTTCCATAAGTAACAGGCTTGTGGTTACAATTACAAACCGTAACGGCGACACCAGAACCAATATTTTTGACGGTACAACCAAACAGCTTCTTTCTGCCACCGATGAAAATGGAAATACCAAAAGCTATACCTATGATTCCAACGGGAACAATGCTTCAATGACGGATGAATTGGGAAATATGGAAACAACCACCTATAATAACCGCAACCAACCTTTGGTATTTACAAGCCGCAGCGGCAGCGTTACAACCAGAACCTATGATACTGCCGGAAATCTGCTTACCGTCATTAATCCGGATGGAGGAATCATTACCAACACCTATGACGGCGAGAACCGCTTGCAGAGTACGATAGATTTACGTGGCAATACAACTTCCTATACCTATAACGGTAACGGCAAAACTTCCACTGTAACAGATGCCAAAGGTAATATAACCACCTATACTTATGACAGGGAAGACAGGTTAATTCAGGTTACGGATGCAGATGGCAAGGCAACAGGGAACATCTATGACAAGGCAGGAAGAACGCTTGGAACAACCGATGCTCTCGGTAATCTTACCTCCTATACTTACGATGCCGCCGGAAATGTGCTGACTGTGACAAAACCAGGAGGCGGAGTGACTGTAAATACCTATTATGCCAACGGAAAACTTAAGACACAGGAAGATGCTGCCGGTAACATTACAATATTCGGCTATGCTGCCGATTGTTAGTAAGTACAGACACAGGCGGCAGCATCTATTATATTTATGGTCTCGGTCTGATCGGACATCAGGATGCCAATGGATATAGCGTGTATCACTGCGATTACCGTGGTAGTACCGTGGCGATGACCGATTTAGGCGGAACGGTTACTGACCGGTATTCTTACGGCGCTTATGGTGAGTTACTCACCCATTCCGGCACAAGTTCCACACCTTTCCTCTATAATGGTCGAGATGGTGTCATGACAGAAGAAAACGGGCTCTATTACATGAGGGCACGTTACTATTCACCGGAGCTGAAACGATTTGTCAATGCAGACAGTAAAAAAGGTACCATAAGCAATAGCCCGACCTTGAACCTGTATGCTTATGCTGTCGGCAATCCTATTACACTGGTAGATCCCAGCGGAATGAGTTCAGAACCCGGCAGCAGCAATTGGTCATACAATTCTTGACTTTGCCGGAATGATTCCGGTATTCGGAGCTGTCTTTGACCTAGCCAACGGTATATGGTATGCTACGGAAGGTAACTATATAGACATGGCCTTTACTTTCGCTGGTGTAATACCGGTTATCGGTGATTTTGCACAAGGCAGTAAGCTTGGATATAAGGCAGTTAAGCTGACAGGAGAGATTGTCGATGTGGCAGGCGATGCTGCTAAAGCTGACAATGTTCTTATAGGCGTTTTAAAGAGTGGAGGTAAAGTTGATTTCTATGTTCTACCTTCTGGAACTGCAGTTCCTTCAACTGGATATAGGTATATGTCTAGAGAAGCTAATTATATTGACAATTTAAAAAACACAATGGAAATACCGGCAAATCCAAATGGGATATATATAACTTTTGATAAGTTTGATGTTCCTAACCCTGGCAAGCTTCAAGTGCCACACGATGCATCTATTAGAGGTTCATTTGATACATTACAAATTATTGACGATGTTAGAATACCAAATGGAGAATGGGGAGTAGCGGAATGGTTGGAACCAATAACAAAGGATTATCCTATATATGGATCAGGAGGTGCAACACAGGCAATAACAAACCCAAAAATTATACTTGATAGTTTAACAGACCTATTGAAGTAAAGGAGGAAACATATGATCTATGCAAATTCTAACGATATTATCAGATGTACTGAAATAGTAAGAAAGGAGCTATTAAAGAATAATGTTAACGTCAATGAAGAAGTTCTTAATAAGATTACTTTAGATGTAATGAATATTTCTTATTCAAAAGGTGGTGATTATTCTGATAAAATTATTCAGAGTTTTGCTGAAACTTACGTTGAAAAAAGGCATTATATAAAATTTATGGAATAGATAACGATTAAATTATGTAACTTTTCCAGAAGGACTTTTTGAAATCATTAAAAAATAGTAATTTTACATATAAAATATTTAAAAAGAATTTTGAAAGGAGTTTGGAAGCGTATATAGGCAAATTCTTAAAATACTGGTAAGACGTGAATAATTCTAATGTGTAAGTGGATTTTATATTTTATTGAAATCCACTTACACTTTTACAATTTATGTATATTTTGAGCAAATAGTGTATGGTGGTTACGTCAGGGCGATGCAGCCAAGAGTGAAAAAGTCCTGAAAATTGCTTTAAAAGATGAAAGAGGTGTATCTTTTTTTAGTGAAGATGCTTTAAAATGGATTAATAAAGAAGATGCAACATTAGGGCCACAAGATGGTTTGGCATGGTTTATGCCAATTAAAGATGCATCAAAAATAAAAAATGTAAGTGATGCTGCAAAAGAAACAGGAATGGCCTCGTCAGTAGCTGATGCTTATTTAAATAATTAGAAGGTATATGGTATTTCTTTCCCATTGGATAGTGTTGAGTATAGAATGCCGACACTACAAGACGCAGGTGGATGGCCACATTTCTTAGAAGGTGGTTATACGGTTGTTAGAGGCGGGGACTCAACTACTGGATTCTATCTAATAAATAATACTCATGAGCTTGTAACAACTGGTGGCAATCCTATGCCACAAGGCAGTGTTTTATTTGAATTATTAGAAAATGGTTCATGGGGAAAAGTAAGGGGGTGGTAATGAGTGAATAATGAAGATTGGAATGATATGGGGTGTGAAAAATGCAGAGAAGAAATACTTGAAGGAAAGTATCCAAAAGAAATTGCTAACAGCGCAGCGAGAATGGCTACCTTACATAAATGTGATGCTTGTGGGACAATTTAAATATTCACCTTCGGTTTCAACTAAGTTATCGACTGCGATACAAAAGAGCATATCCTCATATTTTTCATTTAAGTTATTTAATCTATTGCTATCATCATTTCGTATCATTACCTAACTCCTTTTCCATGAGCTTTTTTGCATTACGTCTGGCACGGGTTAAATATTCACGGACACTATTTGATGAAATGCCGATAATTTCGGCGATGTCCCTGTCATCCTTAAAGTTAACTTAGCTTTCTTGGTATAAAGAATATACATTATTTCCAGATATAGAAGGTCAAGCATAAGTAATAAAAGGTGATTATTGTTGATTGGTAGAATTATATTAAATGACTCTTAAAATGTAATATACGTAGAAGGTAGGAATCAAGTCAAAGATCATTATCGCTGTTAACGATTTATTCAATTATCAGTTTGAAATAGAAAACAAGCCAAAAGTGGCTAATATTTTGCAGACTATTTCGAATACGACAGACGATACCTTAGAGTTTAAGTGTTATCCGAGTTTTTCTAACAATCATTTATTGAGCATAAGATACTCTGTATATGGATATAGCAAAGGTGCGGCGCATCCAAATACTTGGGAATATACGTATACTATCGACTTGGATGGGTTAAAAGTATTGGGTTTAAATGATATATTAAAAATAGATAAGTCAATACTTAACTACAAAGGAAATGTCATTTTTGATAGAGATAATGACCCCACACCAGAAAAAGATAAGTACAAACTGATAGATGTGATGAATTATTCAGGTCTGTATACCAAACCAGAAATAGTAAACCAATTATTAAGCGGTAGCGTTAGTTGGTATATTACAAAGTCGAAAGGAATATCATTCTTTTTTAATGTGCAAAACCATGATCAAGAATTTGAGATTAGCTTTGGAGATATAAAAAATCTAATAAAAACACATTACTTTAAAATCTTAGCCGAACAGACAAAATAAGCATAATCTTGAACTTCCCATTTTATTTACGAAGTAAAGCATAGAATTTAGGCACATTTGAATTTGTATATATAAAAATCAGAAAAGCAATTGATATTTTACTGTCAACGGTATATACTATGTATATACAACAGGAGGTGAAATTATGATAGCGCAGGTAAAAGCTTGGGGAAATGGGCAAGGTGTAAGATTTTCAAAAGAATTGTTAGATACAATTGGAGTCCATGTTGACGAGTTTCTTGATGTTCAGGTTAAGGATGGAAGTATAATTCTATCTAGGACATTCAAACATAAGACATTAGAGGAGAGAACGGCAGAATTACAGGGGAAAATAGGGCCTTATGAAGAATTTTCGTGGGGAGGAGAAGAAGGAAGGGAACAATGGTAAATTAAGATGAAAGAGATTGCACAAGGGGATATTCTTACGGTTGAAAGAATTAATACTCCAATTCTGGTTGTGAGTAAAACATTTTTTAATCGAACAGAACAGATTATTGCATGCCCTGTATTAAAAAATGCTTCTGAGGATCCCTTGCACATACCGATTATAGCAGCGGATATGCAAGGAATTGTTTTATGTGAACAGATGAAATTACTAGATTTACGGGTACGAGGATATAAAAAATTATCAGAATTGAAAATCGAAGATGTTATGAATATAGCAGATGCTATTCAGAGTATTTTTGATTATTATCCGTTTGGGAAGTGATGTGTTATTGGTAACTATAATTTCCTTGAACTATCCTTAAATTTTATTGACAGTTCCCACATTGGTTTGGAGCGTGGCGAGAGCGAAAGCAACTATTTCTGCACACCCAAGGGTGCGAAAGTGATCGGCTGGGCTGGTGTGGATGGTATCCACTATTGCTTTGTACGTGGCTTTAACGATATGGTGTTTGCCATCAGTCCGATGAACACACCGGGAAATTATGTGCATCCGGTAGCAAGAAATTTTATGGACTTCCTGCGGCTCCTGCTGGCTTGCGGCGATGCTGTGGCACTGGAGCAGGTATACTGTGGGATCAGGCACAGTTTGACGCCTTCCTGTAGGACAATCCTCTCAATGCTAAACAGCATACTGTGCTTGATGCTATTTGGGAGAAGCTGTTGCTCGCGCCTATGGAGCATCCCTTTGCATATATAAAAGAACTGCAGGCCGAGTTTGATTACAGTCGCATAAAATATACGGAAGATTATTATAAGCAGGCTTCTGGCGAGCCGAAGATACCCGAATGGAAGGTTTACTTTGACGGCAACTTTTGGAGGCATCATGGACGTGAAAGAACCGGCAAGGAAATTACTCTCGATAAGCAGTTTGTCTGGGACGATGAAGACTGGCATATCCCAGCGATTTATACTTGTACCGGCAACGACCGATGAGTTATATGATGTGCTGAAGGCATTTAAGGAAAAAGATCGAATTATTGCATGCCCTTCATATTAAAAGCATTCATGATGCTTGGTGATACTTGGGAACGTGTTTTAGCCAGAGAAAGCCACTCCGATTATGGGGTGGCTTTTTTCGTTGATATATATGTCAGAAAAATTAATGAATCAATAGAGATGCTATTTGAAAAAATAAAAGTTGTGTATAAAGTTGCGTATAAACTAATTTTATGATAAAATATTCCTTGTGCCAATCAGCCGTTAAAAGTGTTAAAACCCTTTAAAACAGGGCATTTAATAAAAACATATCCCCCATGACGCCTTTGCCACAGGGGATATATTAAAAAGGGGAGGATAAGTATTTAACTTTTCTTTGGTGTTGGCAAAGCGTAAAACCTATTGTTGGAGGGGGGATCCAATGTCTGCATAAGATTACGCTTCTTGTGCAATCTAATTAATATTTACAATAAAATGTTTACGAAGCTTACATTCTATTGTTAACATAAGGCATCTGTGCTTTGCAGACGTCATTGCTTATGAATTAGATTAACTATAGTATGGTACGGTTTCTGGAGTATTATACATAAATTAATAAAATTTTTTACGTAAGTTTAGGATTGTTTTGTAAATACTAAACAATAAGAAAGGATGAATACGATGAGTTTATTACAGGAATGGAGAGATTACGCATATTCTCTTGACACAAATCAAAAAGAAGGACAGCTTTTTTGGGCAAACTATTTTAATATTGAACAGGGAATATATGAAAAACTTCTGGCAGACCCGGATACGGCAGTAGAAGGTACGGTAGAAGAATTAGCAGCACAATATGAAACAAGTCTTTCTATTATGGTAGGTTTCCTGGATGGAATTAATGATAGCTTAAAGAAAGAAAATCCCATTGAAGAAATGGATGAAAAAACTGTTGTGAATCTTGGATTTGATAAAGAAAAACTATATTTTAATATGGTTGAAGCGAAAGCTGAATGGTTGTATGGATTGCCAGCTTGGGATGAGCTTTTAACGGAAGAAAGAAGAAAAGAATTATATTGGGAGCAAAAGAAATCCAATACAATTGTGAAAGAAAAAAAGGTTGGAAGAAATGATCCATGTCCGTGCGGTAGTGGGAAAAAATATAAAAAATGCTGTGGAGCCAATTTGTAATAACAAATAGCTCAGTAGAATCGGTACTGCCTCATGCTATATGAATTTAATAAGGATTAACAACATAGAGGCAGTCCAAATTCTGCAAAATAGAATTCAGGCAAGTCTTATATACTGGTGAGTTGATAGATTATGTACGTATGTTCTTATGACTCTCTTCTAACTTTTCCTGCTTATATAATAAGTATCTGGCATAATTTTGAATTTCATTGGTATTTACTGTGTTTAATCGTTTATATAATATAAAGAAATCAGCGGTGTCATTATCTAAATCTTCACTACCAATACGTAAAGTATTATCGGTAACTCCTAACATATAATCACAAGATACATTAAAATAATCAGATAATGAAAGTAACTTATCAAAAGATGGCTCATTGCGTTTGGATTCATAGTTAGAAATAGCGGTTGACTTTAATCCAATTACGGTTGCCAATTCACCTTGGGTTAATTTATACTTTTGCCTTAAATGTTTTAACCGATTGCTAAAATCCATGAATAATCCTCCTATAGTTTCTTTACATACCAACGAGAAATTATGAAATAATTATATAACAGCATTTAAGACAGTGTCAATAAAAAAGTATATTTTATAACCATTTACACTTAATTATTTGTACTATATGAACAAATAAGTTACTATTTACTGCTCTGCAAAAATCAGCAGACCTGTGAACCGTAACACAAATAATACTTATGGATTTTATAGAGTTATATTGAACTTGACAAAATTGAAATTCAGAAATACCATAATAATAGAATATTAAAAAGGACCGGAATAGAAAAAAGATGATGAACAGGTGAAATTCATTTTCATCAAACTGATTTGAATACAAGCAAAATCACACAGATGGGAGCTGCGATGAAAAATAAAAGGGACATGTATATCGATAACAAACACACTTATTATAAAAAACATAAAAGGTCTAAAAATAGGAAAAACAGAGGCAGCCATACAGCAGGAAGAATTGCTGCTATTGTTATAATAATTGCTGCCATGATAGGATTTAGTGCCTTCTATATAACAAGAGTGAAATTAAATGCGGAGGATGAATCCCGTAAAGCCCAAGAGGATATAAAAAGCGGGACAGTAACAAAAGATGAAACGGGTGATATGTTAAATACTACAAAGTCTGATGAAAATCAATATGGCCAGAATGCTATTAGCGCAGATGTAAAAGAAAATGGAACGGATCAAGAAGATGGAAATATCCAAAGTAAAATACCACAGGGTAACACTGTCCAGTCAGAAGAAAGTGAAACCTCAGGGGAATTAAAGGAATCCTTTATGCCAGGATATATTGATAAGAGAAAACCAATAAAGGTTAAAGGAATCTATGTCACCGGGCCAAGGGCTGGTAAGGACAGTTATATGAAGGATTTAATCGACATGGTGGATACAACAGAATTAAATACCATGGTGATTGATATTAAGAATGACAACGGAGAAGTAACATATAAAATGGATTTACCCGAAGTGCAGGAAATTCATGCGGATGTTAATTATATTGGTAATATAAAGGAATTAATTTCTGAATTAAAAGAAAAAAATATTTATCTGATAGCCAGGGTAGTAGCTTTTAAAGATCCCATTCTGGCCAAAGCCAGGCCGGATTTATGTTTAAAGAAAAAAGACGGCACTGTTTTTTATGATAAAAACGGGCTTAGCTGGGTAAACCCTTATAAAAAAGAAGTATGGGAGTATTTAATTTCTGTTGCCAGGGAAGCAGCCCTGCTTGGATTTGATGAAATACAATTTGATTATATTCGTTTTTCAACCGATTCCGGTATAAAAGATGTGGATTTTGGTGAAGAAGCAAAAGATGAGAGTAAAATGGATGTGATTACGGAATTTACGAAATATGCCTGTGAGAATTTAAAGCCATTAGGGGTATATGTTTCAGCTGATGTGTTCGGAACTATCATTGATAGTAAGGTGGATTCGGAATTAGTCGGCCAGAACTATAAAGAAATGGCTAAATATCTGGATTATATCTGTCCTATGATATATCCTTCCCATTACAATGACGGTGCTTACGGTATCGAACATCCTGATCTTAAACCCTATGATTTAATTTTAAGCGCATTGGATAAATCACAGACGGAATTAAAAGAGGTGGAGGGGGATAAAGCAGTTGTTCGTCCCTGGCTTCAGGACTTTACTGCAACCTGGCTTAAAAACCACAAATCCTATGGTGCTGATGAAATCAGGGACCAGATACAGGCTGTGTATGATGCCGGTTACGGGGAATGGATTTTATGGAATGGTAATAATGATTATACGGAAGAAGGTTTATTAAAGAATTAAATGCAGCCTGGGTGATGAAAAATCTTAAAGTATAAATCAAAACGAATAAAATATAAAAAGTAACAGCCTGTTACCAACTCATTGTAACGCTTCATTTTAAGTTCCGGAACAATGCGTTTTGGGACAGGCTGATACTAATTTGGCATAAACTAAAAACTTAATTTGACTTGTCTGCGCAATTAGGTTAATAATAATAATAAATTAAAAAATATTGTTTATTTGCAAGATTCTAATTTATTTCGTGTATTAGTAATCGAGCATATAGGAAGGAGGCTTATAACTTGAAAGATGAGGCAATCATAAACCTGATATATGAAAAAAATGAATTAGGTTTATTGAAATTAGCTGAGAAGTACGAAAAGCTGCTGTTCCATATAGCTGTCGGCATATTAGGCAGCCGTTCACGGGATATTGAGGAATGTGTAAATGATACTTACTTAAAACTGTGGAATCATATTGAACGATATGATATGGAAAAAGCTTCTCTTAAAACCTATCTTAAAGTTATCGCCAGAAATACGGCAATAAATAAACTTCGTGATTTAAGTAAAAGAGAAGAACGTGAGCTTCCTGAGGATATATCCGAAATAGCAAGGTATTATATTGATCATAAGCAAAGTGTAGAAGGGCAGGTGTTCCGTAAAGAGAATATTGCATTGTTAAATGAAATAATTGGCCACTTAAATAAAAAAGACCATGAATTAGTGATACGAAGATATTTTTATTTACAATCCTCAAAGGATATAGCAGCTGCGATGAAGATGACAGTTACCGCTGTTGACAGCAGGTTATCCAGATTAAGGAATAAAATGAAACAGGATTATGAAAAGGAAATACCTTTACACACAGAAGGGAGCAAGTTATGAATGAACTATTATTAATTGATATGATGAGTGAGCTGAAACCGGAATTGCTTCAAGATGATTATATAGAAAAGGATATAAAACGAGAAAAGAAACCATTTTATAAGTTGATATTTTCTTTTAAGAAAACCTTAAAACAGCCATACGAGTTCCCTATGGATAATTCTCTTTCAGAAGAACCCTGTAATATGGATAAAGAAATTGAAGTGACGGAAGATATAAAAACCACTGAGAGCTTAGATGAAACAGGTGAATGGGAAGACGAAGAAAATAGGTGGGGATTTAATATAAGCATTTTCGAAAAAAAATTCCGTAACCTTTTTAAGATAATTTCAGGTATCGCAGCAACGGTCATAGTAGTGATCAGCATCATTGTCATAATTTTAAGGCGTCATAAAGGCGGCATAAAAATGCACAGGGAAAAGATTCAAATAATATATTAATCAATATATAAATATAAATGTAAAATTATAGTTATAATATATTCTGATTCAATTAAATATTGTAAATATTAAAGGAGAAAAATATTATGTTAGAAAACTTAAAGGAAATTATTGCAGAACAGTTAAATGTAGATAAAAGCGAAATTACAGAAAGTGCATCTTTTAAAGATGATTTAGGAGCAGATTCTTTAGATTTATTTGAGCTTGTTATGGCTTTGGAAGAAAAATTCGAGATAGAGATTCCTTCAGAGGATTTGAACAGTATTGCCACGGTAGAAGATATACTTAATTATTTGAAAGATAAAGGCGTTGAATAAATAGAAATCGAGGATATATTCATGAGAACGAGGATATGTGATTTATTAAAAATAGAATACCCGATTGTACAGGGGGGTATGGCATGGGTTGCAGAACATCATCTTGCAGCAGCTGTATCCGGTGCTGGCGGATTAGGAATTATAGCAGCCGGAAATGCACCTGTTGAAGTGGTTCGGGATGAAATAAAGAAAGCGAAAGCTTTAACGGATAAACCTTTTGGGGTTAATATTATGTTATTAAGTCCACATGCAGCAGAGATTGCAAAAATTGTGGTTGAGGAAAAAGTATCTGTAGTAACGACAGGAGCAGGTAATCCCGAGAGCTACATACCGATGTGGAAAGAGGCAGGAATCGTTGTGATACCAGTGGTGGCTTCAGTTGCCCTGGCTAAGAGAATGGAAAAGTATGGGGCAGATGCGGTAGTTGCAGAAGGCTGTGAAGCAGGCGGTCATATAGGGGAATTAACTACCATGGCACTGATTCCGCAGATAGTCGATGCAGTCGAAATTCCTGTAATTGCAGCCGGAGGAATTGGCGATGGAAGAGGTCTGGCAGCAGTATTTATGTTAGGGGCAGAAGCCGGACAGATTGGGACCAGATTTGTAGTATCTCATGAATCCGTTGTTCATGATAAATATAAGAAGAGAATTATTTCCTCAAAGGATATTGATTCAGCGGTTACCGGCCGTTCTACAGGACACCCGGTACGTTCCATAAGGAATAATATGACCAGAAATTATCTTAAACTGGAGCAGGAAGGCAAAAGCTTTGAAGAATTGGAACTGCTTACACTGGGGTCCCTTAAGAACGCAGTTATGGATGGCGATATCATTAATGGTTCTGTCATGGCCGGTCAGATAGCCGGACTTGTATCAAAGGAACAATCCTGTAAGGAAATTATTGAGGAAGTTGTAAAAAAAGCAGATGAATTAATCAAAAACTATCATTTCTAAATGAAATTTATAACATTTGAGAGCTTCCGGAATGGTATCCTGTCATGATAGCGTGAAAAAAGAATATATACTCAGTTATTTAAGGCAGTACGGCAGGTACTCATTCCAAGTTTCTTCATGCATTATTTGAGATGCCGCCAGAGCGGCATCATGTCTGAAAGGTTGAAGGAAAATTTAATCAGTGAGAGGTTGCCACATTCAGATCCTTTCAACCCGTGAAACTTGTTTCATGTTTTTATATAGTGGCAGTATCGTGGGCTGCTCCACGATATACAATAGGTGTAAAATGGGAAAGACGGCATTTATATTCCCTGGGCAGGGTGCGCAATATATAGGTATGGGTAAAGACTTTTATGATAAATATGAGGATTCCAAAGAGATATATCAAAAGGCCTCCGATATACTTGGTATTGATATGGCTGCACTTTGCTTTGAGGAAAATGAAAAAATTAATATAACAGAATATACCCAGATCGCAATGGTTACAACTTGTATGGCAATGTTAGTCCAGGTTATGAAATCTGGTATCAAGTCAAAGGTAAGTGCAGGTTTAAGCCTGGGAGAATATCCGGCTTTAATGGCAAGTGGTGTCATGAGTTTTGAAGAAGGAATCAAGGTTGTAAGAGAAAGAGGAATTCTGATGCAGGAGGCAGTAAAACCTGGTGAAGGCGCTATGTCTGCAGTTTTAGGTATGGAGAATGTTTTGATTGAAAAAGTATTAAAGGATATAAAAGGCATTGTTACGGTTGCTAATTACAACTGCCCAGGCCAGACAGTAATTTCAGGACAAAAGAAAGCTGTTGAGGCGGCCGGTGAAGAACTTGTGAAAAACGGGGCAAAAAGAGTAATACCCTTAAAGGTAAGCGGACCTTTTCATTCCCCAATGCTTAAGGAAGCTGGAGAGAAACTTTATGAGGCTTTAGGAGATATTCAGATGAATGAGCCTGTGGTACCTTACACAGCTAATGTCAATGCAGAATTAATCCATAAAAAAGATGGAATCCGTAACCTTTTAGCAAAACAGGTTTATTCCTCCGTTAAATGGCAGCAAAGTGTAGAACATATCATAGCAGCAGGTGTTGATACTTTTATTGAAATAGGACCCGGCAAAACACTTTCTGCATTTATTAAAAAGATTGATAAATCATGTAAAGTAATCAATGTTGAAAAAATAGAAGATCTGGATAAGTTACAGGAGGTTGTAGGATGCTAGAAAATAAAGTTGCAATCGTAACCGGTGCCAGCAGGGGAATCGGAAGAGCAATTGCCCTGACTCTTGCACACTATGGCGCTAAAGTGGTAGTGAATTACTGTGGTTCGAAAGAAAAAGCAGACGAAGTAGTAGAACTGATTAAAAAAGATGGTGGGAATGCCATTGCTTATCAGGCGGATGTGGCTGGTTTTGAAGCAGTAAAGTGTATGTTTACCGAAGTTACGAAACAATTTGGAAATGTTGATATATTAGTAAATAATGCAGGTATCACCAGGGATAATTTAATCCTTAAGATGTCAGAAGACGAATTTGATGCCGTGATTGATACCAATTTAAAGGGTGTTTTTAATTGCTTAAAACATGCTTCCCGTATTATGCTAAAACAAAAAAGCGGGAGAATCATTAATATCTCTTCCATATCCGGTGTAATCGGCAATGCAGGTCAGGTGAATTACAGTGCTGCTAAAGCCGGGGTAATCGGAATGACTAAATCCTTAGCCAAAGAATTAGGCTCTAGGGGTATTACTGTAAATGCCATAGCGCCAGGTTATATTAATACGGATATGACTGCAGTGTTAAAGGATGAATTGAAAGATAAGGTAACTGAAATGATTCCTTTAAGAAGATTAGGTGAAGTGGGAGATATAGCTGAGATGGCTGCTTTCCTGGCTTCTGATAAAGCTGGTTATATAACAGGGCAGACACTTCAGGTTGATGGGGGTCTTGGTATTTAAAGTTATATGACGGGAGTTGTTGGAGATATTTTAGATGCGGGGTTTTGGCTGAGAGGTTAATGGATATAGTATAATTTGAATGTTTGGTAAGTGTGTCAGATACTTTAATTCGTTACTTAAGAGGTCGATTATATAAGTAACTTTGGTTTTAAGGAGGAATACGGTTATGAATTTGAAGAGAGTCGTAGTTACCGGTATGGGTATTATTTCACCGATTGGAAATGATATTGATACTTTTTGGAATAGTCTTAAAGAAAAGAAGAATGCATTTAAGCCGATTACGTATTTTGATACGACGGATTATAAGGTGAAATTAGCAGGTCAGGTGGAAGATTTCCAGCCGGAGAAGTATATGGATCCTAAGGCTGCAAGGAGAATGGAAATGTTCTGTCAGTTTGCTGTGGCGGCTTCGGCTCAGGCGATTGAAAATGCCGGGTTGGATTTGGAGAAAGAAGATTTAACCAGAATCGGTGTCTCTGTAGGTTCCGGTATCGGCAGCCTCCAGGCGATTGAAAGGGAACATCAGAAGTTAATGGAGAAAGGCCCGAAAAGAATTGCTCCTTTATTGGTTCCGTTAATGATTTCTAATATGGCGGCTGGTAATGTGGCTATTAATTTCGGACTAAAAGGAAAATGTACTAATATTGTAACGGCTTGTGCGACAGGAACACACTCCATAGGTGATGCCTGCCGTTATATTCAATGTAATGAAGTGGATGTCATGGTTGCAGGCGGAACCGAAGCTGCGATTTCACCAATTGGTGTTGCGGGTTTTTCAGCTTTAACGGCTATGACAACAGAAACAGATCCTTTAAGGGCATCCATACCGTTTGACAAAGAGAGAAGCGGTTTTGTTATGGGTGAAGGTGCCGGTGTTGTTGTGTTGGAATCCTATGATCACGCGATTGCAAGAGGAGCTGATATCTTAGCTGAGATTGTTGGTTATGGCGCAACTTGTGATGCGTTTCACATTACTTCTCCAAGTGAAGATGGAGAAGGAGCAGCCAGGGCTATGTTATTAGCGATTAAGGAAGCCGGTATCAAACCGGAAGATGTGGATTATGTTAATGCACACGGTACCAGTACCCATCATAATGATTTATATGAAACCCGGTCCATTAAAATGGCTTTTGGGGATCATGCATATAAATTAAATGTTAATTCTACGAAATCCATGACGGGTCACATGTTAGGGGCAGCAGGAGCTGTAGAATTTATTACCTGTGTAAAATCTGTTATGGAAAATTATATCCATGCTACAGCCGGTTATCAGATTCCGGATGAAGAAATGGATTTAAACTATACAAAAGAAGCTGTGACCAATAAAACTGTAAATTATGCCCTTAGTAATTCTATGGGCTTTGGCGGTCATAACGGTAGTTTATTAGTCACGAAATTCGTAGGTTAGGAGAGATTAGCTATGGAAATGGAAAACATTATAAAGCTTATTCAGACAGTATCTGAGTCTTCTTTAACTTCCTTTAAATATACGGAAGGCGACAGTAGTCTGGCACTTGAAATTAACCGTGATGTAGTTTATGGTCAGGCACCGGAAATTCAGGTTACGCCTGTTTTAACGGATATGAAAACAGAAAAAGAAAAGGCTGACGCAGGTAAGCTTACCATTACATCACCTATGGTAGGAACTTTCTATACGGCAAAGTCAGAAGGCAACGAACCATATATTAATGTCGGAGATCATGTAAAGAAGGGTCAGATAATCGGAATTGTAGAAGCCATGAAATTGATGAACGAAATTGAGTCTGCTTATGATGGTATTGTTGAAGCAATACTGGTGAAGAATAAGGATATGGTAGAATATGGTCAGGCCTTAGTTAGTATAAGACCATTATAAAAATAAATTACTTTCCCGAAGATGAAACAGCAGATTCTCATTATGTTAGGAGCAGGAAAATGTTAAATATTAATGAAATTAAAGAAATAATACCTCAAAGAAGTCCCTTTTTGTTAGTTGACCGTATCGATGAATTAATACCAGGTAAGCGTGCCGTTGGGCGTAAATGTGTTACCTATAATGAACCGTTTTTTATTGGGCATTTTCCGGATGAACCTGTTATGCCGGGTGTATTGGTTATCGAAGCCTTAGCACAGGTGGGAGCTGTAGTATGCTTGTCTTTAGAAGGTAATAAGGGTAAGAATTCTTATTTTGGGGGAATCAACAAGGCAAGATTCCGCAATAAAATAGTACCAGGCGATGTTTTAACCCTGGAAGTAGAATTAGTGAAACAAAAGGGCAATATTGGGGTAGCCAATGCCAAAGCATATGATGGAGATAAGATTTTTGCTGAAGCGGAATTAACTTTTGCTATAGGTTAAATGGGAATTAAGGTAGAAAATCGTTAAAACATAATTTGTATACGTGCCGAGGCACGTGATGGGAGTTTGGTAAAAGGAATTATTAATATAAGACGTTAGCCATGTGCAGACGGTATTGTTAACATAAAACATACGTCTGGGGGCATCGTTGTATAAGATGGGAGCACCAACTATGATTAAGAAAGTATTAATAGCCAATCGTGGAGAGATTGCTGTCCGTATTATCAGAGCCTGCAGGGAAATGGGTATCAGCACGGTTGCCATATGTTCTGATATAGATAAAGATGCACTGCATGCCCAACTTGCAGATGAAACTGTGTGCATCGGTCCCATGTCATCCAAAGACAGTTATTTAAGAATGGACCGGATTTTAAGTGCAACTCTTGCAACCGGAGCAGATGCCATTCACCCGGGCTTTGGTTTTTTATCTGAAAACAGTAAATTTGCTGATCTTTGCCGTAAATGCAATATAACTTTCATTGGACCTTCTGCGGAAGTGATTGACCGCATGGGAAATAAATCAGAAGCCAGAAAAACTATGATGGAAGCCGGTGTTCCGGTAGTACCTGGTACGAAGGAACCTGTTTTTACGGCAGAGGACGGTAAAAAAATTGCCGACGGGATGGGTTACCCTGTTATGATTAAGGCTTCTGCGGGTGGTGGCGGCAAGGGTATGCGTATTGTCTCGTCAGAAGATGAATTTATACATCATTTTGATACTGCCAGCCAGGAAGCGAAGAATTCCTTTGGCGATGATACCATGTACATCGAGAAATATATTCCAAAGGCAAGACATATAGAATTTCAAATATTGGCTGATAACTATGGAAATATAGTACACTTAGGAGAAAGAGACTGTTCTATCCAAAGAAGACATCAAAAAATGATAGAAGAAGCTCCTTCCATTATCATAAATGAAGAGTTAAGAAAGACTATGGGGGATACGGCTGTAAAAGCAGCGAAAGCAGCAGATTATTGTAATGCGGGAACCATAGAATTTATTTTAGATCAGGATAATAATTTTTATTTTATAGAGATGAATACAAGAATACAGGTTGAACACGGTGTAACAGAATTGGTTACCGGTATCGATTTAATCAGGGAACAGATTAAAATTGCCAGCGGGGAAAAGTTATCCTTTACCCAGGAGGATGTAAAAATCCATGGACATTCCATTGAATGCAGGATTAACGCTGAAAACCCCGGCAAGAATTTTATGCCTTCTCCAGGGATGGTAACCAGCCTCCACATGCCTGGTGGAAATGGTGTACGTATTGATTCAGCCTTGTATGCAGGTTATAAAATACCGTCCGCATACGATTCCCTGATCGTTAAGCTTATGGTGCATGATGCCAGCCGTGAACTGGCAATACAAAAAATGCGTGGGGTGCTCGGAGAGCTTGTTATCGAAGGAATTGACACGAATATAGATTTTCAATATCAGATTATAAATCATGAGGATTATATTAAAGGAAAAACAGATACCGGATTTGTAGAGAGAATATTATCCGGAGAAGGAGTCCTAAATGCTAAAGGAAATGTTTAAAAAAAATCCTAGTTCTACAGCAGGGCTTAAGCAGGTTCAATTAGGCGGAAAGATAAAAGAATCGTTAGATGAGGCCCAAATTCCTGATGGACTATTTGAAAAATGTGAAAAATGTAATGAAATTATATATACGGAAGATGTAGTTGCCAATTATTATATTTGTCCTAACTGCGGTAATTATTTCCGCATAAGTCCACGTACCAGATTAAGCATGATACTTGACAAAGGGAGTTTTACTGAATGGGATAGTGAACTGCCGATAAGCGATCCGCTTAATTTCCCCGGTTATAAAAGTAAGCTGGAATTGATGAAGGTTGTAACCAATCTGGATGAAGCAGTCATCACCGGGGAAGGTAAAATAGATGATACAAGAGTAGCAATCGGTGCTATGGCATCTAACTTTTTAATGGGCAGTATGGGTGCAGTTGTTGGTGAAAAAATTACCAGAATGATTGAAAAAGCCACGGAACAAAGGCTTTCCGTGATTCTCTTCTGCTGTTCGGGTGGAGCCAGGATGCAGGAAGGAATTGTTTCTTTAATGCAGATGGCTAAAACTTCACAGGCATTAAAAAAACATGATGAAGCCGGACTTTTGTATATCCCAGTGTTAACTGACCCAACCACAGGCGGTGTTATGGCTAGTTTTGCTATGCTTGGAGATGTTATCCTTGCAGAACCGGGTGCTTTAATTGGGTTTGCCGGTCCAAGGGTAATTGAACAAACGATCGGTCAGCGTTTACCGGAAGGTTTTCAGAGAGCGGAATTTTTACTGGAACATGGATTCATTGATAAAATCGTTAAGCGTAATAAGTTGAAACAAACATTGTCTATTCTGGTGAAAAGCTAAAATACAGTACCGCAGGCAGGTTTTAGATATGCACTGGGAGCAGGTGTGAAGAAAAATATCTTCACACCGGGAGAATCTCGAAATGAGCACAGAGGGTGCTTATTCCAAGCTTCTTCCCTTATTATTTGTGATGCCGTTTTGCGGAATCATGTCGTAGAGTGTGAAAGAAAATATTGATAGGAAAGGAAGCCACTTTGTGATTCTTTCACTCCTTTTTATTTGTGGCAGTATGACAGACTTGTCTGTGATATGCAATGGGTGTAAAATATGTCAGCAGAATTAACTGCATGGGACCGGGTTCAAATTGCAAGGGGTACAGGGAGGCCAACTAGTTTAGATTTTATCAGCGCTATATTTAACAGATTTATGGAACTTCATGGAGACCGTGTTTCCCGTGATGATGGCGCGATTGTAGCAGGCCTTGCCATGATTGATGATATTGCCGTTACCGTTATTGGCCAGCAGAAAGGCCGCAGCATTAAACAGAATATAAAAAGAAACTATGGTATGCCAAATCCGGATGGTTATCGTAAGGCACTGCGCTTAATGAAACAGGCAGAGAAATTTGGCCGTCCCATTATCTGTTTTATTGATACCCCCGGTGCTTTTTGCGGTATTGAGGCAGAAGAGCGGGGACAGGGTGAAGCGATAGCCAGAAATCTTTATGAGATGTCAGGAATTAAGGTACCGATCCTTTCCATCGTCATCGGAGAAGGCGGAAGCGGTGGTGCCCTTGCTTTAGGAGTTGGAAATGAAGTATGGATGCTGGAGAATGCAACTTATTCGATTTTATCACCGGAAGGTTTTGCTTCCATCCTATGGAAAGACAGTAAAAGAGCAAATGAAGCGGCTGAAGTCATGAAAATAACTGCATTGGATTTAAAAGAATTAAAGATCGTAGAACGTATTATTCCAGAGAATGAAGCTTTGTGTGTGGAAAATATGGAACCCGTTGCATGTCAGATCCGGACGGACATAGTGGACTTTATTAACCGTTATAAGGTAAAAACGAAGGAGGAAATCGTAGCGCAGCGCTATGAAAGATTCCGTAATATGTAGAGGTCAGTCTTGCAGACGATATTAACAGCTTTTAAGAACCGTAAAATGAAAATATGACTAAGGTAAGCCATTAACAGGATAATAAAATAGAAAAACTGTTTTTACTATAAAGTAAAGCAGTTTTTTTAATTGCCTTAATTGGAAAGTGTTAAAGGGTACTAATTTGATTTTTATGTCCATACATATATAGAATAAACGAATTTTTTCAAGGTATGGGCTATATGAATGTAGATGATAGAAAGAAAATAATTAGTGATGAATTTACTGATATTATAGTGGAATATACAAATGATGTGGAAGATCTGCTTGAATATCAAAATGATACCATAAATATAGCCGATAGTAAATATGCAGTCATCTATTATCCCGCTGCCAGGATGCCTCAAAAACTTGATCTGGAAAATAGTTATGCCATTATGCCAAAATTGTTCGGTTTAGTTGATACCCCAAGTCTGGAAGAAATGGGTGTCACTAAAGTCCAGGGTACATCCGTCTTAAATTTAAGAGGGGAAGGGGTATTATTAGGATTTGTGGACACCGGTATTGAATATACGAATCCGATTTTTAAAAATGCGGATAATACGACGAGGATCGTATCATTATGGGATCAGACAATTGAAAATATGCAGGCTTCTTCCGATATATTTTATTATGGGACGGAATACAGCAGGGAACAGATTAATGAGGCATTAAAAAACGAAAATCCTTTATCCGTTATACCGAGTACGGATGAAATCGGCCATGGCACTACTATGGCTGGTCTTGCAGGCGGAACACGGATAGAAGAAAGTGATTTTGTCGGTGTGGCTCCTCTGGTTGAATATGTTATTGTTAAATTAAAATTAGCAAAATCCAATATTAAGCGATTTTTTTCGGTACCGGAGGGGACCATATGTTATCAGGAAAATGATATTATATTTGGCATCCGTTACCTGTTAAATGTATCGAGGCGATTAAATAAACCAATTGCCATCTGTATTGGAATGGGCACCAATCAGGGTGCACATGATATGCGCGGAACCTTGAGTGATATGATTTCCATAGATTCTAACCGGGCAGGTGTTGCAGTGACAATTGCCGCCGGTAATGAAGGAAACAGCGGACATCATTATTTTGGTATTATTGATAAGAATTTGGGGCATGATACTGTTGAACTTATGGTTGCAGAAAATGAAGAGGGGTTTACCATGGAATTATGGGGAAATGCACCTGGTATTTATTCCATCGATATGATCTCTCCCTCAGGAGAATATATTCCACGTATACCCGCAAGACTAGCAGAAACCAGAGTGATAAATTTCATGTTTGAAAGAACAACGGTATATGTTGATTATTTTGTAGTTGAAGCTCAATCCGGTGATGAACTTATTTTGTTACGGTTTAAAAGCCCTGCACCTGGTGTATGGAAATTTAAAGTCTATGGGGCTGGAGATTTGACCGCGGGTTTTCATATCTGGCTGCCCATGAGGGGTTTTATCAGGGAAGGGACAGCTTTTCTAAACCCAAACCCGGATACGACCATAGTCATTCCCGGAAATACTGCATTTGCAGTTACTGTAACAGCATATGATTATAAAACGCAAGGAATTTTTTACGAAGCAAGCAGAGGCTATTCCAGAAATCTTATTATAAAACCTGATGTGGCTTCCCCGGGAGTGGGTATTTACTGCCCTGTTCCGGGCAATGCCTTTGAAGGAAAGTCCGGTACCAGCTTAGCTGCAGCTTTAACCACTGGTGTTTCAGCTATGCTTTTAGAATGGGGAATTGTTAGGGGTAATTTTCCATCAATGGATGCAATCGATGTTAAAAAATTTCTAATACGGGGAGTAAGGAGGGATCCTAATCTTGTTTATCCCAATACAGTGTGGGGTTTTGGGATAATGGATATCTACAGAACCTTTGCAAGTCTTAGGGGAGAGTTATAGCAGGATTACACACCAAAAGTCTTTCGGAATATCTTTGGATTATACCCGGAGTAATGTTTAAAAAAATTAGAAAAGGAACTTAAATCTTCAAAGCCGACCTGTAGCATAATTACAGAAATGGGTAGTTTTGTATTTTCAAGTAAGGACTTAGCCCGTTCCATCCGCAGTTTATTGATATAATTAAGGGGCGTAGTGCCCATCCTGGTTTTAAATAACCGGATGAAATAATTTGGGTGCATATGCATCCGTTCGGATAAATCATTAATAGTCAGCTTGTTCTGCAGATTGTCACTGATATAAGAAATGACGGAATAAAATTCAGGATGATTTTCTTCATAAATAGTAACCTGATTCTGGTCTGATAGGGCTATGTAATCGGACAAAAGGGATAGAATACCCGCTTTTAGGCGGAATACGGAGGCGAGGGTATTCTCTTTCGCCTGCAGGAAAATATCTTTGAAATGCTCAAGGATATCCCTGTCGTCTTTGATATCAATAAAATAAGGCAAATTAAGATTTTTAAATAACTGGTCATCCCAGGCTTTTACTTCGAAGTGCATCCAGTATTTTGTTATATAATTTTCATTAATATGATAAAAGGAATGTTTCGTCTGGGACGGAATGAAAAACATTCTTCCTCTCTGACCATGATAAGCCCTTCCTTCTATTTTAATTTCACATTCTCCGTCTGTAATATAATATATTTTACAAAAAGGACACAATATATTATTCTCCCTCCAGGTACTGGTACAATGGGTATAACTTCCGTAGTAGTAGTCAATATAGAGGTTGGAAAAATATTTGGAATAATTATTATCCATAGTCTGCTCCTTTATGAAAATCAGGTTAATTTTTTTCAATTTTTAGTTTGGATTTTTTATTACAAATTCATTATAACGATGATAAACTGTCCTTGTCAACAAACATTCATCATATAGATGATGTAGTACTCTAATAGAAAAAGGAGAAGAAGATTATGGGATTATATCAGGAAAGAGAAAAAAGAACAGAGTGGTTCCAGGAAGCCCGCTTTGGTATGTTTATTCACTGGGGGCTGTATGCAATCCCGGCAAGGGGTGAGTGGGTTAAAAGTACGGAGAGAATAACGACTGATGATTATGAACTGTATTTTGAAGAATTTAATCCGGTCCGCTACAATCCGAAAGAATGGGCTAAATGTGCAAAAGAGGCAGGCATGAAATACGCAGTACTTACGACCAAGCATCACGATGGTTTCTGCCTGTTTGATTCTAAGTTCACAGATTATAAAAGTACCAATACAAAATGTGGCCGTGACCTGGTGAAGGAATATGTGGAAGCTTTCCGCGAGGAAGGTATTAAAGTTGGGTTTTATTATTCCCTCTTAGACTGGCATCACACAGACTATCCTCATTATGGGGACAGACAGCATCCGATGAGGGATAATGAGAAATTTAAAGGGGTACAGCATAACTGGAATAACTATATAGAATATTTTCATAATCAGGTAAGGGAATTGCTTACTAACTATGGAAAGATCGACCTTATGTGGTTTGACTTTTCTTATGATAATGAGAGGCTTGCCGGTACAGAATTCGAACATATGTCAGGTGAAACCTGGAAAGCAGAAGAACTGGTTAAAATGATGAGATCCCTTCAGCCGGATATTATTATTGATAACCGCCTGGGCGGTGATGCCAGAAAAGAAGAACCGGATCTTCATTCCGGAGATTTTGTATCACCTGAATGTATGATGCCGGCAACCGGTGAATTAGATGTCCTTGAACGTCCGGTGCCCTGGGAATTATGCCTGACGTTAAATGAAAACTGGGGTTATGCCAAGAATAAACCGTGGGACTATAAAACTACGGAAAATGTCCTCCATATGCTGGTGGAATGTGTCAGCAAAAGCGGCAATATGTTAATTAACGTAGGACCCAATGCCAAAGGCGAAATCCCGAAGGACAGTATACGTATTTTAAAAGAAATCGGTGAATGGATGAGGGTTAACGGAGAAAGTATTTATGGCTGCGGTAAAAGTGGCCTTAATAAGCCGGAATGGGGACGTTATACCCAGAATGGAAAGATGCTGTATGCCCACATCTATGACAGGCGTGTAGGTGCATTCCGCCTGGAAGGTCTGGAAGGAAAATTAAAGAAAGCACGTATTTTAGAAGACGGGGCTGAGCTTAAACTGGAACGTCCCTGGAATGGCGGGGAGTATCCGGAGGATGCTTATGTAGAACTGGATATTGCCAGTCTATATGACGAAAGGGATACAGTATTGGAACTGGAACTTATTTAGGAAATATTGGCTTGAGCGTCGAAAATTAAAGATAGTGTTTTGAATGAATATAAGATGGGATATTATAAAGATACGATTATGTATCGTATACATTATGAAGTATATCCAGAAAAAAGAGGCTGTCACAAAAACAAAATTTTATCTTATTTGGATTAGGCTATGGGTTATGCTATATACACAGTTTTTTGTGAAATACAAACCATATTCCTGATCCAAGTTAAGTAAATTATTTTTGCAACAGCCTTTTTTAAGTATAAGCAGCATGGGCTATTTATTAGGGAAGGCTAACTCATAAAACCGGATGAAGTTTATACTGATTTTGCAGCGGTGGTGATAAAGCTTATAAAATTATCTGTTCCTTGCTCAAATCCATCATTTTTTAGATAGAATGCTTTTTCTGGACCTAGATAAATATAGATATAATTTTTATATTCTTTTATTTCGGTTATTTGAGAATAAGGATACTTAGAGATAAATTGTATACCTGATAAAGTGAAATATTTCTCATAAAATGTAAATACCGCATCCATGCTCTTTTTTTTGTCATAAATTTTCATCATGCTGTTAACCAATTTCTCGATTCGTATCCCTTGATAATATATAAATACAAATAATAGAATAATTGCTATGGGGAAACCGAAAATGGCATTATTAGTGTTAACCAGGAGGGCTAAAATCACAATATAGAGTACTGCCATGGATATCCAAAATTTAAACTTCTTGATGAATTCGTTATAATAGCAATAGTTTTTAATAATTTCTTCGGTATACTTAGTCCGATTGGAAAATAATACGGTATCTTTTATATTTTTTTCTTCATTTTGAGTTTGTTCTATATAAAACCTGGTCAGTGCTTCTGTTTTATTTTTCTTTATTATATCTAATTTTTTTCTTTTGTTTTTACTGATTAAAATCCAGACAACAATGATGGCAATTAAGATTACGAAGCCGATAATTAGGCGTATTATGGACTCACGTTCTTGTTTTTCCACTTCTGCTTTATCTAAAAGTTTAGTAAAATGAGTTCCCGCAACCAGTTCTTTCACAAAACTTTCATCAAATGGATCGGTAATGTTTTTCTTAAACATATCGAAGGTAAGAGAGGAGCCATTTACTATTGTCCCGTATATTAATTCAGACAATGGCTGTCCGTTTTGGGTCATTTCAACGCTGTAACGAAAGAAGGTTGCTTCTTGGTGCGGATATTTTGCAATAGCCGTTTTTGTGGTTTCATCACTTGACCCAGTCAGACCACTAAAAAACTCAGTCAATTTTTCCTCAGAAAGCAGTGACAAATTAAAAATATTCTTAGTTTCACTGGATTGCTTCTGTAACAGTCTGACGGTTGTTTTGGTAGTTGGATCAAATAAGATGGCCTGAACGCCCATATCAGTAAAAGAATCTTTTTCACTTTTAGGATCGGTAATTCCAGCTGTTTTCCACTGTTCGTCCGTATTTGGTGTATCTTTTGTTAAAATAACCGTATCCTCAGGCAGATTTAACTCCAGGTATAAATCTGTGAACTCTTGTACTTTGGCTTGTACCTGAAATGACGGATAAAGGGTGAGGATCAAAACAACGGTTATCAGTAACCGGCTTAATATTTTATTCTTCATAAACTATTGTATCTCCTTGTTTTAGATGTCTTGTATTTAATCATCTTACCACGATTAATCATAAAGTTCTATTGTTTTTACCATGGGAGTATAAAAAAAGAATAAAAAAAGTATTAAAACTAAGAAAATGAGTTCAGGCACTCCCGCTAAGGCCAGTTGTTTATGAACCCACAGCAAACGTGTTATTGGTTCCATTATAGGGCTTAAAAAAGTTACGTCATGTTAATGTTAAAAATATGTAAAATAAATCCAAAACATTAAAACATTTAAAGAAATATGCTATAATTCAAGTGTATTTATCTTATATATCATAATATGTATCAAATTTTATATAATATCGAAAGGATATATACTTGAAACTAATGACAAAATATGGTATAATATGGTAAATAATAGTTATGCAATAATCGTTTGGGGAGAATAAAGAATATGTCGAAAGTATTTGATATTATGATTATTGTAATTGAAACGTTATACCTCTATTATTATCTGAATGATAATGATTTAAAATGTAGCCAGGGTACCTTATTTGCTGTGTATGCAAGTTATGTGGGACTTATTATTGTTCTCAATAATATTGGAATCAGCAGTAGTTTTAAGACCGTACTTGGAATTTTTTGTATTGGGTTTATTATAAAATTCTATTATGTTGTATCAAATTTAAGACTTTTTATTAATTTATTTATCTATGTTGTAATTCTGGGTATATCTGAGTTGTTGTCAATCGGCATTATAATGCTTGCCAAGAATGAATACAGCACTCAGGTAATTCTTAATATCAACCATTATCAGTGGAATGCTGTCATTCTGGCGAAAACCTTAACAATTTTGCTCCTAATCATATTTAAAAGATATCAGGTTAAGATAATGTTGAAGTATTCGATAAAAGAATTTCTATTTATCCTCTTACCCATGCTGCTACGCATACTAATTATTTTGGTTTATATGTCTGTCTTATCGGATGCTGACATAAAGATCAGCAAATATTCCTCTTATATGTTGGTTTTGATACCATTACTGATATTACTTGAAACTACCTGTAATACCATTCTTACCGATGCTTATATTAACGAAAAGTACAGGGTGATACGTCTTGAGACAATCCGCTACCGAAAAGAATATCAGGTGCAGTATTATCAAGCCAAGAAAGAAAATGAAAATGAAATAATAAAAATTCATCATAATCTAAAAAACTATCTTCTATATTTTAAGGACAATATGAGAACGGATGTCCGGGATATAGATAAATTGCTGGAATCCTTAAAAAAATTTGAAACATTTGTACCTACCAATAATGATATATTGGATACCTTAATTAATGAAAAATATATGGAAGCCAGTCATAAAAATATTGAAGTAACCTGTTCGATAGATTTTTCAAAAGGAAATTTTATGGATCCTTTAGATATTTGTGATATTTTTGGTAATTTATTCAGTAATGCCATAGAAGCCTGTGAGAAAATAGAAGATTGCAATAAACGGTATATCGATATTAAGGCTAAAGTGATGAGGAATTTTTTGGTTATTAAGGTAGTAAACAGCATGGCAGATCAGATAAATATTCTAAATAATTACGTAAAAACCACCAAATTAAATAAAAAATACCATGGCATCGGGCTGTTAAGCATAAAAGAATCAGTTAAAAAATATGGTGGGAATGTAAACATCACATCGGCTAATAATGAGTTTTCAGTAAATATTCTTATACCGGTAAACCAATGCAAAAAAGTGGACAATTATTCAATTTCAAATACCACTTAGTCAGTTTTACTTTAATCAGTCATATTAAAGGTTATAATCAAGAAAATGGGGGGAGCTTATGATACACAAATATTCAACAAAATTAGCAGGAAGATATGCAGACAGAGGGATAATCCAAAGAGAAGATGTTGAAATATATTCCTACGGTCTGGAGATTTTGATTTCAACGATTATTACCATAACGGTCTTATTAATATCAGGATTTATATTACATGAAGTTTTTGAGACAATTATATTATTAGCTGTATATTGTCCGATACGAACCTTTGCCGGAGGATACCATACGGATTCTAATTTAAAATGCATAGCAACCTTTATCATTCTTTATTTTCTTATAATATTGCTGTATACAAACCTGATTGGAACAGGTATACAGCACAATTATTACCTACTTATTCCAGTTTATATCAGTAATATTTTCATTCTAATGCTGGCGCCAGTTGAGACCCGTTTGAATCCTTTGCCGGAAAAAAAGAAACAGGGCATGAAAATAAAAGCCTTTTTCTATACCTTTATTTACACAGGTATTATTACATATATAGTAGTATTTAATCAGATTTATTCAAGATTTGCCCTTTTAGGATCTATAGCTATTATAGGGGTTACAGCCCTAGTTATAATAGGAAAGTTAAAATACGGAAACAGGGAGGTGAAAGTATGGATAAAGAAAAGAACATGATAAGTAAGTTGGTATGCAAGACAGCATTAAATACAGCGGTTAATTCAGTGAATGTTTGGTGCTTGATGTTATTACACCAGCCGGAAGTTCCCAAAAAGCTGCTCGAAAAATACCAGGACAAATAATAACAAAGGCCGCTGTATGTTAGCAATCATCCGGCGGCCTGTATTTATGTATTTAGGAGAAGAGGTATAGATTTGAGTAAATAGTAGAAATCAGATTACATATGAATGGATGATTGATAGTGTTTTAATATATGAAAAGAGGTTACCGTGAATATTGTATTATGTGATGATGATGTCAAATTTTTAAATAAACTGAAAGAGTGTATCAGCAAAATTTTAGAGGAAAAACAGGAAAATTTCAATATTATGACTTTTTTATCAGGGGAAGAATTCCTTAAATACTATGAAAAAATGATAGATATTGACATTGTCTTCCTGGATATAATGATGAAAGACATTACCGGCATACAGGTCGCAAGGAGAATAAGGGAACAGGATAGTTGCATGCAGATTTATTTTATTACCTCCATCAGCAGTTATGTATTGGAGGGTTATGATGTACGGGCTGCTAACTATTTAATAAAACCTGTTAAATATTATAAATTATGCAGGGAATTAAATAAAACGATTGAACTGATCCATAATAAGAATAAAAAGTTTATATTAGAAAAAAATGATTTAGGAATTTTTAAAATAAAGCTGGAAGAGATCAGTTATATCGAAACCTATGAGCGCAATACTTTAATCCACACTTCTGCAACCAATATATTAAGTTATAAAAACATGAAGAAACATACGGAATTACTTGGAGAAGATTTCTGTAGGATACATGAGAGTTATATCGTAAATTTAAGTTATATTAAAAGTTTATTTAAAATGAATGTAGAACTGGAAAATGGTGAAGTACTTCCGGTAAGCAAACACAGAAAAAAGAATATAATAGAGCAGATATCTATATATTATGGCAACTTGATATGAAAATTAGCCGTAGTTTTACAACTAATTGTTGTCAAAGATAAAAATCTCCTCTATCGGTACATGGACAGCCTGGGATATATCAATGGCTAATTTTAATGAGGGATTGTATTTTGCAGCTTCCAAACGGAGGATGGTTTCTCGTCTGACTCCTACCATAGCAGCAAGTTCTTCTTGTGTTAAATCCGCCAGTTGTCTGTATTTTTTTAGATTACATTTAAATTGTTCCATTTATGCCTCTTTCTATTCATATTTTTCATAATAATAAAATGAAATGGAATAGGTTAAAAACGTTGCTGCCCAGCCTAAAGCACTTACTAATACCATAAAATCCCTGGTTCCGAAAGCAAAAAGTGAGCTGATACCTATTATAAATAACGCGGCGGCGGGGATTAGCATAGTAATGGTTTTAGCTTTTTGCCTGTTGGTAATATAACGCTCATCAGGCATTTCGGCGGCCAATCTTGATACAATGCAATTGGAAAATAATCCAAAGAAGCTGAAGAAAAATAACATGGAAGAATTATGGCTTTCAAAATATTTAAACCCTAAAAACCCTAAAAGACCTAATATCCAATTATATTTGTGAAATTTTTTGCTTATAAGCATAATTTGTACTCCTTATTAATAATCTAGTAAGATTATACCTTCTGTGACTAATTTTTACAAGCATTTGCGTATATAATACTGTCGCATAAATTATAGGGAAGACATTGACTTAAACGAACAATAGTGATATATTTGTAATATAATGTGATATATATGTAACTATTAACGTATATGAATGCGTTTATAACACGCGGAATGGGAGCCAATTATGAATAGAAATAAAACAGTGTTACGACTTATTATCGGGTTAGTGTGGATGGGGATAGGCATTTTTAATTTAGTAAGGGGATCGTTTATTAATGCAGCTATTTTTATTGTTGTGGGAATTATATTCCTTGTATTTAACAAGGGTAAAAGTAATAGCGGGATGAGGTAAGGATATGGAAACATTATTACAAATCGATGGTTTAAACGCCTGGTATCAAATGGGTAAAAATGTTTTAACTGATTTATCATTAATTTTAAACCAGAAGGAAGTGGTGGGTCTGATCGGACTTAACGGTGCCGGTAAAACCACATTAATTAAAATCCTGACGGGTTTACATGACAGTTATACCGTGGATTGTATCAGGCTTAACAAAGAAGATAGCAGATTAAGAGAGAATGCTTTTAAGAGATACCGCTATACTGTATTTTCAGAAGATAATTCTTTTCAATATTTTACCTTTGAGGAATATTTAAGGCATGTGTTCTTATCCTATAAAACGAATATAGATTACAAAAAGGTGGAACAACTTTGCAGCGGTTTTCAGTTTGAACCATATAAAAAGGTTCTGATTAAAGACTTATCTACTGGAAACAAAAAGAAAGTATTTTTAATTACGGGTTTTGCTTTACAACCGGATTTATTAATACTGGATGAGCCCGTCAATGGGCTTGATTTTCAAAGTACGGAATTTTTATATCGGCTTATGCGTCAGTATAATACCCATGGGACACTGTTTTTTTCTTCCCATATACTGGAGAGTATATGCCTGACTGCGGACAGAGTTATAATCATGGAACATGGATCCATTGGGAATATCTTTAACAAGGGGGACATCATTCCGGAAAGGATACGTGGATCATTATATTTGATACGATATCTGCCGGAAAGAATTGATTTAGGGCAAGTCTATCTGGAGGAGGATTGGGAGGATAAATTATATGAGATTAGCGGTCTTAAAAAATAAAATAGTCGTCCAGATTTTAATTTGTTTTGTATTTTGCTGTTTTATTTATTTTTCCTCTTTTATTTTTAAAGAACAGCTGGATCTGATTTTTTATGAGAATTATTTATGTGCGGTTATTGTTTTTGGCATTATTACCTATGTATCCATAATAAATGGCTATATCTTTCATAGTATTGAAAGAAAACTCATGGAGCAGCCCCAAACTATATTTTCCATGATGAAACTTTTAAACTATCAGTTGTTTTTGTTTTCATTATTGCTTTTTATGATGAGTGTAGTGTTAAAAAACCAATATATTGATCTTCCTTTTTTTTAGATAAAACTTATATATTGCTAAACAGTTCTATATTTATTGGATTTTTTGCTATTTTTTTATTTAAGAAGAAAAAGAATTTCAAAATTAATATTAACAGTTTATTTCCACCCATACTAATGGGTGCAATCATTTTTCAACTGAATAATATGGAGATAGTATTCTTTTCCATATACTTTCTTGCTATCTTTATGTTAAGCAAAATAAAGCATGTGTTTTTAAAATTTTTTCTTGGTAAATATACCTTTATTGTAATTATAGCAGTTTTATTTATATTATTTTCTATCATTTATTTATTGATGTCAGGAACGTTTTATATTATTTTTGTTCCATATCTTGTTATAATGGGATTATTAAGTAAGATATTATATGAGGATAGAAAAAGTTTTAATATTCTCTAAAAAATGATAACGGATTAGAATTAATTTTAATTCATAATCCGTTTTTTTCTATAATTGATTGGAATGAATACCATTTAGGACAAAAGGCATATAAAGTTAAACCTTATTCTAAACTTTCCTGGTGTACGGTTTACCATTATATTCAGGTAAATATACCGGATAATTCCTGGCAGGTACCTTATTCCATTTCCCGTAACCGTTCAATTACGGTTTGTTTTCTAAGGAACAAAGTAATACCTGTTGTAAGTAATATCTGGAGTAATACCATGACCAGCAGATACAGTACCGTAATCAGGTATGGAAACTGATACTGTATAAAGGAAAAACCTGCCATGGTTTTTACAAATCTACAGATATAATAACCAATCAGGCTTCCTAAAACTGTAGATACGATAAAGCTTCCCAGTGTTAAAAAGAGACATTCTGTTCCTAACATGGAATTTAACTGGTTGCTGTCAAGTCCTACAGCCTGTAAAATACCGATTTCGTTTTTTCTTGAAATGGTATTGGTTATTATAGTATTTACCAGATTAACAATTCCAAAGCAGGCGATAAATGCAACGAAGGTATAGATTGCAACTGCCATGGTCTGAAATACATTTTTATAGACGGAGGTTCGTTCCTTTAAGGTTTTAAGGATCAGTTTATCTTCGGAAGATACAAGATTTTTAAGCTTAGTATTGATACCCTCAGAATAACCCTCCCTTGATAGAATTTCAAATTCCTTATTACAGTTTTGCATGATCAGACGATCCATTGCAGGATCTGTCAGGAAGAAAGTGCCGCCCTGGGTTTTATCATCTATGATACTGCTTACGGTAAAGTCTTTTTTGATTTTGTCCTTTCCGTCATATAGAATCATATTCACCTTATCGCCTAACTTAAGGTGCAGGCCCAGATATTCAAGCTCTCCGTTTCCGATATTAAGAATCAGGGAGTTGGTGTCATTTGAGTCTTCTTCCGGTAAGGAACCGGATACCAGTACCTTTTTAAAAGCCTTTAAATCCTTCGTCCTTATATTATTTATGCCTGATAACATGGAGTCAGCTGAATCCGTTAATTCTGCCAGAATATATTTATGGACCTCCACCTCATCCACTCCGCTAATGGACATTATTTTATGCTTAAATTTCTCCGTCAGGGGATTGTTAACCTGTAAATCATTGTACCCGGTGGAGGGAGATAACAGTTCGCTGTTTAAAGAAATGCTGTATTCGCCGCCATAGGGGAAACTCTGTCTGGCACGTTCCCTGGGATTTAAGGAAGACAGCATGGAAGCAGCCCCAAGAAATAATATACCGCTTAAGGTTAAGGATAAAAACGTAATTAAAGATTTTTTCTTATTTCTAGTCAGGTTTAAAAAGCCCAGATATGCTGGTTTCAGTCTTACTGCTGAGCGCTTCCTGTTTTTATTATCTGTCTTATAAAACTGGTACTCAGAAGCTTCCACAGGAGTTACAAAAGCTGCCATTTTAGAAGGTTTCCGGACGGAAATCATCACCGTGGCATATGTGATGAATCCCATACAGAGTGCAAGGATAATATCAGTTTCCCAAATCCAGGAGGAAGGAGTTAAGATAAAGCTTATGAAACATCCCAGGAGTAATCCAATGGGAATATAACATAGGGATAAAATACGTCCCTCATAGGAGACGATTTTTTTAATCTGCCTGGTTGTAGTGCCCAAGGTCCTTAATTGTCCGTATTCCTTAACCTTGCCAAGGATAGATATATAAAAGATATTGTAGATTACCAGGGAACAGGCAATGAGGATTACTAAAGATACGGCTGTAACAGCTGTGGATGTATCTGAGGACATATTGTCACTGTTGATATATAAGTTATTGATTAATACATTTTCATCGGAAATACCACAGGCTTTTCCGATTTCTTTGATTTTCGCCTTTAAGCTTACATTAGAATATCCGGAAGGGTTGGCTACCCGAATAACTACAGAAGGATACCGGGCAGATAAAGTATTGTCACTTTTAATAAATTCCTCTGAGACAACTGCATTATATGCTGTACGGTTCCGATCATTTTCGGCTGTTGTACTTAAAAACCCCACAAGGAGAAAGTCTTTTTCCTGCATTTTTTTACTGGCATTATTCCGGTATTCTAATGTTACCGTATCACCCAGGGAAGCGGTCAGGTGAGTGGAATCAAGAAATCCTTTTTCGATTGCTAATTCGTTAATTTTATGAGGCATGGAACCTTCCTTAATCCTTACATTGGATAATTCCATTGTCCCTGCATCAGAATAAAGTAAAGCCAAACTGTAAGAATCTGCTTTAACCAATCCTGCGGTCTGGTTAATCCCGAACATTTCAATATCAGGATCTGACTGTAACCGCTCCAGGGAATCAGGACTGACATCATTAAATAATGCATGATAGAGAGTCTCATTTTTTACTTCTGTAGATACATTGTATCCATAGGTTGCTGAAAATGTAAGCAGGCTTGCGGCCAGGATGATAACGATACCGATAAACCGGTTCCTTACTTTATTATGGGTAAGGGAAGCCTTGGCCAAATGTCTGATTACAGAACTGTTGTTATTATGAAGCATATAGATCCCCCCTTAATCAACGACTTTACCGTCTTCTATACGTATGATTTTATCAGCAAGCTGGGCTAACTCTGTATTATGGGTAATCATAACTAAAGTCTGATGGAATTTCTGACTACTCATTTTCAAAAGTCCAAGGACTTCCTGACTGGTATGGCTGTCTAAGTTGCCTGTAGGTTCGTCGGCAAGGACGATGGCCGGTTTTGTTACTAAAGCCCTTGCTATGGCGACCCGCTGCTGCTGACCGCCTGAGAGGCCGCCGGATAAGTTGTTTACCTTACTTTCCAGATGTAAGGCTGCAATCACTTCGTTTACAAAAGCACTGTCTGGTTTACAGCCATCCAGTTCTATGGGTAAAACAATATTTTCATATACATTTAATATAGGTACCAGGTTATAATTCTGGAATATAAAACCAATCTGCCTTCTCCGGAACAGGGTTAATTCATCATTATCCATACCGGTTAATTCCATATTGTTGATTTTAATGCTTCCAAAAGTAGGGGAATCCAGTCCTCCCAGCATATGGAGCAGTGTTGATTTGCCGCTTCCGGAAGTTCCGATTACGGCAATAAATTCCCCTTGTCCGATGGAAAGGTTTACACCATCCAGGGCTTTTACCATGTTAGGTTCCCTTCCGTAATATTTCTTTAAATTACTCGTCTGTAATACTGTTTTCATAACATATCCCCTTATCGTTGAATTTCTCAGGCAGTAACCTGAGCCTGTAATTATTATAGTTTTTAAATATTACAGAAATCTCTCAGAAATATCTCAGTTTAGAGACAATTGGCATGATTACCTTAAAATGGTAGAAGCATTAGGAAGGAAAACAGTGAATAGGGAACCGTGTCCGGGTTTTGATTTGACTTCGATATAACCGTGTTCCAGACTGATGATTTCACGTGCCAGATATAAGCCGATACCCACTCCTTCCTGGTCATGAACCTCCGGTTCCCGGTAAAACCGTTTAAAGATGGCAGCCTGGTGTTTTTCTGTGATTCCTATCCCGTTATCTTTTATCATAATTTTGCTGTAAAACTCCTGCTGTATTACCGTAATAGTTATACTTCCACATTCCGGCGTATACTTAACGGCGTTGTCTAATAGGTTAAAAAGGGCTTCCTGTGTCCATTTTTCATCGTGGAAGGTTAACAGGTTGTCTGCACAGTCTATTTGTATATTAATGTTTTTTTGTTCTGCTTTTATTTGTATCTGGCTGAGTGCCTGGGCCAGGGTATTAAAGATAAGGACATTCCTTGGGCAGACTTCAAAAATACCGGTTTCAAGGCGCGACATTTTAACTAAGGACTGCATTAAAAAGTCAAGTTTATCTATCTGGGTGTCAGCCGCCAGTAAAAATTCCCTTTGTTTTTCTATGTCAACCTTTCGTTCCAGTAAGATAGAGACATACATCTTGATATTGGAAATTGGCGTTTTAACCTGATGGGAGATATCAGAGACCAGACTTTGTACAGCTTTTTTTTCTTCCATGTTTTTCTCGGAATCATTTTCAATAATTTCATAAAGGCGTTTTAATTTAAGTTCCAGTTTACCAAGTAAAGTATCGGAAATAAGGTCGAATTCTACTGTATCTTTCCGGTTGATTAAATCATCCAGAATATTGCTTAAGGAATCAGAAAAAGAACATATATCCTTGCGGAGCAGGTAGTATAGAAGACTATTTAAGAGGATAAACATAAGTGCAGACAAGATCAGAAGAATCCGTTTAACAGGAATATCCCCCATTCTTAGTACCAGGATAAAAAATCCGATAAAGAGCAGTATTTCCATTAAGATAAAACACCGATAGAGAAAGTTAGTATTCCTTGATTTTTTCATTGATATGCCCATTGCATATCGCAGACAGCATCTGCGATACTGCCATAATTAATAGGTTGAAGGAATCAACATGGCATTCCTTTCATCTTAATATTTTCTTTCAACCTTTTTGGTAATCCATTGATATCCCATTCCATAAACTGTCCTGATATACTTATGGTTACCATCTTCGATTTTGGTCCTGAGCCGGTTTATATTAACGGTTAAGGTATGTTCGTCCACAAAGTTATTATCAATATCCCATAACCGTTCTAATAATACCTGTCTGGTCAGAACGTTTCCGGCATTGTTAATAAACAGCCTGATTAATTTATATTCTGTAGGAGTTAATATAAGAGCCGTATTATCCTTCACCGCAGTAAAATTATCAAAGTTCAGCAGAAGAAAACCGTCATAATATGTATGGCCTGTATTACTGGCAGAACATCTCTTTAAAACCGCTCCGATCCGCTTATGCAGCAGGGGCATGCTGAATGGTTTGGTAATATAATCGTCAGCACCTAATTCAAACCCCTTGATTGCATCCTTTTCTAAGTCACAGGCCGTTAAAAAAATGACAGGGATATCTTTTAACTGTTTGATTTTCCGACAGAGTTCAAAACCATTTTCGTCAGGAAGATTCACGTCCATTAGAATTAAATCGAATTCCTTCCGGTTTATGAGCTGGAATGCTTCCTGGGCGGTTCCTGCCATTGTTACAATATAATTTTCTTCCTCTAAGTCAAAACGAAGACCTGTACAAAGTGCTTTATTATCTTCAATTAACAAAATCCATTTCATAAATTCATATCCTGTCTGATCATAAAATTTTTAATGAAATCCAAAAACTTCCTATTTAAATTGTATAATAAATGGTTGATTATTACAATACAAATTCATAATTATCCAAATTTAGCCTGTAAACAATTTGAATTAACTGATTATGCATTGTAAAGACCCAATTACACGACAAAGATTTCCGAAAATTTACATATGTGATATTTTGATAGTGCCAGGGAAAAATGGCACTATCGAGAATATCAAAGTAAAGGAGGGATGTATATGAATAAGGATGAAAACAGAGTACTTGCAGTCGAACTGGTTGAAGAAGAAATTGAAGGTTATGCCTACTGTGAAACCCGTGAAGACATGTGTATGAATGACTGCTTAGGACCATGGCATGGCACACCGACACTAGATGACCTGCAATAGAATAAGGGCTTTATGCAAAGGGGTTAAATCGTGTTTTAAGCGTAATAAACGCGCTTAGGGGAATAATTAGGGGCTGCTGCGCTGTTAACAGCCCCATTCCGGGGAGGAAGAAAATTTATGGAATGTATTTTATATTTAACAGACAGTTGTAATTTAAAATGCAGTTATTGTTATGAAGGCAGTTCAAAGAATAACAGTTTCTTATCAAGTGATAACCTGGATAAGGCTCTGGCATTTATGGTTAACAATAATATCCCCGGGGAAAATATATACCTGACTTTCTTAGGGGGAGAACCATTATTAAATAAGCAGAGAATATATGAAGCTATGGAATTGATAAATACAAAATTCCGGTTATGGAAGAATCTTTTCCGTTATTCCATAACAACGAATGGAATTTTACTGGACAGCCAGATCCTTGAACTTATGGTATCGAATCATTTTAATCTGTCTGTCAGTGTGGATGGTGATAAAGAAACCTATAACTTAAACCGGCTGAGCGTAAATGGAGAGGATGTTTATCCTGTCATCCTGAATAAAGTCATGGATTTGGCAGATAGAAATATAAAGTTTCATATTCGAATGACAGTTACGGCGAATAATGTACATTTGTTTTATAAAAATGTTTTATATTTTTATAATCTGGGTATTAATTCCTTTCATATTGCATTTGATTCCTTCGGGGACTGGAATGATAAAACCCTGAATGAACTGGATAAACAGTTAGAACAGCTGGATGAATTTTATCTGGTAACCATTGCAGGTCAGGAGGAAGCCATCATTGATTTGTATGATTATAAATATACTACCCTGCTTCCAAAAAGAACCAGAAAATATTGCAGTGCCGGAACCAAATCCCACATTACCATTAATAGTAAAGGGGAAATCTATCCTTGCGGTTATGTTGTCAACCAGGAAAAATGGAAGCTTGGGACAGTAACGGCCGGAATGGAACCTTACGTTTTCATTCAGAATGTTAAGGCATCTGTTAATACTATCTCAAAATGCAAAGACTGTGAGATTGCTTTTACCTGCAAAGGAACAAAATGTGGTTTTCAGAATTACAGTTTATCCGGTTATCTGAATACACCCATCGAATGTGTATGCAGATTGGAACGGCTCCTATACCGCCATGATATGAAAGTAATCACGGAACTGTTTAAGAAAAAACATCCCCGGATCATGACCTATTATTTGGAAGCAGTAAACCATGGAATTGAAATCAGTAACCCGGTAAAGGAGATTTTAAAGGCTGCATCGGTCTTGATTTAATAGCAGGAAGCTGGGGGGAGCTATGTACACCATAACATTAGAAATCAATCAGAAATGCAATCTGTGCTGTAATTACTGCTATCTGGGTGAGTTAACAGACAATACCATGTCCTCTGAAACTGCCGTTAAAAGTATAGATATGGCATTTGCCAATGTAAAAAGTCATAGGGATAACAAGTTGTGGTTTCATTTTGTAGGAGGGGAGATACTCCTGGATTTTAAACTCTTACAAAATATTGTCTCATATATAAAAGAGAGAAATGTTTATGAACAAAAAATTTTAACCTTTTCCCTTACAACGAATGCAACCTTATTTAGTCAGGACATCATGGATTGGCTGACGGACAATGATTTTATAATAAAAGTAAGTATTGACGGGGATAAGGAAACCAATGACAGTAACCGGATATCAAAATCCGGCTATAGTGTTTACGATAAGATTTTAGACAACTGGCATTATATAAAAGATTATGAAGAAAAATGCAAGAGGTATGTCCAGGTTACGAATGTAATTACTAAAAATAATTATATGAATTATTTTTATAGTTTGAGATATATGGTGGAAGAACTGGGGATTAAGATAATTGATACTGCCTTAGACCTTACTGTTTCCTGGGATGAAGTGGAATTAAGCAATATAAAAGAAGGCATTAGGGGATCTTTCGCCTTTTATATGGATTCTGTCAGGAATCACAAGGAATTTTATTGGAATTTTATGAATGAATTAAAACATTCGGTAGAAAAAAAGAAAATATTTTATACCTGCGGGGCTGGACTGATTACTCATTATATCAGGACGGATGGTAAGCTTTTTGCCTGTACCGCCTGTCTTGATAAAGAATATTCCTTAGGGGATATAGATAAGGGACTTTATCTTGACAAGATTAATTTTTTAAAAGAGGTCAAAGAGATTCATAATAAATCCTGTACCGCTTGTTCCTTATATGATTATTGCGGTGCTAAATCCTGTATCATGACCAGTTTAAGAAGTAACGGGGATATTAACAGACCCAATGATACTTTATGCAGGATGGAACAGTTTATGTACGGATTTTATCAGGAAATGAAAAATAAATGATTAAAATGAGTACTCTCGGATACTAATTAAATTTTATTGCCAGCATCTAAAATATCAATAAATACAGGTTGTGGGAGTTCCCGGGAGTATTCGAAATTAGAAAGGAGGCAGTTAAGATGAATACCGTTCCTTCACTAAAAACTTATAAAGGCAATAATAAAGTAATTCTGCTAAATACAGACACTTGCCGTTTTATACGCCTGCCGGAATCTCTGTATCAAAAGAAAATGCAGGAGGGTGAGGCTTTTTATGAGGAAATAAATACAAACTTTAAAATGTTTGATGACACAGTAAGCTTAAAGGGAAATGGGATGAAATCCGTCTATTTTGCACTTACGAAAAAATGCAATTTAAACTGTCCCTTCTGCTCCATGAATTCGAACCCGGAAGTTGATGACCGGTGGGACATGGATTTTAATAAAATTACGGATATTGTTATACCCAAATTAAGAAAACTGGATTTAAAAAAGATAATAGTAACCGGTGGTGAACCTATGCTAAGAAAGGATGTCCTTTCTGTTCTTAAAGCATTCTCGGAAGCCTTTGGCAGGGAAAAGCTGATTCTGCAAAGCAATGGATTATTGCTAAAGGAAACCATTATACCGGAATTGTCAGGGTATATCGGAAGTATAGAAATCAGCATCGAGAATCTGTTTTCTAACCCTGCGCTCATGAAACGTATGGAAAAGGTTTTTTTTGCTATTAAGAAAGCGGGAATATGCCTTGCATTTTCCTTTGTGGTAGACAGGGAGAGTTATTTGTATTTAAAAGAAGCCATTGAGTTATGTAACTTATATCAGGCGGTATTTGAAATCCGTTTTGTGGCACCCTTAGGCAGGGCGTTAACAGAGGAGAAGATATTTTCCGAAAGTGAAATTCTTCAGATGTATAGGGAAGCCATCAGTTACATTATGGATAATGAATATTATACCAATAACTTAGCCGGTATCTTTATGCCAAAATTACAGGCCGCCGCCGGATGCGGGGGATATGGCAAACTATTATCCATCCAGCCTGAAGGGAAATTATATATGTGTTCCAACATACGGGAGACTGTCTGTGACCTGGGAAATATACTGACAGATTCCGTGGATGAAATCCTTACTAAATGGAATGAAAAATTAAAGGAGAAACAGATTAAAGATATGTTTTTAGTCGGGGAAAAGGAAATATGCAGCCAATGCAGTGTGAAATATTTCTGTACCGGACCCTGTGCGGCGGAAAGCATGCAGGATTCTCCTGATTTTAAAAGAATCTGCGGATTAAACCGGATCTTTCTGCAATTTATGATGTTTTATTATGAAGGGAAACGATCCCTTAAGGAAAATCTGTATTGTTTAATGGATTATTTAAATACCTGCAATGGGAAGAGCGAAAGAAAATATTGATAAAGAAAGGTTGCCGTTATATGCGATGGGTGTAAGAGTGAAAAATACTTATTTGTCTTTCTTAAAGGAATATATATTAAAACAAAAAGCCGGTTTTATGCTGGTCTGTATCGTTACCATCCTGCAAAGTATTATTACCATAATTATTCCTTTAACTTATAAAGTTATGATTGATGATGCATTTCCTAATAGGGATATGGGTTTATTCCTTTTTATGATAAGCGGTATGATGCTTTGCTTCGTTTTTAATATGCTATTTAATGTGGTAAAAGACTATCTGCTGGCTAAAATATCCGAGAAATTAAGCTTCCAGTTAAGGAAAGAATTAAACGATAAATTGGGCAGCCTGCCATATTCCTATTTTGATACACACAATTTAAGTGATGTACTGTCCAAATATAATAAGGAAGTTGAGATGATTAAGGACAATTGCGGGTATATGTTGATAAAAATAGTCAGCAATGCTGCAACGCTGATGTTTGCATGTGTCATGATATTCATCATGGATTGGCGTATATTGGTTCTTTCCTTTATTATTATAGGAGCTTATATCTATTGTAACAGGTTCTTTGGTGCGAAAATCAAAGTCATATCAGAAACAGTCATGACAAGTAACGAAGCCTCTATTGAGTGTATTTCGGAAAATTATAATAATGTTATTATCACAAAATTATATGGTGCTTACCGGCATGTGAATAAAAAATTTCAGAAGGCCTATGAAAACTATTATGAAGCCCAGGTAAGATTAAAGATTACATCTTCCGTAAATATTAATATCAGTTATCTGCTTATCTATCTGCTGGCAGGATGTATTTGGGTAATCGGCGGTTTTTCTATATTTGCCGGAACATTGACAGTTGGTTCTGTCATGGCAATCGTCAATTACCAGAACATGCTCCTGACTCCAACGAATTTTTTCTGCCAGTTTAATAACAGCTATCAGGGGGCAGTGATTGCAATTAACCGTTTGTTATCTGTATTAAAAGAAAATGATGAAAAATTTGGTGACAAGGAATTTATTGAGCCTGTTAAAAGTATCCGGTTTGATGACGTAAGTTTTCGTTACAGGGAAGGAAAACATGTCTTACATCACCTTAACCTTACCATCAATCAGGGAGAAGTAACAGCTTTCATGGGGCCGAGCGGATGCGGTAAATCCACCATAATGAAACTGTTGGCAGGGTTTTATCCGGTAAGTACCGGCAATCTGTATCTTAATCAAAAGTCAATAAAACAATTAGACATTCAATCCATCAGAAAAAAAATTGCTTTAGTTCAACAGGATTCTTTATTCTATAAAGGGACAATTCTTGAGAATTTAATGCTAAGCGGTGGTTTCAGTGAAGATAAACTGATTAATTATAGCGAACTGCTGGATTTAAAAGAGGAGATTCTTAACCTGCCCGGTAAATGGACGGAGGAGTTAAGCGCAGGCACGGGTAATTTATCCATAGGTCAGAAAAAGCGTCTGGATATACTGAGAGCCTTATTAAAAGATGCAGATATCCTGATATTTGATGAAAGCACTGCTTCCATAGATATTGAAAGAAGAAAAAAACTTTTTTTAATTATAGAGAAATTGAAGGAAAATAAAATCATTCTGTTTATCTCTCACAACATTGAGGAATGTGCTTATTTTGATACCATTTATTCCGTAAAAAAAGGGTTTGTAACACCAGTAAAGGAGTATGAAATAGCAAATATTTATTAAATAGTTGCATTCATAAAATAGAAACTATTAGATGTAATTGGGAATTATGAAAGCATTAATTTTAAGGGTCCACAATTACGCAGCAATCATTTTTAAGAAAGGGGATAATACAATGAAACGATTTATGAAAAAAGCATTTTGTACCTTATGTGTGATATCTGTTTTAGGCAGCAGTGCAGTTTATGCTGCTCAAACAGATACAAAAGCACCGGAACTGCCCCAAAAAGTTCAGGACATTATAAATGGATCTAAGGATATTTACGGCAACGGTGTACCTTTACAGCATGGTAAAGGAGAATATTCGACTAATTTCGTCAGTGGAGGAGTGAACCATACCCACCAGTACATAGTTGCGAATGCCCTGGCAATTTTAAGCAATGACATGGGTAACAGCCCCTTAAATTCAGATTATAATGCAGAGGTTATTATGTCTAATACCGATTGGCCGGACGGGTTTGGAAATGAAACGGATTTTGGTACCTTTGCAGGCCATTTTTATGATCCGGACACGAATAAAAACTGGCTGGGTCAGACCTCACCAACAGCCAAAACAAGGGCGGACTCTTATTTTAATAGTGCAGTTGAACGGTATAAAGCTGGGGATGCAACGGCAGCTTTCTTATATCTTGGCAGGGGTACCCATTATGTTTCCGATGCCAATGAACCACATCATGCTTCAAATTTAACGGCACTAAACAGTAATCATACGGAATTTGAAGCCTATGTTGATGCAAACCGTACGGCCTATAAGATTGCAGGGAATACTTTTGCTTCCAGTGTTTATCAACAGGCCATTAATACTTCCGTATCCAGTCTGATCCAGGCCACTGCCAAACAGGCAAAAGCTCTGGCAGGACAGGCGCAAGACAGCAGTACTTACAGCATCGCCGGAGAAAAGAGTGTACAATATGCTATAAAAGCAGTCACCCAGTATATTTATAAGTTTGCGACAGAAGTTGGAATCTATTAAAAAGATCACAGATGGGAGCTGAATATGGAAAACATAACAGCAGCCGTAATTGATTCCGGTGTTGAGGTAGGAGATGCCTTTTTTTTAGGGAAAAAAATAAAGAGTGTACAATATATCAATCATGAATTTAAGAAATGCATATATGATAATGATACCCACGGCACAAACATTATAAAAAAACTGCTTTATGAATCACCGGATACAGAGATTATATCCATCCAAATTCTAGATAAAAAGTTAAAGGGTAATGTGGAAGATTTATGTGAAGCTGTCAATTACTGCATTGAAAATGATGTGGATATTATTAATTTAAGTTTGGGATTTACCCTAAAAGAGAGTTTGGAAGACCAAGAAAAAATATTAGGACTAAAATATATCTGTGAGAAAGCATTAAATGCTGGTATTGTTATATTCGCAGCAGATAATAATAAAAACGGCATATCTTATCCTGCTAATTTTGATAATGTCATACGAATAAGTTCTGATAAGGAACAGATTTCATATCTAGCAGTTGATAAGATTAAAAAAAACATCATTTTTTCCGATAGTTATGTCTGCATACCGGACATGGTTAAATTTAAAATTTATCGCGGTAACAGTTTTTTAACTCCTTTGGTTGCAGGATTATAT
>JBAVPE010000146.1:0-9888 GCA_049692775.1 Anaerocolumna sp. | reverse complement strand
TAAATTGATTTCCTCTAAATTGTGTAAACAATCTACTATTTGTTTTATTAAAAAGGTATCACTATTTTTTATTTGATATTCAACTATAGCATTAATATCTAAAAACGTATAGCCATGTGTATTTAATTGTTTTAACAGATTTATTAGCTTTTGATTCAATTGATTTACCTCCATACTAAAATATACCTGTAATTGTAACATAAAACATATGACAAGCAAAATATTTTTACTGTTAAATATTATCATATTTAATTAAGGCAAAAATTTTAATGTAATTTTTCCGGCTTCTATCAATTTTCTTAACTTAGATAATAGTTTAGTTGTTGTTCTTACATAAAGTTCAAAAGTATAATAATTATCTTGACAATATTCATAAAAATCTTCCAATTGTTTGGTATATCCTAGCTGTTTAACATTTTTCACTTCACTAAGTATACCATTAACTTCATCTAGTCCATCGGGAATTCTATACTCTGCTGAACGTGTTTTTGATGTTATATGTTTGTGATTCTTAATAATTCCAGAAGCCCTTTCACCTTGCCGCCCAATTCTTCTGGCATATGCCATGCTATCCTCGTACTTGTATGTTGCCATCCAATCCATAGATCCATATATAATTCCCTGGTAAAAGCCTATACAAAAACCATCTAAAAAAGCTCTTGCACATTCATTTTTAATAGTAGGATCATTTATATCCGGATACTGTGTATATAAAGGAACTAAATGCTGATGAAATCCCCGTTCAGTAATATATTTACTTATAATATTATCTGAAGCAGTATACACAGATCTATACTTGTCCTGTAAATCACTAGCTTCAAAAATAATGATACCGTCAATAATAATGGAACGTTCATCAGAAGTTAAATCAACAGGAATTTCACTTATAGTTTCTGTAATATTATTCTGTAATTCATCATCCCAATGCCATCCATCATATATATATATGATCTGTTTTCATAATTTTCATTTGCTAAATCTATAAAATATTGATAAGTACCGGTAAGTTCATCATCATCCATTGACTTGGTAGAATCAGTTCCATACGCATCGTCATAATCATTAACCCCGTCATTATCCGTATCTGATAAATTAGGATTACTTACATAATTAAAATAAGTAGCATATATAGTATTATCATAACCCTCTTTTGTCATTATGTATTGTTTAATTAAATTTTCATTATCAAACTCTTCTATACCACCCATCTCTAAAAAGTCTGACAACTTATCACTATCGGTATCTTTTTTTAACGAATCACTATATACTATCTGTCCATTTGGCAGCATCATACCCGCGGTTTCATAGATATCGTATAATCCATCTCCATCCGTATCTGTGGTATCTAACATTGCCCCTTCTTGTATTCCGTAGATAGCTTTTCTTATATCTTCTGCTGTTGCTGCATAATAAAAAGTTCCGCCTGTCTGGGATGCGATACTTTCCAACGCGCTTGAACTGTTCATTGAACCTATAAGTACAGGATAGATTTTAATGTTGCTGTCAATTGCTTTTTGTATGGTATCTTGTGTACAATTTACATCTCCATCACATAGCAGGATTATCATTTTTGAATTAGGGGACGTCGATCCATCATATAAAGATATCGCTTTTAATAACCCAGCATTTACACTGGTTCCACCGGATGCTTCAATACTATTCAAAGCATTTTTTAATACAGTTTTATCACTTGTAAAATCAACACCCACAATTGCACCGGAATCAAAAGCAACAATACTTCCCCGGTCATTGCTATAGAATGCATCAATAAATGAACTGATAGCGTCTTTTGCTTTTTCTATATTGGAACCTGACATACTTCCGGATTTGTCTACTACAAATGATATATCAAAATACTCCACAGGAATACCCGGAATTTCAGGATCTCTACGGTATGTAATGGCATTGCTCCATACATCATACCACTTTTGCCTGTCTACTACCATATAAGTAGAAAAATGGGTTGTGGTATAACTTACTGTATTATTGGCCGTATCAATCACCGTATCTGCATCTAATATCTGATATGCATTATTTTCTTCGTCATACCACATAACAGCTAAATCTTCTTCTTTTGTGTCCCCTAAAAATCTGTCATCATAATGAAACCTGATCGTTGCTTCATCAAATTGAGAATCCGATGTGATTTCCACGGGCACACCGATTAGTCCAACGACATCACTGGAAAGCGTATCGATTCCATATACGTTATCGATTGAAGTATTATCATTAATATTTCCGGTTCCGTTCATTGTTACAGATACTCCGGTTATTCCCGGCTTTTCGTCTTCTTCGATTGAAACATTTAGCGTTTGATTCACCTTTTCATTAGCGTCTGTAATTCCATTATCGTCCGTGTCCGGATTCAACGGATCGAAACCCAGCGTTATTTCATCATCATCGGATAAGCCCTCCCCATCGGTATCGGAAAGGAGCGGATCCGTAAAATATACTTTTACTTCGTCATTATCGTTTAAGCCATCGCCGTCGGTATCCTCATACAAAGGATCTGTTCCGTATGCAGCTTCGTCCTTATTAGTCAGTCCATCTCCATCTGCATCTTCATCTGCATCTGAAATCCCATCCCCATCCGTATCAAGCAGTAAAGGATCCGTTCCAAGAATAATATGTTCATATCTATCTGTTAATCCATCTCCATCCGTATCTGCTTTTATTATATTAGTTCCAATTGTATTTTCTAAATAATCAGCCAGTCCGTCTCCATCTGTATCAACTGTATCATTATAATCAACGGTAACAATATCACTGGGATCTGACAGATTATCAGATATATCATATGCTTTTACCTTATAATTATATACATCTCCCATTTTTACAGAAGTATCCGTATAAGTTGTTTCCGTGGTTGTTGCTATTTCCACACCATTCTTATAGATTTTATATCCTTCCACTTTGAAATAATCAAGGGAGGCATCCCAGCTTAGGATGACCGACGGCCCCTCACCGATTGTTGCAGTAACATTCTGCGGTACTGATGGTGCCTGGTTATCCCCTATAGTAGATAAAATCCGTTACTTGGTTTCGATAAATTACCGTCCGCATCGTAAGCCTTTACCGTATACAGATAGGTTCCGGCTTGCGTTATTGTATCATCCGTATAGGATGTGTCCGTAGTTGTACCGATTTCCACTTCATCCCTGTAAATCTTATAGCCTGCCACTCCCTCATCATCCGTTGAGGCATCCCAGCTTAAGAGAATGGATAAGGCAGAGCCGGATACCGACAAATTCGTTGGTGCCATCGGTATCTCATTATTTCCCGGATCATCCGGGTCTTCTCCTGTTGAGATGGTTACGGTTATTCCGGCACTTTCTTCCGATAAATTACCTGATTCATCATATGCCTTCACCGTATACAGATAGCTTCCCGGTTCTGTTATTGTCTCATCCGTATAGGTTGTTTCTGCTGTGGTTCCAATTTCCACTTCATTCCTGTAAATTTTATAACCTGTTACTCCGACATCGTCACTGGAAGCATCCCAGCTCAGGACGATTGCATCGGCAGAACCGGATACCGACAAATTCGCTGGTGCCGTCGGTATCTCATTGTTCTCCGGTGTTTCCGATCCATCCCCTGCGGTGATTGTTAAAATCAATCCGGCACTTGGTAATGAAAGGTTCCCGGCTGCATCGTATGCATTCACAGTGTAGGTATAGGTTCCCGGTTCCGTTATTGTGTCATCTGTATAGGTTGTTTCTGCTGTAGTTCCGATTTCCACTTCATTCCTGTAAATTTTATAACCTGTTACTCCGACATCGTCACCGGAAGCATCCCAACTCAGGACGACTGCATCGGCAGAACCTGCTATATTCAAATTTGCAGGTGCCGTCGGTGCTTCGGTATCCGTTATTGTTTCAGCATATACTTTTGTACAACCAAATGAAGACAAATCAGGCTGTGCAGCTAATTCGGTAACTAAAATCAAAATCAATGATAAGGCTGTTAATTTAAAGCCTGCTTTCCAATTAAACCGCTTATTCTTTTTAGCTTGAATTAGTTTCTCCAAGTTATAAAATATTTTATTTTTACCCCACATAATATATGACTTCCTCAATCTCCAATTTTCTTTTATAATATTACAAATTTTACTTTTATTTATTGTTTTGTAAAAATTAAGTAATATTAAGTAATTTTTTGATTAATACTTCACATATAAGAAAGAGTCTGGCTCGCCAGACTCTAGCGCTGACGCGCTGTCACATCAGTGACAATTATCCTTAGCGCGTCATGTGCATCCTCCCGGAGGGTTTTTTAGTGAATAGGACGCAATTTCCTATTCACTAAAAAAACAGGTTCTCCGTCGTTATGGCTTTATTTCAACATTTCTGTTGAAATAAAGAAAACTCCGTGAAAACCTGTTTTTAACTTTTACGATAGCCATGTGTATTTAATAGTTGCAATAGTTTTATTATATTATTATCCAATAGATTTGCTTTACCTCCATACTTAAATATATCCTGTAACAGGCTCATCCTTCCCTCCATTAAACGTGGCACTGGGAATGCTGATGCCTCTTTAAGTTACAGTAAAACCATTTTCCCTGCACTGGATATTACGAAGTGGCGGAGCCACTAAATCCCATGGGATGGAGCCGGACAATCAAATAGGAGGCCAGTCATTAATTGGCCCGCCTCCTACTCAGTTTTACGCCCGTTTTCTTCAGATATTGCTGCACTATCTATATACGCGGACATAATCCACATACATCTTTTCCAGGAATGTGGCAGCTCCATTAGGTCTTCAGGACCAGTTTTTGCCAGTTACCTGAACGTTCTGTGAGCCGTTCGTGTAATATTGAAGCTCATTATTTCCGCATTCACCTTAGTTCTTACCGCCATAGCCCTTATATGTAGCGTAAACCGCATCTGCATATTGATTTGCCAGAATAGGACGTCCATAAGAATCAGTGGCTCCCGGATACCAGTAATCTCCTCCGTTATAGTGCAATAAACCGTCATATATGTTACCGAATTTAACAATTTTTTCATTTAAAATCAGTCCGCCCAGGCATACCTGGTCTTGTTCGCTGCTGTGATTATAAGTACGGCCAAATGTTGAGCTGAATTGGGATAAATAAGCGTTACGTGTGTTTGGTTCTACCTGCATTAATCCGTCGCCGGCTGATGGACTGCCAGATAAGCCTGCTCCAAAGTTACTTTCCTTTTTGATAACAGCACACAGCAATAAAGCAAAATCTCCGCCTTTACCAAATTTATTGTCCACGTTCATTGTATATGTCCATATGTTGCTTGGAACTTCGGAAGGCTTTGTTACGGAAGGTGCTGATGACCCGGTATAAATCTTAACCGATGACATCTTGTCATTGACCGTGTCGCCAACCCAGGAAGAACTTGAAGTATAGGTCCATTTTGTTCCTCCAAAATTATCATTCTGATATACTTCTACAGTCCAGCCGCCAGGAACCTTGAGAGAAGACATCCAGTTATCCCAAATTCCTTTTGCATTCAACTGAGACAGTGTATAATTGCCTGCTCCAAGTGTTATTGCCGTTCCACCATAGTTTATATCTGCATAGAATGTCACTCCGTTTGTTGTAGGTGGCGTCGGTGTTGGTGTTGGTGTAGTTCCGCTGCCGCCTTTCTCCCATAAAGCAGGAACATTGGATGGTTCCCAGCCTACAAGGGAAGTATGTGCCTGAATACAGGTATAAGTACTTCCACTATATTGTACTGTATCATTTACTGCATATGCAGTATTGGGAGCCCATGCTCCCCTAGCGGCTGCGCTTACCGGTAAGGCTACGCAAAATGTGGTTATGAATAATGCTACGGCTACCATAAGTGATAGGGTTTTAAAAGTAGATTTTTTATTAGTCATTTTCAGACCTCCTTGTATTTTATTATCTGTGGCTTACCCATGAGACGAGCCACAGGTTTTAACTGTACTATTTCAATGCGTCAAAGTAAGCAGGGTAATTATTTGTGAACTCGTAATAGTTTTAATCAATGAATGTGTTTGTATCATTTTTAATTCTTTTTTTATTGTTCTATGGCTGAATAATTAATCTTTAACTTTGAAGTGCCATATTAGTTATTAATAAACAGCATTTACTTATTAGAATCCGTCCAAATAATTTTACATTCAGGTACCATGGAATGAAATTTGCTTGCTAGTTCTTGACGTATATCAGCATCCGGCTGCCATCCGGCAAATGTTATCTGTTCCAAATTGGTAAATTCCGAGAAGAAATCAATTCCATCAACGGTTCCCGGATTACCAAACCATATTTGATAAATACCTGACAGCCCCTCCAAATCTGAGAAAGAACAAACATTGGATAGACTGGCCTCCTCAACAATATATTCATCATCTCTTTTCCTTATCTTTATTCTAAAATTTCCATCAGGAGAAAACCTTGGATTTAATTGAATAATAATACTATCAGGCAATATATGATTTTGTTTGTTCTCATTTAATAAATTAGCTATATCTACCGAAAAATCATATGCATTTTTTATATCATCTTGTGAAAATTTTTTTTTAGAATTACCTTTAATAATTAAATGCAATTCTAAACCATAGTCCTTACAATGCAGTAATCGAAATGATTGTCTTTGCTTTTTTATAACAATATTATTTATTCTTCTGGCAATACCGTTATATCTTGTGTTGTCATATGGATTTAAGAGAATTGCTGCAATAGCGTAGAACCCAATCATTAATGCAATACAGATAATAATACAGTTCTTTATTCGTTTACGTCTCTCTAAATTTTTCTCAATAACCATAATTTTCTGGCTCCTTTGTGCTACTATTCAAAAAATACTAAACTGCTAAGATATCCTGCATTATTGTAAAAATCATCTACATCTATTTTATACATTCCTCCCCATGATGCAATTGTAAATGTAACTTTATTAGTCAAAGCATAAATTTCAACACCCGTAATAGTTACCCAATGAAAATTCTTATCTTCATCATCTGAAACTATATTATACTTAGTTGTACATCCCTTCATACCCACTATACCTGTGCCAATCATCATAGCTACAGGGGTGTCATTCATAATACTCTTTATAATTCTGTCTGTCATGTAACTTTCACTTGAACCGTACACATTAGTAAAGTATAGAGATGCATTTAAATCCGTATAGCCATTTACGTCGATATACTTATTTACTGATGCCACATATTGCAATGGATTAACTCCAATTGTCCATGAACCATTTGCTAAATCTTTCAATACTCCTATCGGGGTAATATAATCCGCCTCCATTTCTCTGACAAATTCACTGTAATCAGTATAACTATAGCAGCTTTCCCAGGCATTATCTCTTGTAAAACTCAAACCATACTTAATTCCTTCTAACTTAGGATGTCTGGCATCATTTCGCCCAATATATAGCATAATGTCCGTTCCACTAAGCAAACCGCACCCTCCGTTTTCTATTAATTTACTTGTTGAATCGGTATTATATATATCATCGGCAAACCAACCTTGATTACCTCCATAATATATGGCATCTGTGTAATAGTAATAATTTTCGGATCCTTTATATATCACTTTATTAAAGTCAGTATCACGTAAAGTATACTCTATAACATCCTTTTTTAACGGGTTGGGATCTATATCATCATTGTAACCATCCCCATCGGAATCAACTTGTGTTGGGATACTGTTAATTGAAAAGTATACAGCATTTGTAATATTGCTTTTTGTGGATACTGTAAAAGTCTTTCTGGTTCCAATTTCATCTCCGTCTATAACAGTATCATTATCGGTATCCCCTGAACTTGTGGAAGTATATATAATTACACCGTTTGGTAACCGAATACCTTTTGTTTCATAGATATCATACACTCCGTCTAAATCAGTATCTGTTGTATCAATACGATCAACCGTATCACTTTGTATCATTCCTATTGTGCCAAATATGTCATCAAGTTCCGAAATAAAATAGTATTGACCGCCAGTCTGACTGGAAATTTTTAATAAATCGGAAGAATCATTATCCCCTATATTTATTGTATGGATCTTTATGCCATTTAACATAGCGCTATTTACTGTTGTTTCATTATAATTTACATCTCCGTCACATATCATTATGATATGTTTACTTTTTGCCAGATCACTTAAGGCATAATCAAATGCCGTAAATTCATTAATCGCAGCAGATAATCCACTGTCTGTATCTGTTCCGCCTGAAGCATCCAGTGATTCAACGGCGCTCTTCAACGCTGTCTTGTCGTTTGTAAACTCCTCACATACTTCTGCCGTCGTATTAAAAGTAATTATACAGGCATAATCGGTAGGATACAGGGAATCAATAAACCCACTAATGGCAGATTTTGCAGTATCTAATCTTGTTCCGCTCATGCTGCCGGATACATCTATTACAAATGCTATATCATATTGCGTTGACGGCTCTGAAGTGCTATTTCTATAATCAAGTGTTACCCTCCAGGCATCATATCATTTAGCGGCATCTACCAACATATAGGTTGAAAAATGTGTTGTGGTATAACTTACCGTATTATTTGCTGTATCAATTACGGAATCATCGTCAAGTATCTGATATACGCCTTTTTCCTCGTCAAACCATAATACGGCAAGCTCATCTTCCGGTGTATCACCAAGCTGGCTGTCATCATAATGAAAGGTGATTGTTGCTTCATTAAAATCTGATGTAGATGTAATATTTACAGGAACACCGACAAGTCCGACTACATTACTTGAAAGTTTATCAGCATGATAAACACTCTCGATGCGCGTATTCGTTTCCAGATTACCCGTTCCGTTAAGTGTTACAGATACAGCAGTTATTTCCGGCTTTTCTGCATTGTTTATATCCTGTGTTAATGTCTGACGGATTTTAACCTTGTCATCAGTAATTCCATCACCATCCGAATCTGTTGTTAAAGGATTCAGTCCTAAATGTACCTCATCTCCATCTGATAGACCGTCTCCGTCCGTATCCGTTATTAATGGATTTGTAAAATAAATATTTACTTCATCTCCGTCCGTCAGTCCATCCTCATCTGTATCTTTATTCCATATATATGTACCAATTTGATATTCATTTATATTTATAAGTCCATCTGCATCTATATCTTCATCTGCATCTGAAGTACCATTCCCATCACTATCAACAACAGTAGGATCTAAAGAATTACTATACTCAAAATAATCATCAAGCCCGTCTCCATCCGTATCTATCTCATTTATATTGGTTCCAATATTCTTTTCTGCATAATCAGTCAGGCCGTCTCCATCTATATCAACGGTTTCATTATAATTAATAGTGACAACATCACTGGCATCCGATAAATTATCTGATGCATCGTATGCTTTCACAGTATAATTACAGGTATCCCCCAATTCTATAGAGGTATCCGTATAAGTTGTTTCCGTGGTTGTTGCTATTTCCACGCCATTCTTATAGATTTTATATCCTTCTACTTTGAAATAATCAAGGGAAGCATCCCAGCTTAGGATGACCGACGGTCCCTCACCGATTATTGCAGTAACATTCTGCGGCACTGATGGTGCCTGGTTATCCCCTATGGTCAAATAAAATCCGTTACTTGGTTTTGATAAATTACCGTCCGCATCGTAAGCCTTTACCGTATACAGGTAGGTTCCGGCTTGCGTTATTATATCATCCGTATAGGATGTTTCCGTAGTTGTCCCGATTTCCACTCCATCCCTGTAAATCTTATAACCTGCCACTCCCTCATCATCCGTTGAGGCATCCCAGCTTAAGAGAATGGATAAGGCAGAACCTGATACCGACAAATTCGTTGGTGCTGTCGGTATCTCATTATTTCCCGGATCATCCGGGTCTTCTCCTGTCGAGATGGTCACGGTTATTCCGGCACTTGCTTCCGATAAATTACCCGATTCAT
>JBAVPE010000145.1:0-1675 GCA_049692775.1 Anaerocolumna sp. | reverse complement strand
GTGCGCGCCATGGAGAGCATCTGCTGCTCGCCGCCCGACAGCGTGCCGGCGTGCTGGTGGGCGCGCTCGCGCAGGATGGGGAACTGCTTCAGCACCTCCTCGGTGCGCTCCTCGAGCTCCGCGCGGTCGCTCAGGATGTAGCCGCCCATGCGCAGGTTCTCGCGCACCGTCATCTTGGGGAAGAGCGCGCGCTCCTGCGGCACGAAGCAGATGCCCTTGCGCAGGATCTGGTCCGGCCTCAGCCCGTCGATGCGCTCGCCCTTGAAGAGGATCTCGCCCTTGCGGATGGGCAACAGGCCGGCGATCGCCTTCAGCAGCGTCGACTTTCCGGCGCCGTTCGGGCCGATGATGCATTGCGACTGGCCCTTGCGCACGGTGAGCGACGCCCCCTGCAGGATGTCCGGGCCGCGCCCGTAGCCGGCGACGACGTTGCGGGCTTCCAGAAGCTCAGGCATGGCCGGCCGCCTCCACCGCCTCTCCGCCGCCGAGATAGGCCTCCAGCACCTGCGGATTCGCCTGCACCTCGTTCGGCGTTCCCTCCGCGATCACCTGGCCGAAGGCCATGACGACCACCTTGTGCGAGAGGCTCATGACGAGCTCCATGTTGTGCTCGACGATGAGCACGGTCAGGCCGCCCGCGTTGAGCTGGCGGATACGCTCGACGATCTCCGCCAGGAGCCGTGGATTGACGCCGCCGGCTGGCTCGTCGAGCAGGATGATCTTCGGGTCGGACATGAGCAGCGCGCCGAAATCCATGAGCTTCTTCTGCCCGTAGGAGAGGCTGCGCGTCTCCTCTTCGGCGAGCCGCGTTATCCCCAAGAAATCGAGGATATCGAGCGCCTTCGCCCGCTCCGCGGCGCTGATGGCCGGGCCGAAAAGCTCGCGCCAGTGCCCGACGCGCGACTGCACGACGAGGTTTTCCAGCACGCTCAGGTCTTCCAGGTTGCGGCTGATCTGGAAAGTGCGGCTGAGCCCGCGCCGCGTCACCTGGTAGGGGCGCAGCGGGTCGATGCGCTCGCCTTCCAGCCATACCTCGCCCGAGGTCGGCGGCATGGTCTTGGAGATGCAGTTGAAGGCCGTCGTCTTGCCGGCGCCGTTGGGGCCGATGAGCGCGGTGATGGAGCCCTTCTCGACCTTGAAGCTGCAATTGTCGACGGCGCGGATGCCGCCGAAATGCTTGCAAAGGCCGCGCACCTCAAGCATGGCGCGAGCCTCGGCCCGCCTGGCCGTCCCGCCGCGCAAAAGCGCGCTTCCTCACATTGTCCTCCCTTGCACTGAGGAGCCGGGCTCCCGCGCAAACGTTTGCACGACCTATTGCGATGCGCCTTGCGGGTCAAGCCGAAACTGTCGCCGGCCGCTTGAGCCGCGATTCTGCCGGAGATCGAAAGGGCGCTCAAGGAGGGACGCTCGATCGCTTGGGCGGCACGGCGCGGTGCGGGAGGGCTTGCGCAAGCCTCGGTCGTGCTGTTTGTGGCGCGCTTCGTGCGGGCTCATTCGAGGAGCGGAGGCTGCGTGCGCCTGAACCTGGTTCTCAATCGCGATTCCGGCACGCTCAGGGAAGGCGACCCGGCGACGGTTGCGAAAGCCCTGGCGGAGATTTTTGAGGCGCACGGTCACAGCGCGGCCACGCAGGTGCTTCGCGGATCGGAGGCGATTGCCGCGATCGACGAAGCCT
>JBAVPE010000144.1:0-2748 GCA_049692775.1 Anaerocolumna sp. | reverse complement strand
ACTATGCCCAGACGGTCTGCGTAAAAACATACATAGGACATCACAAAAATGGAGGTGAAATTTTATCGACAGCCTCTAAAATATCAGTAAATACAGGCTGTGGGAGTTTCCGAGAGTACTCTGATTATAAAAGGAAGGAGGGGAATATAAATAAACGATGGGCCGTAAACTTTACGTCCGGTTCGCTTTAAAATAACTTAATAAGCGGTTACGGATGATCTGGGTATGATACAAATTTCCCCGGATAAATTGAAGTACAACAGAAGCACATTAAATATTATATGGAGGGTAAAACTATGTATAAATGTATAAAAAAATCAGTTAGTGTCTTATTGATCTGCATAATTACCATGGCACTGATATATTCAGTACCCCGTTCAGAGGCTTCAGCTGCAGGAAATGTGACCGTGAATCTTGCAGACACCAAGCAGAAAATAACCGGATTCGGTGCATCCAGCGCTTGGTGCGGAACGATCAGCGATACGGTAATGAACGCTCTCTATAACAATCTTGGATACAGTATTTTAAGGCTGCGCATCGAAGAAGCGATAGGTGATAATTGGAAGAGCGGTAACTACAGTACCTGGGCACCTGAGCTTTCAAATGCCAAAAAAGCAAGTGCAAATGGAGCTGCCGTTTTTGCTTCACCCTGGAATCCTCCGGCTTCCATGCAGGAAAGCTTTTATAAAAGCGGCGATTCAGATGCAAAAAGGCTCAGATATGATAAGTATGATGAATATGTACAATATCTTAACGCTTACGTCAAATACATGAAGGATAACGGAGTGGATCTATATGCCATTTCTGTCCAAAATGAACCTGATTATGCATATGACTGGACATGGTGGACTCCGCAGGAAATGCTTAATTTCATGAAAAATAATGCAGGATCCATCAATTGCAAGGTAATGGCACCTGAGTCATTTCAATACCTGAAAAATATATCAGACCCTATTTTGAATGATTCTGCGGCTCTTAATAATCTGGATGTTTTGGGGCTTCATATTTATGGCACCCCGCTTAACGAATTCCCTTATCCTCTTTTCCAACAAAAGGGAGCCGGAAAAGAATTATGGATGACAGAACATTATTATGATAATGATAATACGGATAACCTGATGAAAATGGGGAAAGAAATTCATGATTGCATGGTAACCGGTAATATGAATGCCTATGTATATTGGTGGATAACCTGGCCAAATGGATTGGCTAACGCCTCCCGTACAATCTATAAGAGAGCCTATGTACTAGGTCAATTTTCAAAATTCATCCGCCCTGGTTATCATAGAGTTGACGCTACAGCAAATCCCAATACAAACGTTTATGTTTCAGCCTATACAGGCGACAATAAAGTGGTTATAGCCGCAGTCAATACCGGAACATCTGCAGTAAGTCAGAATTTTAACATACAAAACGGATCCGTATCAAATTTGTCTTCCTATATAACCGACAGCAGCAGAAATATGGCATCCGGTTCCTCCGTTAATGTATCCGGAGGCTCATTTGAAGCCCAGCTTCCGGCTCAAAGTATTACAACCTTTGTAGGCAATCTGGGAGAAATTACATCTAATCCGATAGATGCTTATACAAGGATAGAAGGAGAAAGCTACAACGATCAGTCGGGAATCCAAAACGTAAGCTGCTCCGAAGGTGGAGAGGGCGCGTAGGATATATGAATATAGTTTATACTAATTCAAAAGTCAACAGATGTTTTCTCATTATATTGCATATAAGAGGTATATATTTTCATATTATAAGATACCATAATTATCCACGCCATACAATACTAAGACATTAATCTGATCTATTCTGTGATTAAGTTACATCCGATTAATGGGTATATATAAAGAGTAATTTGCTCTTGTAATTGTATCTTTAAAAGGTATAATTATAATATATACCATCGATTAAGGAGTTTAGAATGAAAACAGAAATATTTTTAGTCAGACACGGCGAGACAGCTTGGAATAAAGAAGGAAAGTTTCAAGGGTGTACGGATATCAATTTATCACAGGAGGGTATTCAACAGGCCCACCTTTTAAAAGATGTTTTTAAGAACAGCTTTGATTACGTCTACACCAGTCCTTTAAGCAGGGCTGTTCAGACAGCAGAAATCCTATGTCAGGCCCATAAGGATATAAAACCGGTTGTATTACCGGATTTACGGGAAATAAATTTTGGTGCCTGGGAAGGTCTTACCATTATGCAGATCAGGGAACAATACCAGGCAGAATACCAGGCCTGGAGAACAGATGAAGAATACGGCAATCTGATGGGCGGTGACTTAACCCTACGTAATGCCGGTAACAGGGCAAAAGACGCAATTTTAAGCCTGGCAGAAAAACATGCCGGTAAAAAAATCGTAATCGTTGCTCATGGAGGAATTTTAAAAGCTGCATTAATCGGAATCTTTGATTGGAAAATGACTATGTACCACCGTTTCTTTTTAGGTAACACTTCTGTTACTAAACTATCCATCGGGGACAATAAAATTCCCATTCTTGTCACTTTAAATAATACAAGTCATATATCTGAATAATATGATTTGGGCATCAAAAGTCCCCTCAGGGTATATTTAATGATAGATACGCTCGTATTCATTCAATACATTATATCGGGCTTTGTCGAGTAGACTTGCCCCTTACGGAACAAGCCCCTCACAGATCCGAACGTGCCCAATTAAGGCATTCGGCTCTTCATACCACTGATTATCATGTAATATCGTATATATTTACATAAATCGCTGGT
>JBAVPE010000143.1:0-27329 GCA_049692775.1 Anaerocolumna sp. | reverse complement strand
GTTCGTTTGCCCTGATTCAGTTTCCTTTTCATCAGGCTTGTTTACCTGTTGAACTTTCTTCTGTTTCTCGAGCGCTTATTTACTATAACACATTCAGAATTGTTTGTCAACTACTATTTATTTCTTTCACTTTCTGAATATTCACTGCTATTGTTTTGGCAGCGAAGTAAATAATATCATGTTTTCATTTTTTTGTCAACAACTATTTTTAGTTTATATTTTATTTAGCATTCATTTACCTGCTCTATAAAAATCAACTAAAGCTATGTATATACAAAATTATTTATCAAGTGTCGTTACCGTTACCACTGCGTGTCCACAGCAACGGAATATAGAATAACATCTATTAACTTGGATGTCAATGACTTTCTGACATTTTATGATATTTTCCTTCAATCATACCGGTCCTTATTTAAATAGTTCTTATTTACTTATTTATGGAACTTCACTATATACAAAATCTATGAACCCTGCAGCATACAGGATATACCGCTTATATAAGATAGAGTCTGGCTTGCCAGACTCTATCGCTGACGCGCTGTCACCTCAGTGACAAATTTCTCTTGCGCGTCATGTGCATCCTCCCGGAGGGTTTTTATCTCATAGGTAGAACTTTCCTATGGGATAAGAAAACGCATGGATAACATATAAATAATGTAATCCATGCGTTGATGTGTAGTTATGATAATTATGTATTCGCCTGGCATTTAAATAATAAAAAACACTTATATTAAAACAAACCGTAACGTTATAATATCTAAAGATCAGCCATCGGTTTTCATCGCTTCAATTGCACTGATTTTGGTGGCACGGTTAGCCGGATAATAACCAGATAAAATACCGACCAGTATAGCAAATCCAGCGGCTAAAAATGGCAGCCATATAGGAATAACCGAAAATTTAGCACTATCCATATTATACATATAACTGGAAGATAATAAAGCTTTAAATAAAGGCTGCCCGAACTTATTGATTGCCCATGAACCGATATAGCTTATTATAATACCAATCACTCCACCTATTAAACCGATCATCCCTGCTTCAAACAAAAATAATTTCTTTATGTCACGGATAATGCAGCCAAGTACTTTCATAATACCAATTTCTTTGGTACGTTCATAGATAGACATAATCATGGTATTTGCGATATTTATAGCTGATACCAGCATTGCTATGGCTCCTATGCCTCCGAGTACCATCTGCAACATATTAGAAGTCTGTTGCATCGGTTCTAAATACATGGCTAAACTTGATGTCTGATAACCTAATTCTTCAATTTTATCCTGGACTTTAGTAACATTTTTAATATTATCAACTGTTATCTTAATTCTTTCATAACTTTCAATGTCAGCCATTGCCTTTTTACGATCCTCGGCCTTCAAAGTATTGGTATATTTTTTATATAAGGATTTGAAATAATTCATATCCATATAAACACTGTAATCATACTCCCAATTATTACTTCGTTCCATCACAGCATAATCGGTAACCTTTAAGGAAAATGGCTTTTTCTTCTCATCTGCCATGTATTGGTAGGGACTAAAAGCAAAAGTTATTTTATCCTTAGTAAGATCCTTTTGTTCCATAGTATAATTTCGCCCGTTGGGATTGTAAAAGTTCATAAGTGAGTCACTGCCAAAAACAATGAAATGACTACTTTCTGGTGTCGGATAACTGCCAGAAGTTAACGCCGGAAAGTCGAAATCCTTAAAAGTCGTACTGTCCATCGCATATAACTGCACCTGTGATTCATACTTACCGCTGGTTAACATAGCACTGGCCGATAATATAGGTGAAACTGCTTTAACATGTTCAATCCCTTTTATCTGGTCAACCAGGGAATCATCCATAAGCTGTTCTTTGGAATCTACATAGTTACCATCCTCATCCATGATATTGGCATATTTCTCCACAGTTATCGTAGTTAAACTTCCCAGTTCCATTACCTGTGATTTAAAATTAGTATTCATTCCAATACCTATGGAAATCATAACTACAATGGAGATGGTGCCTATAACCACGCCAGTAACTGTCAATGCTGTCCTTGCTTTACGGCGGCTTAGATTCCTAAGTCCCATTTTGATTAAATCACTAATCCTCATACAGCTCATATCCTTTTTTGATTTTTCTCTTTGCCAGTAAAAGTCCTAATAAAATACTGACAGCCAACGTTACTGTGGTTATACCAATTACAAAAGGCCAGCTTGAAAGGAGCGGATCCTTAACCGGAGCACCGGTATCCATAACATCTCCAGGTATCTCACTCACTGTATCCCCACCACCGGCTTCTGCCGACGAAACCTTCACCACTGCATCATTTAATAATACCTGTACATTAAAATCCTGATCCATAAATATATTCATTGTTACCTCCCTTCCTTCAGGCTTATTCTGCCTCTTCCTGCTTTATTAATTTTCTTCTATATAATCCCAATTTTACTTTTCTTGTTACCGGTATTATAATTGCAAGAATTGCTAATTGTAAAATAACAAAAGCCCAGATTGGAAGAATTGGAGCTTTTACAGGATTTATATCCGGTAATCCTCCCATGTCACCACCGGTAACATCAGGAATCATTTCTCCTTGTATGGTGCCTTCAAATTCTTTTGTTATAGAAACTTCATCTCCGTTACTGTCTTCAAAAGTTACAATCAAATTTCCTTTTGCTTGCCCTTCAACAGTTGGAATCACCTCTAATTCAGCATACTCCTGACCTCCAGCGTCCACATTACCGATAAAGTACATACTTCCTGTACTTAAGGTGAAATCTCCTTCGACTGATGCATGAACATTATTGAGGGTGGATTTTCCCATATTAAAAAATTCAAAAGTTAGGGCTGTTGGTTGATTTAAAACCGGTGTATCCCAGGATCCGACTACAATATTATCAACGACAGGTCTTGAATTTTCCACTGCCTGTAAGTTTATCGTTTCCTTTGCTGTTTCTCCAATTTCACCAGTAGTAGGATTGGGTTCTGCTCCTTCGTATTCGTACTCCATTGTTATATCCACCGGATAAGCTTTTGTTGTAGCATCAGACTTTACTTTCAATTCCAGGGTATTTTGAACGGTTTCCCCTGCCGGTATCTCATCTATGTAGAAGGTATTACTTCCTTTTGCAACTGAAAAAATATTATCTGTTTGGGATATTGTGACCTTAATGTTACGGGCCGATACGCTTGAGTGGGTATTTTTTATATCAAAATTAAAATTAAACGTACTGCCTGCTCTTAATTCGTCTTTATCTGTTGTAAAATTGCTTATAATTAGTTTCGGTTTACTGGCTCCCAAACCACTATTTTGAACATTCTGAATATATAAGGTGGCCGGATCTGACTGTAGCTTGCCATTTGCATCTTTATAATCGTATTTAATATTCAGACTATTGGTTCCTTCCGTAACTGATTCAGAAGCCATTAAAGGAATTGTTATTCTGGCCTTTTTGCCACCATCTAATTTGTTAATATATTGATAGGGTTCCGAATCCAATGGTGAGAAGCCTGCTCCCTCTGTACTGACTACAGACACTTTAATCTCACTTATATTAATTTTACTTTTATTTTCTAAATCAAAGGAAACATCCATACGGGCACCTGCATTAGGCTGTGCCGGATTTTGTGATACATTGCTTACTACAATGTTAGGTTTACCATCTGCATCGACTCCATCTGCCGTAACAACCTCCAGATACAAAGTCATTGAGGTTGTAAGAGAAACACCTGATGTATCTTTATAAGCTATGGTTACTGGAACTTCTTTTAATCCTACCGTAGCTTCATTTGACACGATCAAAGGAATCTTTACATCAATTTTTTCATTAAACTTAAGGTCTTTTACAGGAATCGTTTTTGTAGTATAGTTAGGCAGGAAACTGGTTGTGCCTAAACCTTCTAACGATACTTCAACTTCATCGGCTATTGTATCTCCTGTGTTACGTAAGGTTGCTACAAGATTGAAACTGTCACCTGCTTTTAATTCACTCGCATATTTTGTACTAACGATCTCAATCTTAGGTGCCATACTGTCATTTTGAATATTAACATAAATTTCAATTGTATTTTCGCTGGCTTCTCCTTCCTCATTTTTATATTCCATCTTAACGGAGAGTTTTTTATTACCTGCAGTAGCGGTAGAAGAAATACTCACCGGGAGGCTCACGTAATAGGTTCCATCGGAGGCCAATTTACCGTCAGTACCAATTAATTGCTTTAATTTTGAGTACTTTGGTACAATTCCTGCATCCTCATATCCATCAATACTGAAATAAGAATTAAGGGCAGATATACCGCCTTCGTTTTTGATAGTAAAGGATAATTTAGTATTATTACCTAAATAGGCATCCTTTAATTCAATATTATCAACGGTCAATTGGGCCGGTTCTTTCTCACTGTTAATTAAAAGATATGCATTGGGAAGTTCTATTGTAAATGAATCAACTGAATCATCAACAAGATCAACTGCTGTAAAATCCACACTGATTTTCAATTTATTCCTGGATATGTCGGCTGATTCTTTTACATATACATCGAATTCAATATAGGTTGTTTCCGTATTGGAAATTCCAGCCGGCGGATTATTTGCTGAATAACCTTCTTCCGTATAAATTATATTTGATACGGTGAAGGGCATATCTTCCGTATCCACTGAAATTACCGGATCGAATATATAACCTCCAATTGCCTTAACAGGTAATTTAACATGAACTGTTTCACCTGGCACTCCCACAATATTATCTATTGTTCCTACAAAATTTATAGCTGTTGCCTTGCTATCGTAAGATTCTGCATTAACAATTATATTTCCTGCAAAATTACTGATTATTAAAGTAATGGCTAATATTGCAGCTAAGATTTTTCTGGCTCTTTTCATTCTTTCTCCCTCTTCTTCCTTTATTATTCTCAAAGCCCTATATTACTTTATAAAAAGTAGCTAAGTAATTATTATACGCAATCCGTGATTAAACCCTAAGTCATCCTATTCATTATTTTGATTTAGGGTTTTATTGGTCCTATTTTTTAATTATGTATCCGGTATCATAATTTATTTAGTTATCTGATGCAGCTATTTCACTTTCGGTCTGTTTATCCGCTATAATTTCACGTTCAAAATTCTCTGTATCTTTTATATCTATTAAAGTCCCTTCGATTGGTCCAGCTTGTTTTCTTTCCTCATTCTCCTTAAAATCTGTTTTTTTAAGGAGATTTTTGGCGGCATCTGCATCCGTGTTGATGACTGATTCATTTTCTATATTTTTTTCATTATTATTTTCTGTTTTATTATTTTCATTCAACTCTTCCGACTTCTTAATGTTATGATTTAATTCTATATTTTGTATTTTACCATCTAGTATATGAATGATTCTGTCTGCGAAATCTGCCAGTCTTCTGTCATGGGTTACCATTACTATTGTCTGATTATTATCTTTGGCTATCGCTTTGATTAGATTCATTACTTCCATTGCGGTTTTAGTATCCAGATTACCGGTTGGTTCGTCTGCAAATACAATTTCAGGTTTTGCCACAAAAGCTCTTGCTATACCCACCCTTTGCTGCTGACCGCCGCTCATTTCTTTGGGTTTATGAGATAAACGTGATCCGAGTCCTACTTTTATCAGCATATCCCTCGCCATTTTTTTTCTGGTCTTTACTTTGACCCGCTTAAACACCAGAGGAAATTCCACGTTTTCCATGGCTGTCATGGATCCCATCAGATTATATGACTGAAATACAAAACCCAAATACCTTTGTCTGAACCTCGCCAAACTGTTTTCACTCATTTTATGTATTTTCTTTCCCTTTATTATAATCTGTCCGCCTGATAATTTCTCAATACCAGCCATTAAATTAAGCAGTGTTGACTTACCGGAGCCTGAAGTACCCAGCAGACAACAAAATTCACCTTTTAATATTTCAAAACTCACATCATCAACTGCATAAATTTTTTCACTGCCCATACGATATATTTTTTTTACATTCTTAACCTCGATTATTTTTTCAATCTGGTCATCCACCCTGGCACCCTCCTCCCTCTTATAATTCTTGTCTCTAGATTATCCTACTCTACAAATATTAAATAAAGACTATATTATTTCTTACATTTTTATGACATTTTGTTAAATAATGTCATGTTTTCGTTAATATTAGGGTAATACTTATTGAGAAATGCTATTCTCTTCTTTTTTTTCCAGCTTATGGTTAATATATCTCACAAATAATACCTTAATTAATGCCCCCACCGGAACAGCTAAAAGCATACCTAACAGACCCCCGATTGCATTACCAAATATTAATGAGATAATTACTAATACCGGATGAATCTGGATGCTATGGCTTAAAAGTTTGGGTGCTATGATATTACCATCAATTGCCTGCACAATAAAAAGAGCAATAACTGCAATAAATAATTCTTTATATTGACCATTGATAAGACTTATTAATACGGTACTAAAGTAAGCTACTAAAGGTCCGCAATAAGGTACAAGGTTGCCGATACCCGCCATGATACCTATAATGATTGCAAATTTCACTCCAACAACAGATAAGGTAAGACTGATTATAAGCATCATAACAAACGCATCCATTAACTGTCCCCTGATGTATCCTGAAAAAACGCTGTCTGCATCAGCTAAAAACCTTACTATTCCTGCATTCCATTTTTCACTTATTAAAGCCTTACCTACCTTCTTTAAATATTCTTTGATCATTTTTCCATCTATCATGAAATAAATTGCAATGATGAAAGAAAATATAAAGGTAGTAATATATGACGATAAATTACTGATTGAAGAAACAATGGAGCCGCCCATCAATTTCAAATAATTCAGTATATACGTAGCTGCATCCTTTACATATTGCGATATCTCATTTGATTGTATGTTTAATTTATCCAGTTTATCTATAATGGAATTGTAAAAATCACTAAAGGTTTTCGCATAGGAATTAGCCAGCACAATAATATCATCAAAATTAGCTAAGCGCAGTTGATCCGTTACGCTAAATACCAATACGGATATAATTACAATGATAACAATAAAGAATAGAATAATAGCGGTAAACACAGCCCAGGAACGGGTAGCTTTTAATTTTCTGTTTTTTATCTTGATTTTTTTTAATTCGGCTTCGAAAAAATCAATTAAAGGATCAAACAAATATGCAAATACAAATCCAAGTACAATTGGCTTGGCAACCCGCATAAACCAATGCACCCTGCCCATGATTCCATTTATAATTGCGGGTGCACTTTTCGCAACTAAACTTAAACAGTAGATAATGATACAGGTTACAATGACATATAAGGCAATCAGGGTATATCTCTTATTTAATTTGTTATTCCAATTCATTTAAACTCCCATCTACATGCCACGCATGCATGCACTATATTCAGGATAATATTCCAGGTAATTACGATATATATGTATTTCTCATCGCAATTACCCAGTAATGTTTAATTCTTTCTAATTTTTATTTTAACCCATCGCATCCCGCAAACTGGTTTACGGTGCTGCCCTGTTAATCAATTCATTATCATAGAATGGAATTGCAAATTTGTCAGCTAGTTTCTTACCAATTTCTCTTCCGCCGCTTCCATACTGTCTGCTTATTGTAATTACATTCTTCATATTTAAACCACACCTTTCATTTCGGATTATATTTCCATAAAGGAATTAAATCAGCCAGAAAAACTACCAAAATCAACTATATTTCAATTATATTATAGCATAGTTATTCTTTCCTGTGAACTTAATTTTCGTCTCCGGAAAGCTCCTGACGGTCACTTTAAAACATGTATATACTTCAAAATAATTTTTCTTCCGGAACTCGTATTTTTATACAAAGAACCGATAAGCTCCTGATAGAATTCTTCGGCTTCCTCAGATTCCTCCTTTGAAATGCAGTATTGGTTGAACCGGGCTTTTAAAACAATATCCATAAACCGTTTAAACCGGCCGGGCTTTAATAATTTCCAATCCTTTTCAAGCTGTGCTGCCGCATCCTGATAAGTCAAATCTTCCTTTACCATTATGTGGTAATAGTTTAACATGCGATTGATTTCCCTATAACGAAGAAGGACTCTTTTGCTGAAATTCTGAGTCTGCTGATCTTTTTCTCTCTTTTTTACAATAAATAATGCCCTCAGTAGAAGAAATAAGATTACACCGGTAACTAAGCAGATACACCATAAAATAATCAAACCGATTTTTTTTAAATAGTAATGCAGTATTATATTATGTTCCTTCTCAGAAATAATTGCACCGGTTTCCGAAACTTCCCCATCCTTTCCGGAATTTTCTTGCTCATCAGGGGATTGTGACCCGGTTTTCTCATCTGCATCAGTGGATTCTGCTGATTTGTCCTCCACAGGACTTTTTGACGGGCTTTTAGTTGGAACTAAAGAAGAATCCTTATCATCCGTCTGGCTGCCTCCCTGATTAACCGGAATGTCCGTACTGCCGTTAAACTCTCCATTCATAAATCCCGGAGTTACATCAACCGGGACCCATCCAAATCCATCCAGATAAATTTCAACCCAGGCATGGGCATTGGCATCCGGAATATCTATGGATTTCATTGTCACCGCAGACTCATTTGACATTCCGTCCATTCTATCCCTGATGGTTGTTTTCCCAATGTCGGTTCCTTTTAATAGATCCGTAGGTTTTACGATATAACCTTCCACGTATCTGGCAGGAATTCCAATGGTTCTGAATATCATGGCTGCCGCAGAAGCATAGTGTGAACAATATCCTGTTTTATTTTCATACAGAAAATATTCGACAAAATCTTTGCCCTTAGGCAAAGTACCAGGTGTTAAAGAATAAGTCGTATTGGTACTGAGATTACTTCGGACCATTTGAATAATCATATCCAGTGCATTCGCACCATATCGTTCTTTATAATCACTATAATGAATAGAATCGTACTCCTCTTTCATACGCTCCAAACCGGCATCCGGAACTCTTGTATAAATCTCGTAAACAAATTTCCGATAAGCCTCTTCATAACTCCTGTATTCCTTCAGTCTTTGTAATGGAACGGCACTCATTTTACTATTGCCGTAACTATAAAAACTGTTTTTATTATAAATACCCAGACATTGTTGATAATCTGCCTCTTCATCGAACTGAAGCAGTTTGTTGTAACTGCCATAATAATCCAGTTCGTAAGTAGTCTGCTCTTTTTTAGGTGTTACATATTCCGGATTTGTTACCTCCATTAAAGTATCCGGGGCATAATCGGAATAGTATGGTGCATAGATGTAGTCCGGGTTGGAATTAATTCCTGTCACTTCCATTTTACCGGAATAAAATTCAAAGTCTGAATATGTCTGATTGCTTAGTTCATTCAATAAAGAGTAAAAATAACTATTTTGATTTTCTATTGTAAAACCGCTTTGCTCCCAAGCCTGAGCTATTTTATTATATTCTTCCAGGTCCGCTTTGCTTAAACCCGCCCAGTAATTTCCTTTATATTCACTGCCTACGTACCCCTTTAAATATATACTTGTGCCTATTACAGGTGCCTTAATGCTAAGGGCTGTCTGGTAATTAAAATTCACTTCTCCAATTCTTCCCAGTTTTCCACCGCTCAAACCCCCGGAAGCAGTTAATCCATGGAATATATCTGGTCCGTCAATATGAATGGAATTTATGCTATTCAATGTTTCTTCCAGATTAAATTCCATCATTTCTTTTTGAATTTTCTGTTTCGTATCATTTATATTAAATGCCCTGGCATAAATTTCAGGTGTCACAATTATGGATATAAGCATGATAAGAACCAGTAATAGAACGGATAAAAATCCTCCTATTTTTAAACCTATGACATACTTAAAATTTTTCTCCAAAATCCGATTATCAATCTTTCGTTTTTCATGAAGGCTTTTTAAATTAAAATGCCGGTGTTTTTCCTTTAAGGTAGTTCCCATTCCGATAATGCTGATTGTACACGCCAGATAAATACCAAAAGGCCCCGGTGACGGTATATAACCCACAATAAATGGTAAGAAAACAATTGGCAGTGTTATTAAAATATATAAAGTACGAAATGCATTCCTTAAAATAACACCACAGATTAACAAACTTAATAAAACGATTACAAATAGAAAGAAAATTGTAATTACTGCTTTTTCGTCATAATCTTCTACCAAATATTTTAATACATTCGTATTATAATAAACATTTATTTTGGCAATGTATATATTCTCTACATACCAGAATCCATTTTTTATCTCATCCCAGAATACATAACCTGCCGCAAGACAAATCAGTGAAGATAAAGGTATACTGTATTTCATGAAATCAGGTGCCGTGAATAATATAAAAAAATAGAATACGGATATAAATACAGTTATAATCAGGACCGGTGAATATACCTTAATATCAAGTCCGCTGACTAAGCTGAATACGGTACCATACACACCTGCAACAATCAACATATATTGTAATACCTTTAACAGGGGAGATATCAGTATTTTATTGGTTAAGGTTATCTTGTTTCTTCTGGTAAATTCAATGCCGTTATATTTTTCACTGGGTTTTCTGTGAAACAATGATATCAATCCCTTTCTAAAATATTTTATTAAATAGCCTAAAGGCCACAGAAGCGGCGAAACTCATAATAATTGGATAGTATGATTATAAGTTGCCAATAGCCCTTATCGATTCCTTTATATTGTTTAAATCGATCTCATATAAGATAATCCGTAAATCCTTAAGCAGATTCCTAAAGGTCTCACCGATAGGATGCCTGTCCGGATCCTTTATATAAAACAGGTAAAGAAACGTGCCTTTCTGATTATCTGCCCACGCATAAACCTCTTCTTCGTTAAGTACTGACGTAATATATATCATATGTGTATCATTTTGTTTTTGAAAACTTGTGTAATAACCGTTAATGATGGAAGGACCATTTGTGGCAGACTGTGTTTGCAAAACTGCTTCCATAACCGTTAAACTATCCTCATAATTATGAACCGGCAGCTGACTTACCCCACCTTCATTTTGGTCATACCAGAAGAATTTGTGAATATGCTCATTCATTAAAAGGTTATAGGATACTGATATGGCACACTCCAATAATCCATCCACAATCTGAAGTCTTGTTTCATACTTTTCTCTACAGCCTAAATCCAGCAATACAACAATAGAGTCTTTAATTGGGTCGCTGAATTCTTTTATCATTAATTGTTCCTGCTTATAGCTGAGTTTCCAATGGATGCGGTTTGGTTTATCACCTTCCCTGTACTCCCGTATGCCGAATATTTCCGAAGGATCATCCCCGGCTTTATGTTCTGAAAACACATCGCTGTCAACCATAATATAAGGATTTTCTGTTATAATAGTATTTGGTATTTCAGAAATTTCAGGCATAACTGCAATATGGACGGCCTGCCTGATCTTTTTTTTAACTGACCATATCAGGAAGTAATCATATAATTTAATACTTTTTACCTCGAATAATAAGTTTCCGCAGTATTTTGATATGATCTGACAGGCAACATTCTGGGAACTTTTCTGGTCTAACGTAACCTGGATATTCTCTTTTTTTATTTCCCCTGAAAATTCATTATAATACTGAATCATAAGATTCATCCGTGATACCGGAAAGATAGAGGGATTATTAAGATATACCGTCAGATTCAAATACTCATCTTTTCCAACTACCATAGTTGTGGTATCCAGTTTTATTATTATCCTATGGCAGGAATAAATAACAATTCCCAACAGGACAAAAGGCAGCAAGACTGCCACTAAAAACATAATACCAATAAAATACTCGTTGTACAAGACAGCAAAAAATCCTGCAATTATAAGAAACAGCAGATAACCGAGTTTATTTTTTAACATATTGCAGCCTCCTGACTTAACTGACTCTGGGAGCTTGTACCTGTTGTAAAATAATATCAAGCATGCGGTCCATTGTGATATCATTCAACCTTGCCTTCGGCCTCAAAAGCATACGATGGGAAGCGACATCTCGAAAGACCGCTTTAATATCATCCGGAATCATATAATCCCTGTTATGGACAAAGGCATTCGCCTTAGCCATATTAGTTAAAGCAATGGTTCCCCTGGGGCTTAGTCCCAATTCGATCAACGGATGCTTTCTTGTCTGTAATATGATATTAACGATATATTCATAAATGCTGTCATGAATAAATACTTTTTCTACCACTTCCTGCATCGCAAGAATATCTTTCAGGTCTACGACGGTTTGTACCAAAGACATAGGATTGATATTTTGTTTACTTTTTAACATATTTACTTCACTTCGTATATCCGGATAACCCATGGTTAATTTAATCATAAAACGGTCAAGCTGGGATTCCGGAAGCATCTGCGTTCCTACTGACCCGATAGGATTCTGGGTTGCGATTACCATAAAAGGCTTAGGCACCTCTTTTGTTATACTGTCAATGGTAACAGTTCCTTCCTCCATGACTTCTAATAAAGCCGACTGTGACTTAGGCGAAGTACGGTTAATTTCATCTGCCAGGAACAAATTACACATGATAGGACCCGGTTTGTATTGATATCCATCCCCATCTTTGCTTAAGAGATGATATCCTACCACGTCAGTAGGAAGAATATCGGGTGTAAACTGAAGCCTGTTGTGTTCTAAATCCATTGCCCTGGAAAATGCAAGGGCAAGTGTTGTTTTTCCTACACCGGGAATATCTTCAATCAGAATATGTCCTTTTGCAAGTATTGCAGTTAGGACTTTATATATAATTTGATCTTTACCGATAATAACTTTACTTACTTCATTTATAATCTGCTTTGTATTTTCTGTATAGATTGCCATTCCTTAAATCCCCTTAGTTCTCTCCACATATTTTTATCATAATAAATAACTATAGCTTATCATGTAAATAATTTCAAGTTAATGTTGTATTAAGAAAGAATAAAATGTATATTAAATACTGGCAGAAATGGAAAAGGAAGAGTTTGTATAAGAAAGACTCTGGCGCTGACGCGCTGTCACTTTAGTGACAATCTACCTATAGCACGTCATGTGCATCCCCCGGAGGGTTTTTATCTCATAGGACAAACTTTCCTGTGGGATAAAAAAAGAACCTGTAAATTATGTACTTATTAGCAGGCATAAAACAGGTTCATCAGCTTATGAAATTTTTCAATATTATATCAGTGAAACAAGTGTATGGTTCCTTCATCATTTAACTTTTTTAATATGGTAGCGGTAACCGGCAGCAGAAAAATTCCCACTACACCTAATAACTGCGCTCCTATAAAGATGCTGATTAAGGTTACAACAGGATGAAGGCCTATCTGCTGCCCAATTACCCTTGGCTCCAAGGTCTGCCTTACAACCGTAATAATAATATATAAAATCAATATACCAAATCCCATGGAGTTGTTACCGAAAATAAATGATATGATAAGCCAGGGAAGCAGAACCGCTCCGGTACCGAGTATAGGCAAGAGATCGACAAAAGCTATCAGTACAGCTATTAAAAACGGATTAGGCACTTTTAATATCCACATACCTACGGATAACTCAAAAAAGGTAATAAGTATTAAAGTTGTATATGCTTTTATAAATTTACCTAGTGTCCCAATTACATTATCTTTTACTTTTAGTATCAAACTTCTCTTTTCCACCGAAAATTGCCTCATAACAAAACGGGCAATCCGGTGGTAATCTATGGTAAAAAAGAAAGATGATACAATCGTAAATAAGAATTTAATTAAAATGGAGGGCACCTGGCTTGCAAAACCTGTAATTGCACCGACTACAGTAGATGAGACTTTTGTCAGGAAGGAAAATATGGAGTCATTGATACTAGTTAAAATATTCTCCAGATAATCTTCGATACCCGGGAACCGGATCAGAAAATCGCCAGTTGCCTTAATAAGTGCCGGTTCAATAGAATCTTTATAAAGTTTTGGCAGGGAATAAAATAAATTCTGTAGAAAAAGGAACACCCTGGTACTTACCAATATTGCCAAAAACGCAATAAAACTATAAAAAATAAGCAGAATGATTATAGAAACAAAAGACCGTTTCAGATGCAGCCTGTTAGAAATTACATCTATCAGAGGCCGCAGAAGTGCCGCAACTACCAAACCAATGACAAACGGCATCAGTAAAGGCAGAAAATATTTTATGCTGATATATGCAATTCCTAATATAACAGCAAAATACGCAAAATGTATCAGAAACGCCTTTTGCTTATTTAAATTCATTCTTGCTCTCCTATTTTAACGGATTCCAACTAAAAATTCTTCTAATTGTTTAATTTTTATTCTTTTACCTACTACTACAATTTTATCATTTACCTTCAATACGATATCCGGGGTTATATCTGTTGTTGTTTTACCATTTTGTTCTAATGCTATAATATTAAGGTTATATTTTTTACGTAAATTAGCCTGGACAACCGTCTGATCTGCTAATTTAGAAGTCAGCCTCATTTCTGCAATCGATATATCGCCGGTTAATTCAATTGAATCCAAGGTACTGGATGAGATCAGCCGGTTAGCAAGCCGTATCGCCATATCACTTTCCGGATATATAACTTCCGCACCTATCTTTTCCAAAACCATACCCTGTTCATAGCTGATTGCTTTGGCAATTACCCTTGGCACGCCCATACTTATAACATTGAGTGTTGTCAGAATACTTACATCAATCTGTTCACCGATACATACGATAACAGTACCGCAATTCTGTATTCCTGCATCCTCTAAAGTCTCTTTATCCAGTGGACCTACTACAAATGCATTCTCAGTAATATTTCTTATCTGCTTTATTTTACTCTCATTATTATCAATAACCAATACTTCTTTACCGGCATCTGCTAAGGTTTTCGCTAAAGCAAATCCAAAACGTCCAAGACCAATTATGCCAAATTCAATAATTGATTTATGATTAACCATGTTAATCCTCCTAAGCCCTATAAAAGTTAAATATTAATCTGTCTAATAACAGCTAGCCAATTGTTATGGTTTCCTCCGAATAGGTAACATTTGGCATTTTCCTAAATGACCAAATGGTAGCTACCGTGAGCGGCCCCAAACGTCCGATAAACATTGTGAGTATAAGTACAATCTTACTCCACACAGACAATTCGGGTGTAATACCTGTAGATAAACCTACCGTACCAAATGCGGAAACTACTTCAAATAAAACTTGAATAAACGAATATTGCGGTTCAATTATACTAATCAGGAAAGTATCCACACAAATAAGGAAAGCTGCTAATAACATAATGATAAAAGCTTTTATTACAACATCCTGTGGAATTCTTCTCTTAAATGCAGAACAATGATTATTGGTTGACACGCTATGGGCACTTTTAAATAATGTAAAGGCCGTAGTGGTCTTAATACCACCGCCGGTTGATCCCGGTGATGCTCCTATAAACATTAATATAATAATAACAAAAAGTCCTGCATTTGTAAATGACCCTACTGCATAAGTTGCAAAACCAGCTGTCCTGGATGAAGTACTAAAGAAAAATGCTCCGAGCCAGCTGACATTTTGTGTTAATTTTATTAATAAGGTACCGGAAATTAACAACGTAGCTGTCATCGTGATAACAATTTTAGTGTGTAAGCTGAACTTCTTAAAAGAACGCTTATGAATAATTTCTTTGATAACAAAAAAACCAAGACCGCCGAAAATAACCAATCCACAAGTTGTCAGATTTAAGAGTACATTATCAGCATAATCCACTAAGCCTTTAAATCCGCCCAAAACATCAAAACCTGCATTGTTAAAAGAAGAAACCGCATGAAACATGCTCATTCCCAATGCAGTCAACGGAGGATAATCCTTCGAAAAAACTATGAAGCTTAAAATCACACCCACCAATTCAAAACATACGGTAATTAATAGTATTGACTTTACTAATTTAACGATACCTTTCACTGATCCCAGATTTAATGCTTCTTTTACTACTAAACGGTCTTTAAAACTTACCCTTTTTCTTGCCAGCAGGAAAAATCCAACACCTACAGAAGCAAATCCAAGCCCTCCAACCTGAATCAAAAGTGCAATTACAATTCTTCCCAATACATTAAAAGAGTCACTGACATCAATTGTAGTTAATCCGGTAACGCAGACAGCACTTGTAGCCGTGAATAACGCATCGATCAAAGACACCTTTACACCTTTATTTGCAGAAAATGGAAATATTAATACTAACGCCCCAAAAATGATAACCGCAGCAAAGCCTAATACAATAAACCTTCCCGGACTCATTTTTTTAAATATGGCCACAATAATCACCGTTCCTTTTATGAGTTTTTCATAACTATGCTTTCAATATTATTTGCAACATCTTCACAAGCATCACAACATTTTTCTAATCTACGGAAGATTTCAGTCCATACCATAAGTTCGATAGGATCTTTTGTTGTTCTATATAGATTACGCACCCCATTAATATAAAGTGCATCTCCTTCTTCTTCCAGACGATTGATTTCTACGATTTCAGAATGAAGTCTTTTTGACTTTTTAAAATTCTGGAATTCTTCTAAAGCAACATCCATAGATTTACAACAGTCTACAATCATTTCCGTAAACTTTAATATTTCAGGGCGGATAGTTTGTACATTAAAAATATCGATACACATTAATACATCTTCGATTGCATCCGTAACATCGTCAATCTTCTGGGAAAGGCTGGTTATATCTTCCCTTTCAATAGGAGGAAGAAATTCCTTAACAAGCCTGTTTAACATATCATGCTTGGCGATATCAGCAGAATGTTCAATATTATGCATCTCGCGGATTTTTTCTTCTATTTTCCTTATATCATATTCACGTAAAGTTTTGTTTAAGATTTCAGCAGAATTTAATGAAAATTTTGATAAATGCACAAAAGCTTCAAAATAATTATAGTCTTTATTACCTTTCATCTTTACACCCATTGCATACCGCAAGCCTGCTTGTGGTACTGCCCTTTCTTTATTTATTCTCAATAATCAAAATATATATCCGGACTGTTTCCTGCATTAGAATATTCTCATAAATATGTAAGCCATAAGAAATCCTACCAAACCGCACCCGGGAAAGGTTAATATCCAGGCTGCTGCCATTTCTTTTACCACACTCCAATTTACGGAACTGATTCTTTTCGAAGCTCCAACACCCATGATAGCAGTTGTCTTAGTATGTGTTGTGCTAACCGGAAGTCCAAAAACAGAGGCCAGCAAAAGGCTTATTGCTGCTGCTAAATCCGCACCAAATCCCTGGTAAGTGTCCATTTTTACCATTCCCATACCTACCGTTTTAATAATACGGTAACCGCCTATGGAAGTTCCCAGTGCCATAACCAGTGAACATAAAACCATCAACCAGATCGGAATCTGAAAATCAGATACGTCAGTTTGTCCATTCGCTAAGAATATGCCTAACATAAATACACCCATAAATTTCTGTCCGTCCTGTGCCCCATGCATAAATGCCATGGATGCTCCGCCTGCTATCTGTGCATACTGAAAAAATGGCCTTGTCTTCCGTTTATCCACATTTTTAAAGAGATACGCTATCATTTTGACAACAACAAAACCAAGTCCAAAACCGATTCCTGTTGACAGGACCAGACCATAAATAACTTTAATCCACTCGCCGCCGTTAATACCGCCAAATCCACCCTGTAAAGCAATTGCCGCACCGGAAACACCGGCAATCAGTGCATGGCTTTCGCTTGTTGGTATTCCAAATGCCCAGGCTGCAGTTGCCCAAATAACGATTGCAAATAAAGCAGCGCAGAGTGCAATTAGGGAATTTTTGGAGTCTCCCCCAAAATCAACCATATTATAAATTGTCTGGGCAACAGTCGCATTTAAAAATGTCATAACTAAAACTCCTAAAAAATTAAAGATTGCTGCCATAATGATTGCTTGTTTAGCACCCATTGACCTTGTCGAAACACAAGTTGCTATGGCATTGGGTGCGTCCGTCCATCCGTTTACTAATACTACACCTAATGTAAGGATTACAGTAACTAACAATGCCGGATTACTTGATAGCTGCTGTATAAATTCACTCAAAGAAATTGTCATAATTTTCTCCCTAAGTACTTATTTTTTCATAAACAAATGAATATTAACATGTATTTTACAAATTATCAATATTATCTTATTTTCTTAACATTTTCTTTATTCGCTGCTCCGTATGTAGTATAATATTGTATTATGAAAAAACATGCCATAAAACGCATTATCATTATATACGAAAGGTTATCAAAATGCAAAAGCAAGATTACAAAAGTCATTTAAATAACTGCATCAGTACATTAGCCATAATATTGATTGCTACCACACTGTCATTCATCTTTGTTAAAGCCACAGGCAATCATATTAATGTTGCAATTATCTACTTTCTGGCAATTATTCTAATAACCAAAATTACCGACGGTTATTTTTGGGGTATTATTTCATCTGTAGTTGGGGTTATCATAATAAATTATTATTTTACCTATCCGTATTTTTCCTTTAATTTTACCAGAAATGGATATCCCCTCACATTTTCCGGAATGTTTTTAATCTCTTTCATCATAAGTACCACGGTAACTAATCTTAAGGAGCATGCGAAAAATGCCGGCGAAAATGAAAAGAAGTCCAACCGTTTAAACGAAATCAATAACCGGTTATTTTCCACCTATGATCTTACCAAAATTATTGAATTATCCCTTGAATATATTGGGGAATTCACTGGCAGTACAGTCATTTACTATGACGAATCCCCTCAATTAGGCAGTAAAGGTTTTATAAGGACTACGAATCCGGAACATGAGAAAATTATCCGTTCCCACCACGAGCAATTTATAGCTGACTGGGTATTTCAAAACAAAAGGCCAGCTGGAATCGGTACGGATTATCAAGGTGTTTCCAGCTGTACGTATCTGCCCCTAATCTCCAATGATGCCATATGGGGAGTTATAGGCTTCTTTCGGACGGGGCCGGAAAAATCGGAGGAAATCAATATATCTTCCCTGAATTTAATTATATCCCAGGTTGCTGTTGCGATAGAAAGACAGCATTTGTTAGATAATCAGCAATTAATAATGATAGAAACAGAAAAGGAAAAAACCAGGGCTAATCTTTTAAGAGCCGTATCCCATGATCTTAGGACCCCTTTGACCGGTATGATCGGTGCAAGTGAAACAATTCTTAAAAACAAAAAGGTTTTAAGTGAAGAGAAACAGATAAAATTGATTGAATTTATCTACGAAGATTCAAACTGGCTGCTCCATATGGTAGAGAACCTGTTATCCGTTACCAGGATCAGGGAAGGCAAATCTTCCGTTAATAAAATACCGGAACCCCTAGAAGAAGTAGTAACGGAAGCAATCCTGCGTATACGTACACGGTTTCCCCATGCAGCTATACTGGTTAAAATACCGGAAGATTTTATTATGATCCCCATGGATGCCACTTTAATCGAACAGGTCCTCCTTAACTTGATGGAAAATGCAATTAAATACTCCGGTAATAATAATCCGGTTACTTTAATCGCAGAATATAATGATGAATATGTAACGTTCCACATAAAGGATGGGGGCAAAGGCATAACCATCAGTAAAATCGAGTCTATATTTGACGGCAGTCCGCAAACTGGGAATCTAAGCAGTGATTCAAACAAAGGACTGGGAATCGGATTATCTATCTGTAAAACAATTATTAACGCACATGGTGGTAATATCAGTGCCAAAAATCAAGATAACGGCGGTGCAGTTTTTACCTTTACCCTGCCTTTAGAAGGGAGTAAAAGCAAATGAATCGAAAAGCCAGCATCCTTGTCGTTGAGGATGAACCAATTATCCGTAATTTTATAGCAACTACCCTTTTGGCAAATGAATACAAAGCAATTGAATGCAGTACCGGTAAGGAGGCAATTTCCCTGATTCCGTCCCATTGTCCTGATGTTGTACTTTTAGATTTGGGCCTACCGGATATGGATGGGCTGGCTGTATTAAAGGAAGTACGACAATGGACTGAGATACCAATTATTATAGTATCCGCCAGAGGTGATGAAAGATCCAAGGTGAAAGCCCTGGATCTGGGTGCCGATGATTATATAACAAAACCCTTTGGGACTTCAGAACTTTTAGCCAGAATCCGCACTGCCATCCGCCATAATACTAAGTCAGAAACCGTGAACACCCTATCATCAAACACCTTTAAAGCAAATGGACTTTTTATAGATTTTAATAAATATCTGGTAACCGTAAACGGGGCAGAAGTTCATTTAACCCAGATTGAATATAAATTAGTTTCACTTCTGGCCCATAATCCCGGCAAGGTACTTACCTATGACTTTATTATAACAAAAATATGGGGGCCGTTTGCCCTAAAAGATAATCAGATATTGCGGGTTAATATGGCTAATATAAGAAGAAAACTGGAGATAAACCCGGTTGATCCGGAATATATATTTACTGAAATCGGAGTAGGTTACCGGATGATAGAAGATGATTAAATCTGTATCATATCCAAGTACTGAATGCAGGACGCGCTCACCCTTTCACCGCTCCGGCGGTCATGCCATCAATAAAATAACTTTGAAAGCACAGGAATAGGATAAATATAGGCAGAATAGCAAAACAGGAACCTGCAATTAATAGGTCATAATTATTTCCATAAGGTGTCAGTAAGGTATTTAAACCAATAGGCAGGGTAAACTTATCTGCATCACGATAGACAAGTAACGGCCACAACATGCTGTTCCAGGAACCCATACCGGATAAAACCGCCATAGCGGCGAAGGCAGGTTTTGTTATGGGAAGCATGATGCGGATACAAATGCCGAATTCCGTGGCTCCGTCAATCCGCCCGGCGTCCAGTAATTCCTTCGGAAGTCCCATCATATACTGGCGGAAAAAGAATATGGTGGAAGCACCGCATAATCCCGGTAAAATTACACCGGCTGTGGTATTGATTAACTTTAAGTCAATCATTTCCTGATATAGTGGAAGCATTAAAATCTCAAACGGGACCATCATAGTGGCTATGACAAGGAAAAACAGAAGATTCTTAAGCTTATAGTCATACATGGATAAACCGTAAGCTACAAAATAACAGATTATTAAAGTTAATGTTACGGAGGCAACGGTAAGTACCATACTGTTTTTAAACCACATAAAATAACTGTGTTCCCCCATGAAAAGATAATGATAGTTATTAAAGGTCAGTTCAGTAAAATTTAATTTAAGGCTTAAGCCATAACGGATTAACTCCTGGCCCGGCCTAAAGGAAGCTAAAACCGCTGCAATAAACGGAAATACAACTGCAATTCCAAGAACAGTAAAAAACACGGTTATAACAACGGATGCTATCCTGTTCTTAGCAGACATACCTAATTTATCTTTTTCAAAGGAGTTATTATGTATCCTTTCCATTTATTTTTCCTCCTTTTTAAAGGTACCGTTTATGATTAACTGTATTATGTTAATTGATAAGGCAATAACTAAAAGAACCAGACCAACTGCAGACGCATACCCCAGCTGATTCTTCTCAATTCCACGGCGATATAGATATCCTACTATTGTCAATCCAATATTATTCGGAGAATTATTGCCGTTCCATAACATAAAACTTTCTAAAAACATAGCGAGTCCGGCATAAACACTGATGGTCAATACATAAATAGTAGTCGGCTTTAACAGAGGCCTGGTAATATAGAAGAATTTTTTTAAGCCGTTAGCCCCGTCTATCTCTGCCGCTTCATATAAACCGCCGTCAATATTTTTAAGGCCCGCAAGGAAATACAGCATATTTACACCAGTCCATCTCCAGCAAGCTATAGTAAGCAGTGCAAAGTAACCGGTAACTTTCATTTTTAACCACTTAATAGGTTCAACTCCAAACCAGGATATAAACTGATTCATCTGGGATCCTTCCAATTCACTGAACATTAACCTAAAAATGGTACCTGCTACTACTACGGAAGTTAAAGCAGGTAAATACAGTAATGCCTTATATAAACCTTTCATCTTAATCAGTCTGCTGTCCATCAAACAGGCATAAATCATGGGAAATGGAATTAATAATACCAAAGTCCAGACCATATATCCGAAACTGTTCAGGATTGCAATATGAAATGCTGTGTCTTTTAATAATTTAGAATAATTCTTAAAGCCTATCCATTCAACCTCTCCCGGAAGTATGGATTGAAAACTCATCTTCACGGTACTAAAAAGGGGAAATATCCAAAAAAGGGCAAAACTTAAAATAAAAGGAAGAACAAAAATATATGGTGCTGCTTTCTGGGAATATAATATTTTTTTTAGTTTCTCCATATCCGTCCTACTTTCCATTCATTTAGGAATAGGAAGGGGGGGTATCCCCCTGTCCTTTATGTAATCATACTATTATTTGATTATTCAATTTCTTTATGATTCAAACCGGAATGTTATTTTAATATTCAATCTCCAATGCATCCTGGGCAGTTGCAAGTTCATCATCTACATTTGTACCATTCTCAAAGCAGTTATTCAGGATGGTTAAATTAAATTGTTCTGAAATAGCCGGATTAATGGCAACAACTTTAATCTTACCAATCTCCTCTTTAATTTCATTTAAAGTATCAAACGGATTAGTTACAAAGTATGCAATATACTTATTGCTTGTATCCCTGGTGATTTTTTCATCCGTCCAGATTGTCGTATTACAGGTATCAAATCCCAGTTTTTCCCATATCTTAACATTACCGTCATAAGACAATTTTGCAAAAGCAATAAATTCAGCTGCTAAATCAGCATTAGGCGACTGGGCGGATACCACTGTACCGGTACCGCCGATACCTACGGAACGGGGCTGTCCTTCTTCAAATACAGGGCAAGGGGCAATCGCCCAGGTTTCTGTCATTTCCGGCATATAATTTAAAAATCTGGACATGAACCACATAGCTTTCGGGAAGGATACAATATTACCATCAGCAACATTAGCATAGCCTTCTTCCATATCTACCTGGCCGCCAGGAGAAATCATTGCTATTCCTTCATCAAGCCATCCCTGTTGCATGGTAATCATTTTTTTAATGGATGGAAGTTCAATATTCGGAACCCCATCTTCCGTTGTATAATCTTCACCATGTTCCGCCATGGCAAGCCATAACCAATCAGTTCCGCCAGTATCAACGCTGGTCATAAAAACCTTGCCGCCGCTGGCTTCTTTTAACTGTCTGCCGGTCTCTGCGTAATCATCCCAGGTTTTAATTTTGGTATAATCAATTCCGTATTGCTTTAAAATTTTAGTATTATAGTACATAACCGTTGCACCTACATGAGTGGGCGCCCCATAATAATTGCCATCCTTACTATATATATCCAGGCGGGCCTGCACAATATCCTTTTTGTAGGGTTCAATCACACCATTTAAGGGACGGAATTGAACTTCACCTTGTAAAAAATTTGGGAATTGTCCGATTTCGATATCACACAAATCAGGGGCACCGGAACCGGATTGGTTTGCTAACATTAATTTGTTATGCATATCTGCATATGGATATGTAGTAAATGTAATATTAAGTTGTTTATCCGGATTTTCTTTATTCCATTGTTCCAGCATCTCTGCGTAGAAATTGGAATGTAATTCAACGAATGTCCACATCTCTAAATGGGTTCCGCCTTCAGGTCCGACAGTAGTTATGGCTTCTGCAACTACCTCACCCTCTGCTGTATCCGCCGTTTTAGTGTCTGTTGTCGCTGCTTTTTTAGAACTGCATCCAATTAATAATGAAGCAGTCAAAACAAACCACAATAACAGACTAAATAAATTTCTTTTCATACTTTTTACCTCCCTTTAGACTATTTTTTATTTTAGTTTCATATAAACTTGTTTATAAATACATTATAGCGTTCGAAAGTCGCCAAATTATTATATGATTATTTTTTTCAATATAGTTTATAATTTGTATAATATTAATATTTTCATTCAATGCAATCGCCATTTATAAGTAATATTATACAACTTTCATTTTTTCTTTGTCAACTCATTTTTAAATTATTTTACGTTTTAATAAATTAGTTTATATCTATTGTTTTGTGTAAATTAATTATAAGGATACTATACTATTTTCATTTATAATGATAACAAAAAAGGAGCCTCCGCTCCCTGATTATAATTTATATTCATTTCTGTACACACAGTGTATTATACATCTTAACCAGGATGTTTTCTGGTACTAATATCCAATTGAAAGATTAAAGTTTGATTAAGACAATTGCATACCAAATAAATTATGCTATAATAGAAATGGTAAATATATGAATTTTGCTTAAGTATTATAAGTGATTATTTTAATCTATTTCACATTATATTAAATTTATCAGGAGGAAAATAACATGGTAAAAAAGTTTTTTAAAGCCGGACTGTCCATTGCTTTAGTCTTTTCCATTGCAGTTATACCGAATTACGCTGCACACGTCAAAGCCGAGACTGTCCTGCCTCAAAGTCAAAGTACAGCAGAAGTTTCAGCACCAATATCACAATCTGATAAAACATCTCCATATGAAGGAACAAAAAAGCTGGCAGAAAGCAAAGCTGCCACTTTAACAACACTTTATGGTGTAACCAGTGTTCAATATGCTTTGATTGATGATGGCAGCATCCTGCTATCCGGCCAGTCCGGGGTTTACAGCAAAGATTCCGAAACACCCCTGACGGATACCAAAATGTACGGAATCGGATCCATCAGCAAAATGTTCACAACCGTAGCGGTTATGCAGTTAGCAGAAGAAGGTAAAATAAATCTTGATACCCCCGTGGTTAAATACATTCCAGAATTTACTATGGCCGACTCCCGTTATAAAGACATTACCGTCCGGATGCTTTTAAATCATTCCTCCGGCATGATGGGCAGTACCTTTGGCAGTTCCATGCTATTTAATGATACGGATACTACCTCTTATAAAGAATTATTAAACACCTTAAAAACTTCAAGGCTTAAAGCAGATCCCGGCGAATTTTCCGTATATTGCAACGACGGTTTTACCCTGGCCGAATTATTAGTTGAAAAAATTTCCGGCGTTAGTTTTACGGATTACATAAAAGAAAATATTTCAGGTCCATTAAATTTGTATAATACGAAAACTCCTCAGGATGATTTTCAAAAAGAACGTTTGGTAAAGGCCTACATTCCCGGTTCTGATTTAACCCTGCCTGTAGAAACCCTGAATATGATAGGGGCTGGCGGGATCTATTCTTCTGCCCTGAATCTATGCCGGTTTGCAACCATCTTTATGGATAATTCAAATTCTTCAGTATTAGACAGTGCTTCTTCCAAAGCTATGGAAAATAAGGAATACTTAAACGGAATATGGCCGGAAGATAAAGCTTCGATCCTTTCTTACGGACTTGGCTGGGATACTATTAATACTTATCCCTTTGAGAAATACGGTATTAAAGCCTTATCAAAGGGCGGTGACACATTATTTTACCATGGTACCCTGACTGTCCTGCCGGAAGAAAATATGGCTGTTGCAGTACTTTCTTCCGGAGGTTCCAGTGTATATAATGAAGTTTTAGCCCAGGAAATCTTACTTTCGGCTTTAAAAGCCAAAGGTGTCATAAGCGAAATCCATCCTGATAAAACCTTTACAAAACCGGTAAAAGCTATTATGCCGGAAAACCAGAAGCAATATGCCGGAGTATATGGTAACACCAGTGGTACTTCAAAAATAACAATCAGTGATGACGGTATCTTAACCATAACCAGTACCGCCTTACCGGAAGCCGGAACGCAGCAATTTACTTACACCGGAGACGGTAAATTCTATACTGCTGACGGAAGCATTTATCTATCCTTTGAGCAAGCCCGCAACGGCATCACATACCTATATGTATCAGGTTACTCTAACTTGCCCGGTTTAGGCCAGACGGTAGGTGACTTATATCAGGCACAGAAGCTAACGGCTAATCCAATATCTGAGGATATAAAATCCGCATGGGAAAAGAGAGCCGGTAAAAATTATTTCATGCTCAATGAAAAATATAGTTCAGAATATTATACATTGGGTACTCTTTACAGTAAGCTCCCCCAATATAGTGATCTGGAAGGTTATGTCCTGAATGCTGCCATAGTAGACAGTAATACTGCCCGGATGAATATCCAGATACCTGGTACTTATGGCAGGGATTTAAGGGATTTGACCTTTTATAAGGAAGGCAATACGGAATATTTCAACGTAGGCGGAAATATTTTAATCTCCGAGGATGATATACCATCACTTTTCAATTCTGCTTTTACCGTCGATATAAGCGGTAATGGATATGCCCATTGGTTTAAAATAGGAAAAGAAGCTGCAAATAAAACGATACAAGTTACACTTCCTAAAAATTCCTCTTTTACCGTATATGATGGCAAAGATGCCTATGTGATGGACTCTTACATTACCAAAAAGGATACGGTTACCTTGCCTCAAAATGGTTACATTGTATTTGCAGGTGATGTAAATGCACACTTTGCCGTAAAATATATTAAAAAATAAGTTGTAGATTCTTAATCGCCTCAGCAAAAGGACCTGGTGTATTATTACACCAGGTCCTTTTAAAAGAGCAGCTCCAGCTATTTAGCAGCAGTTTAGTTTACTTATTAAGTCTTATTTGAATATCTTAACTCTGGCATCAATATCCGAAAATTCTTTTTCACCAGGTTCTTCCAGAGGCTTTCCAAATGGCATCTGGGCTACCAGCTTCCAATTCTCCGGTATGTTCCATTCCTTTTGTACTGCACCATCTATAAGAGGATTGTAGTGCTGCAGTGATGCCCCAAGCCCCTCTGCTTCCAAGGCTGACCATATTACAAATTGATGCATTGCGCTGGTATGCTGTGACCATACCGGAAAATTATCTTTATATAAAGGAAAGTTATCCATCAGGCCTTTTACTACTGACTGATCTTCAAAGAAAAGTACTGTTCCATAACCGGAAGCTAATCCCGAGTTAACTTTTGTTTTGGTATCTGCAAATTGTTCTTCGGTGGTAAATTTTTTCAGTTCTTCAAGCGTAAAGTCCCATAATTTTCGATTATTTCCATCAAACAGGACAACTATCCGGGTGCTCTGAGAATTAAATGCTGAGGGTGTATATTTTATAGCATCTTTAACTATCTCCTCGATGCGGTCCTCACTTACTATCTTTTCATTACTAAAACCATAAAAACTTCTTCTGGCTTTCACTGTTTCCCAAAATGATTTCGACATAATAATTACCTCCTTTTAAATTCAGAGTACTCTCGGAAACTCTCACAGCCTGTATTTACTGATATTTTAGAGGCTGTCGATAAAATTTCACCTCCATTTTCGTGATGTCATATGTATGTTTTTACGCAGACCGTCTGAGCATAGCGAAGGA
>JBAVPE010000142.1:0-20143 GCA_049692775.1 Anaerocolumna sp. | reverse complement strand
GACTGTCTACGCTTAGTTTGCAATATTACTATTACAGACCCAAGACTCGCTACTGATGGTGTGGCTACACCTTATCAGATGGGGTTCTCACCCATTAAATATTTCGCCCTTATCTAGGCGCACTGACGTGCAAATCATATATTCTATTGCAATAACTCTTATTCCATTTTTAGCTGACCGGCCAGATAATTGATAAACTGCTGAGCAGTTCTTCCCGACCGACCGCCATGGCTCATTTCCCATACATTGGCCTGGGCGCATAATTCCCCTTCGGATAAATTAATTCCATCTATCTGTTTTGCCAGTCCTTTTACAATTTCATAATATTCCTTTTGACTTGGAGCCGAATAATTAATCGATATACCAAATCTTGCAACTAATGATAGTTTTTCCTGCATAGTATCAGAACGGTGCAATTCATCTTTGGATATATCCGAACGGTCAGTCCAGGTTTCCCGGATTAAATGTCTTCGATTGGAGGTGGCATAGATTAATATATTATCCGGTTTTGTTTCAAGTCCACCCTCAATAACTGCCTTTAAATATTTATATTCTATTTCAAATTCTTCAAAGGATAAATCATCCATATAAATTATGAATTTATAATTGCGGTTTTTCACTTGCGCTATGACGGAAGATAAGTCTTCGAACTGATGTTTGTAAATTTCAATCATTCGAAGGCCCCTGCTGTAATACTCATTTAAAATTGCTTTTACACTGGTTGATTTACCGGTTCCGCTGTCGCCAAACAATAAGACATTGTTTGCTTTTCTTCCTTCTACAAATGCTTCTGTGTTATCCACCAATTTTTTCTTTTGGATTTCATAACCAACCAGGTCATTTAAACGGATATCATCGGTATTCGTAATCGGATATAGCTGAACCTCTTTCTCTTCATGTTTTACCCGAAAAGCTTTATTTAAGCCAAATTTACCGACACCATAATCAAGATAAAAATTTGTAACAATGGTTAAAATTTCATTTTCATCTTTAGCCTGTTCAATTTGGGCGCTGAGTAAGCGGACTTTATCGCTTACATTTTTATTATATCTTTTCCCGTTTTTAACAATAGCCTGATAATTCAAAATAATGTTAAAGCAGTTAATATCCAATTCTCTTTCAATTATGCTGAAATCATAATCGAACAGTTCTTTAAATATCCTAAAGTCACCTTTAGCAAATTGATTAACCGTACCTTCCCTGGCCCCTACTTTCTCGCAGGTGATACTATAAGGATTCTCATTCGTAGCCAGGATATATGCCAGATAATTATGCCATAAGTTTTGATCAAAACCATATTCTGTTGCCAGATCCAAGAGCCTGTTAATCTGTATATAGATTTCAGCTATGATTTCTTCCTTTAATATCGATTCATCATCCGATTGGTCTTTTGTTAATTTACTCATCTTTTCAATGGTTTCAGCCAGAGAAAAAAGTATACTGTTCTTTTCTAAATTACGATATATTACTAATTTTGATATTTTACTGTACATAAAATTTTGCTCCTCTTAAATGACCTGTTCGCATTCAAATGATTCATCCTGCCTTTGCCTTGTCCCTATAATCAGATACGGAATTTATTAATTGCCTCATTTAATTCTTTTGCATTATCACCCAGCACATTGGAAGCATCTTCTAAAGTCTTCACAGAACTATTCTGGGTATTTACTGTATCTTCTACCATATCAGAGGCAGCTAATGTTTCCTCTGCAATGGCTGATATACTTTCCACTGCATTTAAGGTTCCGGTTCTTGCGCTATCCATGTTCTTCATATTCTGACCAATCACAGTAAGACTTGAAATTAACTTTTCTACACCGGTATTCATGTTTTGGAACGTCTGAATTGTATTTTCTACAATATCATTTTGCTTTTCAACTATATTCTCTGCTTCCCTGGCAGTTATCACGGTTTCTGAAGTCTGTTTTGTAATTTCTTCAATCACTTTTCTGATTTCCCCTGAAGCTTTAATAGACTGCTCTGCTAATTTTCTGATTTCATCAGCTACAACTGAAAACCCTCTTCCGGCTTCCCCTGCCCTTGCAGCCTCGATGGAAGCATTTAAGGCTAATAAGTTAGTCTGATCGGCTATTTCATTAATTACCTGTATAATCCGGTCAATAGAATAGGATTTGGTTTCCAGGGCAGAAATATTATCCACTACATACTTGGTGATATGATTCGTCGCTTCAGATTGCTTTGACAATTCCTCCATCGTCAAAATTCCCTGGGATATCATGTGTTGGGTGCTATCGGTTACCCTTTCTATTTCTTCTATATTCTCATAAACTACGGTAATTTTCTGGGATAATTCATCCATTTGCATTAAGCAGTTCTGGGAATCCTGGGCTTGTACGGATATACCGTTTCCAATTTCATTAATCGACGTTGATATATTCTCACTGGCTATTGCAATATTACCGGATACCTGCATAATATTCTGTGCCGAATCCGATACCAGCCCGCTTACATGCGTAACCTTCTGAATTAAGCCTCTCATGTTATTTAACATCTCCATAATATTTATAGCCAATACCGTAAACTCATCCCTATGTTTTGATGATACCTGGACGGTTAAATTGCCTTCCGATATCTGTTTTAAATTCTTATTAATGCTTTTTAGGCTTCTGCCAATACCACCGGATAGATATGTTCCAATCGATACGGCTGTCAGACAGGCTATTGCTACCAGTATGAGTGTAATGTTTTTAATATCATTTGCCTGTTTCATAAAGCTTGCTTTCGGTACCAGTCCGCAGATTGTAACACCGGTGGTACCAATTTTGCTATACAGATACAAATAGTCCTGAGATTTATATTTTACATATTCTGACCCGGCAGTATCCTCTGATTTCATACTATCCTGGAAATAACTCTGGGTAATGAATTGATAACCGTTATCACCGCTGTCAGAAGACACCTCTGTCGTATCCTGTTCTTTCACTTGATTCTCTTTTGTTCCGTTATCTTCTATCCCATTATTTTCTGATAATATTTCGGTTCCATCCGAAGTTATAAGTCCTACAATACTATCTTCACCAAGTTCCAGTTTCTTTAAGAAATTTGTCATCTCTTCCCGGCTTACATCAATGATGACGCCCGAATCTTTTGTCTGAAACGGGCGATATAGTGAAAATGCGTATTTATCCGGATCCAAACCAAGTTTCGTATCAAGCAACGGATGTTTTCCCCTCCAATAAAACTCAGTTTTAGAATCGTTTAATAATTTACCTTCCTCTGATTCCGTCAATTCCTTGTAAAATCCATCCACGATATCAACGCCGCTGGTCAATACCGGTATACCGGATGGAGTAATAATATGTATATCTTCAATAAGTTGTTCTAAATCAACCTTTTTCATAAGATCCCTGTTAGTGGATTTTATAAAGATATCTCTTGTTGCATCCGTATTATTGGTTAAACCCTGGGCATAGTAACTAATATCCGGATCCTTGGTATACTGTAACGAAATAGAGTCCACAGCACTTAATCCTAAATTCATATATTCTGTAGCCATATTAATGGTATTTTTCGTAGCCTGTTCATAATTGGATATCAAACCCTGGGATGCTTTTGTGTAAGAACTAATTCCTAAAATAATGATAAATATAACCGGAATTCCGAATCCAAAAATTAACTTCTGGCGTATACCAAACTTATATTTTTTCCCACCTTTTTCTTTTTTTAATCGTTTTTCTTTTTTCATTAAGTTCATCTTTTTCATACATGAACATCTCCTTTGTACTGTATACTTTCTGGAAAATATCTTATAGATATAATAGGTAAGCAGCTGGCCGGCCACCTGAATCCTTACAATCGCCATGTGTATCTTTAGCGATGTTAACTTTATTGGTCTGATTTTCCCTATAAAGAAAAAAAGTCCCAGGAAATATCCAAAACGGATATCTCCCTTGACCCTTACCATATAATACAATATTCAAATAGGAATTACAAGTATCTAAACAGCAATATTTTACATTACTGAATACTATTTATTGACATATTATACTATAAATTGTGTATTTCCGACATGCCGATATAATTACATTCTATCCGGTGCATCAAATCCAAGCAGATCAATACAGGTTTCCAGGATCCCCTGAACTAAGGTAATTAATGATATCCAGGATTGCTGTTTCGCTTTATCTTCCTGGGCTATAATTTTATTCTCATGATAAAAACTGTTAAATTCATTCGCTATATCATAAATATACTGACAAATTTTATGAGGTGCATTTTCCTCAAAACTATGTTCCATCACATCGTTGAATTTAGATACTTCAAGCATTAAGCTTATTTCACTTGGTATGTTGGACGACATAATATTACCAGTGTTTATCTCCTTACGTCCGGATAATTCCTTATATTTCATTAAAATAGATTTAATACGTACAATCGTATACAGGATGTACGGACCTGTATTTCCCTCAAAGGAAATAAAGCGGTCAATATCAAATATATAATCTTTAGATGCCTGATTTGATAGATCTCCATATTTCAGTGCTGCCAGTCCAACCTTTTTTGATATGGTCTTTGCTTCTTCTTCTGACATTTCACGGTTTTCCATTATTTTATCATAAACAGCATCGTTAATGCCCTGAATCAGGGTTTCAAGACGCATTACTCCGCCGTCCCTTGTTTTAAAAGGCTTTCCGTCCTTGCCATTCATCGTCCCAAAACCTAAAAAGGTAAGCTTAACCTTTTCATCGAGCAGTTTTGTTTTCTTGGCACAGCGGAAGACTGTTTCAAAGTAAAGTTCCTGTCTCTTATCAACAATATAAGTTATTGCATCCGGGTCAAATAATTTCCTGCGTTCCACCATAGTTGCCAAATCCGTGGTATTATACAAGGTAGCACCATCGGTCTTTAAAATCATACAGGGCGGAATTTCTTTTGTATCTGTTTCTTCTTTTACATCAACTACCAGGGCTCCTTCACTGATTCTGGTATAATTATTGTCCTTTAAATATGCAATCATATCCGGAATATAAGGCTGTGCATCGCTTTCCTTCTTCCATAGATCAAAGCTTACGTTAAGGTTTTCATAATTTTTCTTTAAATCCGTAACAGAAACATTAAGTATATGATTCCAAAGTGCTCCGTATCCACGGTTTCCGTTCTGCAAAAGATAAGTTGCATTTTTCGCTTCTTCTTTAAATTCAGGATGAGTTTTGGAATACTCATTGGCCGCAGGATAGATTTCCTCTAATTCCGAAATAGTGAAAGGTGCTTCTGCCGGGTATTCCCCGGTATAATTTTCTTCAAAATATACTAATTCCGGCTGTCTTTTTTTTAGTTCCGTAATAATTAACCCCATCTGTAATCCCCAATCTCCCAGATGTACGTCTCCTATCACATTATGTCCTAAATACCTGCTGATCCGCTTAATACTTTCGCCAATGACTGCAGATCGAAGATGTCCCACATGAAGCGGTTTTGCAACATTCGGTCCGCCATAATCAATAACTATGGTTTGGGGATTCTCTGGTCTTTCACAGCCATATAGTGCCTCCCTGCCCATAAGATTTAGATAATCTGCAATATAAGCTATATTTAGTGTAATATTAATAAAACCCGGCATAATAGCTTCTATCTTGTCAAATGTCTTACTGTCCTTAACAGAATCCACAACTTCATTTGCTATCATGATAGGTGCTTTTTTATATAGTTTTGCAGCAACTAATGCCCCATTACATTGATATTGGCATAAGTCCGGACGATTTGATAAGGTAACCATACCATATTTACCATCATATCCGTTCTTTTCAAATGCCTGCATTAATTCTTCAGCAATCATATCAATAATTTTCTTCATAAATTCCTCCGTTAATCTTTGAGCCGCTAATACTTAGTAAATTAACCCAAAATATCTTTCCTTATACCATTTCTTTCTTTAAAATACTCTACCATAATTACTTTCGGATGTAAATACATTAATAAATAACAGTCATTTTATTGATTATAGTATTCTTTAAATCACCTTATTCCAAAACGAAAAGTGAATTTAACCGCCTGATGAATGAAAAGGTATCAGAAACTGCACCGGAAAATACTGTTTTTACAGAAGAAGATATTAAGACCCTGCCGGTTCCTGTACAGAAATATTTCCGATACTGCGGGTATATCGGTACCCCTAAAATGTCCTATATGAAAGCTGTTTTTAAAGATGTGGATTTCTACATAATAAGGGGAGATAAAAAGTCCAGGTTAAACATTGATTATACCCAATATAATTACTTAAAAAAACCTGAACGTTATGCCTGTATTGATTCCTCCATGTATGGAATACCGTTTGAAGGTTTTGATTCTTATCAGAATGGTGTTGGCAGTATGAAAGGCGTATTTGCAAAACTCATCACCTTATTTGATCAGCGCGGTGAGTCCATGGATAAGGCCAGTCTGGTAACTTTCCTCTCTGAAAGCCTGATTGTCCCCAATGCTGCTTTACAGGATTATATAACCTGGGACGCAATTGATGAAACCCATGCAAAAGCTGCAATTACTTATTACGGAATATCAGCAAGCGGTATTTTTACCTTTGATAAAAACGGTGCAATGATTTCATTTCGAACCAAAGACAGAACTTCCACTGACATGGACGGAACTACCAGGGAAGCAGAATGGTCTGCTATCTGCAGCGATTATCAGCTATTAAACGGATTACGGCAGCCAATGATACTTCAGGCAGTTTGGCATTACCCGGAAGGCGACTTTTTATACTTTGATGGTAAAAATGTTGAAATTGAATTCAGATAAAAAATCACCTGAAATTATAGTCAATGTTTGCAATTTAATCTGACTATAATTTCGGGCTTATTTCTTTTCATTAAATAATATTTATTCCTTTACTTTATCCAGTTTTACAGCTATGGTATCACCCTTTTTCATTGAAATATGACCTGACTCATAAGGCTTACCTTCAACCGTTATATAAACCTCATTAACACCATAATAAGTCCCCAATGTATTCGCAATACACTGTAATATCATACTTTCATAAGCAGCACCCGCATTCATTTCACTGAACAGTTCCTTGGAGAAATCTACATATACCACATTATCTTTACTCAAATATAAACTGTTTATCTTAGTATTAACACTAAGCAGCGGGTCATATTTTTCCTGTGCTATTTCTTTCACTGCTGTCTCTAGTTTGTTTCGTGTTATGTCATTGGTATTAAAAGAGATTTCTTTATCCAGCGCATAGATAACCTCCTCATCTGCATTGGGGTAAAACAATCGAATATTTTGTTTAAATAGTGTATTTTCTTCTATTTTACTTAAGGAGGAGGTTACACTAATACTGCCGTTTATGGTAAAGATAGTTTTAACTAAACCTACATCACGGACATAATAATCCAACGTAGCATCCCCATCCCCTTCCGTGGTTACCTCCAGGGCTTTATAGTCGCCGGCAGGAGTACTGATTGCCACATCGGTATTTGAAATGTATCTTCTCCTGTTACCGGATATCATCCATTCCGTTCCTGTCGTTAAGGGTTCTTTTAACAGGACTTCGCCTTCGCCTTCTGAGCTATTCAACAGATTTTCCCTGTAATAACACTCACCTTTTAATAAAATTTTTATAAGCTCCCCATCTTTTATCTCTAATACTTTAATTGATTCACTTCCGCCGTTAGCACTTCTTAACTGTATCCGGCTGCCTTTTATATAATCCGTATAGATATTATAAGCAGCATACTCATTTCCCTTTCCTTCATATTGATAGACAACATTATTCTGAAATGGATAATAATCTTGAATCGTCAGTGTTTCCGCTTCTTCCTGCGGAGCAGGACTGGTATCCACAGCCGGTACTGTCTGGTTATCAGCCATATCCGTAGTAGTGGTATTCAATGTATTCGCCGGACTGGGGGTATTATTTATGTTATTATTGTTGCCGTCTTTTTGGCAAGCCGTTAATACGGTTATAGATAAAGCACAAATTATTCCCCAAAACATATTTTTCTTGCAGGTCATCCACCGGCCTGTTTTGTAACTGTATAAATTATAGAAAGTCATCATTTTTTCATTTTACTCCTATCTGCGTACTCTGGTATGTATAGAAATACTTTCTATTAATTTGTACAAATTTTCTATTATTATACTTATATTACTTAGAACAAGGAGGCTGTTGCAAAATAGCTAATTTACTCTTTTGAAAGGATTAGGTGTATAATAATATATTTGGCTGTTTTCCCCCCCGTAACAAAAAGTCCTCACAAATTCATGCAAGGACTCTCCTGTTATTCGATTAATACTGATTTGGTATAATGATTGCAGCAATAATATATGCTATAACTCCTGTACCGCCTGCAAAACAAAATAACACCCATAATAATCTGACTACAGTTGGATCAAGATTAATGTATTCTGCAATTCCACCGCAAACACCTGCTATCATTTTGTTATTATTAGATCTGATTAATTTTTTCTGTTCCATATTAATTCCTCCTCGTATTAGTTAATTTTAAGTGCTATCTTACCTATACCGCAATCTAAAGTAAAACTGTTTTCCGCATTATTATTTTTCTTAGTTTTAGAATTAACACCGCTGTAACTGTTATCATTAATTATAACAGTTCCAATGCCACAGTCAACACTATAATTATAATCGGCTTCATCACCATCAATATCCAGTTCAACATTGCCGATGCCGTTGGTTACATAGCTGTCACCGGTAATGATACCGGATGCCGTAAGATTGCCTACACCACAATTAATCTTAGCATCATTCGCATTTAATTCGTCAATTATTAATTCACCGGTATCGATGGAATAAGATGACTTTTCTCTGGCTGTCAGTTCATTAATCCTTAAGCTTCCCGCTCCTACATCTATGTCTGCCTTATCTGATATCAGACTATCCGCTTTAATGGTACCAGCATCAAGAATAATATCAAGATTTTCAAATACAAAGTCTTCCGGGACTGTTAACTTTATATCTGCTGCTTTAAACGGATGAGAATTGTTATTTATAATATTAATACCGAAAATAGTAATTTTACTGTCATTACCTGCATTATCCGTATTATCGTTTATCTCCCAGACACCGTCCTTTACGGTACTATTAAGTTCATCCTCCGGTATGTTTTCTACATCAATGCCAAAACTGTCACCTTCCTTAATCGTTACGGTTCCATAGGATATATCCAGTGATAATGATTTTATATCTTCAAAACTGCCTTCATTACCGCTAAAACTATCATCTTCCTCCCATGCCTTGGAATCAGCTCTATCAGACCAGAAACCGGGATGAATATTATTATCCCCCATAGATATATTAAAATTCTCCCAATTATCAAATACTGTATTGTCCATACTAAATGCAACCACAGCTAACATGAGACCTAACAAAATGGATACACCTGCTATTTTTAAACTATTTTTTATAAATGCATTCATGCTGCCACCCCCCTATTCCGGAACGGTAGTCTGCAAAAACTGATAAATCCGCGAAATAAAACCGGCAGTACTTTTGTGCTAAGTCCAATAGTAGCCACAGTAAATAATAACCCGACTCCAAATAATATTAATCCGCCCCCGGTAAAACATATGCCAAGTACCGGTACAGTCATTAACTTTATAATACCAATTACGGTAACAATGACACCTGTAAATATCAAAGCTACCGATACTATAACAAATGCGAGCCACAGAGAAGCAACTGTTGCAATCGCTGCAATAAATAATCCAAAAACTGTTGCAATTAATGGTATACCTACCGGAATGGCAAAAATACAAAGAATTATAATTAAAGCAACCTTAAGACCACTATTACTATTTACTTTTCCATTTCTGGCATTATTAGAATTGTAGTTATAATTTCCATTTCCCTGATTCTCATTATTGTAATTATTACTGGAATTATAATTTCCGTTATTTTGGCTGTCGGAGTTTTGTGAATCTGCGTTAAATTGCCCATTCGCTGAATTTTGCTTATTTGAGCTATATTGGCTGGTATTCTGCGAATACCCGTTATCTGAATAATTGGGGTTGGAATTATCATTTTCTATTGCTGTGCCATTTATAATTTCATATTTGGGTTCCCGTAAACTTTCATCCTCATAACCATTTTCCGTAAAGTATCCACGGTTTTTTAGTTCCTGTTCACTGGCGTTTAGATCTGCCTTAATACTCGCTGCCACCTTTTTAGGAGACCCTAATTCAGAAATGATGCTCTGCTCCCGGTCCGGTCCGGCATCCTCAAAATAATTATCATAATATTGAAGTGCTTCTATTCTTTCCTCCAAAGAGATATCTGATAATAATTCCTCTAATTCTTTCATAAACTCAATCTTAGTCATTTAAATATTCACCCCCACGAACATATTATTAATTTTGCTGCAATAGGTTTTCCATTCCTCGTAATACAATCTTAACTGTATTTTCCCTTTATCGGTTATCTTATAATATCTTCTGTTCCGTCCGTCAAATGCTAAGTCATAGACTTCCAGGCAGCTATCTTTTTGAAGCCGTCTTAAGACCGGATACAAAGTTGATTCAGAAATTTCTATAACCAACCGGACATCCTGCGTAATTTTATATCCATAGGTCCCCTCATTTTCTTTCGATACAACTGCAAGAACAATCGCATCGAGTAATGCCGCACCCGTATTGAATACCATAGCAACTACTTCCTTTCAAGTTCATACTCATTAACTCCTGTCTGTGTGTTCTTTCATTTACATAAATAAGCACTCCTGGAAACTAATTAAGATTTTGAAGATATTTTATATGCTGAATAGAGGTTATGTGCATTTTCTGTCTATCATCTGAAATATCAGTAAAAGCAAATTATATGAGTTTCCGAGAGTATTTATATCGCATATACTGGTTTTCATCTAATACTATTCTCTAATATATATTATACGCCATATAATATTGTATGTTGAATACAATATACAATATTTATATATTTGTGTCAATCTTTTTTTAGTTATTAATTTACATTTCATCATCATTCCTTTATGGAATAAATTATAAAAACATCAAAATATAGCGTAGATATGTTAAAAAAAAGCCCTAACCGTAAAAAAGCCGTCAAAACCAGGGGGATATCTGATTTTATGACAGCTTTTTATTAATTATGAACTTGAATTCATTATTCATCTACACTTTCTGCAACTACTGCAGGCACTTGGGGCAGCAGCTAAGCCCCCTAAAGCAGTTTCCCTGAGTTCATGGGGAATACTGCGTCCTACATTATACATAACTGCCACTGCTTCGTCAAAAGGTATTATGTTTTTAATACTGCTTAAGGCAATTTCCGAGCTTATCAATGCGTTAGATACACCCATGGCATTTCTCTGCTGACAGGGTGCTTCAACCAATCCCCCGATAGGATCACAGATTAACCCCAATAGATTGGCAATGGCACCGGTTGCAGCATGCAGACACTGTTTGGGAGAACCTCCCATCAATTCAGTAATGGCAGAAGCCGCCATGGCAGAGGCAGAACCCACCTCTGCCTGGCAACCACCTTCTGCTCCTGCTATGGTTGCATTATAAGCAATAAGATATCCGACTGCGCCGGCATTAAAGAGAGCCTTTATAATAGCTTCATCCGGAAGTTCCATCTCTTCCTGGATTGCAAGAAATGCACCGGGTATTACCCCTGAGGATCCGGCTGTGGGTGCTGCTACGATTAATCCCATGGAACTGTTAACTTCAAGTACTCCCATGGCGTAGGCTATCGCCTTAGACATTAAGGTGCCGCAGACCGGGGAATTACCTGATAATCTGCGCTGGTTAATTTTAGCAGCCTCCCCTCCGATTAAACCTCCCATAGAAACAATGTCACCATATAATGCCGCCTTAGCCGAGTCCTTCATAATGGACCAGGCATGTTCCATTTTACTCCAAACCTCATCACGGTCATTCTCAAGGTCTTCCGTTTCCCGTAAAATCATTGCTTCTGAAATTGGTATATTTTTTTCATCACATATTTTTATCAGTTCCTGACCTGATTTAAAATTCATACAATTCACCTGCTCCCGGTATTATGGATTTTTCTTATAATTTTTCTATTAAAAATGCACTGAAAACACTATTTAATAATTCGATTCTGTCAATTACACCCTCAAGAATGGGCTCGTCTATTTCTATAATGGAATAAGCAATGGTTCCTTTATTCTCCCGGTATAATTTCATAAAAGCTATGTTGATTTCAAACTGGCATAAGATATCGGTAACGCCGGCAACAACACCAGGCAGATCCTTATGTCTTATCACTAAGGTATGATAATCTCCTGATAAATCAATGTCAACACCGTTAATGTTTTTAATTACCGCCCTTCCGCCGCCTATGGATATCCCGGTAACGGTCGTCTCCTCATTTTCATCATCAGTTATAATAATATCCACTGTATTAGGATGCATAACCCGCTTCGCCGCATTGATTTCAAAAATATAGTAAAGGCCGGATTCCTTCGCATAGGCAAAGGATTCCTTTATCCGGTAATCTTCCGTATCAAACCCGAGCATACCTGCAACTAATGCCCGGTCGGTGCCATGACCCTGATAGGTCTGGGCAAACGACCCATATAATATAAATTTCACTTGTCTTATAGATTTTTTAACCATATTCCGCGCCAGTCTGGCAATTCTTAATGCTCCGGCTGTATGGGAACTCGATGGTCCGATCATATTCGGTCCGATTATATCAAAAACGCTCATTTCTTTTGACGCATACATATTTTATACCCACTGCATACTATTAGCTTATTTGCAGCACTGCCACATAAAATGGAATGAAAGAATCGCAATGTGGCATCCTTTTTTATCTATATTTTCTTTCACTCTTTGCAGCATGGCTGCCCAGACAGCCCCCAATTGTATCTAAGTTGATTTTAACATACTCCTTATTTCATATAATTTTCTCCAAGTCTGTTTTTAATTAACCATTTTTGTGCAAAATTTACCCCGTCTTGTATTTTAAACATTTTACAATCTGCACTCCCTATGTTACCATCCTTTACTTTACCTAGTTTTTCAAAATCTTTTCCCAGTGCTTTAAAGTCATCCGCATTATAATCATAATCCTCAAACCACTTCCAACTTTCTTCACCTGATATTGCAGTTCCCATTTTTATTTTAGGCATATTATGTATTAGTGTTTCTGCCAGATGAAAGCTAGTACAGGAACCGTATCCTACTCCTAATAAAAGTACCTTTGCATTCAAAGAATACAGTTTACCAAGGGGTGAATCCATTCCTAACCCCGGAGTTATAGGATGGCCTTCTACAATGTGCTTTGCTAACTTCCCGTTAGCGCAAAATGAAACTTGAGGGTGATTTGATCTTATTGTATTGGGGAAGGTCCGAAATAATTCCGCAATCCTGCCCATTCCCCTTGTCGGTGTTAATTCCGGCTCATATGGAGGCATATTCTCGTATATTATCGGTATCCACTCTTTAGGAACCGGTGGATTCTGCCATTTGGCAGGGTCGCTCCAATCTCCGCTGTGTGCAGGCATTACCAGTGTTCCATTGGTACCTGCCGCTTTTAGTAAGGCTGTTATTACGGCCTGTGCCCCACCACAGACCCACCCTATACTTGAAAGTGACGAATGCACTAATAGAATATCACCATCATGTATACCCAAATTCATCAAATCCTGATAGATTGAAATTATGGTATTGGGAGTTTTTGTTTTTAAAATAATTTTCTCCTCACTCATCTAATACCCTCCTAGTTTTCTATTGATAAACTTATTTTATCATTAAATGCTATAAGGTCAATGGTTTCGAATTAATTATTAATAAGATTCTGCTTTATGGAATGCGGTGATACTCGATTACTTTACAATATGACTCCTTACAAGTCTAATACTACTCATCCTAGTGGAACATCTTTATGAGCACTCTTTATGAGTATTCTCGGAAACTATTTAGTTTTTTGAAGATATTATATAAACTAAGAACATTTTCTGTCTATCATATGTATATTTTTACTTGCCGGGCATTATTAATGCCTCCATTACCATGCTCAGACGGTCTGCGCAAAAACATACATATGACATCGCGAAAATGGAGATAAAATTTTATCGGTAGCACCTAAAATATCAGTAAAATCAAACTGTGGGAGTTTCCGAGAGTACTCCTTTATGTAAAAGGATAAAATTACATCTTGCATAAAAAAACTCTTATGCCCCGGCATAAGAGTTTTACTAAATTATTTTAATTTTATTTCTGTGATTCATTTATATGCTGAATAAACCGGAGAAAGGCTTCCTGCCCTTGTTCATTTCGCTTATATACACCGGCATGCTCCAATACCATTGAGAACACCAGACCAATTTCATTTTCTATGATTTTATCTATGGTATCTTCTGTTATAATTTCATATTTGGGCATAAATTCCTCTACCCAGCTCTTATGCTTGGCTATAATTTCATTGGTGTCTATGTCTTTGCCTTGCAGAATATAAGTTTTTAACAGTTCCATTTCTTCTTTTAACCTGGACGGCAGAACTGCAAGCCCCATGACCTCAATGAGACCGATATTTTCCTTCTTTATATGATGAAGTTCATCATGGGGGTGATATACTCCAAAAGGGTGCTCTTTCGTAGTCACATTATTACGTAATACTAAATCCAGCTCATAGAAATTCCCAACCTTACGGGCAATTGGCGTGATGGTATTATGGGGTTCGTATTCCTTGCTATCACCCTTGGCACATTCAGAGACCTTCCCGCCTGACATAAGAGCTCCTGCCGAATCAGAATATGCATAGATAAATGCGGTTTCATCCGTATAATTCCTCCAACTGCTTAAAATAAAATCACCCAGTTCAATGAGGTTTTCTTCTAATTCCGATTTAAGCCTTATAACTGACATCGGCCACTTTACAATACCGGCTTTTACCTCTTCAAACCCCTTAATAGTAAAAGATTTTTCAACCTGTGCTTTTGCCATGGCAAATTCATAATTACCGCCCTGAAAATGATCATGGGTTAATATGGAACCTCCTACAATAGGCAAATCCGCATTAGAACCCACGAAATAATGCGGAAACAACTTAACAAAATCAAATAATTTGCGAAAAACTGCCTTATCAATCTTCATGGGTGTGTGTTCATAATTAAATACAATACAATGTTCATTATAATAAACATAAGGAGAGTATTGAAAGCCCCAGTTCTGACCATTAATCTCTACGGGTATAACCCTATGGTTTTGTCTGGCCGGATGGTTTATCCTTCCGGCATAACCTTCATTTTCCTTACATAAAAGACATTTCGGATAGCCGCTTTGCTTCATCAGCTTCGCTGCCGCTATTGCCTTTGGATCCTTTTCCGGTTTCGATAAATTAATGGTAATATCTATCTCACCATATTCCGTTTTAGTTATCCACTTGATATCTTTCGTTATACGGTATCGCCTTATGTAATCCGTGTCCTGGCTGAAGGCATAATAAAAATCCGTTGCTCTTTTCGGGTTTTGCAAATAAAGAACCTTAAATTTACCGATCACTTCGGATGGTCTTGGAACCAGCAATCCCATTATCCTGGTATCGAATAAATCTCTATATGCGATACTATTTTCCTTTAATATTCCCTGCTCATAAGCGTAATCAAGCATACCATTTAATATCTCTTCCAAAGAAATTCCATCAGGTTTTGCAAAAACCGGTTCGTCGTACTCTTCCAGCTGAAATAAATCCAATAACCGGTTTATTGTATATACTTTGTCCTGTTCTGTAATCAACCCCGTTATTAAACCATATTCCACCAGTGCTGTTATATATTGATTAATCATAAATCGTCCTCCAGTCCTCCTTTAACGGGGTTATCTCCTGAAGCCATTTATACCCGGCCGCAAAAGATTAACCTCCATTCAACAAATGAGTACTCTCGGAAACTCTCACAGCCTATTTTTACTGATATTTTAGATGCTGTTAATAAAATGATATCTCCATTTTCGTGATATCATGGGTATGTTTTTACGCAGACCGTCTGAGCAACGCGAGGGAAAGGCAAGTAAAAACATACCTATGATAGACAGAAAATGTTCTCAGATTATATTCGCATCTAAAATATCTTCTATTGCTACTATTAGTTTCCGAGAGTACTCCAAATATTAACTGTTCCTGTAACCATTTGGATGGGACTGATGCCATTTCCAGGCTGACGCTATGATTTCTCCGATATCCTCATGCTGAGGTTTCCAGCCAAGGACTATTTTTGCTTTTTTGCTGGAGGCAATCAGTTTTGCAGGATCACCTGCCCTTCTTGGGGTTATTACCGCAGGAATAGAGGAAGCCGTAACTTTTCTTGCCGCTTCAATTACTTCATTTACGGTAAAACCAACTCCGTTACCCAAGTTAAATAAATTACTTTCATTCCCCTCCATCAGGTATTTTACTGCTAAAATGTGAGCCGAAGCCAAATCTGTAACATGGATATAATCCCGGATGCAGGTACCGTCTTTCGTATCATAATCATCTCCATATACACTAATGGCATCCCTTTGATTATTGGGAACCTGAAGAATTAATGGGATCAGATGGGATTCCGGATTGTGGGCTTCTCCGATATTACCGCTTTTATGGGCACCGCAGGCATTAAAGTATCTTAAGGAAACATAACGTAAGCCATGAGCCTTATCCACCCATTTAAACATTTTCTCCATGGATAACTTTGTTTCACCGTAAGTATTGGTAGGTTCTGTCCGGTCTGTTTCTTCAATCGGCACCCGTTCCGGTTCACCGTAAGTTGCAGCAGTTGAGGAGAATACAATCTTTTTAATATCATGTGCTACCATAGATTCTAATAATACTTTTGTACCGCACAGGTTATTGTCGTAATACTTAAGGGGATTGGTCATACTTTCACCCACTAAGGAATTCGCTGCAAAATGGATTACCGCATCAATCTTTTCTTTCTCAAATACACTGTCAATAAATGCCCTGTTTCTAATATCTCCCTGATAAAAACGAGCTTTGGGGTGCACGGCTTCTTTATACCCTGTCTCTAAATTATCTACAATAACTACATCCTGTCCCAGATCAATTAACTCATATACGGTATGTGAACCGATATAACCGGCTCCTCCTAATACTAATACTGTCATGATAATCCTCCTATCTTTCCTTTGGCTGAAATTATAATCTACTTGGTCCATTGCCTATATCTACTACATAAAAGTCTGCTTTATAGCCTATTTTCCCTTCGTAGGTTTTCCCTACAACATGAATAAAATTTTCTACGGAATCATTCTCTACAATACTTACGGTACATCCGCCAAAGCCTGCACCCGTCATTCTGGAACCGATAACACCCTTTTGCTCCCAGGCGGTTTCTACTAAAGTATCCAGTTCAATGCCGGTAACTTCATAATCATCTCTCAGGGATACGTGGGACGCATTCATTAATTGTCCAAATTCCGCTATGGCATTAGCTTTAAGTGCATTTACAGCTTTTATGGTTCTCTGGTTCTCGTAAACAGCATGTTTTGCCCTCTTCATACGTACAGGATTACCAATTACTTCTTTATGCGCTTCAAATTCTTCTTCGCTTAAGTCACCAAGATTCTCTATCTTTAACACGGATTGTAATTCCTTCAGTGCTTCTTCACATTCGCTTCTTCTTTCATTATACTTAGAATCCCCCAATCCCCTTTTTTTATTGCTGGAGGCAATGACGATTTTCGCATTGGCTAATTTAATCGGAGCATATTCACATGCTAAATTGCTGGTATCCAAAAAGATGGCATGATCTTTTTTACCCATCGCAATTGCAAATTGATCCATAATACCGCAGTTTACACCGATAAATTTATTTTCTGCATACTGGCTGATTAAAGCTAATTCAATCATATAAAGATTAAAATGAAAAAGCTCTTTTAAGATAAACCCGGTCAGGACTTCTAAGGATGCAGAGGAAGATAATCCGGAGGAATTGGGAATGTTTCCAAAATATATAATATCCATACCCCGGTTAATTACATACCCCCTCTGCTTCAGTGCCCAGATAACTCCCTTGGGATAATTAGCCCAGTCGTCTTCTTTCTTTTTGGTCAAATCATCCAGGGAAGAAGTAATCACTCCCAGGTGGTCAAAATTCATAGAGTAGAAACGTAAGGTTTTATCCTTATTCTTCCTTACTGCCGCATAAGTCCCAATTGTCAGTGCGCAGGGAAATACATGTCCGCCGTTATAATCCGTATGTTCACCGATCAGATTAACACGTCCCGGGGCAAAATATACCTGTATATCTCCGTCTGCTCCGAATATTTCATTAAATTTCTGTAATAGCTGTTCCTTCATAATAGTACTCCTTTTGCAATTAATAAACTTTATAAAAAGCGGATAAACTCAGTTCTTTCGTATAAACAGGAGAATATCGCTATTACTTAATTACTTATAATAATAAAAGCAATTATAATAATTATACACAATCAAATAAAATCATAATGTAAATACAATTAAAAAAACTATTCTACTTAAAATACAAATTTCATTCGAATATTTTGTGCATAATCTCCAAAACAATCCCCAAATAGATTCACTCCTCCAATATGTTCTGCTGCTTCTTTTATTCCTATCCGAACTGAAATATAAGCATTTTCAGAAAGGCGATATTCCTGTATTGCCAGGGAATTAACTTTATTATCATCAATATAAGTACCCTGCTCCGTTAATTTCCAGGTTTTTAGTATTCCATACTGAGTATTTTTATCCGGCCACCATTCCGGATTTAATTTACCCCGTCTTCCGCCAAAATCACTTGGACAATTCCAGGTGCCGGCTTCCATACCATTAATCCAAACCGTTATGTCAGAAGGAAAGTCAAAATTATATTCATGATCTTCGGAACAGATTTCCATAGACAATTCCAAACGTTTTTCCTTATGATTCGTCAGTATATTATTAGGGAAACGGTATTCTAAATAACCTTTGCCAAACCAGAGAAGTTTGGCTTTCGTCCTATCCGGATTATAAAAACATCTGGGTTCATCTTCTTCATCTATATGGCCTTTTTCACTGACTATACCGCAGGTTGGTTCCACATAATAGTCTACAAAGTTACCGATCGGCATATTGATAATCTCGGTTTCTTCTTCCAGATTCGTTATAAGTTTTACATCAAATCCATCTAACTGCTTGCTGCACATCTTCATAGAGCCTCTGACCGCAGGCCTTAGACTGGTTTTAATAAGACCCGCTTCCTCCAACACCTTAACATGGGCGGCCGCTGAGGATTGGGGCAATTCCAGTTGCTCTGCGATTTCATTAATGTTTAAATCATTCCTGCACAAAAGCCTTAATATATCTATCCGGACCTCTGCCGATAAACCCTTTGCCAGCAATAAAAGCTGCTTTTTATCATCTAAGTCCAACTGTATGGTTTTGCTCAAGTTTTTTAACTCCCATCTGCATACTTAAATACGCGTATATCCGTAATGTAAAAATCTGTTTTACCTGTTTTTCACATTACTCTGCTCAATTTTATTTATAACACATTTTCTGTTTTGAACTATTTTTTCTGTTTTAATTGTATCACAATACTTTATAAATGAAAAGACATTTTTATGGAAACTATATAGAAGGGGTACCCTTCCATTCTTAATTATAACCGGTCCAACTGCCTGCTTTATGGCAGAATTAGCGGCCAACAGGTCATCACTCGCCAATACAATATGCTCGATTAATTCATATCCGTTGAAACTTCTGATATCACAAGTAAATTCAATGCCATCTTCTAAATTCCTGTTCACAGCAAATATGGTTACTTCGCTGTTTTCTTCATTATATACGGCAACGGAATCCACATCCGTAACGTCTGTATAATCCTTGGTATCATGTTTAGTGGAATATAATACGGGCTGCAGGGCTATTCACCGTCCATTTCATTTCCCAGGCACCAGGTCTTAATTTTGTAAGGTTCTTTAAATCCGTGTCTGATACGCAGATCACTGTATTTTGTCCCTGCTTCATGATTGATCTACGTTTTTTGTAAATCACCTATGAAAACTAATCCTGCGTTTTCTGACCAGTTATCTAGAATACGTTGTACTAGTACTACCTTGCATAAATAATGCTTAATATCAGTAGCTGATATTTGCGCCAGGGCAAGACGGTGGAATGAGGCGTAGCGGTTCCTACGCCGATTGACGACAACGCAGCACTGGTGTAAAT
>JBAVPE010000141.1:0-7813 GCA_049692775.1 Anaerocolumna sp. | reverse complement strand
TCAAAATCCCATGCCGAAGTTATTCGTCATGGGATTTTGACGCCCATATCTTATTAAATCACGTTCCAGCAGTGGCAGATGTCTTTTTTCAATTTCTTTATACCTGTTTTTCTCTTTTATTTGTCTTATAAATACATTTTTGTATATTTTTTACATTTTTAGCAGAAATTATTGATTATCCTGCTAAAATATGATATATTTTAATCAATAGGTTTAATCATAGAATTATATTTCCTTCACCATATACCAAGAGGTGCTATAATGTTACTTTATATACTGTTTGCATTTATATGTTCAAAGATAAAAGGCTACAGACTCATACCGGTTTTTAAGGCATATTCCCTGTATCCATATGCTGTAGCCGAACTTATATATTTGTTTTTACAAGCAAGTATATTTATGCATAATTATAGCTTCATACGATATACGGCCATTATTAATAGTTTTTATATGTATACCCTAATTATTCCAATCATGGTTTATAAATTATATAAACCTGGAATTACCGGATCCCTGTTTATTCTTGCCGGAACACTGCTAAATAAATTTGTAATGAATCAAAATGGCGGAAGAATGCCTGTATATGCTACATTATCAAAACTTACCGGCTATTATAATGAAACTGCAATCCAGTCGGCTGATACGATTCATATAATTGGAAACGAAGCAGTTAAATTTAAATTTCTTACAGATTATATTGATATAGGAACCAGTATATTAAGTATCGGAGATGTACTAATACATTCATTTATCTTCATTGTAATTTATTATACAATTAAGGAAATCAATATAAAACCGAATCACATAAAAACAGAAAAGGGAATTTAATATGAAACCTCTCGGGATAATACTTTTTGAATTTTTATTAGGCTATGCTTTGCAAGGATTTACTATTGTTCTAGGCGTTTTTGTCTTGAACAGACAGAAAATTATACTTAAAAGTTATCTATTAGCAAGTATTCTTGTAATTATCATATCATATCTTGTAAGATTACTGCCTATAAGTTTTGGCGTACATTCCATATTAAATATATTATTGCTATTCTTGATTTGTATCATAGTACTTAAAATGCCTGCTTATAAAACTATCCTGTCCACATTGTTGGTTACAGTGTTATTAGTTATTTGTGAGATGGTTAATGTCGCGGTTATGATAGGCGTTCTGGGGAAAGAAAAATTTGAAAGTATGATGTTGGATACATTGGAAAAAGCCATGATCGGTTTTCCTGGAGCTATCTTTTTTGCACTTCTGGTTACATTGGCATATGTTATTTTAAATAATCAAAAAAAGAAAAAAGGTGAAAATAGTGGAAACATCAGCGCATAATTTAGCTGGAAAAATATCCTTAGAAATGCATTTTAATGAAGATAAAGAAGCTGTGATTGCTTATGGATTAACGGCTATCTTTCAACTGACAACGATTTTTGTAGTTATTTCAATCATCGGTTTAATCTTCCATTTTTGGTTTGAATGTATCATTATTTTTTTAGGAGTTGGAATTATTAGAAAATCTACTGGAGGAGCTCATTCAGAAACAATGTATGGATGTATTATAATCAGTGTTCTGTCTGTAATATTTTTAGCCTCACTGTCTAAGTACTTATTTGATTATCCAATCGCTAAAATTGTTGATTTTGGAATTTCAATTTTTATTTATGCGTTTTGTTTTATCATTTTTTACATACGTGTTCCTGTAGATTCTCCGAACAAACCAATCGTCAGGCCTGAGAAGATAAAACGGCTAAGAAGACAAAGTTTTATTATATTAACGATATTATTTATAATAGCAATTGCCCTTATTATTTTATCATCTTGGAATAACCGATTGTATAGCATTGCCGTAAGTCTTAGATTGACTATGCTCTGGCAAGTGTTTACCCTAACCGGAATCGGATCTCAGATCTTTGGAAAGATTGATTCAAAAATTAAGGTATAATGTCTTTTATAAATCCTATTGACAGATACAGCCTTCCATATTTAATAATCATTTTAATTTGTATATTGGTTTTTTTCAATATAATTTTAATGAAAGGAGGTCCTACCCGATGAAAAGAAAATTATTAACCTTAGCTACCGCAATTGCAACCGTTTTTGCTACTACAATTGCTACTTCTGCCTGTTACTGGTACTTTTATCAGCCCAAAGAACCCAAGTGCCTGGAAGATAAGTAATTCAGTACAGAAAGACTTGTGAAACTTATTCACAAGTCTTTCTTGGATAATTTCAAGTAAAGAAGGTGAAATCATTGGGGAAAAGCATCCCAAATATAAGTGATACTAAAAAAGGGCAAATCAGAACAATGTTTTTTACCTTGAAGATGCTTGCTCTTTTCTTTTCCGCTATACCCTTATTTCAATACTTTTCTAATAAGTTTAACATAAATTTCAACAATAACAATTATAGTGTATATGCAATTGGTATCACCTTAATCGTAATCTGTACACTAATGTTTTTTTTGATGTTTATTTTTAACCGGAATGAAAATAATCATTTTTTACAATTATTAGAGATATCAGTATTTGTTATTGTTTTCGTTATTGCCATATATGTTAGCGGGGCAAATGAAAGTTATAATAAATTTATTTTCTTATTTATTATAACCTCTTATACAATAGAATATGGCATGAATACCGGTCTTACCATTGCATTTATATCTACGGGTGTAATTAGTTTAATGGATATTATTTTCGGTGGAAATAACGATGTAAATACATATTTTGAAAATGACCTTGCACTGTTTGTTATGTTTTTCCTGGTTGCCTGGACCCTGGGCTTTTATGTCAGACTTGAGAAATCACATATACAGGATTTAACGGAATATGCAAATATTGATGGTTTAACAGGAGCCTATAATCACAGGTATTTTTATGAACTTATTGGGAATATATGCGATGACAGCTTTAGAAAAGATACTCAGCTTTCTTTACTGATGGTTGATATTGATTATTTTAAAAAATATAATGATATGTTCGGACACGCAAAGGGTGATGAATTATTAAAGGAAATAACAGCTATATTACATAAAACCCTAAGAACAGGTGATATACTCTGCCGCTATGGGGGAGATGAATTTTGTGTCATTTTACCTGGTACTGACAAGGAAGAAGCTGCTTCTATTGCCAATAAATTAAGAGAAGCAATCTATAATTATAATTGTCCGGGACAAGAGTATTTACCTGATGGGAAAATGACGATTTCAATTGGGGTCTCCACACTTAATAAAGAATCTGAAAATAGTAATACCCTCATTGAAAATGCTGATATGGCATTATACAGGGCTAAATTTTTAAGAAAAAACAAAGTTGAGGTATACTCTTCTGTTTTTGACCAGGTAATAGAAATAGGCAATAAAAATACAGACCTGCTGGAAAATATGAAACCTTTAAAAACTCTTATAACAGTAATCAATTCCAGAGATACTTATACCTTTAAACATGTTGAAAGAGTTTTTAATTTTTGTAATATTACAGCAGATTATCTTAAGCTTTCTGCCGAGGACAAAAGGCTGCTGTTATATGGTGCTTATCTTCATGACTTGGGAAAAATCAACATATCTAAGGAAATCCTGGTTGCAGATAATAAACTGACGAAAGAACAATGGGAAGAATTAAAAAAACATCCTAAAGACAGTGCAGATATCATTAAACAGATAGACGGATTTGAGAATGTAGTCCCTATAGTGTTACAGCATCATGAAAAATATGACGGTACCGGATATCCCTGTGGTTTAATCGGTGATAACATAAGTTATTTAGCCCGGATTTTAACAGTTGTAGACAGCTTTGATGCAATGACAAATCAAAGGACCTATCAGAAAGTAAAAACCTTCGATGAGGCATTCCGGGAAATAGAACAATGTAAAGGTTCTCATTTTGACCCTTTTATTGCGGATAAATTCATAGAAGCGGTTAAAGCATTATGATTTATGTAGTGTTTCAATCAATATTCAGTTTTCATCCATTAAAAAGGAATGCGGCTCATTACACAGTCCGTATCTTTACTATAAATAATACCATGATTAAGCTGGAGAGGTAGATTTCCCAACTACCTCTCCAGTATTGTTCACTGCCGTAATTTTGTCTGGATTGTATTCCCGTTTCAAAAAATAGACGGGCGGAGGATTATCTTGTCATAATTGTTAGCAAAGAAATGAACGAAAGCAAGCGTTTCAGGTATTGCTCCCATCGAGTTGCTGGCAGCCGACAATAACGCAGTGGTTTCCTGTCCACATGCAGCATACACCGTAAATTCACGATTGACAGGTAAATCCCTTACACCGACAACTATTTCATCTAGTCCGGGAAGTGCTCTGATCTGAGCTGTTCCGGCTCCTGGTGTACCCTGTACTTCAATGGAAAAAATCTCAATCCTCTTATCAAGTCCCTGCCGGCTGAGATCTCCCCTGCTGCCAATATCGGCCCGTGCAACATAGACTAATGCCATCGGTGACTGTCCAACACGCAGGGTATCAATTACTGTCATAGTCCTAGTATCAATAACATCTACAGCATCAGAGTACTGAAGTGCTACATAAATACGTGTATTATCCGGACTGGGCCAGATACCGTGAGGGCCTGCACCGCTATTTTGAATGCGCTTTACCAGAATAGGCTTACTTCCGTTTACCATGCGGCGATAAACCAGTGTCTGATTTAAATCGCCGACAGTAAGGTAGGTATAATTTACACCATCTACTGTGACAAAGTCAGGATGGTTAGTCCGCGGGCCGGTGTCCATAACTGCTTCAATTCGATAATTTTTAGTATTTAGCACCGTAGTAGTTCTTCCGTTGATTGGCATAGCGAAAAACAGTACCAATACCGTAGTGCTGTATATCGGTTCCGGGATTGGTGCTTCTGCAGTAATCAATCATCAGATTCACCGCGGCGCATTTAATCCGGCCGGTGAAATAGGACATATCTGCATCAACCCTACCGGCAGTATGTGTGAATGCGGCAGACGTGGATACCTTCAAACTTACATTGCCGACTGGGCGATATTAAAAGACGCCCAGGCAGTCAAACCGGATGCTACCCTGGACGATGTTTTTAATTCTTATCAAAGCGGTGAAGCCTGGGCAGTAAATCTGATTGACTGCGTAGTAAACTATGTATCAATCACCATCAGTATCCTTGCTAACACCTATGCACCCGATGAAATCATTTTATGCGGACGCCTTATCGACAAATATGAAATTTTAAAGGAGATTATTTTTGAAAACTATAAATCCCAGTTAAACGACTATCTCCTGGATTCCTTCGAACTGAAAACCTCGGAGTTTGGCTCGGAAGGTACGGTAATCGGTGCCGGTACCATAGCTTTTTACCATTTGATGGACGAAATTTTCGAAAAATAATCCCAGCCTTAGCAGATCATTTCGCTGTCAAGTACTATTAAGTGAAGGTCTGCTCTCTTTTATTGTAAACAAGACATTGCTGCCCATCTATCCGCTTCAACCTGCATAGCCCATTTATCCGCTTCAACCGGTACCTTGACAGATTTCTTTATAAACTATATAATTACAACCGATTTAATTTTTTTAAGTTGGTAAATTACGGCAGGCAACGGAACGATTGCAAGTTCTTTCGCCTCTGTTAAAAACTTTTTAATATGGTCAATCCTGCCCGGGTCTCCCGGCAAAATAGCTTATTTAAATTTATATATAATTTAAATTATTTCATACTCTTTTCGTTTTCCTGGTTCCCAGAAGACCAAATCCAGCTCCGAAGATTCCTCCCAATATATGTGCTGCATGAGCTATTCCGTCTTCCGCACCAATGCCGCTCATTACTTCACCACCCAGATAAATAATTACAACCAATATCAGGGTAATCGGTATCCGGCCTTCTTTAACGCCGGCTGCCGATGATAAGACAATCATCATAAATACAATACCGCTGGCTCCAAGCAGTGCATTATGCGGATAAAAAAAGATGTAAAATAATCCGGACACAAGTGCGGTTATTGCTATCATTCCAAGAAAAAGTCTGGAACCGTACTTTTCTTCCAGTATAGGTCCCAATACCAGAAATAACACCATATTACCGGAAAGATGGCCCCAATTGGCATGTCCGAATACATGCCCGAATAACCTGATATAAGCAAATGGATCAAACCAGGAGGATTTATATACGCAAAAGAACAGGTTTGTACTTACACCATTGGTTAAATTACCTAATAGAAGCGCTCCCAGGGAAATTAAAGCAAATGTTAATGTTACGGGAGAATTATATTGAAATATTCCAGATATTTTTTTCATACACCATATACCTTTCTTTTACCGTTATAATATAAACGTGATTAATTTTTTTTATCTTACCACATAATGGTTAATCTGTCGCTATGTTTTGTCACTATCCATTATTGTATCCTTACAAGTATGAAGTGTTTTGCCTTAATTAACTCCAGCACGCAAAAACCGGTGTAAAATACACCGGTTTCTATCAAAAGAGTAAATCAAGCTATTTTGTAAGCCCTTTCTATACAAATATTAAATAAAATATCTATTTTAACTTTGCTGCCTGCAGCTGTGCCTTTACACATAATTCCGCTGCTTTAAATGCATGTTCCTGTGTCATGGCAGTTTCCGTCCTATACAGGCAATCGAGAATCAACTGACCGAAATATGGGAAGCCGACCTTATCTTTAATATCATAATATGTTTCTTCTTTCTGATTAGCCAGAAATACCCTGCCGCCATAGGGAGCGGTTGCCAGATTTAAGTATTTACGAAGTTCAATATAACCATCTGTGCCTAAAATAAAGGTTCTCCCATCACCCCAACTGGAAAGTCCATCCGGAGTAAACCAGTCAACCCGGAAATATCCACTGGCCCCATTGTCAGCTACTAGCATGGCATCTCCGAAATCATCCAGCTCCGGATACTGGGGGTGAGCATAATTAGCAATCTGGCTCCTGACAACAGAAGCATCTCCCGCTCCGGTATAATATAAAAACTGTTCTATCTGGTGACTGCCGATATCACATAAGATTCCACCGTACTTTTCCTTCCTAAAAAACCATTCCGGTCTGGCGCCTGCACTTAACCGGTGAGGTCCCATACCGATAGTCTGAATTACTTTACCGATTGCTCCCTGCCCAATTAATTGTCCCGCAAATACTGCATCTTCCACATGGGTTCTTTCACTGTAATAAACCGCATATTTTTTGCCTGTTTCTTTCACTTTTGCTTTAGCCATTTCCAACTGTTCTAACGTGGTAAGCGGTGCTTTATCCGTAAAATAATCTTTTCCTGCATCCATGACACGCATTCCAAGAGCACAACGCTCAGAAGTTACAGCTGCACCTGCCACCAAGCGTACTTCTGCATCATTTAGTACTTCCTCTTCACTTCTGGCGCGTTTCGCCTGGAGATACTTTGCAAGGAACACATCCATCTTCTTGGGATCTGGATCATAGATCCACTTTAATGTACCACCTGCTTCCACAAGTCCGTTGCACATACCCCCTATATGTGCATGATCCAGTCCGACGGCTGCAAATATAAATTCCCCCTCCTTAACTACAGGATTAGGTTTTCCTTCCGGCATATAATTCAAACCTTCTGCTCTTTCCATCACTTAATTCTCCTTTCTCTTATAGGAGTACTCTCGGAAACTCTCACAACCTGTTTTTGCTGATATTTTAGATGCTGTTATTAAAATTTCATCTCCATTTTCGTGTTATCATAGGTATGTTTTTACGCAGACCGTCTGAGCACCGCGAAGGAAAGGCAAGTAAAAACATACCTATGATATCACAAAAATGTCCTCAACCTATATTCAGCAACTAAAATATCTTCAATTGCTACTA
>JBAVPE010000140.1:0-2773 GCA_049692775.1 Anaerocolumna sp. | reverse complement strand
CTTCTAAACTAATTTATTTATCTTAAACTTTGTTTTAAAAACTACACCAATCCACCAAACAATCATTTGCAATATATCAAATAAATGCATTCGACTGATCATATATCTTATCATTAATTCTATTCTATCTCTGACTAATCTTGTTCTTCTGAAATAAACTCTATAATATCACCACGTTGCATTCCATCGCATTACAAATCTTTGCAAGAATCTCCGTTCCAACATTTTCATTTTACCACCATACCAAAGTTCTGACTATTACTTTTTATCAAAATATGATATTTATTTCGCAAATGCGTATTCCATATTTTAAATAATACCATCTGTACTTATTACTTAGTAGCAGAGACAAAAGAAAAGTCCGGGAATGCCCTATTTATAATAATCTTCCCAGACTCATCGCTACTACTCAAACTCATTTCATTGCCAAATCGTCCTTGCCTTGGGGTCTGCCTCAAAGCCCTCTTCGTTGTATTGGTTCCACAGCTCCAACAGGCGTTTGTTCGGATGATAATTGGCAGCCAACTTTGCACTGGTGCTGTTAAAATCCGCTCTGGTGTCTTTGGAGATACCAAGGAAGGATTCTCCTGTTGTCTTACAGCGGTAAGAAATCACACCCATTTCAGGTCTTCTGTTTTTGTATTCTTCTAAAAGCTCTCTTTTTCTATTTACATCCATTCTTTTCACCTCAATTTTCTGTTTGCATGGAAATCTTAATATCTTTAACCTCCACATACATTATAACGGGTAATGAGGTGCGGCACAATCCACGCTCCGTAGACATAGGTGGTCAGATAATTAATAGAACCGGTGATGGGCTGCTATGGCAATCCTCGCTTCCTTGCACGGGCAGCCCCAGTGCCTTACATTATGACGGGATCCAAGCCCCTTATATCCGCCCATATGGTACACGTCAACCTCAGGTGTATGTCTGGAAAGCTTTTCTGCCAGAATAAACGCATCCTCCCTGCCGATCCTCATAAAAGTATACCATAGCCACAAGGTGGGCACCAGTTCGGTATTGTCCCAGGCATAACCGCCCATATCATACCGCCACTGGTGGCGTTCTTTATCATAGGTATGCATGAAATTACCGTAATTGAACATTCCGTACCAGTTTCTCTGTCTGACCTCCCCGGTATAAAATTCAACCGTATGCTCGAGCTGATCTTCAATCCAGTTCTCCATCCGGGTTTTACGTTCCGGCAGTGACCAGTACCCAAAGGCTTTCCGCTTATGGTAATAATCCGGTGTACCAATATACTGGACCGGATACTTTACCGTTTCTGCAAATTCTTCTAATTCCTCATCTGCCGGTATCATTTTCCCGGAGAGCAGTACTGAGCATTCATTGGTACAGGCAATTCCATAGGGTGTTGCCCCTTTGTAATCATACCCTTCATAATAAACCTGATTATAGCCACGGTTTGCATAATGGCGGAAATCCATGGCTTCAGTCTTCGGAGACCACAGCCATATTACAGCCTCAGCACATTCACCATCCAGGTTACGAAAGGTATAACCGGAAGGATACTTCTCCCAGAAATCACGGATTGAGAACAGGACTGACCCATATTCGGAACCGAAGGCAGCACCTCCCTCCGTCCGGTTTCCATGGGGGCAGTCAAGATAGCAGCAGTTTTCATCCTTTATTTTTTTTCTCACGGAAAAATGGTTCACGCTGTCCTGACAAATATCATATTCGCTCCAGAATGGCATTGCCCCTAAAACCGTATCAACAATCTCCCTGTCCTTTCCCTCTAGTTGGAGCATCTGACCTTCGATCTGCCCCGCATAAATTTCCTGGGGTACCCTGGGTCTCCAGGAAAGCAGTTGCGCCGTACTTTCATGGAATACGCCCTGGTCTCCCGTAAACTTTACGTGGCGGTTATAAATTCCCCCCTCAAGCGGTAACTGGAAACTGATTCCAAGACCTTTTAAAAAGTCCCTGTCCTCATCACCATCATATAAAAATGTGTGGACAAAATCCAGCCGCCTGCTGTTAATTCCCAGATACACCCCCATGTGGTATAGCCGGTTTTTTTCCGGCTTCCAAGATTATGCAGTATCATATTATTTTCCTCCCTATAACCCAGTTGAATGGTAACACCCTTTTCACCTTGCTTTTGCGGATAAATGGCTCCAATCGGTTTGACACGTTTGAAACCTTTTACCTGTATTTCTTATTTTGCGGTGTCGTTTGTCGTTCTGATATAACTCGTTGATTTCCCCAACCAGCCTGTCACCGCCGCGGTCCAGCCACTGCTGTCCAGCTGCATCAAGACCTGCTTCATCAATTTGCCCGCAGATAGACTGGGTTCTTGCATCCTCGATGATCTGTTCTATATCCGTACCGACTTCCGCATTCACCTCAGAATTTGCCAGATATCCAAGCGCCGGATTAAATACAGCAACCTGTTCGTTTACTGCATATGCCGCATCCTGCGCCACCATGGGTTCTGTTTTTACCAGTGCCGGTGATGTACATCAGGTATATAAGAAAGTGACTGGTTTAACCCTGCGGACGGGGTATACTGGGGCTCCATACCTCCTTTTTGTACAAGAGTACTCTCGGAAACTCTCACAGCCTGTATTTACTGATATTTTAGAGGCTGTCGATAAAATCCCACCTCCATTTTCGTGATGTCATAGGTATGTTTTTACGCAGACCGTCTGAGCATAGCGAAGGAAAGGCAAGTAAAAACATACCTATGATAGACAGAAAATGTTCTCAGATTATATTCAGCCTCTAAAATGTCTTCTATTACTACTA
>JBAVPE010000139.1:0-35944 GCA_049692775.1 Anaerocolumna sp. | reverse complement strand
ATTTACACCAGTGCTGCGTTGTCGTCAATCGGCGTAGGAACCGCTACGCCTCATTCCGCCGTCTTGCCCTGGCGCAAATATCAGCCACTGATATTAAGCATTATTTATGCAAGGTAGTACTAGTGATAAGTTAATATTTTTCAGATGGGTTTCGGACTCTGCTTAAGTGGCTTTATACACAACAGAGTCGGAGACCTGTTGTAATATCAGAGTTATGGATAAATTTGGATGTGCCGTGTTGAAAATAGGGAGCAGGTGTGATACGATAACAAATGGAAAGTATGGGTGAAATTAGCATTTATATAAATATACGTGATTGAGGTGTAGAAATGAGGCATGGAGGCAGTGGATTAAAACGAGATATTAGAATGTCGCTGCAGCAAAAGGCCCTGTTAATGCTTATTATTCTGTTGCTTTTTTTCTGTATGATGTTTATGATAACATCCTCTATCATAATTAAGAAAACGGAAGATGATTTCAAAGCAAGAACATCGGAAACGGCAGTCAACAATGTAGTATCCACCATCAGGGCAAGTTTGGTGAACTACAATTATTTGACACGTCTGATCATGCTCAATGACAGAGTCGTGAGCTATTTAAAAACGGAAAAAACAGATAGGGAAAAGATATATGATGCACGAGAGGGTATCAATGAAATACAAAGTTTATATAGCTATATTGATTCGGTATATATCTTCCGCAACGATGGTGAGTATGTAAGTACAGGAATAGGTGAATATTCTATCGATATAAACAGCGTAGAGCGTTCTAATATATTGGATGCACGTGGTACCATAGTTATTTCGATTAATGGCAACGGTACGATTAGAAAAAAAAGAAGTAAGCCGTTGCTTACTATGTCACGTGCAATATATGATATTAATTCACAAAAAAGGCTCTTGGGTATGCTGGTGATGAACATATCAGGCGATGTGTTTGATGATGCGCTTGCGTTACAGAATTCCAGCGGTATGTGTATACTTGATCGTAATGGTACACTTCTATGTGGGAATGAAGAAATCGGTGCATTGTATGACAGAGACTATGATAGTAAGAGTATAGTTTATAAGAGCATTCGCTTAGAAGGTGAGAGGAAGACTCTGACCGGCAAACTGGCGGTAAAGCCGCTAGTGGTTTTGTGTGCGAGCGGTGAGGGGGCAGAGCCGCTGCCGCGGGATACCTTACATGCGTTGATGATCACTCTGACAGCATTTATCCTGTCGGCATTTGTTTGTGCTTGGTTTATTACAGTTAATATTGCACGACCTATCAGAAATTTAAGTGAAGCAATGGAACGCACAAGATCATCTGGGTGGCTTAAGAAGATTGATACCGAAATGCCAAACAATGAGATTGGCAGGTTGGCTGAAAGCTACAATAGCATGATAGAGTATCTTAACGAGCTGTTCAATCGCCTGCTGGAGAATGAAAAGAATGTGCAGAAGGCAGAGATGCGTGTGCTCCAAGAGCAGATAAAGCCGCATTTTCTCTATAATACATTAGGAACGATCAGTTATATGACAGTGCAGGAGAATGCAAGCAAAGCCCATGATGCACTGGAGACTCTGGGCAGTTTTTACCGCAATTTCCTTAGTAAAGGTGATCGCGAGATACCACTAAAGCGTGAACTGCGCATTACGCAGGATTACCTCTCCCTGCAAAAGCTTCGGTATGGAAATATATTTGAGGATGAATATATCCTTGACGATAGTACACTTGATTATATGATACCTAAGCTGATTCTTCAACCGCTTGTGGAAAACTGTATCTACCATGGAGTGCGTCTCAAGGGAGAAAAGTGTGTTATTCGCATCACTACCTGCATGGAAGAGGGCGGTTTGCATATAATTGTGTACGATTCAGGCGTTGGCATGAGCGATGAGCAGATAAAGAACGTGCTGGAGGCAAGCGAGAAGGATGACATAAAGGGACTGTCAGGCTTCGGTCTGCGTGGCACCATCAATCGAATACGTTATTACTATGATTACGACAATGTAGTGCAGATACGCAGTGAGCCTGGCGAGTATACGGAGATTGAGATATACATTCCCAAGATGAGGAAAACTAAAACAGAGGGGGAAGTTTGAAAGTTCCTTTCAAACTACTTATTAAAGCAGTAACGCAGACAGGTCTGCGTTATGCAGGAGGTAAAAGAATGATGTACCGAGTTATGATCATAGACGACGAGATGTCCGCTCGTAGGCTGCTACAGGTATCCATAGATTGGCAATCGCTTAATATGGTATTGGTGGGTGAGGCTGAGAGCGGTATAGAAGCTATTAACATCATTGATGAGTTACTGCCAGACATTGTTTTTGTTGACATTTCCATGCCCTTTATGAATGGGATAGAATTCATAGAGGTTGCAATAAAGCGATATACAGACTTGATGATTATCGTTTTGACAGGATTTGATGATTTTGAGTATGCACGTCAGTGTGTTCGTCTGCCGGTGATAGAGTATATGCTTAAACCGATTGTACGGCAAGAGGTGACCGAGGTGTTAACCAAGATAAAGGAAAAACTTGATAAACACAATAGTCGTACACAGGAGACTGGATTGGAAATTACGACCTCTGATATTGAGAAGATAATGCAGTATTTACGCGATAATTTTACCGATTCTAACATCAACCTAACCTCTGTGGCACAGCATTTTGGATTTAATCCGAGCTATCTTAGCCGGAAATTTAAGCAGGAAACAGGAAAGAGCTTTGTCGAGTTCCTGATCAAATGCCGGATGGAACGGGCAATTGTGCTGGCAGGAACAAGCAAGAAGATGTTTTGTACTGCCAATGATGTCGGTATCCCTGACCCAAACTACTTTGGACGCTGCTTCAAAAAATATACGGGCAGCAGCTATTCGGATTATGTCAGCTCACATACCTCGCGGTAAAACTTTTTCGTATTACAATTAAAGGAGAAAAATATACATAAACAAATTATTAAAACACTGTTTATTATTGTAATTATAGTAACAGTTCAGCCTATGATACCGCGAGGTGTTTTTTGTGAGTGGAGCGAAGCGAAAGTCACAGAAAACCCGAGATATACAACTTTTTTCCCCAGCATATCTATTAGTAAAGTGAAAGAGTGGCTAATTCTTCTTGACAAATATTAAGAAATGGGGGCTCGTTCTATGATGCAAAAAAATAATATGTTACTAATATTCTAGATGCTTGTAAACAACACTAAAACAATATATAATTATGTTAGAGAAATGAGGTGTATTTAATGCCAGTTATATCATTATTTTTTGGAATTAAAATAACTATGTATTTTGATGTGCATAGACCCCCACATTTTCATGCAGATTATAATGGTCAAAAAGCTGAAATACAAATTAAAGATGCTAAAGTGATTCAGGGAGCATAGCCAAACAAACAATTAAAATTAGTTTTAGGATGGGCAGTTATGCATGAAGAAGAACTTATGGATAATTGGAATGAAATAGAAAATGGTTCAATGGAATTAAAGAAAATTGAACCATTGAAGTAAGGAGGCGATTCTATGTTTCAACCAGAATTAGTTCAGGTTATACCGACAAGTGAATTTACAGTATACTTATATTTTAACGATGGAAGTGTACGTTTATATAATGCAAAACCAATAATCGAAAAAGGTGGTGTATTTTCTAAATTGACAGATGTTGATATGTTTATGAAAACATGTACAATTATGAATGATACGTTAGCTTGGGGTGTAGCAGGTAATTATGATGTATGGAATTGCATTGATATTTGTCCGGACACATTATTGGTATGCCCATTAGTGGAAGATGTAGGGGCTGTGGAAGAAGAACTTTTTGCTTAGTATTTCATAGTACTATGTTGACTATATATCCGAATGTGAAATAAACAACTTTTATAGAGGTGCCATTGTGGATACTTCTTGTATAGTGAACCGTTACAGCACAGGCAGTCCTTAATCAAAAGTAGGCGAATTCATTTGTTCGATTTTACAATCGGATATAATGAGGCAAGAGCCTTCAAAACCGCTAAAAAAGGGCTTTTGAGGATGTCTCAGTGGTGTAATGATATAACAATATCAGTTCACATTTTGATTGGATAAAAGTAAAAATAAAGCACTCTATCACCTTAAAAATGGTAGAGTGCTTCTTTTTCGTTCAAAATTGAGATGAAAAGGTCTGTTAGTTATTTGATTAGATTTGTCCTAAATAATTATAAAAAATAAAAACCCACACAAATTAACGTAGACACTTTTAATAATGACTGTTATATTTGATATTATATAGAGACAGAGAGGGGCAAAATTCATGCCGAATGATTTAACAACAGAGAAACCTATGAAAGTAATTATTGGATTTACAATACCAATATTAATAGGTAATATAGTACAACAATTTTATTATGTAATTGATTCTATTATTGTAGGGCAATATCTGGGTGTTAACGCACTTGCAGCAGTAGGTTCAACGGGTTCCCTTACCTTTTTGGTTATCGGGTTAATAATGGGAATGACAGGAGGTTTTGCAATATTAATCGCGCAGCGTTTTGGTGCGGAGGATATGAAAGGTGTGAAACATTATGCAGCCATGTCATATTATTTGTGTGTTTTCATGGCAGTTGTTTTGACAGTTGGATTATTATTGGCAAACGGATGGATCTTGAAGGTAATGAATACGCCAGAGGAGATTTTCCCGGATACCTATCGTTTTATCCGAGTCATTTATATCGGGCTGGCAGCTACCATTGCTTATAATATACTCGCTTCCATTTTGCGGGCATTAGGAGACAGTAAAACTCCGCTTTACTTTTTAGCCCTTTCCTCCATTGTAAATATTATATTGGATTTTTTATTTATCGCCGGGTTTTCGATGGGAGTGGAAGGCGCCGGTTATGCTACCGTAATTTCACAGGCAGTAGCATCAATTTTATGTTTGATTTATATGTTAAAAAAGTATCCGATATTAAGATTGAAAAAAGAAGATGCCCATTTCTCTTTAACCAGTGTAAAAAGATTAATCGGAATGGGGGCACCAATGGGTCTCCAGTTCTCTATAACAGCCATTGGTTCTATGACTGTACAGGTAGCCCTGAATGGATTAGGACCTATTTACATAGCAGCATTTACTGCATGCGGAAAGATTCAGAATATTATCACTCAGCCATTTCCATCCCTTGGAGCCAGTATGGCCACTTATGTAGGACAAAATACAGGAGCCGGGAGATATGACAGAGTTAAAGAAGGGGTAAAGGCAGACATTATTATATCTTTAATCTGCAGTGTGATTTCCATGGTGGCGGTGCTGGTTTTTGGAGATATACTAGTAAGGTTATTTGTTACCGACAACAGCGGAATGGTAATTGAAAAGGCAAAAATATATTTTTATGCAGTAGCTGGATTTTATCCTGCACTGGGGCTGATTTTCGTTTATAGAAATTCATTACAGGGATTGGGATATGGATTATTAACGATGTTGGGTGGAATTTTTGAGCTATTTGCAAGAGTACTGGTTATTATTGTACTGACTAAACCTTTTGGATTTTTAGGAATCTGTTTTGCAAATCCGGTTGCCTGGATATCAGCCTTAATACCATTAATTCCGGCTTATTATCACCGGATAAAGAGGTTAAGCAATGGTTTGAGGGATTATGATTCAGATTTATAGAAGAGAGGGTAATATTGATGGAAACAAATGGATTTTCGTATTTATTAGTATTTTTATTTATTCTGGGTATTTATTTTGCAATAATGTTATATTTATCTTTTTATAAAAAAAATTGGGGATTAGTTTTACCCAGTGTATTCGCATTGATTGCTTTTTATAATTACTTAAAACCAATAATCTCCCAAAACCCTCATCCGACTATGCAGGAAGGGATATATGCAGTATTTTTTGGTACATTATCCTTATTGGGATTTATTATGTTTGGATTTGTAAAATACATAAAGAAAAGGAAAAAATAAAAAGCGGCAAATCGATTGCTGCAGTTGGTTCGAATGTAATAGTAATAGAATAAAGAAAGAAAAGTTTTATACTGAAAGGGAAAGATGAACTATATTGCTAAATGTGAAAAGAATCTTGGTGCTTTATCTGATACCGTAAAAGCTGACACCCATAAGCACTGGATGCTTCAGCTTTTTTTGAGTAAGGAAGATAATCTTGAAATTACAGTGCGGGAGAAAAAAGTAGTCTGTAAATGCATTATAGTTGATATGAATATAAAGCATAATTTTAGTACCGGAAATATGGTACATTTTACACTGCTTATAAAACCAACTTTAAATAATAAGTAAGTTGAGAAATTCTCCGTAAGGAGATAAATAAAATATTTGAAATTCAAAAAAAGAATCCCATATCAATTATGAAAATAGTTGATATGGGATTTTTATGCCATTTTTCATTTGAATTTTATCTATAAAAACAAACAAATACTATATATGTTTCCATATGTATAGACAAAACATAATAATAGACGTATAATGTAAATCAATAAAATATATAGGAGTAATTATATGAAATCTAAAAATTATATATGGAATTCATCGTTGAAAGAAATCGTTATGGGGTATAAGGAAAACAAAAACTCTTTTATATGTACTTTCTGTGGCAAGGAATTTGAAAAAGGGGATATATTCACAATGAATGATAAGCTATATGATGCATATGGTGCGACCAAGGGACATCTCAAGATAGAACATGGCTTAACAGTGGATTATTTATTAAATCAGGAAGCATCCCTCATCGGAATTTCAGAGGTACAACAGCAAATTTTAAAACTGTTGTCAGAGGGGAAAGATGATAAAACAATTGCTCATATAGTTGGAATAGCACAGTCTACTGTTAGAAACCATCGGTTTAAGTTGAGAGAGAAAGAAAAGCAGGCGAAACTTTTTCTTGCTCTTATGCAGTCTTTGGAAGAAAAAACGAAATGTTCTATCAGCCAGGCTGAAACTGGTGTTATAGAAGAAGTTCATCAATCTGCTACCATGATTGATGAGAGATATAATATTACGATTGAAGACAGGGATAAAACAATTAAAGCATATATGGATGAAAATGGCGCTTTAAATCAATTTCCGGCTAAAGAAAAGAAAAAGATTATACTGCTACGAGAAATAATAAGGAATTTTAAACATAACCAAGAGTATCATGAAGATGAAGTTAATAAAATACTAGAAAGAATGTATGGCGACTATGCGACCATACGCAGAGCATTAATAGAATACGGATTTTTAGATCGTTCAGATGATGGCAATGTGTATAGAGTAAAAGAATAAGTAAAAAGAAATTTATAAAACTGGAGGTTAATAATTATATGAAAGGTTTAGCTTTATATGGTGCAAAATGTACAATTGATATATGGAAGTCATTCCGTAGGCAAATGAAGGAGTATGACATTACATATGTAGAGTATCCACATTTTATAACAGAAAAGGCAGAAAATTTTTCTGATATTACCGAATGGCTAAATAATACATATCACATGGACACATATGATTTTATTTTAGGCCATAGTATGGGAGGTATTATTGCACTGGAGATGTTGTCATTAAAGCAGTTTAATTGCAATAAATGTATTTTGATTGATTCGATTTTAAGACCTACGCATGAGTTTTATAGAAATCTAATGTTACCTGCAAATATGAATTATTACGGAGAACATGTACTTTCTATGATTAAGGAAGAAAGTCAATACTATAGTGATTCCTTAAAAAAATATTTACAAAGAGATGATGATTTTACGAATTATGTTAAGAATATCAATGCTGGCATTTATGGAATTTATGGCGATAGAGGACAGGCAAATTATAATAATCGAATTAAAGATTTATGTTTGCCAGAAGATATATGTAAAAGTATAAACTTTCGATTTGTAAAGAATTCCTGTCATATGCCGATGATAGAAAATCCTTTGGAGTTGGCTAATATAGTAAAAGGCATAATTGGTGATTAGAAATTATAAAACTGTAAACAACCTCATTTACTTTTATATATAAGACTAAAACAACAGACTATATACGTATTCCCTAGGATTTACTTTAAAGAAATACAATCAGCAATAAAGGAATTAAAAAAGCAGGTACTGACGAATATCCCTTATCCACTTGCCTATGTAAGTGAAGATTTATTTGTAGATTATATTCATGACATGCAAATAGTTCAGCACTTTGCTACACTTAATTGCAAAGCGATGGCAAATGAAATCATTCGTGGAATGAAATTGAATGTTGCGGAACAATTTACGACAATCCATAATTATATTGATATTGAAAATATGATTCCACGTAAAGGGGCAGTGTCTGCAAAGTATGGAGAAAAACTTCTGATACCAATCAATATGCGTGACGGAAGTCTGATCTGCCTTGGAAAAGGAAATGAAGATTGGAACTACTCTGCCCCGCATGGCGCCGGAAGACTCATGAGTCGTACACAGGCAAAAAATATCTTTACGGTTTCGGAATTTAAAAAGCAAATGAAAGATATCTATACAACTTCAGTAAATAAAGAAACGCTTGACGAATGCCCAATGGCATATAAAGATATGACCGAAATTGTTAAGAATATCACGCCAACCGCGGATATCCTAAAAATAATAAAGCCAATTTACAATTATAAAGCAAGTGGATGAGAATTCATGGAACACCTCCTTATTTATATCGAGTAGTCTCGGAAACTTCCATAGCCTGTTTTTACTGATATTTTAGATGAGAAAATGTTCTCAGATAATATTCAGCCTCTAAAATATCTTTAATTGCTACAATTAGTTACCGAGAGTACTCCTATCTCGAAATCAGGTTCTAGGAACGAGAAATCGTTCTTCTATAAATCATGCAGATAAAATGAATCAGAAAGAACTAATAATCAATAAACCAATCAATGCCCCATAAATAGTGGAACTATAACGATTGGACGTGATGGGGCAGGAGCCGCTTGGACAGCCTACTTTTTTGTAATACTGATAACCTGAAAATCCGCCAACAACAACTCCGGTAATGGCTTTTAAAATCATTGTTCAACCTCCTGTGCGAAGAATGACTAAGCACTCTTTTTGCTATTCAGACTCCTAATATACTTAATGACCTCAGTACCCGCCTTTGCACCCTCATACCCGGCTTTGGATATCTGCAATAATCCACCGGTACAATCACCGGCAGCAAACAGACCCGGAATATTGGTTGCCATACGGTCATCTACCAGAATCTTATTGTTTTCAGTAGCGGCACCCAGTTTTTTAGCAAGATCGGTACTGCCGGCAACTCCGATCGCCACGAATAATCCGGACAGGGGTAAGGAACTTCCATTTTGAAAGGAGACAGAATGCAAAACTTCGTTTCCATCCAGTGAAACGATTGCATTTGTATTAACTTTGATTTTATCAGGAAGTACTGTACCTGGTTGTTTCCCGTTTGTAAGAAGGGTGACGGAGTTTGAGGTAGGTAATAATTCAAGTGCTTCGTGCAGGGCATAATCACCATCCCCTAAAACGGCAACATCTTTACCTCTATAGAAAAAAGCATCACAGACCGCACAGTAACTCACACCACGTCCTTCGAATTCTTTCAGGCCGTTTATATTCGGTGCAGACCGGGAAGTACCGGTAGCAAGGACTACACTGTCAGCAGTATATTCCTTTCCTTTTGTGATTACGACAAGTTTATCGGTATAGGCGATACCGACAACTTCATCCGGGACGATAGCAGCACCCAGGCGCTTAGCACCGGCGATACCGTCTTCGATTAATTCTTTGCCGGATATCGGTTGTTTAAAGCCATAGTAGTTTTCTATTTTTGAAGCTTTTTCTAAAGCACCGTAATCTTTGCCGATGATAGTAGTTTCAATACCTGCCCTGGTAGTGTATAAAGCAGCAGAAATCCCTGCCGGTCCATTTCCTATGATGATAACCTTTGACATAATAATAACCGCCTTTCTATTTTCAGAGTATTATTTTGACTTTAATTGCTATATATGGTAAAAATATTGTCTTATCTTTTTTTTCTTTATTATAGCGGTCTGAAGAAGCTGCGTCTGTGATAAAGTCACGGGATAAAGCGAATACTATGTTAAGGGGATATCCAATTTATTTTACAAAGGATACGGATAAAACCATTAACTGGTTCGTAGATATTCAGGAATTGTAGGGGATGTAATTATCTGTTGTATAGAAAAAGATTACAGAAGGATTATGAAAGGGACAGAAAAAATTTGAAGCAGGTAATTACCAGTCTTATGTTATGGTTTAACAGTGAAGGATTATACATATTTGGGAGAAAATATTCTATATTGGGAAATTTAATATATGATATAATCTATTTATAATTGGGTTAAATACTCGGTTAACCACAATATACCGGATACCGGACTAATATGGACGGAATACGGGTGTGAAAGGAAGGATAGGTGTTTATGAATTATGTTTTGTTTTTTCCGGATGAGTTAAGGGCAGAGTCGCTTGGGTGCTATGGTAATACAAAGATCAATACGCCTAATTTTGAACGGCTTGCCAGGGAAGGGGTATTGTTTGAACAATGCCATGTACAAAATCCGGTTTGTTCACCTTCCAGATGTTCTCTATTTACAGGGCAGTATGTGCATGTAAATGGACATCGTACGTTATGGAATCTGATCAAGCCATATGAAAAGAACTTGTTTCGTTATTTTAAGGAGGCCGGATATGAAGTCAGGATCTATGGTAAGAATGATCTTTTTTCTGAAGGAGCTATTCCTCATTCCGTCGATGAGTTTATGAATAAACCAGGGCTGAACCGAGGCAAACATTCACCGGTTAAGGAATTTGGAGAAAGCGGGTACTATGATTTTCTGTACAAACCGTTAGACGGAGATTATACAGAACATAGTGATTACCAAAATGTGGAGGCCGGTATTAATTTTATAAAGAGTTGGAAGAAAGGGGATAAACCATTTGTACTTTTTCTGCCATTATTGTCACCCCATTGTCCTTATACCATACAGGAACCCTTTTATAGCATGTATAAGGAAGATGATATAAGACCCCTTAGGGAAAGCGGTGTTAATAAGCCTGAATATTATGAATTAATCCGACAGTACCGGGACCTTAGTGCTACGGATTTTAAAAAAATTCAGGCGGTTTATATGGGAATGGCAACATTTACAGATGCTTTACTTGGACATCTGATGGACTCTATTCGTGAGGCGGGAATAGAAAATGACACTATGCTGATTGCAGCTTCCGATCACGGGGATTATGCCGGAGACTATAATTTGGTTGAGAAGTGGCCCAATGCCTGTGAAGATGTCCTGACCAGAGTTCCCCTTATTATAAAAGGCCCCGGGTATCATGCGGGGCACCGGATAAAGGAGCAGGTGGAGCTTTTTGATATTATGCCGACCATGATGGAGGATGCCAATATCCCAATAAGACATACCTGTTTCGCACACTCTTTGGTACCGCAGTTAAAGGGAGCTGCCGGTGATCCTGACAGGGCTGTTTTTTGTGAGGGAGGCTATAATCCCAATGAAAAACATTGTAATGAAGGTTATCCGAAAGAAGGAACTGCTTTTATGAGTGATAAACATACAATTTATTACCCTAAGGGGCTTCAGCAGTTTGAACATCCTGGGAGTGTAGCAAGAACATCCATGATACGGACACTGGAGTATAAATTAGTTATGAGAAGTTTGGGAAAAAGTGAACTTTATGACTTGCGTAAAGACCCTAAGGAACTGGTTAATCTTTCCGATAACAGGGAATATGAAACCATTAAGAAAAGTTTGGAACTGCGATTATTGAACTGGTATATAGAGACCTCGGATGTAGTTCCTTTTGAAGAGGATTTAAGGGATTTACGGTAAACGGAATGATAAAAGTGAAGCCATATGAAAACCTTTGCCAGACCCAATGTATTGATACTTTATACTGACCAGCAGAGACTGGGTGATGAAATATTATTTGATTTGGACAACAATCCGGAAGAATTAAATAATGTAATTGATAAAAAGGAATATGCCTCAGATTTGAGTGCAATGCGTAAAAGAATGCTGATACTTATACAGGGTGGCATATCCAAACAGGGAACAGACAGCAGAATATTAGGGGTGTAAGCAGGGGAAAAGGATGGAGGTAATTTATGTACACTGCTTTTATCGTTGATGACGAAAAATATGGAATTTATGACCTGCAGGAAACAATGGAATGGGAAAAATATGACGTTACAGTAAAACAGACTTTTCAAAATCCTCAAAATGCGTTAGAAAGTATTTTAAGTTATATTCCGGACATTGTTTTTACGGACATTAAAATGCCTGTTTTAGACGGAATAACTTTGATAAAGAAGTGCCGTGAAAAAAACTATAAAGGAGAATTTGTAATTGTAAGTTCCTATAATGATTTTGAATATGCCAGGGAAGCCATACATTATGAAGTTAGCGATTATTGCCTGAAGCCTTTAGATGAGACGGATGCAAATCAGGTGTTGAGCAGGATAAAAAAGAAACTGGATCAAAGAACTGCCGGAAAAGATAATAATGGGATTACTCATGTTACCAATACGGTATTGGCAGATATACTGGATTTCGTAGAAATAAATTTACATGCTAAAATATCAATCAATACAATATGTGAAAAATTTCATATCAGCAGTTCTTATTGCTGTAAGCTATTTAAATATTATATGAATACATCTTTTGTAAATTATCTGTTGGAAAAGAGAATGGAGTATGCAAAACGATTACTCAAATCCACAGAAATGCCTATTAATGAGATTGCATATAAGTGTGGTTTTGATGATTATTTTTATTTTGCAAAAAAAGTTAAAGGAATGGTCGAAGTAACGCCATCAGATTATAGAACCAGTGAAAGGATTGGTAATGCATGTAAATAAAAAAATATTTAATTATAGAAATACGTTTTCCATCCCTTGGGGCAAGTATGGCTACTTTCGTAGGTCAAAATACCGGAGCAGGGAGAAAGAAGGGGTAAAGGCAGATATTATTTTACCCTGCCCTGGGACTTTACCTGGAAACCTATCGCGGCGGTACTTTGATCAGTTATGGGCAGATGGCGAAAGTAAAAGAATTTTTCATTAAAAAAGGCATTGAGGTTTCAGGAGGCATTACAACGGATGATGTAATTGACCCGGTGGAGGGTGGTTTCAGCCCCCAATGTTATACTTCCGAAGAAGTAAGGGAAAGAATGAAAAAAGTAGTTACTTTAACGAGTAAATTATTTGATGAATTTATTCTGGATGACTTCTATTTTACAAACTGCCGTTGTGATGACTGCATCGAAGCTAAGGGTAACAGGTCCTGGGCTGAAATCCGTCTTGCTTTGATGAAGGACTTTTCTGAAAATGTAATTTTGAAAACGGCAAAGGAAGTAAATCCCAAGGTGAAAGCTATTATCAAGTTTCCTAACTGGTATGAGCATTTTCAGGATGCCGGTTATAATTTAGAGGATGAGCCAAAGCTTTTTGACTATATCTATACCGGAACGGAGACACGTAATCCAACCTATACCCAGCAGCATCTTCCCAAGTATTTAAGCTATTTTATTATGAGGTATTTTGAACATGTTGCCCCGGACCGTAACCTGGGCGGATGGTTCGATCCCTATGAATGTACCTATAATTTAACTTCCTATACCGATCAAGGTTATCTTACCCTATTTGCGAAAGCCAAAGAGGCAATGCTTTTCAGCCTGGGTTCTTTAATTGATGATAAAGCTTTTAGGACTTTCCCTCCTGTCATCGGGCAGGTATTTACGGATGCAGACCACTATATGGAGGATATTGGTAATCCCATCGGCGTGTCCTGCTATGTGCCTTACCATGGGTATGGAGAAGATAATCTCCATAGTTATGTCGGCATGTGCGGTGTTACCATGGCAGGAAACCTGGAATCCTCCAGAGATATTATCCTGACGCAGCCTCAATTTTTTACAAATGACGTATGGCAGATTGCAGGGGGGTATGGAGAAGATAATAATTGTCCGATTGTGATGAAGACGAAATATTCAAAGGGCAGATTATTTATCCTTACTATCCCGGACGACCAGGGCAATTTGTATCATTATCCTACTTTAATCTTAAATACCATCAGAGCCATCTTAAGTAAAGATTTGCCGGTTATACTGGAGGGAGATTCAAAGATCACCCTTTTTGTTTATGATAATGACACATTTATTCTACGATCTTTCCTTCCTTATTTTGCAAAGGCTTCTGTTATTGTTAAGAAAAAGGATGTGGTTATGACCGACTTGGAGAATAACAGAATTATATCAGGGGAAGAAGTAGGGGACAGTACTAAGTTCACCTTCAATCTTTCACCGGGAGTAAATTATGTGATGAAATATTGATTGCCCCGTAAGTATTCCGGTAACGCAGGGGTACGATACCGGTGTTCATAATGATTGTCCTTGGAGTCCCGATTATGGTACATCGGTACGTGGGAAAGTATAGTATTGTAGAACGGTTAAGGGATGAATAAGAATATTTTATTTCTAAAACTACCGGAAGATAATTGCAAGTAAATCATTGTGGTGTTACAATAATATCAGTAAAATATTCACATGAATAGAGCACAGGTAAAGCATAGAACCAGAAAGGACGGGTATATGGGAATGTTTCCGAAAAAGAAGCTCAAACTTGAAAGAATAATGAGGGAGGATATCATTCAATATTTTATTGATTACCATAAAATAAAGGAGCCCGGCAGATTTTTGATGGATTTTATTCAGGATATAATCGAAAATAGAAACAGCTTTCTGGTTATTGACACGGATAATTTTTATGACAAAAATCATTCAGAGAAAGAAAATAAAATTACTGATTTGAAAGAAGATTTAAATAAGCAAGGTATAAGTTATAAAGAAGTGATAACCAAAAAAGAGGCCGATAATAAAATACTTGGAATTAAAATTGAAAAGTCCGCAAAAGTGAATCATTATCAGATAGGACTGTCAGTTGCACCGGACCAGCTTAGGAAAGTAACCGGAATGCTAAAGGAATATAATGTTTTTTATTATATCACTGTTGATAATACGGAAACGGAGGAACTTATTAAGCAGTTTTGTGATGCAAGGGGAAATTATGAGGATTTGAACATATTATGTTCCTTTGATTTATATAATGACAGCTATTTTAACCGTATCAGAATCTGCAGCAGGCAGGATATAACGAATCTTCTTGATATGAAATTACAGAAATATCAGGAGTGAAGCAAAACAATTAACTAATTTCCTGCCTGAGTTAGAATTTGTTTATGAACTTTATACTTATAGGATAAAACTCTTGGAGGAATATTGAGATGATGAAGGATTTAAAATCACATTCAGAATTGGCTATGGGATATTTTAAAGATGGATATAATTGTTCACAATCGGTTTTTCTGGCATTTTGTGAAGCGTATGGAATGGATCCTGAAACAGCATTAAAAATCAGTTCTTCTTTCGGAGGCGGAATGGGAAGACTAAGGGAGGTATGCGGAGCTGTTACGGGAATGTTTATGGTGGCCGGGTTAGTGTACGGATATACAGATCCGAATGATCAGGAAATGAAGGCGCAGCATTATAAAAGAATTCAATTCCTTGCCAAGGAATTTGGAGATAGGAACGGATTCATTATCTGCCGGGAATTGTTGGGACTGGGAAGCGGTAAAGATATACCGGTTCCGGAGCTACGCACTGCGGAGTATTATAAGAAACGGCCTTGTGCTGAACTTGTTGGGATGGCAGCAGGTATTATGGAAGAGTATCTGGATAAAAACAAGCAGTATGGATCGTTTAAATAAAGCGCATAATTAGTAAAAGCAGGCTGTGAGAGTTTCTGGGAGTACTCGGATAAAAGAAAGGAGATTATAATTCAATCACCTTGAACAGGGCATTGGTATTATAGATAAAACTATGAAGGATTATAAAAAAGAATATGAAAAATGGCTGCAAACGGAAAATCTTGATTCAGATTTAAAAAATGAACTGGTTAATATAAAAGATAATGAGGCTGAGATGAAAGACCGGTTCTATTGTGATTTGTCCTTTGGTACTGCGGGGTTACGCGGAATACTCGGTGCCGGAACCAACCGTATGAACAGATACGTTGTCGGGAGGGCTACAAGGGCATTGGGTATGGTGATACAAAAACAGGGAGCGGAGTTCGCAGGAAAAGGTGTTGCAATCGCTCATGACTGCCGTATTATGTCACCGGAATTTGCCCAAATGTGTGCCTTGATTTTATGCAGTATGGGAATTAAAGTTTATCTTTTTGATTCCTTAAGGCCAACTCCGGAATTATCATATGCGGTCAGATATTATAAGTGTGCTGCGGGCATTAATATTACGGCAAGCCACAATCCTAAAATATATAATGGATATAAAGTATATTGGGAAGAGGGATCACAAATTAAATCAGACATTGCGAATCAGGTTTTAGAAGAGATTTCTAAGATGGATCTTTTTGAAACCAATGTGATATTAGAAAGAACCAAAGCAGTAGAACTTGGATTACTGATTACGATTAACGAAGAAGTGGATGAAAGTTTTTATAATAAAACGATGTCAGTTTCCCTTAGGGAGGAAGAAGTTGATAAGAACATCGGTATTGTATACACCCCCTTAAATGGTACCGGTAATATTCCTGTCCGCACGGTATTAAACAGGATGGGATACACCAATGTACATGTTGTAAAAGAACAGGAGAATCCGGATGGAACATTTCCAACCATTGCATATCCCAATCCGGAGGATCATGCAGCTTTTGCACTGAGTGAAAAACTTGGAATTAAAGTCGGAGCAGATGTATTAATTGCAACAGACCCGGATTGTGACAGGCTTGCTGTTGAAGTGATTCATGATGGTAAGATTGAAGCCTTAAATGGAAATCAGGTGGGTGTGTTAATCATCAACTATCTCTTAATGTCAATGACAGAGAAAGGAAAACTCCCAATAAATGCAGCCATGGTCAAATCCATAGTAACCGGTGAAATGGGAAGTGCAATTGCGAAAACTTATGGGGTTAAAATGTTCAATGTATTAACAGGTTTTAAGAATATCTGCGCATTGCCCAATGAATGGGACAAAACACAGGAGCATACTTATATCTTTGGTTATGAAGAAAGTATCGGATATAATATCGGAAGCTATTTACGTGATAAAGATGGTGTATCCGCTACACTGATGCTTGCCGAAATGGCAGGATTCTATAAAAAACTTGGCAAGACCTTAATTGATGCCTTGAATGATTTGTATGAAGAATATGGATATTACCGTGAAAGTACAATCTCAATTGTTTTAGAAGGTATCGAAGGTCAGGAAAGAATCCAGAGAATGATGAAGGAGTACCGTAAGGCCTATGCAAGTTCCATCGGCAGTTCAAAGCTTATCCAGGTGACAGATTATGCGGTAGCGGAAGAACTGGACATAGCAAACGGAGAAAAGAAGAGCATAAATATAGAAAAAACGGATGCCATCCGATTTGGATTTGACGATGGGTGCTGGTATACCTTAAGACCCTCTGGGACAGAACCTAAAATCAAGTTATATATTTATACGAAAGCTGATAAAAAAGAACAGGCCGATGCAAAATTACAGGAGATTGAAAATGCGGTTGTAGATATCCTTAATTCTATTATATAGTCTGGTGAATATTTACAGATTATTCCTTCGTGTCTTTGCCGTGTAAAGTATTATTACACGCATTGACATAGAAGGAATTATTTGGTATTATAATAAACATAATGTGTATAAGAAATACATATTGGCAGATAGAATATCTGCTTTATCAGATTTAAACTAATTTTATTCATTATCTGTGTATTTTATTGAATTATAGCATGAAGCTATTTTTGAGGCTCGAAAGCCCTCATCAATGGCTTTTTTTTATGCAGTTGGAAATTACGTCCTATTGCAATTCTTTGTTGTGCTGAAAGGAGGGTTTTATTGAGTATTGAGGAAATAATGACTAAATGGCGTTTAGAAGAAAAAAATAAACAGGCAAGTATTGACCTATGGAATTCCATGGCGCAAGGATTTGGAAGCCGTGAGATTCCGTTATGGGACGAAAGCCGGTTTTTGCAGCTGCTTCAGAGAAATAAGATGTTTAATAGTGATTCTGCCGTACTTGATGTCGGATGCGGAGCAGGAAATTATTCATCTGCTCTTGCTAAACGGTGCAGAAAGGTTGTTGGGGTAGACTTATCCCCTAACATGATTAAGATCGCCAGGCAAAAGGCGGTACAGGGTAACATTGAAAATGTGGAGTATAATTGTGCAGATTGGCATGAAATTAATTTAGCAGAGGCAGGATATGAGAAAAAGTTCGATCTTGTATTTGCCCATATGACACCAGCCGTGCAAAGTTCTGACACATTCCAAAAGCTTTCCCTGGCAAGCAGGGGATGGTGTGTATTGTCAAAACCTACACGCCGTACCGATCCTGTTTCCGATGCGGTAAAAAAGCTGGTTGGGATAACGAAAAAGCGGGAAAGCAGCGACAGGGATATCCTTTATGCATTTGAGCTGCTGTGGTATCAGGGTCTGCAGCCTCATTTTGAGTATGAACAGCAACATTGGAACCTGCGCAAAACGCTGGAAGAGGCATATGAATTATATATTAACCGTGTCTTAACCTATCGGGATATCACCCGGGAAGAAGAACAGGGAATCAAAGCATATTTAAATTCTATCGTAAAGGATGGGTTCCTATGCGGGGAGGTTGATACCACGATTACAACACTATATTGGCATATTTAAATAATAAACAGGAAAGATTGGATTTTCATGCGCCATTTGCGGCGGAATGTGAGGTAAATATGGATAAAAAATTATGGGAAAAAGCGGCTGCGTTCCATGGACATAAGTGTCCGGGACTGGCCATTGGCTTTAAGGCATGCGAAGCAGCCTTTGAAAAAATGGGAATCGGTGTTTCCGATGATGAAGAAATTGTATGTGTCACAGAAAATGATGCCTGTGGGGTGGATGCTGTCCAGGCGCTGCTTAGCTGTACCATTGGCAAAGGAAATCTGCTTTATAGGGGAAGCGGTAAACAAGCATTTTCATTTTTTAACCGCACAAACGGAAAAAAGATGCGCGTCTGCCTGAAAGCAAAAATGAATGGAACTATGAACCGGGCGGAGTGGCAGGAGTATCTGTTAAATGCACCTGTTGATGAAGTTTTTACCGTTTCCGCGCCAAAATTTGATTTACCCGAAAAGGCACGGATTTTTCAAACGGTAGTTTGCGAAATTTGCGGCGAGGGAGCCCCGGAGCATAAAATGCATTTGCAGGACGGAAAAAAAGTTTGTACTGACTGTTTTGAGAGCTATAACAGAGGCTGGTAATTAAAAGAAAGAGGTTGTAGGATTATGATAAAAGTTAAATTGATTGGGATAATTTTAATATTAATATTAGTTGTGGGGGGATGTTCATCTACAGCAGTCAATTCATCTGATATTTCATCTTCTCAATCGTCTGAGACAGCTTCCGTCTCCGGCGTCCGTGTCATTACGGATATATATGGCCGCCAGGTAGAGGTTCCCGGAACAGTTGGAACCATAGCGGCCGTCGGTGGGGCAGCACGAATCCTAACCTATGCCGGGTGTGCGGATAAATTGGTTGGCGTGACGGATATGGATAAGCAGAATGTGTCGGTTATGCCCTATTCCGTTGTAGGCGGAGGGCGTTTTGCAGCATTGACGTCGGTAGGAAGCGGTGGCAGCAATGATACCTGTTACGTAGAAGAACTGGTGACCTTGGCACCGGATGTCATTATTGGATTTACGGATGAAGATACCATTAATAATATAGCAGGGAAAACCGGCATTCCCACCATTGGTATCTATCCTGACGGCGTGTTCGATACGAGTTTTTATTCGGCATTGGAACTGGTCGGGCAGGTGATGGATACCCAGGAGCATTGCACTAAGGTGATTGATTATATAAAGAGCTGTGAACAGGATCTTAATAACCGTACCAAGGATATTCCGGATGAAAGCAAGCCATCGGTGTATACTGGGGCTGTCAGCTTCCGCGGTGAACATGGTTTTGAAGGTACTTATGCAGATTATCCGCCATTTACCGCCATCCATGGAAAGAATGTGGTGGATGAAACAGGAGAAACCGGTGCTTTTCTTGTTGATCTTGAAAAGGTGGCAGTTTGGAATCCGGATATCATCTTCTTAAATCCTGTCAATATGAAGCTGGTTAACGAAGATTATGCAAAAAACAAGGCATTTTATGACAATCTCAAAGCAGTACAAAATGGTGAGGTATATACGCAGATATCTTATAACTATAACTGGACCAATATGGAAATAGCTATAGCAGATGCTTATTATGCCGGGACAATCATCTACCCCGAGCAGTTTTCTGACATTGATCCAATCGAAAAAGCAGATGAAATTTTCACTATGATGTTAGGTGAACCTTTCTATGAAAAACTGGATGCAGATGGCTATCGGTTTGAGAAAATCACCATAGGAGAATAATACAAATGGGAAATCAGGGTACATACAAAGGGTACATCCGCTATAAAATGCTTTTCATACTGATACTTGGAATTGCAACTTTGTTTACAGCCTTGCTGGCAGTCAGTGCCGGTTCTGCCGGTCTTTCCTTAAAAGAGGTCATACTGACACTTTTCGGGCATGGCAGCAGGCAGGCGTCCATCGTAGTTTTTAACATCCGGTTACCAAGAGTTATAACGGCAATTGTAGCCGGAATCGGTTTAGCTACCGTAGGTTGTGCGATGCAGAGCATATTGCGTAACCCGCTGGCTTCTGCCTCCACCTTGGGTATTGCACAGGGTGCTGCCTTTGGCGCATCTTTTGCAATTATCGTTTTGGGAGCAGGAATGCAGAACCAGACCTTGAACGGCGTTACGATCTCCAATCCTTATCTGGTTTCTGTCTGTGCTTTTGTCAGCGCCATGCTGTCTACCTTGATTGTCTTAGGCCTGTCTCATTTTAATAAAGTTACGCCGGAATCCATGGTGCTCTCAGGTGTGGCTTTGAGCACCTTGTTTTCAGGTGCTACGACATTGCTTCAGTACTTTTCGGCAGATGTAAAAGTGGCAGCCGTGGTATTTTGGACCTTTGGGGATCTGGGACGCACAGGTTGGAATGAGGTGGTTATTATGACGGTTGTAGTAGCAGCATCCCTTATTTATTTTACTTTCAACCGCTGGAACTTCAATGCACTTCAAAACGGCGAGGAAACGGCAAAGGGTCTGGGCGTCAATGCCATGCATGTGCGTCTTGTCGGAATGTTTATTTGCTCCCTGACCGCTTCGACTATTGTATCTTTTGTGGGTATAATTAATTTTATCGGATTAATTGCACCTCATCTTGTACGTCGGTTTGTTGGCAGTGATTACCGCTATCTTCTGCCTTCATCGGCATTAATGGGGGCTTTGCTTTTATTGCTTAGTGATACGGCAGCCCGTCTGGTGGTGTCGCCGATTATTTTGCCGATTGGCGCCATTACCTCCTTTTTAGGGGCTCCCTTATTCCTATATTTGTTGTTTCGTGGGGGGGAGAAAAGGTTAAGGAAAATATAAATATTCGATATGCAATGGGGGTAAAATGATTGAAGTAAAAAACTTAGATTTTTTTTATAATAGTGGCAGTACTGTTCTAAACCAGGTTACGTTTGATGCGGCTGAGGGTCAGTGCATAGCCATTTTAGGTAATAACGGTGCAGGTAAAAGCACCTTGATTAAATGCCTGAATCATATCCTTGAACCCAAAGGAGGTATGGTCTATGTAAATGGAGAGGATATCGGGAAACTCAAACGCAACGGTATTGCAAAATGTATGGCCTATGTAGCCCAGCACAATACAGGAGGGAGGTTTACCGTATTCGATTCCGTACTGCTTGGAAGGAAGCCGTATATCAGGCTGGAGCCGACGAAGGAGGATATGGACATCACAGAGTCGGTTATCAGACGCATGGGAATGGAGGAGTTTGCCCTGCGTTATACGGATGAACTTTCGGGCGGAGAGATCCAAAAGGTGATACTCGCCCGGGCGCTGGCCCAACAGCCCCACGTGCTGCTGCTTGATGAACCAACAAGTAACCTGGATCTGCGCAATCAGTATGAGGTGCTGGCAACTGTACAGGAGATTGCCAGGCAGGAGAATATTAGCGTAATCATTGTCATACATGACCTGAATCTGGCTTGCCGCTACTGTGACAGGTTCTTATTTGTTAAGGATAGCAAGGTTTATGCTTATGGAGGAAAAGAGGTTATGACTCCTGAAACTATTAGTTTGGTATATGGGATGTCCGTAGCGGTGGAAAAGGTCCGGGGGGTATCCGTGGTGATTCCTTTACCAATTATTTAAATTAACTGGATCATTAAATTTGTCTTAGTTTTCCTATGCAAGCTTCACCTATGAAAGCTTGCCCTGCGTTTTCTGACCGGTTATTTTGATTATGTTGTACTGGTACAGCATTATATCCTCAATTTTCAGGTCAGGTAATTTATAATTGGCATTTGACAAGAATTCATTTCAGAAGTAAGATATGCAGTGATATAATAATTCTTTATATTATTAGTATGTGGTTGTCTGAGTTTATTTGATTGATTTTTTGAAAACCAGGGAAGAAATCACGAATAAAAAAGATTTAAAATATTGGGAGGGACTATGAAGATAGCAGTAATTGATGGTCAAGGCGGAGGAATAGGAAAAGCAATCGTTGAAAAATTGAGAAAAGAAATGCCTGAAAATATTGATATAATAGCATTAGGAACCAATGCATTAGCAACGTCGCTTATGATGAAAGCAGGGGCGAATGAAGGTGCATCCGGAGAAAATGCAATTTTATATTCCTGTGGAAAAGTAGATGTTATTGCTGGCGCAATTGGAATAATAGTAGCAAATTCGATGTTGGGAGAATTTACACCAAAGATGACACAGGCAATAGCGGATAGTCCTGCCAAAAAAATATTAATACCATTAAACAGATGTAACATTGAAGTTATTGGTACGACGGGTGAACCGCTTCCACGGCTAATAGAGAATTTAGTATATTCAATAAAAAATTATTACAAAGAAGATATCTAAGGATAAAAGTATCAAAAAAGGCTTCCAACAGATAGTCTTGATTTTGAAATCAATTGGTGACAACACTTACCCATGAACAGGTATGCTGCGGTTTAGAATAATACTCAATTTATAACATGTAATTTTTTGTCATACGAATTGTGCAGCAGATTATCGATATAACCCGTAGGAGTTAAACCTGAAAACTTTAAAAAATCCTTAATAAAATGGGATTGATCATAATAACCGGATTCCATAGCGGCATCCGTACAGTTAATACAATGAATAGTATTAATCAGGGTACTGGCTGATTTTTGGAACCGGATAAGCCTTTTCGGATTCATTACAAAATCCTCATGGATCTTCATATTCAGATATCTTTCCGAGTAGCCGGTATAAGCACTTAATTCAGCAAGCTTTAAACTGCCGTTAGCTTTCATGATTTCATCACGGATTACATATTTTAAACTATTTTTATCTTCAATTTGTTTATCATAATGTTTTACATAATAGTTCATGAATACTTGTATTTTATCCTCAAATAAGTCTGCGGTATGTGATGGTGCTAAATATGAATCATGAAATAATTGCAAAAGCCGCTGAAATTGTAGAAAATAGTACAGGGGTGGCGACCCATTGTGTATTGGCACTGATTGATCTGGATGGTTATCCAACTGCATCTACGATAACTGCCTCTAAAGCAGAGGGTATTAATTGGATTACTTTCTGCACTGGGTTTGGCGGGACAAGAACCAATCGGATTAGCAACAGGAACATTATAATGGATATATAATTTTAATGAATTTTACGAAGAAATCAAGGCATGGTACTTATTATTTAAGTACTCATGTCTTTTTATTATTTATAAAGGAAGTAAGAAGTTCCGGTCTCCTATTTTGGTAAACCCATAGGGCACTGTAGGTCCTGAATTGAAACTTTACTGATCGGGGGTATTTTATAACAGGATTTTTAAAATTATAAATTATTCTCCAGATATATGATAGCGTTTTTAATACCGTCATCTGAAATGGGGGTTGTTACATAGTCTGCAATTTCTTTCAGCTTGGATACGGCGTTTCCCATGGCAATGCCGATTGAAGCATATTTTATTAATTCATAGTCATTCATACTATCACCAATAGCAATCACATCCTGAAAGGTCTGGTCCCAGTAATGCAGCAATTTCTCCATACCGGCAGCCTTTGATATATTGTAAGGAATCACATCTGCCCCCCCGGTTTTTTCGGACATAATGGGTGCCCTTAAGGTTTGAAAATTTTTCTCAATAAGTGCTGCCGCTTCTATGGTATCATCTAAAAAGAGGGAATAGACTTTTTTTCCAAATAATTCTCTTGCATCAAGTATATCAACAGAATCATTCCTTCCTTTAAAAAACCAGCGTTCTTTTAATTTCCGGGGATTTGTATTATAAAAATTGCCTTCGTATAAAGTGCCCAGGCAGAAACCGTGTTCCAGGGCAAAAAAAATTACTGATTGGAGCAATTCATCATCTAAGAAGGATTCATATAATATGTTCCCGTTCACTTCAATAACGGAACCATTGGCATGAATAACGGCATCCGGACAAATAAATTCTTTCATTGGCCGGTTTCTTGCATCATTGAAATTCCGGCCGGTAGCCAAAACTATTTTATAGTCAGTTCTTATTCTATTAATGGATTCCAAGGCACTTTCAGGGATTTTATTTATCCCGTGGTCAAAAAGTGTCATATCGTAATCCAGGCATAATATTTTACTCATTTTGGATAATCCTTTCCGGGAGTTAATTGCCCGTTTACCTCTACCATGATGGTCTTACTTATCAAATCGTGAAGCATCTGATTTCTCTTTCCTAATAAGAGCATTAATAGGGATAATGCGGCTGTTACATAATAAATAGACTGAAAATAAGGAACTACATAGGTTCCCGTGGTTTTTTGGATAAGTGACATTATATATATATTGGTACTGGTAAGATAACCTTCTAATAGTAAAACACAAATAAAGTCCCTTATCAATAGGTTTTTATAAGAAAGTGGAGAATTGTCCCTTTTTACTAACTGGATTTTCATAAGCTGCCGACCGAAAGTCTGGCCTATTTTGCGGGTTTTGCCTGCTCTGCAGGGGAGGACGCAGTAATAAAGGGCATAGAATAGTAGTGCTAAAACACCTGCAGTCCAGGAAAGCGGCAGGGTCAGACCCTCCAGGCTGTTAATGATGACCAGTTCACCTGCCTGAAGGGATTGGATCATGATTACTGGGATGCTGGCAAATAAAGAAGCAATATACCAGTCAATGAAAAAGGCAGCAAATCTTTTTATATATACAGCTTTCTTATGTTTCATAATTACACCCATTGCGTATCACATCTGCTTGCAGATGCGAAACTGCCATATATAACAGAATATAGGTTTTGACTTCATCCTGCTATAATGAATAAAAGGGCCGGAAGTAACGGCAGCCGCAATTTTTCCTTTCTCTCAATTTTTTTTTGGTTTAACTTCTGGGGCCGGTATGAATACAAACAGTGGGTAAATGTTCAGTATCATAAACAAGTAAGTCCCGAACCACCGCTTACGCTTTGTAAGCAGGGGACTTATTTGTAAGATTAAACAGATGATATTAGAAGGTTAATAAATTCATCATATGTTTTCGTATTTAAAAGGCTCTGAAAGTATTTTTTGTTGGAAATGATTTCAGTAACTAAATCAAAAATATCACGGAAAAGTATGCGGTCTTCTTCGTTAATTGCCAGCATAAACACCACATTTACTTTGTTTTGGCCCCAGTATATGGAAGCCGGATGGATGGATACTGCTATAGCTGTGGAAAAAGAACACATTTCAAGAGGATGGGGCATGGCAATGTTGGTATATGCACTGGAGCTGATTTTTTCCCTTTCATAGAGTTTTCCCCGGAAGGTTAGATCTACATAGCCGGTTTTATTTAAAGAATCTGATAAAAAATCTAAGGCATCATTCTGGTCTGCAAAATCCGGGTTATAAAAAAACAATTCTTTTTTAAAGATAAATTTAAGTTTATTTTCAAGGGTGGTTTTTACCCTTGCTTTTTTTATATCTTCCAAGACATTGACGATATTACTGATATCTTTATTATCGAAATAATTGTTAATTTGGATCAAAGGCACTGATAAACAGGCATTTACCGGTATGGTGGATATGACAAAGTCATAGTCAGAGAAAAGCCCAAGTTCATCTAAAGAGGTAATGACTCCGGAGAAGATAATGCTGTCTTCAAAAACTGTATGGATTTTCTTCACCAGCCTGAGATGGGTGGAATAATACTGGGGGCATAGGATAAGCACTTTTACTTTATCCCTTAAAGCTTTCTGCTCTTCAATTAATACCCCGATGTGTAAGGAAATATATGCAATCTCATCTTCGGATAATACAAAACCCTTCACTTTGGTGATTGAGTTGGCGATAAATACGGAAACATCATAAATATACGGGTAAGTATTCTTAATGGATAAAAGCTGGGGATTTCTTAAATGGATGTTATTCTCCAGACGAATCATCATGTTATAAAGATGCAGGGAAAACCGGATTATGAAATCCTGGTTATTCAGGTTGACATAAAAAACATTCCTGACTTTATTCTGTATCAGTTCCATTAAATCACATACTTCAGTTCCTACTATTTCTTTTAGCCTGGAAGGTTCCAGCTGATTGATATTTTCATGTACAATCCTGGTCATCAGGATTAATGCCAGATTGTGAAAATCGCTGTCCGTAAAATGGACCGGAAAATATTTTTCCAGATTATCGCATATTTCCCTCAACAGCTTATGGATTGGGCTGTCTATGGGAGCGTTGACGGCAGTATCGCTAAGTTCTATGGCAGAAGGATTTTCTAAAGACCGTTCCATGGTAATGCCTACATGTAAAATAAAGTTTGTCAAAGAAAAATCATCAATAAAATAGTGGTTAGACAATAATTTATCGGTGATAACGTGTTTAATGATTTTCATATCAAAATTAGGGAGGTAGTCCTGTATTAAATCCAAACTGCTGAAATTATCTTTTGTTTCATTATAAATCAGATGAGAAATCATTTTTTTCTTGCTTTTTTCCGGACCATCAATATAGGCACAGTTATTTTTCGTCTTAAACACCAGATCAAATTTTATTAATTCCGTTTTAATTTTGGAAATTTCATTGGCAAGGGTAACTGGTGAAATGCATAATTCTTCAGCCAGTTCATTTAAGTCTATCGTCTGTTGGCGCAATAACAGCATTTTAAGGATATAAGCCTGTCTGCTTTCCACAGTTTGCGGTACATTGCTATTGTTGGCTGAAGCACTTAACAGGGAATACAGCCTTTCTTTATCCTGAATCAGGAAACCTTCCCTGGAAGAGAAGATCAGTTCAGGATAATTGGAATTAATATTGGAGATATAGGTTTTAACACTGCGGATGGAATAATTTAAACTGCCGGATATATTTGCTGCAGTACACCAGCCGGATTGATTTTTCAGATAATTTAATACCTGAATTTCTTTTTCCTGCATAAATGGGATTCTCCTTTCCGGTTAGATTGGGGCTCACCTGATAATTAAAAAGGTAAGGCCTGGATAAAGTTTAGGGATACGATGAATTTAGTTTCCGAAAGTGTTCAATAATTTATGCAAATTATAAGCTAATTACTATTATAAGCAGGATAGTATGGAATTTCTATACTTACAATTGCACCGGCAGGGTGCAATTCTAAGTATAGAAATTTAAATGGTAAGCTGGGATAATGAAGACACAAGCAGCCGGAAGCTACGGAAGCTACAGACTGGTTCACAGTAAGAGTACTTTCGGAAACTAATAGTAGCAATTGAAGATATTTTATTTTAGATGCTGAATAAAGTCATGAACATTTTTTGTCTATCATATCATATGTATGTTTTTACTTGCCTTTTCTTTGCGATGTCCAGACAGTCTGCGTAAAAACATACATATGACATCATGAAAATGGAGATAAAATTGCCGGCATCTAAAATATCAGTAAAAACAGGCTATAAGTTTCCGAGAGTATCCAGTAATAAAAAGGAGAGAATTCAATGGATGCACTTGAAAAAAGCATGGAGATCATTGCAAGCGGCGGTGAGGGAAAAAGTTTAGCAATGCTGTCAATCCAACAGGTCCGCGCCGGAAAATATAAAGAGGCAGCACAAAGTTTAGAGCAGGCACAAGCAGCTATTGTAAAGGCCCATCAGGCCCACAGTGAATTGTTGTTTTATGATGCGGAGCATAACGACCTGCAGGTTACAATGTTCACAGTACATGCGGCAGATCATCTGACGGCAGCAGATATTATTAAGGAACTGGCAACAGAAATCATCTATCTTTATAAGGAGGTAAGAAATGTATAAGATTGCTTTGGTATGTGAAAATGGTGCGAGTACGGGTATGGTGGTAAAAAAAATGAAGGAAGCGGCAGGTAAACTGGGAATAGAAGCGGAAATCACCGCTTATCCCTATACCCAGTTAGAAAACTTCATAGCTGAGACGGATGTTATACTCTTGGGACCTCAGCTTGCCTTTAAAAAGGAGGTTACCTTAAAGACTTATCCGGAACAGGCGGCTAAGATTGATGTCATTAAAGCCATGGATTTCGGAATGATGAACGGGGAAAAAGTTTTAAAGGATGCAATTGCCATAGCAGAGAAATAGGATAGCGAATAACTTATGGGAGGAAATATGTAATGAACAAATTTATGGAAGCATTGCAAAACAAATTAATGCCAATCGCAAATAAAATAAGCAGCATCAAATTTTTAAGTGCCTTAGGTGCAACATTTCAATTGTTATTACCGGTTATTTTAATTGGTTCCTTTGCCTGTCTGGGGGCATTCCTGGATATACCGGCCTGGCAGGCCTTTGTTGCAAATACCGGCCTTGGAACAGTCTTTATGACTGTTCAGTCCCTGACACTCAGCATCATAGCTTTATATGTGGCTTTTGTACTGCCCTATCAATATGCCTCTAAGTTAGGCATGAAACCTCTGTCAGCGGCGATTACTAGTTTTATGACTTTCCTGATACTGACACCTCATGAATTATATACTAATATCCCTACGCAATGGCTGGGTTATGCAGGCCTGTTTACGGCCATGCTTGTAAGTGCCGGTGTGGTAAGGCTGACAAAATTATTAATGGATAAGAAATTATATCTGCATATGCCCGAAGGGGTGCCTCCCATGGTGGAAGAATCCTTTGCCTCCCTGGTGCCGTCCCTGCTTTGTGCAATTCTTGCAATTGCCATAGCTACAGCTTTGGCTGCCACAAGCTTTGGAAGTATCCATCAGGTTATCTATTCTTTCATACAGGCACCCCTGCAAGGATTTGGTTTATCCTTCCCGGCATACCTTTTTGTTCAGATACTTTCTACTTTGTTCATGTTTTGCGGTATACATGGTAATTCCATATTTGGTGTGATATCACCGATTACCTTAGCTGCCTCTGCGGAGAACTTAGATGCCCTGGCTAAGGGTTTACCGGCACCTAATATCATTATTGACTCTTTTTCTGTATTATGTCAACCCGGTGGGATAGGGGGTACTTTCGGCCTTGCATTTTTAATGGCATTTGCCGCAAAGAGCAAGAGGCTTAAAACCCTTGGAAGAATGTCAGTGATTCCTGCATTTTTCGGAATTAACGAACCTTTATTGTTTGGTATCCCGATTTTATTAAATCCATTGTTATTTATTCCATATGTACTAAATCCAATTATATGTACCACGATCAGTTATTTATCAATTGCCCTGGGCATAACACCGAGATTATCCGGTGTTATCGTAAACTGGACCATGCCCCAGATTATTTCAGGTTTCCTGGCACAAGGTGTTCCGACGGCAATTTTACAGTTTTTATTGATTCTCGTAACATCAGTAATCTGGATTCCTTTCTTTAAAATGGTAGACAGGCAGACAGTAATAGAAGAAACAGAAGGGAATTAATAGATAATCGGTAACTGAATGGACTGTTGCAAAATACTGACAAATTTTAAGAAGTGAAAATGGCTGTTTTGCAACAGTCCCCCATAACAAACAGGCTAGATTGAAAGAGAATACAAATAAAGAAAGGATGCCACTAAAGTGTACTTTCTGTTATAGTGGCAGTACCGCAGAAGACAGCCCTGGGGTATGCAATGGGTGTAAGAATGAGTAGATTAAGTGATAATTTTTTATGGGGCGGTGCCGTCTCAGCCAATCAATGTGAAGGTGCGTGGGATGTAGATGGAAAAGGTGTAAGTACGGCGGACTGTATGACGGCCGGAAGTGTTGATAAGAGGAGGGAATATACAGATGGCATTTTGGAAGGCAGAAATTATCCAAGCCATATGGCCATAGATTTTTACCATCATTATAAAGAAGATATAAAACTGTTTGCGGAAATGGGATTTAAATGTTTCCGCACTTCTATTAACTGGACAAGGTTATTTCCCATAGGAGATGAGAAAACACCTAACGAAAAAGGCCTGGAATTTTATGATTCCCTCTTTGAGGAATGCCTTAGACATGGAATAGAGCCGGTTATAACAATTTCCCATTATGAGACGCCCTATGGGCTGATTAAAAAATACGGCGGCTGGAGAAATCGAAAACTAATCGGCTTCTATTTAAATTATTGTGAAGTTATCTTTCATAGATATAAAGATAAAGTAAAGTATTGGATGACATTTAATGAAATAAACGTAATAACCTTAAACCCTGCCATGGCTGCAGGCCTTAGGGTGGAAGAGGGGGAAAATTTTGATCAGGTGGTCTTTCAGGCTGCCCATCATATGCTGGTGGCAAGTGCCTTGGCCGTGAAATTGGGGCATGCCGTTAACACGGACTTTAAAATCGGTATGATGATGCTTTATCCCACATTTTATGGCGAAACCTGTCATCCCTCAGATCAGTTAAAAGCAATGGAAGCAATTGATCTGCACTATATCTTTTCCGATGTCCAGGTAAGGGGGGCTTATTCCCAAAAAGCCCTTAAACGTTTTGCCGCCGGAGGTTTTAAATTGGAGATGGAACCGGGGGATAATGAAATCCTGAAAGCAGGAGCCGTCGATTATATCGGCTTTAGCTATTATAACTCCAATGTGGCATCCCATACCATGACCGGGGAAATGACCGGGGGGAATATGTTGAATGCAATCAAAAATCCTTATCTGAAAGCTTCCGGCTGGGGATGGATTATTGACCCTGCCGGACTCCGGCTGGCACTGAATTATTTATATGACCGTTATCAGCTGCCTCTCTTTGTAGTGGAAAATGGCCTGGGAGCCATCGATGAGCCCGCACCTGACGGCAGTATACAGGATTCTTACCGTATCTCCTATTTAAGGGAGCATATTAAGCAGATGATACTGGCGGTAGATACAGACGGGGTTGAATTAATGGGTTACACCCCCTGGGGCTGTATTGACCTTGTTTCGGCAGGGACGGGGGAAATGAAAAAGCGTTATGGGTTTATTTATGTAGATAAAGACAATGATGGCAAGGGAAGTCTGAAACGTTCGAAAAAAGCGTCCTTTGATTGGTATAAAAAGGTAATCGCCTCAGGCGGCGAAGATTTAGATTAGTAGTAGGAGGAAAAATATGAAATATCCAAATTTGTTTTCACCAATTAAAATTAATGATATGGTAATCAGAAACCGGATTGTTGCAACGCCTATGGGTCATAATTTCAGTGATAAGGCACTAGGAGGAGCGGGAATCATCATTGCAGGTTCCGTTATTGCGGAGCCTGGAAGATCCTCCTTTGCTTCACCGGACGAACCCTATGCATTTTCCAAATACCAGGTGGAAAAAACCAGGGAGCGGATTCTGCTTGCCCAACAGGCAGGTGCCAAAGCCTCCATTGAAATCGGACATGCCGGACAATATGCCAGGGTAAAGGATTATGCGAAAGGCCCCACCGGGTTTGTCCGTGAGGATGGGGTGGAAGTAAAGGAAATGACGGAAGAAATGATGGAAGAAACCCTTAATTGGTATGCACGGACAGCGGCAGATGCAAAGAAATTAGGTTTTGATATGATTTTTATGCATTTTGGACATGGCTGGTTAGCAGCGGAATTCCTATCACCCTTATTTAATAAAAGGACGGATGAATACGGCGGGAGCATAGAAAACAGGGCGAAATTCCCAAGAAGGATATTAGAAAGGGTCAGGGCAGCAGTTGGTCCTAAGTTCCCTATTGATATGAGGATTTCTGCCACGGAATGGATGGAAGGCGGAATTGAATTTGAAGATGTGCTGGCGTTTATAAAAATGGTGGAACCGCTTATTGATACCGTACAGATTTCCTGTGGTCTGGATCTTGTCCATGAGGCAAATGTCCATATGGTCACTACTAATTTTGCAGAACATATGCCAAATGCAAAATATGCAAAAATAGTAAGAGAAAATGTAAACATTCCAGTTTCAGTTGTTGGTGCGATCATGAATCCGGAGGAAGCAGAGCAGTTACTTGCAGACGGAATCGTTGACCTGGCAGCACTTGGACGGCCTTTGGCAGCAGATCCCGAATGGCCTAAAAAAGCAAGGGAAGACAGGGAAGAAGACATTATACCCTGCATACGGTGCTTGCAATGTTATCATATAGCCAGTAACCGCTGGAACGTGGGATGTTCCGTAAATCCCAGATATGCCAACGAATCCTTTATACCATTAAAGCCCGGTAAAGCAGAAGTTAAGAAAAAGGTTGTTGTGGTAGGAGCCGGGCCTGCCGGGTTAAAAGCAGCCTTGGTTGCAGATCAAAGAGGCCATGAAGTCATTTTATTTGAAAAGAATCCTTATGTCGGTGGAGCAATCCATTCCGTAGCCATGGAACACTATAAGGTGGACATTATGGCATACCTGGATTATCTGAAAGCCCAGTTAAAGAAATCCGGTATAGAAGTTTATCTGAGTACGGAAGCCACACCGGAATTGTTAAAAGAAATCATGCCGGATGCAGTAATTGTTGCAGTAGGTTCCACCCCTTTTACCCCCACTATTCCCGGAATTGACAAAAAACTTGTTATGAACTTTTATGATGCCATTGAACAGGAAGACAGGGTGGGGCAGGAAGTAGTAATACTTGGCGGCGGTACCATTGGTGCGGAAATAGGTCTGGAACTGGCGTCCCTCCGGCAGAAGAATGTTACGGTGGTAGAACTGGCAGATGAAATTGCAGCCCAGGGGAATATGCTGTATAAAATTGCTTTGCGCCAGAAAATTGAACAGGCACATACTTTAAACTTTATGCTAAATACCGGTTGTCAGGAAATACAGGAAGATGGTGTAGTGGTAAAAACAAAGCTAGGAGAAGAAAAATTTATTAAGGCAGACACCGTCATTATTGCAACTGGCTTAAGGCCTAACAAAACGGTGGCTGACAGTTTTTATGGAATCATACCGGAAACTTTTATTATAGGGGACTGCAAGCAACCGAGAAAAATTATGGAAGCTACCCTGGAGGGCTATTCCATTGCCTGTAATTTGTAATTCATAAGTTATGTTTGCCCCAATTTAACCGCTTTCCATTTTCCGGTCAGATATCTGCCAAAAGACAAAAGATAATTAGCCGTCCAGCCCATAGGGACTGCATACCATACGGCAGCTACGCCCCAGACCGGGGCGAAATGAAATGCCACAAAGACACGGATCGAAAGATTAACCAGATTTGCGATAGTAAAAACTTTCATATCTCCGGCACCGCGAAGTAAACCATCTGTGATCATTTTCAGACCGATCATTACGAAGAAAAATCCCATGAATTTTAAATAAGATGTTCCTGTCTGTAAAGCAAGGGCACTGCTTTCCTTATTTAAGTAAGCTGAAATGATAGGTGTATGGAATAATTCAAGTGTTAAGCAGATAATCACAGCAAATAAAGCGACTATCAGGTAGCCGGAGAAATAGCCTTTTTTTACCCGGTCTTTCTGGTTTGCACCAATGTTTTGTGCCGTAAAGGTAGATACGGCATTTCCCATGGCTGACAGTGGAACTACACTAATACTTTCAATTCGCATTGCGGCGGAATATCCCGCAAGAACCTCAGAACCAAAACCATTTACAACAGACTGAACTAACATCATACCGATGGATACTATGGATTGCTGAAGAATCGATGGAACTGCAATTCGGAACATTTTTCCTAAAACGTATAAATCATACATCTTTAAGCCTTTTGTATTCGCAAAAGTTTTTAAATATCTTAACAATAATAGAAAGGACATTACAGCAGAAATTCCCTGGGCCAGCAGAGTTGCCCATGCAACACCCGCAATACCCAGATGCAGCTGATATACAAAAACAAGATCCATTACTACATTTAACACGGAAGAAAAAATCAAAAGATATAAAGGAATTTTTGATTTACCCATTGAATTGAAGATAGAAGATAATACATTATACATAAATAAAAAGGGTAATCCCAGGAAATAAATCCGTAAATATAATGATGCCTGAGCTATTATATTATCAGGGGTGTTGAGCCACTGCATGATGATTGGACTTAAGAGAACACCGCAGATACCAAGTATAATACTTATCCCAAGGAAGGTAAATAACGCCGTATAGATGGACGTTTTCATTTTAGGATAATTTTTGGCACCCAGATATTGACTGGTTAGTACCGATGCACCAACTCCGCCGCCGATTGCGATTGAAATAAATACGGTTGTTAAGGCATAGGATGCCCCGACGGCTGCCAGTGCATCTTCTCCTACAAATCTTCCTACAATAATAGAATCCACCATGGTGTAAAACTGCTGGAACAGATTACCTATGATCATGGGAAGTGCAAATAGGAACAAAGATTTTCCAGCACGGCCATGAAGCATGTCATTTGATTTCATTTACTTTTTTCTCCTTTGTATTTTCTGTCACACTCACAGACCAATTTTTTATTTTTTTCGATGACTATTCTGTTAACTGAATCTTATTTCATCTCCCCGGCTTGTGCTATGAATAACACCACTGTTTAAATGCCATGCTGGAAACAGTCACACCCCTGGTCATTGTATGCTCCGGGATGACGTTTATATTTGCCCATGGAGGGATGGATATTTCTTCGGGAGCTGTCGTTGCATTATCTTCCCTGGCAGCAGTAAATGTTATGAATGCAACAGGATCACTTCTCCTGGGATTTTTTGTGTCCGTGACAGTGGCCGTCTTAAGCTATCTATTTAATGCGGTTGTAACGAATAAGTTTGGTTTAATGGCCGTAATTACCTCTTTGGCAATCATGTTTTCTGCCAGGGGACTTGTAACTTATATATGCCAGCAGACTCCAAATGACAGTATTTCCGTAGCGTCTGTAAGCTTAAAATTGTTTAAGAAGGATCATGTTTTTATGGTTATACTGATGGCCATTGTGGTTCTTCTTCTGTCCTTATTATTTTATTAAACTAAATTAGGTAAGGGAGCAAAAGCAATTGGGGATAATACCACGGCAGCCGGACAGAACGGCGTAAGGGTAGATTTTACTAAAATATTGTGCTATATGACGGCAGGAATCTGTGTCGGTACAGCAGCTATGTTTAAATTGGGAACAGTAGGAAAAGTACAGTCCGCAACGGGAAATGGCTTGGAGATGGATGTCCTGGTAGTAGTAGTCCTGGGAGGAATGTCCTTATCAGGGGGAGCGGGTACAAGATTAAGTTCTGCCGTTGCCGGTGCATTTACCTATGTGCTGCTGCTTAAGGGATTAACGATTATCGGTATGAATCCTAACCTGGTGGTATTAATCAAGGCAATTGTATTCCTTGCAGTCATTTATATCACATCACAAAGAAGTAACTTAAAAATAATGCCCAAATAAGGATTATTTTATAAACTTGAGTATTCTCGGAAACTAATAGTAGCAATTGAAGATATTTTAGTTGCTGAATATAGGTTGAGGACATTTTTGTGATATCATAGGTATGTTTTTACTTGCCTTTCCTTCGCGGTGCTCAGACGGTCTGCGTAAA
>JBAVPE010000138.1:0-94142 GCA_049692775.1 Anaerocolumna sp. | reverse complement strand
AGATTAAGTGTTACTATTTACAGCCGATATACCCGACGTGTTTTTTGTGAGTGCAGCGAAGCGTAAGTCACAGAAAACCGGATTATAGCAGCGCCAAAACGCTGGTTTTGCGTTTTGTGTGCATCGCGAAGCGTGTTACGGTTCACAGACCTGCTGATTTTTGCAGAGCTGTGAGTAGTAACGATTAAGTATCTTGACAAAAAAATATAATCTGTTATACTAAGCATATAACAAATATAACGAACGATTAGGAGGTGGATGATTTGATAGTAACGATAGATTTTAACAGCGATGAAGCTTTTTATATCCAACTTCGTAATCAAATCATTTTCGGAATTGCTAATGCAGAGTTCAGGGAAGGGGATAATCTGCCTTCGGTTCGGGAATTAGCAGAAGATATAGGAATTAACATGCATACTGTAAACAAAGCATATACTATGTTAAAGCAGGAAGGGTATGTTAAGCTTGACCGCAGAAAAGGGACTGTAATAGCAATCAGTGCTGATAAATATAAGGCGATAGAAGAGTTAATGAGTGATATGAAAGTAATATTAGCGAAAGCTGTATGTAAAAATATAAGTTGTGAAGAAGTTCATGAAATCGTTAATAATATATTTTATGATTTCTTATCAATGGATAGATAGTAACCGGGATCATAATGAATAGGAGGTAGTAACTATGTTATGTGATAAATGTAAAAAAAATGAAGCCAAGATATATTATACCGAAATTATCAATGGCGAAAAGACAGAACAGCATTTATGCGAAGAATGTGCTACGGAATATACTTCTTTTCCCATGGGGACAGCTTTTATGGATCAGGAAATAACGTTAGGCAGTCTGCTGTCAACGATATTAGGTAATTATTATAGTACGAATTCTCATGGCACAGAACACACGGAAAAAGAAATCTATTGTGATGGGTGCGGAATGACTTATTCAGAATTTATGAGGGATGGAAGATTCGGTTGTGCCAAGTGTTATGACAGTTTCCAAAAGATTTTGGAAAAAAGCATAAAGAGTATACAAGGCTCGGATACCCATACCGGTAAAAAGCCAAAAGGATTCGAAACAAAGACCCAGAAACTGGTGAAGGAATTATCTGAACTGGATAAATTATCGATACGTTTACAGGATGCAATTGAGAAAGAAGAATTTGAAGAAGCCGCTAAATTAAGGGATAGGATACGCGAACTGAAAAAGGAGGAGATTAATAATGCTTAAATGGTATAAAGAAGCAGGTCAGAATAATGACGTTGTCATCTCCAGCAGGGTAAGACTTGCACGAAACTTAAACGATTATCCTTTTTCAGCGAAACTCACTGCACAACAGGCAGCAGACCTGGTGGAGAAAGTAAAAGCTGCAACGCAGGTAATTGAAAACCAGGCTTCTAAGAAATTTTACAGCTGCAGTGCAGATGTGCTGGGTGATACGGAAAAGACAGCTATGGTAGAAAGGCATATTATAAGTCCTCTTCTTGTAGCTAAGGAACAAAGCACTGGTTTAATACTTTCAGATGATGAGAGAATCAGCATTATGATAAATGAAGAGGATCATATAAGAATTCAATCTATAACAGGCGGAATGAATATTAGTGAAGCTTTTCACGCAGCCAATATAATTGATGATATATCCAGTGAAATTTTTGATTATGCATTTCATGAAAAGTATGGATATCTCACCTCTTGTCCTACCAACGTAGGCACAGGATTGCGGGCCTCGTATATGATGTTTTTACCCGCATTGACGGTTGCAGGTAAAATAATTAAATTAGCAGAAGAATTGGGGCAATATGGAATCGCTTTAAGAGGAACCTATGGAGAGGCATCTAAAAGTGTTGGAAGTCTGTACCAGATCTCAAACCAGAAAACCTTAGGAAGTACAGAAAAGGAAATTATGGAAGGATTAGACCGTATTGTGGAGCAGGTAATGAAACAGGAGCGCAGACAAAGGGAATATATCCTGACCAACAGTTATGATGAATTTGAAGATAAAGTGCATCGCTCTTACGGAGTATTAAAATACGCAAAACAGCTTTCTTCCAGTGATGCAATGACATTGCTTGCACATTTAAAGCTGGGAATGGATATGAATCTGATCCATTTGGGTGATAAGTACAATATACATGAATTAATGATGGAAATTCAGCCCGGTAATCTGCAATGCCAGCTGGATAAAAACGTAGGAAGTACCCAAAGGGATAAATACAGGGCAGATCATATCCGCAAGAAATTGCCGGAACCTGTATAAATAGATACTGTCGGCGGCAGCAAAGAAGAGGTTATTATACCGGCTTTGACAACAGATAAAAATATACAGGAGTTTGAACAGAAGGAACTTCTGGAAAAATCAGAACAGGAGGCTACTATGAACGAAAAATATACGGAAAATGCGAGAACAGCAATAACCTATGCAACAGAAGTAGCATATAAGTTATCTCACAATTATGTTGGAACAGAACACCTGCTTATCGGTTTATTGGAGGCAGATGGTGTTGCTTCTAAAGTATTGGAAAAAAATGGGGTTGATGTAGATAAGGTTATCGAATTGGTAAATCAACTGATTGCCCCTAATACAACGATGGAAGCGGTTGAAGTTGACGGGTTTACCCCGAGGGCTAAGAGGATTTTAGATCAGAGCTTTAAGGAAGCAATCAGGTTAAAAGCCCAGTTAGTCGGAACAGAGCATATATTAATTGCCTTGATTAAAGAATCTGATTGTATTGCGGTGAGATTATTAAACACCTTAGGCATTAATGTTCAGAAGCTCTATGTTGATATATTGACGGCAGTTGGTGCAGATATGAATACGGCAAAGAATGAGTATGCAGCCAATAAAGGAAAAGCTAAGACTAAATCAAGTACACCTACTTTGGATCAATACAGTAGGGATTTAACGGAATATGCGAGAGAAGGCAAATTAGATCCTGTCATTGGAAGAGAATCTGAAATCCAGCGTGTTATCCAGATTTTAAGCCGGAGGACCAAAAATAACCCGTGTCTGGTTGGTGAACCCGGTGTAGGTAAAACTGCAATTGCAGAAGGTCTGGCAAGAAAAATTGTAGAAGGAAATATCCCTGAAATCATTAAAGATAAAAGAGTGATGACCCTTGACCTGTCCGGCATGGTCGCAGGTTCTAAATACAGAGGTGAATTTGAAGAAAGAATTAAAAAAGTAATCAGTGAAGTCATGAATGACGGAAATGTACTTCTTTTTATAGATGAAATCCATACCATAATCGGTGCTGGTGGGGCAGAAGGAGCAATTGACGCCTCCAATATCTTAAAACCATCTTTGGCAAGAGGGGAATTACAGTTAATTGGTGCTACAACAAGGGAAGAATACCGAAAATACATTGAAAAAGATGCAGCCTTAGAAAGAAGGTTCCAGCCTGTAGTTGTTGAGGAACCTTCCGAAGAAGAAGCAATCCTTATCTTAAGAGGTTTAAGAGACAGTTATGAAGCACATCACAAAGTTAAAATAACCGATGATGCTTTAGAAGCTGCGGTTAAAATGTCAAGCAGGTATATTAATGACCGTTATCTGCCGGATAAAGCAATCGATTTAATGGATGAAGCAGCTTCCAAGGTACGTCTGAGTACTTTTATAACTTCACCGGAAGTGAAAGAATTAGAAACTGAAGTTACCCGTCTGGAAGAAGAAAAAGAATTAGCAATCAAAAATGAGGAATATGAAAAAGCTGGAGAGATTAAAAAGCAGCAGGAAGAGATAAACAGCCGCTTAAATGCATTACAGGTCCGGACTGAAAAAGAAAAACAGGATACCATGTTGATTGTTGGTGAAAATGAAATTGCTGATATTATATCCAGCTGGACTAAAATTCCTGTTAAAAAATTAGCGGAAGAAGAAACGGAACGATTAAAAAACCTGGAGAAAATTCTTCACGAAAGGGTCATCGGACAGGAAGATGCGGTGACTGCCGTATCAAAGGCAATCCGCAGGGGACGTGTAGGACTGAAAGACCCTAACAGACCAATTGGTTCCTTCTTATTCTTAGGCCCTACCGGCGTTGGTAAAACAGAACTCTCCAAAGCCCTGGCAGAAGCCATGTTTGGCAGTGAAAATTCTATGATCCGCGTTGATATGTCAGAATATATGGAGAAACACAGTGTCTCTAAATTGATTGGATCCCCTCCGGGATATGTAGGATACGATGAAGGCGGACAGTTAAGCGAGAAAGTGAGACAGAATCCTTACTCCGTAATTTTATTTGATGAGGTAGAAAAAGCGCATCCGGATGTATTTAATATTCTTCTTCAGGTATTGGATGACGGGCATATTACGGACGCCCAAGGCAGAAAAGTCAGTTTTAAGAATACTATAATTATTATGACTTCCAATGCCGGGGCACAGAATATTATATCTCCAAAGCGCTTGGGTTTTGCTTCCGTAACCGATGAAAAAGAAGATTATAAAAAGATGAAGGATGGTGTAATGGAAGAAGTGAAACGAATCTTTAAACCTGAATTTATAAACCGTATTGATGAAATGATTGTATTCCACTCTTTATCAAAAGAAGATATTAAAAGTATCGTTGGTATTATGCTAAAAGGTATTGCAAAGAGATCAAAACAGCAAATGAACATTTCCCTCGAACCAAGTGAGGAAATTATTGACCGCTTAGTTGAAGTCGGTTTTGATCAAAATTATGGTGCAAGACCATTACGCAGGGCAATACAGACTAATATTGAGGATAGACTGGCAGAAGAAATTCTGGAAGGGAATCTTAATGGTGGGGATACCGCGTTAGTACAACTTTTCGACAAAGATATTAAAATTTCCAAAAAATAATTCAAATCTTGTGCATATATTAGTAGAAATTGTCATGTAAATATTATATAATAGAGTTAGCTTTTAAAAGTGCTGATATAACATGTTCCATTTAATAAATGCCTGGAATAAGAGAAATAATTCATGACATCTTTCATCAATTGGTGAAAAGATGAATCGAAGGAAGTATTAACGAAATTAGGAGGATTTAAAATGTCAGTAATCAATGAATTAATACGTGAAGAAAGCAATGGGACAATCAGTTTTGGCAATTACGAATTAACAGTAAAATCAAAGGTGGCTGATTTTGAGCATAACGGAGATTTATATAAAGTTAAAACATTCAAAGAAATTACGAAATTAGAGAGAAATGGAATGTTTGTATATGAGTCTGTTCCCGGAACAGCTGTTGAAAATTTAGATATAACCGAAAAAGAAGTCAGATTTTCTGTTGAAGGACCGGAAGATGCACAAATTACATTAGAACTGGAAGCAGAGAAAGAATATAAAATATATATTGATGATACAAATGTAGGAAAGATGAAAACTAATCTGGGCGGTAAACTTATGATTAGTGTAGAATTAGGTGAATATAATAAATCAGCAATACGGGTAGTTAAGCTGCAATAGTATTCCTATGGTTTGTTTTTAATATTTGGAACTGTTTTAGGGGCAATACTCCCTGAAACAGTTCTTTCATTTTAAGAAAATTAAAAGGAGGAAACTATGGCAAAAAGCAAAACGGTTTTCTTCTGCAAGGAATGCGGTTATGAAGCATCTAAGTGGATGGGGCAATGTCCGGGCTGTAAGCAATGGGACACTTTTACGGAAGAACCGGTAGTGAAGAAGAAAACGGGGAATCATACAGGTTTATCGAATGCCGAACCTGAACTTTTATCTAAGGTAGCCACGATAGAAGATCAAAGGATACTGACAGGAATAGATGAATTTGACCGCGTTCTCGGAGGAGGAATTGTAATTGGCTCCTTAGTTTTAGTAGGAGGGGATCCCGGTATAGGAAAATCTACCCTGTTACTTCAGATGTGCAGGGAATTGTCCGATAAACATATTAAGGTATTGTACATATCAGGGGAGGAGTCCCTGAAACAGATAAAAATGCGTGCCGACAGACTGGGGTCTTTTCTGGGTGAGTTATTATTATTGAGTGAAACCAATTTAGATAGTATTGAAGATACAATACGTAAATTAATGCCTCAAATTGTAATCATTGATTCTATTCAGACCATGTATAAAGAGGAAATTGGCTCAGCACCCGGCAGTGTAAGTCAGGTCAGGGAGACAACGGGGATATTAATGCATTTAGCGAAAGGCTTGGGGGTCTCTATTTTTATTGTCGGACATGTTACAAAAGAAGGGGTAGTAGCTGGACCCAGAGTATTGGAACATATGGTTGATACAGTTTTATATTTTGAGGGAGAAAGTAAAGCTTCTTACCGTATTCTTCGGGCTGTTAAGAACCGCTTTGGTTCAACCAATGAAATCGGTGTATTTGAGATGAGGGATAAGGGATTAGTGGAAGTCAGTAATCCTTCTGAATTTATGCTTCAGGGAAAGCCGGAAGGAGAACCAGGATCGGTTGTAACAGCTTCCATGGAAGGCACCAGGCCAATATTAGTTGAGGTACAGGCATTAATCAGCCAAACTAATTTTAACATGCCAAGAAGAACTGCCGCCGGAACAGACTATAACCGGGTGAATCTGTTAATGGCTGTTTTGGAAAAAAGATTAGGAATCCAAATGTCTGGTATGGACGCTTATATTAACGTTGCGGGCGGTATGAAAATTAACGAACCGTCATTGGACTTAGCAATTGTAATGGCTATCCTATCCAGTTATAAAAACAGGTCATTAGACAGCAGGACCATATGTTTTGGCGAAATCGGGCTTACCGGTGAAGTAAGAGCGGTCAACATGGCAGAACAACGAGTTATAGAAGCTGGTAAGATGGGATTTAACGTGGTATTACTGCCTCAGATTAATAAGGAAAATATCAATAATACGAGTATTAAATTAATCGGTATTAAGAATATCCGTGAGGTAATAAATTTATTTACGTGATTACTTATTTATATTATACAAGGAAAAGTGGAGGTATTAACAATGGAATGTACAAAAGATTGTGAGGAATTGAAAATACTTATAAGGCAGCAGGAGGAATTCATTCATAGTATTGGAGCAATTATGGAGAACTTAGATTCTTCACAGTTAAAAGTTGAAAAGAATGCATTTGATGCGATTAACAGTTCTGATACGTCTCTTAATTTAGTGAAGGAAGGAATTCAAAGCGTGGATGATTTGCTGAGTAAAATTAATTTATTGCATTCAACAGTAGAAAATTCATCAAAAAATATGAATCAAATGAAAGATCTCTCGAATATGATTGAAGGATTTGCCGGAGTAATTGGAGGAATTTCAAATAAAACCAATATGCTTTCTTTAAATGCGTCCATAGAAGCTGCAAGGGCAGGAGAACAAGGCCGCGGCTTTGCTGTTGTAGCCGGTGAGGTCAGAAACCTTGCTGCACAGTCATCAAAATCCTCAAAAGAAATTTCAGAAACAATACAATCGATTCAATCTTTTGTTACGGAAACCGTTGAAGCCATGAATAATATATATGAAATAGTAGAAAAGCAGAATTCCATGGTAAGCGAAGTTAAGGATGTTTTTCATAAAATTTTAGAAGCGGCGTATATATCTAACGATGTCTCAAGAAATATGGAACATGAAATTGCTTATCAGCGGGACATAACGGATAATGCTAAAAATACCCTGGAATCGATACCATTGATTGGTGAAAAGGTCAATTCCGCTAAATAAGAATTGATAATGACTCTTACTCTGTAAAACAAATTATTAGCTGGTAAGAAGGCATGAAGAGGATGCCTAGCTTTTGGTATCCTCTTCTCCTTCTGCTACGATTTGTTCCAGAACGTTCATTAAATCATAAACGTTATTTATCTGGACATCCCGTTCTAATATAGAATTTTTAAGTTCAACAGGCAGGGTTTCAAATTTTTCCCTGATGGCTGGTGCTACATGCGACATAAAATCACCTCAATTATAGTTTATCCGGATTTAGGATTATTATGTATACAAAAAGCATCAATTTCTTATTTGCTTTACTACCTTTCGTGAATGATTTTAATTTGACACATCTTCATAGCTTCCAGTGCATTTCTATGACTATCAGGTGTTACCCCTGCGCAGCAGGCTGCATCTACCCATACCGGTACCTCCGGCAGAAGGGTTTTAAACAGCATAGCATTGGATATGACGCAGATGTCGGTACAGATCCCCACTAACTCTATATGAGTCATCTTATCATAAATTCCGTTTAAAAGATCTTTTGCCAATTCACTGGATCCAAAGGTAATCTTTTTATAAATCTTATGATTTTTCAGAGAAACCGTATCTTGAATTTTTTTATTAATTTCCCATCCTTTCGTATTTGCAATACAGTGTTTTACCGGCAGATTTTTTCCTTCCTGGGTTTCCGGATAATTTTCTTTATGGGTATCCATGGTGAAAATAATTGTATTCCCGTTCTTTTTATAGTCTTTAATTTTATTAACCACATTATCGATGATACAGACAGCTTCCTTTGTTCCTAAAGTACCATCGATGAAATCATTCTGCATATCAACAACAACCAATAATTTATTCATTCCCAACTTTACTCCCATCCGCGTGCATAAGCACGCATTTAAATCAGGAAGGTGAAAATGTACTACTTTTCACCATACTCCCATCCGCGTGCATAAGCACGCATTTAATAACCCATTGCCTTTTTTACAATTTCCATCTCAACCTTTGATGTCAGCATCTCCAAAAGTTTAAACCCAACTCCTGCAGCTGTTTCAGGACAATAGGAAGTCATAATATTTTTATCCGTTACAATTGGTTCATTTATCACATTTACTCCAAATTCCCTAAGTTGTAATTGTCTGCGTCCTCCATTTAAATGATAAGTAGTAGCTGTTCTGCCTTTTAAAATACCGCTTTTACCTAGTGGCAGCGCACCAACACATACGGATGCAATTGTTTTCTCTTTGCTGTTAAAATCCCTGATCAATTGTAAAAAATTTTCATGATAGGCATCTTCATAAAAGCCATATTCATCAAAACCTCCCGGTAATGCAAGTGCAGCATAATCATCTGGTATAATATCCTCTATTAATAGGTCAACCGTTACCGGAATATTAAAAGTACTGATTACCTGTTTTTGAAAACCACAAGTTACTACCTGTATATTATGTCCATAATCATTGCGCGCCCAACCCATTATATCAACAAATGGACTAAATTCCATAGTCTCAAACCCCTTTGGTAAAAATAGTAATACTTTCATTCCCAGTCCTCCTAATTTAATTACTGCATTGATTTATGATTATTATAACCTAAGAGGTAAAGGACTACAATATTTGCCATATATAAATTTAACGTACGCAGTACTAGAAGAGTATAAGGTATTAATTTTACGTAAAAAGAATCATAATAAAAAACCTGTATCTGAACTTATATATTTCATTCCTGCTTCTAAATTAAGAATCGGATGAATAAGTTTGATATAGGTATTTGATTACAAAAATTATAATTTCTTACCATTAGGATTTGTATCCGCGTAAGGGTACCTTGATGGTAATTTAGAAAAATAAAATAGTTATAAATCATTTCTTTTTTCCTGTAATACAATTCGTTGTATGCTTTTTTCTGATAAATTGTATTGTTCGGCAAGTTCGGGAATTTTCAATCCATTTTTATATCCATTGTATATTTCCAAATTTCTTTTTTGTATCAAGAACTTTGAATTGGTAGTTTCTCCCCAGCTTTTACGATTCGTATCTTTTCTGGGTATATACAAATATCCACCATCAATATATTCCTGAATTAATTCCAATACTTCCTGCGGTAAAACATTATCAGCCTTTATATAACTCATGCTGCTCCTCCTTGAATAATAAATACAAAGATTGAGCAAAGGCTATTTATTTATATATTATTGTGCAATAGCCTTTGCCATGCACAAATAACAGGTCGTCTCATATAAAAATCCCCTTTCCTAAAGCTGGTTATACTAATCTCTCACATTATAATACAACAAGATTAAAATTATAGCAAATAAATTATGGAAATCTTTAGTTTTTATATTGCGATCTATATCTGTCACATAAAACTAATGGTAAGTTCATATGATGTAACAATAAGTGATAAGGCTTAAGGAGGCGCATTATGGATTTTTTGCAAAGCAAGACTTTTATTAATTTGCAAAGTGCATTTGAAGGGGAATTAATTAGCAGCAGCAAATATGAAATATATGGAATAAAAGCAAGACAGGAAGATTACCAGCAAATTGGATATGCTTTTGATATTATATCAAGATATGAAAGGGAACATGCCATTATCTGGTTAAAACTTTTAAACAATGGTGAAATCCCAGCTACGTTACAAAATTTATCAGAAGCAGCTGACGAAGAAGGAAACAGGGGAAATAATATATATCGTGAGTATGCACAGGTAGCCAGGGAAGAGGGTTATAGTTCGATTGGATCCTTATTTGACGGTGTTGCTAATATAGAATTAAACAGTGAAGTTATATTTCGAACATTTGCTGATGATATTATAAGTGATCAGGTTTTTTGTAAGAACCAGGAAGTTTTATGGGTATGCATTAATTGCGGTAATATTATGGGTGGCTTGTGTGCGCCTGCTATATGCCCGATTTGTGGATTCTCCCAAGGTTATTATCAGGTATATGATACGGCATACTAATTAGAGAAGTTAAATGGAACAATATTAAATTACGAATAAATAATCCTGGGGACTGCTGCGAAATTTACAATGTATAACTTTAAAATCACATGGATTTATAAGGTATATAACTAAATTGAATTCAGTCCTTTATAATAAAATATGACATTAAATCCATGATTAACTCCATTTACAATTGTATTTCCAGAAGTTATAATGATTCCTGATATAAGAATATTTGGGACAAGCTATGCTTAATTTACAGGCATGGTAAGGCACAGGAATATACAATATGGAGGTATTTACATAAGAATGTTAAACAATTTAATGTTCATCAATTTATTAGCTAAGCTGCGTAGGATATACTTTATGGCGTTACCTGAAAGTAAAATTGATTTAAAAAAAAGCAGGGTGTGTTTTACAGTAGGAGATAGTGCGGTACAAACCATTGTACAACTTTCAGGCGGCGCATTTTTAGCAACCTTAATGTCATTTTGTGGAATTTCGGAAGCTAATATTGGAATTATTACCTCCTTAGTGAGTCTTGCTGCAATCTCTCAGATATTTCTTATTAACTATTTTAAAAAATTAAAAAAATATAAGTTTCTAGTCTGCTTAACCGCTTTACAGAGGTTACTTTTTACCATGATCTATTTTATACCGTTATTATCCATAAGTAATACCAAAAAGGCTATTCTTATCGTGATTTTATATTTTGCAGGGCAAATATTTGTACAAATAGGTACTCCTGCCTCCCAGGATTGGATTGCCAGCCTGGTTCCAAGCAGGTTAAGGGGAAAGTACTTTTCAATTAAGGATTCTATAGCTGTATTTGTAGTATCAAGTACTATGCTGGCTGGAGGAATTGTCTTAGATTATTTTAAATCAAGAAACTTAAAAGCCGGTTTTGCTATTATCGGAACTTTGATTTTTATACTTGTAGTAATCAATGTTGTTGCATTTTCAAAAATGAAAGAGCTAAAGATGTCCTATATGAATGAAGAGGGTAAGGAAATGCATGGCAGGCTTGCCAAAAAAGCGAAGGAAAATGAAAAAATAGTAAAACAGAAAGAAAAACCAGTCATGCTGGAGATTAAAGAGGCTTTTCAAAACCGGAAATTCAGAAAGGCATTGACTTTGCAGTGTTTATATACCTTATCTTTTTATATATGTCTTCCCTTTAACTCCAGTTATCAGATTAAGGAGTTGGCGTTACCCTATACTTTTATTATGCTTATTGGATTTATTGCAAATCTGTATCGAATTTACATATCACCTAAACTGGGACGCTTAGCAGATAAATACGGAATGGCCAGATTATTAAGCTATACCTTATTAGCGCTTGGATTAAATATGCTTGCAAATGCGTTTACGGTACCGGGTAATGCATATCCGTTATTTATCATAAGCCAGGTTATAGCTTCTACAGCCTGGGCATTTGTCGGTATTGGTTTGTTTGGAGTCCAATTAGATTTTTTCCAGAATGGAAAAAGGATGATTTGGCTGACCTTAGTATCTTCCATTTCGGGAGTTTTTGGTTTTGTCGTATCAATTTTTGGCGGTGTTTTATTGGATTTCTTACAAAAAACAGATCTTCATATCAATGGTGCTTCCATTTATGCACAGCAGGTACTGAATCTCCTTGGATTTTTTATAATGCTATTTACGGTGTGGTTTATTCGGTATCATATTGAAACGGAAAAAATTGATGTCAACCATAGGGATGGCAGGGTAACGATATAATCCTGTTTTAAAATATACAGACTTAAAATCTTATACGGAAATTTGACATAGGATTTTAAGTCTGTATCGGTATCTGCTGCACCGGTTGACATACTCTGCCTCGAAGTTTCAAACTTGGTAATTTCGCACTTTTTGAACACCGCAGGCTTGAACAACGGTTATATATAACACTTCAAGACGATTTGGATAAGCCCCATATTCCATTTCTATGAATAAAAATATACAGGATATAGGGTTATCATAAAGGAATGGTTTTGTACAAAATTTATTCAATTTCACTAAAATATTCTTGACAATTAAAACAATTCATTGTATTATAATTAAGCAATGTTGATTGCAAAATCACATAGGGGATTGGTCAAATGGTATGACAAGGGTCTCCAAAACCTTTAGCGGGAGTTCGATTCTCTCATCCCCTGTTTAAAAGCTCTTACGAAGGTAAGAGCTTTTTTCGCAACTCAATTTTATTCTTAATTAGCCTATTCTATTATAAATCGTATGATTGAATTAAAGGCAGATTAAATGAATCATCCTATGTTTGGAACTCTTGATAATCATGTTCATTGACACCTGATACCAAGAGTTGCAGGCGGTATCCCCTGCAAATGCCCTGCAATTCCCTCATGTTTTCTGCTGTCCCTTGGTTTTAATTATGGTTTTTACCTGCATAACTTCTTCTTTTGTACATTCTTCCTTACTGTATCTTGCTTTCTCATAATAAAGAGCCAGTTGTTTAACATTCTCTGGGTCAATCATATCTGCGGATAATCCATTTTGCCCGTTTAAAGCATATTCCGATAATTGAGTAGGAGTTAAGTTCTTTAAAAGAGTATCATTTTTCTTCTGTGATAGGACTGACTTGTAAAAATATTTTCGTATTTTGCCGTTATTTGAACGTGGAAAATTACCAAAAAACTGATTTCCGACAGCTCCCGGATCGTTTCTATTAATTTTTTCCCTTTTGTCAAAGGGTGATATAAATTCGGTTACATCTCTGAAATTATTATATTTTTTTTCGTAAAAGCGTTGATAAATCCGATACAGACCATATAGGATCAAGGCTATTGCACCGGCAATCATTGCAATTGTAACCAAACCCAGTAAGATATCCTGGATATACTGAAAGAGCAAGGAAGGCTCTTTGGCATCCGTGAGACCAAGCGGCGGTACACTTGTTTCCGGCTGCACATTATCGAGAGGAGCTGCTTCTTCCCCATTACCAGGAAACAGGGAGAAAAACGCTCTTAATAAACCTATCAGCAAGCTTCCTATAACGGATAAAAGTTCCTTTACCGGTAATGTTGAAAAGAATAGCATTACTACGACACAAATAATTCCAAAGAATAAAATTAATATATGATTCGTATTCTTTATCTGTTTCATCGGGACATTGGACATACTGCTATGTTTTTGAAAAAAACCTTCAAAATTAATCAGGTACATGTTAAGAAAATAGAACAATACAAATAATGTGACTAATGTAAAAATCAAACCATCTAATTCAGTTATCCCTAAATAATGATTAAGTAAATATATGGCTGGGAAGACAGCTGATAAAATAAGTGAGGTATTGGTTTTACAAGGTTTTTCTTCTTGTAATCTATTGTTTAGCGCAATTATCGTTAATATAACAAGGTATACCATATAGAATGTAATCACAAAGCCATTGTGACTTGTAAATGTATAGACTGCCATCATTGTAATATGAAGAGCTAAAAAGGACCCAATATGCTTTAAGTGTCTGCCAAGCAGATAAGAAATAAAGGGAGCCGGTAATAGTATAAAAGTTTTGATGACAGAAGCAGTATCTTTTGAAGTAAACAAAATGGCGGTTCCGATAATAATGTAAGAGGCCAGAAAGCGCAGAAGTATATTAATGAAATCAATCAGGAAGTGATAATGTTTATTATTCATATTAATTTACATCCTTTCGCTTAAAAATTATTATACAGGGGCTGATTCCCAGGGTATAATGTAAGGCATTAGTTCATCTGCGGCATAGATCTTTACATCATGGTTTGTTGGGATGATCCAGGAAAAATCTGTTCTGGTATCTATACAGGAGGATAGCAGTTGCTGCAAATCCTCTTTTTGGTAAAAGGATATAACTATAATATAGTCGCTGTCAAAAGAGTGAATGCATTCATCCTGTATAGTTGGGACAAAAGCGGGAACTGCCTGGGCCGAGTCCATTCTGGACAATACTTCATTTATTGTTTTAGCATGATTTATACCGGAACCTGCCGGAATGTTTAATATGTCATGTGTGATGATATCTCTTGCGTTTGTGTAGATTGAAGCAGGAATCCCCTGTTCAATGAAAGCAGATGCGAAGGTAGCGGCAATTCGAATGCTTTCTTCCTGAAGATCTTCATGTTTCCATATGGAATCTGATTCTATATTAATAAAAATTTTTACCTGCTGTTTTGAAGTGTAATCATTTACATTTACCTTTAAGGAACCGGTTTTAGCAGATGCTTTCCAATTAACTGATTTTAAGGTATCATAAGACTGATATTCACGTATACTGCGAAACTCAAAGGGATCTTCATTCATAAAACGTTTGGTTAATATTGTTCCCAGCATTTTTTGGAAGGGAGCCTGAAATTTGACTAAATCCACAGGCTTTGGGTAAACAAATAAGTGGATATCCATATCACAATTTGCAACAGCTTCAAAGGATATAAACATGTCGGAACACACCATATCCACATTATCGATCGTATAATAACCCCGATGGGTACATTGGAAGGTCAGGGATCTGGTCAGTTTCTGATACATCATAATGGATATCAAATCATTTCGGTAATAATTATCGGTTACTATGGAATTATTCGTATCAAGGAAATTCAGATACTTTGACGTCATAAATTTCACTTTCAGAATCGGAAGAGGAAGTAATTTTTTATTCAGGACAGTTTCATATAAAACTAACTCTTCGCCTTCTATAACCGCATCTTCCGAGAAACTTAAAGCTACTGATAGATTCTTACTCCAATACTTATGGTAAAGGTAATTCTGCAGCAGATACAAAAGGAAAGCACCTGACATGGCTGATAATATTTTGATCAAAATAATTACCTCCTGGTAAAATCCTCGGTTGGGACGGGCACATCCAATAAAATTTCATGAATTAAGTCCCTGGATGAAGCACCTTTTTGAAAACCTGTTCTTAAAATCATTCGATGAGCCAGTACAAAAGGTGCTATTGTTTGAATAAATTCAGGTGTAACATAGGATAGTCCCTTAATAGCAGCATATGCCTGTACTGCCCTTAAGAAAGCCAGACTTCCCCTGGGGCTGACACCAAGGGCAATACTTTTATGCGTTCTGGTTTTATTGATAATGGATATGATATATTCCATTAAAGAAGGGTGTATATATATGGATTTTATCATTTCCTGCATCATAAGTAAATCTTCCCTGGTACATACACTAAAAAGCTCTTCCAGTGGATTAGCATGAATAAACCGGTTTAATATAGTTACTTCATCTGTAAAGGTAGGAAACCCCATACCAATCTGCATCAGGAAGCGGTCCAATTGTGCTTCCGGCAGGGGAAAGGTTCCTGATGTTTCTACAGGGTTTTGAGTTGCTATGACTAAAAATGGTTTTTCTAAAATATGGGTCTGCCCATCGATGGTAATTTGTTTCTCTTCCATACATTCTAAGAGGCTGGATTGAGTTCTTGGAGTAGCCCGGTTGATTTCATCAGCAAGCAGGATATTAGCAAAAACAGGACCGCTTCGAAAGATGAATTCGCCCTGTTTCTGATTATAATAATTTAATCCGGTTATATCAGATGGAAGAAGATCCGGTGTAAATTGGATACGCTTAAAATCAGCAGTAATTGATTTCGCAAGAGCTTTGGCAAGAACCGTCTTACCTGTACCCGGTACATCCTCAAGGAGGATGTGGCCGTTAGCTAAAAGAGAGGTCAGGATTAGTTCAATAACCTCTGACTTTCCGACAATGACTTTTTCTATATTTTGTTTTATCGCATTTGTTAATTCCTGCAGCCTCGTATCTTCCATAATATCACCTTATCCTTTTTATATTTGGGAATCGTCAAAACCATCCATTATATTTAAAATGGAATGTAATTCCAATACCATTTACATTATAATACTACATAATAGGAAATAGATATAGTCAAAAAGCTGATAAAATATTATTTACATTGTATAATTTTCACATGGAAAATGGAAGGCATCATAGAAAAAAGTTATATATAGACGCCTTCCATTAGTTGAATTGGTCAGTTGTATTCTGTTTAAGCAGATAAGTATATGTTATAATTTATAAGAACAGAAATTATAAGAAAACTTTCTTGTTTAAATGGCAATAAATTTGTAAAAATCTTGTATTTTGATACAAATTTAACAAATTGACTTCTAATATAAAACATGATATAAAATTTATATCATGTTTTATATTAGAAACTGCTTTCTTTTAATCGGCAGGCAGTATAGTTTTTTGGAGGAAAGAATAGAAATGGAAACAAAACAGATTAAACTAAATACACCGGAGGAGGTTATTGATTTTGTCAAAGCCGCAGAACAATGTGATTTTGATATCGATTTATATTACAATAGAATAATTGTAGATGCAAAATCATTTTTAGGTATCATGAGTTTAGACATATCGAAAATCTTGAACATCTCCTATTACGGTCATAATAGTAAATTGGAATCTATTATTCAAAAATATGCAGTCAGGAAAGAAACAGCAGGAGCACTGTAAATAATGCCATGGATTTGTTCCTTTAAGAATAGAGGGTATTTATATCACTGGAATCAAGTATGGCCAAAAGCCTGGAGGAAAGCAGTGGTTTACTGTATATATAACCCTGTACAATATCGCATTTTTTATCTTTTAATACACGTAACTGTTCTTCATATTCAACACCTTCAGCAATAACATCTACTTCAATGCTATGAGCCAGTTGTATAATTGCTTCTGCGATAAAAGAATCTTTTTCATTGCTGCTGATATTATCAATAAAAGATTTATCTATTTTTAAAGTATTGATGGGCATGCTGGTTAAATAATTTAAAGAGGAGTAACCGGTACCAAAATCATCTAAGGATATGCGTACTCCTAAATCCTGTAGACGGTTTAATAAAGTTGTGGCATCTGTTAAAGAAGATACGATGGTGCTTTCTGTAATTTCCAGTTCAAGATAATTAGGAGGAAGCCCGGTCTCACGAAGGACATGATCAAGCATGTTTATAAAACCTGTCCGGTTAATCTGGATGGAGGAAATATTAACAGAGACAATATAAGGAGGGAATCCTAAATCGATTAAATTCTTATTAAAGCGGCAGGCTTCCCGCAAAATCCATTCTCCAAGTTCCACAATTAAACCGCTTTCTTCTGCAATTGGTATAAATTCGCAGGGGGAGAGCCGACCTAATTTTAAGCTGTCAATTCTCATTAATGCTTCAAAACCAATTATTTTATTCGTGGCGATATTTATCTGGGGTTGGTATTTTACGTAGATTTCATTATTTTTTATAGCACCCCGTAATACTTCCAGAATAATTGTATTCCTATTTAGTTCTTCTTCCATGCTTTTATCAAATAAGGTGAATTTGTTTTTTCCTGTGTCTTTTGATTTATACATGGCAATATCTGCATTTTTAATCAGGGAGTTCGTTGAAGTACCATTTTTAGGATAAATGGCAATTCCTATGCTCATGGATACATAAGCGATTTCTCCATGTAAATTAAATGGTTTCTTAAAGGCATCAATTGCGTTTGCTGCAAAATCCGTCGCATCTTTCTGGGTATCCAGATTTTCCCTGAATATTAAGAACTCATCACCGCCGGCCCTTGCTAATATATCATCCGATGTGATTAAGGAAAGTAATTGTTCGGCAGTCTGCGATAATAAATTATCGCCATAATCGTGCCCTAAGGTATCATTTACCGTTTTAAAGTTATCCAGGTCAACAAAATAAACGGCGTGCTGCTTATTAGAACCAGGTGATAGTGCCAGGGTGCTGTTGACGCGGTCGGTAAATGCCAGTTTATTAGGCAGATTGGTCAAGATATCATGATATGCTAAATATTCAATACGATTATAATTAGTTCTAAGCTGTTCTTCATTAGTGATTAATTCTTCATGCATTGCTGACAATTCATTATAATTTCCCTTAATAATATGTAGCATTTTATTAAAACTCCTGGAGAGTTCGCCTAATTCATTTTTTGCTTTTATATTGGATTGTACTTCCAGATTACCGTCAGAAGCAGTCCGCATGGTATCTTTTAGTTCGATAATGGGATCCGTATAAGTTTTGGCAAATTTATTACTGACAATTATCATAAAAACAATCAGAATTATAACAGTCCAGCCAAGGACATAAAAAATAACAATTGCCAGATTTATGATTTCAGACACATCCTGTTTGACCAGTAAAACCCAATCTAAATCCGGTATTACACTATAACCGTATATTTTATCTATATTCTCATAAGTATATTCAAACGCACCATTCTGGGTGATTTTGCCGGTATAATAACTTGATACCAGGTTGCCCAGTCTTCCGTTGTTAATACTTGTTCCGATTAATTTGGAATCAGGATGATATACAATAGTGCCATTTTTATTAAGCACCACCCCAAATCCGGTATCTCCCATAATGATTGAACTTAAGAAATCTTTAAAATAGGTTAAGCTTATTGTATTTATAATGTATCCGATTACTGAATTGCTGTCGTTTGCGTCTGAGATGACAGGAGAGCCTATTTCTATACAATAAGAACTTTCGTTAATGTCATTTATTTCATCCGGATGATTTGAATCTTTGATTAATCCGCTGACTCCGCAGGCAGTACTTTTGGTGGCTTTCATATAGGAGAGTGTTACACTGTTTGAATAATCCGTATCGATAAAACCCTTATCAGAACTTGCAATGACCTGTTCTTGTCCATTAAAAACGGTTATTCTGGTGCAGGAGGGATATAATGCATGACGATTGACCAATAAATCCATAGCTTTATCATAAACTTCCTCATATTCGTCAGTATTTAACAAAGAGGGGGATTGATTATAGATAGCTAAATTATAGATTTGATTTTGTATGGCAAGAAGATTCACTTCGGTCAGCTGGTTTTTAACCATAGCTTTTAAACCATTGCTGTTGGTAACGGCCAATTGTTTTAAATTATCACGTTTAATGGTTATTAACCTGCCTGTTATCAGATGATAAGCCAGTATAGATACAATGATAATTGGTACAATAGAGAATAGGAGTAAAGTTATTCTTAGGGTTTTTTTAATCGACATAGTAATCTTCTTTCACATAATGATAATCAAAAACGCAAATTTTGGCACGGTAGGACTCAAAATTCTTTTAATTTTCCCGGATGATGAATAGTTACTTGCATTTTATCAATAAATATGGGAAAATGCAACAATATTTGGAATATATAAGGGGCTAATTTATAATATCTTTACAACTTAAATTAAAATTTTAGTTGAAAAAGAATTTTATTAAAGGTATACTTGTAACATTAGATGGTGCATAATTAAGGCAGTATCTTATAAAGGATTGAGTACTCCCGGAAACTAAATGAGGTTTATGAAGATATTTTAGATGCTGAATAAAGCCACATTAGTTATGAGGGTATTCAGAACGGAGAACTATATGTATAGGTTAATATGCAGAGACGGTAATGCAAAACGCGGAGAATTTCATACCGTTCACGGCACAATTCAAACACCTGTGTTTATGAATGTCGGTACTGCGGCAGCAATTAAAGGTGCAGTATCAACGATAGATTTACAGGGTATGAAGACGCAGGTGGAACTTTCCAATACCTACCATTTGCATGTCAGACCGGGTGACCAGGTGATTAAAAAACTTGGCGGACTTCATAAGTTCATGGTATGGGACAAACCAATATTAACGGATTCAGGCGGTTTTCAGGTGTTTTCCCTTGCAGGACTCCGCAAAATCAAAGAAGAAGGAGTATATTTTAATTCCCATGTGGATGGGCGCAAAATATTCATGGGACCGGAAGAAAGTATGCAGATCCAGTCTAACCTTGCTTCTACCATAGCCATGGCATTTGACGAATGTCCACCTCACCCTGCAGAAAGAGAGTATATGCAGAATTCGGTAGACCGGACGACCAGATGGCTTATCCGCTGCGTAAAGGAAATGACAAGGCTTAATTCACTGGAGGATACCATTAACAGACAACAGATGCTATTTGGTATCAATCAGGGAGGTACTTATGGGGATATACGTATTGAGCATGCCAAACGGATTTCGGAGATGGATTTAGACGGTTATGCCTTAGGTGGTTTAGCAGTTGGAGAGTCCCATTCGGAAATGTACCGCATACTAGAAGAGACGGTTCCTTATCTGCCTCTTGAAAAACCGACTTATTTAATGGGGGTGGGAACACCGGAAAATATTTTGGAATCCGTCGAACGGGGAGTGGATTTCTTTGATTGTGTATATCCTGCGAGAAACGGCAGACATGGTAACGCTTATACCAACCACGGGAAAATGAATTTACTGAATGCAAAGTATGAACTGGACAGCCGTCCCATTGACGGGGGGTGTCAATGTCCAACCTGTAAGCACTACAGCAGGGCATATATCAGGCATTTGTTAAAGGCAAAAGAAATGCTGGGCTTAAGATTATTAGTTACCCATAATCTTTATTTCTATAATAATATGATGGAAGAAATAAGAACGGCAATTGAACAACAAAGATATAAAGAGTATAAGAAGACCAGGTTAGAAGGCTTTGCGGAAGGCGAGGCGTAATAATATGTTATTGTCCGGTCGCAGGGCTGACTGTATAATAAATGTAACTATTCGGTTGCCGCGAGAAATTTACCGAATTTCGAGTTAAACAGTGCCAAAATATATTTTTGTATTTTTTATGTGTATTGGTTTGTAAGAACCGCTGTGGCTGAATAGTCACCAATAAATTAAATTTATTTTAGGAGGAATTTTATGAATAACCTTATTTTTTTAGCAAGTACTGCTCAATCCGGAGGCTTGACCTTAGGCATGATGATCGTTTGGATCGTAATTTTGGGTGGTGTTTTTTACTTCATGACAATCCGTCCGCAGAAGAAACAGCAGAGGGCAATGGAAGCATTGATTTCAACCCTTGCACCTGGTGACAGCATTCTTACAACCAGCGGATTTTATGGTGTTATCATTGATGTAATGGAAGAAGTAATAATTGTAGAATTCGGTAATAATAAAAATTGCCGTATTCCAATGAAAAAAACTGCAGTTGTTGAAGTTGAAAAGCCAAATACTGCAGAATAAGCCGAATAAAGTATAGCCTGTCCCCAAACGATAAAGTACTTCCCAGGATTTCATAAAAAATCCATGCAGTATGTTTGGGACAGGCTTTTCATTAACATAAGACATACACCATGGCCGGTTTCAATATTTAGTGCTGCTTTTTCAGACGCTCTTCCAATTTCTCTAATAGGGAATAAGGGATTTTTAAATTACCCCTGCCTGTTCCAAGATTTAGATCAGGTTTATTTGCACCATGAAAGTCAGAGCCTCCTGTAATGGACAGGTTATATTTGTTGGCTAAGTGGCGCATATGACCTTCATCAAAGCCGGTATTGGAGGAATAGATTGCTTCAATACCATCCAGACCAAGACCCGCAAGGTAAGCTGCCATCTGTTCCACTTCCCCCAGAGTATACTTATAAAGCAGGGGATGGGCAACTATGGATAGTCCACCGGCTGTATGAATTAATGAGATTGCCTCTTCAGGGGATAAGTACTCCCTCGGTACGTAATAAGGTGAATCATTATTTAAATATTTAGTGAAAGCATCCGGCGTGTTCTTGCTATAGCCGTATTTTACCATAAATTTTGCAAAATGGGCGCGGGTCAATACGGCTTCTCCTTCTTCTTCCCTTAATTTATCAACAGTAATGTCAATTCCGGCAGCTCTTAAATTAGCTGTCATTTTTTCATTTCTTTCCTCCCGTTTCAGCCGGGCATTTTTCAGGGACTGGTAAAGGGGGGGATTATCAGGAGCTACGAATAGTCCTAATATATGAATATCTTTTTTTCTATAAGAAACCGAAATCTCTGTTCCTGGAATAACTTGTACCGGATTTCCTTTTTGGGTTTCAGATAAGGCAGCAGCCTGAGCTTCCGGGATTCCAGCCAAGGTATCATGATCTGTTAAAGCAATTGCGGCGATTTGATTCCTGACTGCAAGGCTTACAATTTCAGAGGGCGTTAGTGTTCCATCGGAAACATTGGAATGGACGTGCAAATCAATGTTGTTCATGTTATATCCTTTCTATCTTTCATTATTCAGATAATTGCAAAATACCGTTATTGCCAGGTAATCAGGGCATATTTGATAACTGTGGAGTTTCGCAGCTACATATTTCATTAGCAGGTAATGGTTTAAATTAAGGATTCCAATAACTGGAATTTTATTGAAGCTATTATATGGTTAAACCACATATTCTAACGACTTATTATAGATTATAGCATTACCTTAATAAGAAGTCATCCATTTATATAACATTGAATATTTATAGGTTACAACATAGCATTCTTCAGCAAAGGCCGGAGTGTAAACACCCTGGTCATTAAAATATATTTTTCTTAAATATATTTTAATTTGAATATTATGAAGAACCGGATAATATATTACAGTATAAATAAAGCGGAGGTTTGGAATGGACAAAGTATTACACCGTAATTCTAAGGTAGTGGTTATCTTAAGAGATCTTCTGGTATCTTACATGATAACCGGAATACTATTGTTATTGCTGGCATTTCTTATGCTGAAAGCAGATCTTTCAAGTGGGGTCTTAAGTGGGGGTATCCTTTTAACTTACATATTATCCTCTTTTGCAGGCGGGTTTTTACTGGGAAAAAGTGCAGATCAGAAAAGGTTCCTGTGTGGTTTGGGAATGGGGGCATTATATTTTATCATGTTGGTATTGATTTCGATATTAACTAATTCTGTAATGGGGATGGAAGCCGGCAGATTAATAACAGTAATGGTTATATGCCTGTTTAGTGGTATGCTTGGGGGTATGATCAGTTAAAATTGTTACAGTTCAGCTAATGCCATGCAGGCTCGAGCCCGCTTTGCCGCACTCACAAAAAACACGTCGCGTATACAGGCTGTGAACGGCTGTGAACAGTAACGAATAGTAACTAAAATTGAGTAAATCAATAAAAAACTCTTTCCATATTATTTGGTGTATGCTATAATATCAGATGATATTGTTGCTATATATAGGCAATCAGGAATAATTGAAGGAGGCAACCTCATGAAACGTATCAAAACGTTAAATACAAGAAACTTAAAAGATACCATGAAAAAAGGCGGATGTGGCGAGTGCCAGACTTCCTGCCAATCAGCTTGTAAAACATCCTGTACTGTAGGTAATCAAAGCTGCGAAAACAAATAATTGCAGAAGGTGACGATTCAGAAATACCTCTCAGGTTTTGCGTTGCAAAACATTTTGCGGTACTGAATACTGATATTTACTGTAATAGGTACATAATCGGATACATTAAAAACAGTGATTTGTGACAGGGTTTCCTAAATCCGCCTGTTGTTTAAACATGTATTATATAAGCAGCGTCTTTAGGCCGCTGCTTATTGTTTGTTATTGGGTACTCTTATATAGAAGGGAGAAACACATTGGTTCACCAGTACAAAAATAACGGTTATAATATCGTCCTGGATGTTAACAGCGGAATGGTTCATGTTGTTGACGATTTGGTTTACGATATTATATCAATATACAATAATATAGTTAAAGATAAATCAAACGGCTTATCAGAAATTGATAAAGAAGCTGTCATGAGGGAAATTATTGTTAAGTATCATAATAAAGAATATGTTCAATTGTTTGAAAACGGGCCGGGGGATGATGAAACAGTGAAAACAGCTGTTTCGGAAGCTTTTGGAGATATAGGGGAACTAATTGAGGAAGGGGCTCTTTTTACAGAGGATATTTACGAAAATTATATATCTGAATTTAAATCCCGGCAAACAGTTGTGAAAGCATTATGTTTACATATTGCCCATGACTGTAATTTAGCCTGTCGTTATTGCTTTGCAGAAGAAGGAGAATACCGGGGCAGACGTGCACTTATGAGTTATGAAGTAGGAAAACAGGCTTTGGATTTCCTGATAGCGAACTCAGGAAACAGGAAGAACCTGGAAGTAGACTTTTTCGGTGGTGAACCCCTTATGAACTTTGAGGTGGTTAAACAGCTGGTTGTTTATGGGAGGGAACAGGAAAAGCTGCACAATAAAAAGTTCCGTTTTACATTGACAACCAATGGAATACTTCTGAATGATGATATTATGGAATTTGCTAATCAGGAAATGAGTAATGTTGTTCTTAGCATAGACGGGCGTAAGGAAATTAATGATTTAATGAGGCCTTCCCGTAACGGAAAAGGAAGTTATGATATAATTGTTCCTAAATTCCTGAAACTGGCCCAAAGCCGCAATCAAACGAATTATTATGTGAGAGGCACCTTTACGCATAATAACCTGGATTTTTCAGAGGATGTTAAACATCTGGCTGAGCTGGGTTTTAAGCAGATATCCGTTGAACCAGTGGTTTCACTGCCTGAGGAACCCTATTCAATTACAGAAGAAGACATTCCTGAAATCTATGAAGAATATGATAAACTTGCCCGTTATATGATAGAAAAGAAAAAGGAAGGTAAGGACTTTAATTTCTTCCATTTTATGATTGATTTATCCGGAGGCCCATGTGTTGCAAAACGTCTGTCCGGATGTGGGTCAGGCACCGAATATCTGGCTGTAACTCCCTGGGGAGATTTATATCCCTGCCATCAATTTGTAGGAGAAGACAATTTCTTAATGGGTAATGTTTTCGAAGGAATTAAGAGAACGGAATTAAGAGAAGAATTTAAAGGCTGCAATGTATACGCTAAGGATAAATGCAGGGATTGTTTCGCAAGATTTTATTGCAGCGGGGGATGTGCTGCGAATTCCTTTAAATTTCATGGAAGCATTAATGATACATATGATATTGGATGTAAGCTGCAGAAAAAACGTGTTGAATGTGCAATCATGCTAAAAGCGGCAGAAGCTGCTTTAGAAGAATAAAAATAATTATTTTTCAGCTGTTTCATTCTACACCCTTATAAAAATGGGATTGCTAATAATCCATTAGGAGCTTTATATGGAAAAATGGGTATTAAAAAATAAAAAAGCGGATTTTGCCGCTATGATGAAACAATATAAAATCAGCGAGGTAATTGCAAGATTACTGGTTAATCGGAATCAGGAGAAAGAAGAGGATATAGAAGCTTTTCTTCATCCGGATATAAATCATTTACATAGCCCTTTGTCTATGAAGGATATGATGAAAGCCTGTGATATTCTGACGGATAAAATAAAGAGCGGTAAAAAAATCAGGATTGTAGGTGATTATGATGTTGACGGGGTAGTTTCAACCTTTGTTTTATATACTGCACTTTCAAAGTGCGGGGCAGCAGCAGATTATGAGATCCCGGACAGAATAAAAGATGGATATGGTATAAATATGAATATCATCAAAGCTGCTTACCAGGATGGAATTGATACCGTGTTAACCTGTGATAATGGCATTTCAGCAAAAGAACAGGTAGAAAAAGCAAAAGAACTGGGTATGACAGTTATTATTACAGATCATCATGATGTACCGTTTTTAGAAGCGGGAGAGGTAAAGGAGTATATAATACCCGGTGGGGATGCGGTTGTAAACCCCAAGCAGTCTGACTGTAAATATCCCTGGAAATTCCTGTGCGGTGCAGCAGTTGCTTTTAAACTGATCCAGATTTTATATGACAGGTTCGGAATTGATAAGAAGGAGACGGATCAGTTATTAGAAATAGTAGCAATAGCAACCGTCTGTGATGTAATGGATCTGGTAAATGAAAACCGGGTCATCGTGAAGAATGGTCTGGAATTATTGAAAAAAACTCAAAATTTAGGATTAAAAGCTTTAATTGAAAAAAATAATATTAATCTTGTAAACCTTTCTGCATATCACTTAGGATTCATAATCGGTCCCTGTTTAAATGCCTCCGGAAGACTTAATACGGCAAAAAAAGCATTGCGTTTATTATTATCCCAATCAAAAGAGGAAGCGGATCAATTAGCAGGGGAACTGAAAGAATTAAATGATACCCGGAAAGAAATGACAGCAAAAGGACTTGAACAGGCAATTAAACTGGTAGAAGGCAGTGATATGAAAGCAGATAAGGTTTTGGTTATTTACTTAAAAGACTGCCATGAAAGTTTGGCCGGAATTATTGCAGGACGGTTAAAGGAAAGGTATAATAAACCTGCTATTGTACTTACGGATTCGGAAACAGCAGTGAAAGGTTCCTGCCGCTCCATAGAACAATATAATATTTATAAAGAATTGACAAAATGCAGGCATCTCTTATTAAAATACGGAGGGCATCCGATGGCTGCAGGGCTATCCTTAGAGCAGTCTATGGTAAATCAATTAAGGGCAGCTTTAAATCAAAACACCCGGCTGACGGAAGAAGATTTGATACCTAAGGTTACCATTGATATACATCTTCCGTTGGGATACTTAACGGAAGGGCTGATTACAGAGTTAGAACTGTTAGAACCCTTTGGAAAAGGAAATACGAAACCCGTCTTTGCAGAAAAAAATCTGCATATAAGAAGGGCCACTATCTTTGGTAAAAATTCCAATGTACTTAAACTACAGGTGGTGAACGAATATGGAAGGGTAATGGATGCCTTATATTTTGGCGAGGTAGAAGCCTTTATAAATACCGTGTCAGATACTTATGGTCAGGATGAAGTAGATAAGATGTTCCAGAACAGGAACAATACAATAAAATTATCCATAACTTATTACCCAGGTATTAACGAATATGGCGGTAACCGGACTGTTCAGATTATAATCCAGAATTATCTGATATTAAAATAATGTGGCGTATAAATTTAAACCTGATCATAGAACGGTTTAACGGGAAAAGCGGCAGAAAACCCAAAAACCTCGCGGTACCATAGGCTGTACTGTAAAATTTTATCTGTAAATGAACTGAAAAAAATTGATATTTAAATTAGAAAATGATATAATTATTGTTGGTGTTATCCGTACACGGAAATTACAGAAATTTTAGTTCATATCTAATCAGGCCGAAAAAGGATTATAGTGTGTGCCAGGGCACGCAGATAGGAGTTATAATGAAGAAATTGGAAGAATATGTTAGATGTATACCTGATTTTCCTGAGAAAGGTATTGTATTCAGGGATGTAACAAGCGTACTGCAGGATAAGGATAGTTTAAGGATGTCCATCGACCAGATGCAGGCACTATTAGACGGACTGGATATAGATGTTATTGTTGGACCTGAATCAAGGGGATTTATATTCGGGGTTCCTATTGCCTATAATTTGAATAAAGCTTTTGTACCAATTCGTAAAAAAGGAAAACTTCCTTGCGAAACTATTGAAATGGAATACGCCCTGGAGTATGGTACTGCTACGATAGAAATGCATAAGGATGCAATTAAACCAGGCCAGAAGGTAGCCATAATCGATGACTTAATCGCAACAGGAGGAACCATAGAAGCCATAACCAAACTGATTGAAATGCTGGGCGGTGAGGTTGTTAAAATTATTTTCTTAATGGAATTAGAAGGACTGCATGGGCGTGATAAATTAAAAGGTTATAATGTGGATGCAGTAATTAAATATGAAGGAAAATAAAGTACATCGGTTCGTCAGAACCGCAGTGACTGAATGGTCACAATATTTCTTAACTTGTTTCATAGAACTTTGTCATTATAAAATCATATATTGATATAAAATTTTGCCATAGATAAGAGGTATGTAAAACATCTTATCTATGGCAAAATTTTATATCAATATATGATTTGAATGCCGAAGACTGGATTGCCGGCCCCCCCTATTCTGGTAAAAAATGACAAAACTTCGCAGGATGTGTCAATATTCAATAAATGATTTGATTTTTTTTTAGAGATTGATTATAATGAAAAGATAAACTTACAGACTGGTGGTGATTTCATGGATGATTTAGCATATAAGATGAATGAAAATGATAAGAATGACAACAAAAATAAGGGAATGTCAGTTCCTGCTGATTTTACAAGCCCTATAGCTTTATATGAGAAATTAGTTAAGATTGTGGAAAGTTATCATCCGTCAGCTGACATTTCCATGATTGAAAAAGCCTACCACGCTGCCGATCAGGCACACAAGAATCAGCTTAGGAAATCCGGTGAGCCCTACATTATACATCCTCTGTGTGTGGCTATAATATTGGCTGAACTGGAATTAGATAAAGAAACCATAGTTGCCGGGCTGCTCCATGATGTAGTGGAAGATACGGTTTGTACTGTTGAAGAGATTTCAAAAGAGTTTAATGAAGAAATTGCTTTGTTAGTGGATGGAGTTACGAAATTAACGCAGTTAAGTTATTCCAAGGACAAAGTTGAAATTCAGGCAGAAAACTTAAGAAAAATGTTCTTAGCCATGGCGAAAGACATCCGTGTAATTCTAATTAAATTAGCGGACCGTTTGCACAATATGCGGACACTTCAGTATCAGACCCCAATCAAACAAAAAGAAAAAGCAAGGGAAACCATGGATATCTATGCACCGATTGCGCAGAGACTTGGTATTTCCAAAATTAAGATAGAATTAGATGATCTATCCCTTAAATATCTGGAACCCGAAATATATAATGACCTGACTGAAAAGATTAATTCTAAAAAGGGTGAAAGGGAAGAGATCATTAATGGAATCGTAGAAGAAGTAAAGTTTCATATTGAGGCAGCAGAAATTGATGCTAAAATTGATGGCCGTGTTAAACACTTTTTCAGTATATATAAAAAAATGGTAAATCAAAATAAGACACTGGATCAGATTTTCGATTTATTTGCAGTACGTATCGTTGTAGAATCCGTTAAGGATTGCTATGCCGCCCTGGGTGTGATACACGAAATGTATAAACCCATACCCGGCAGGTTTAAAGATTATATTGCCATGCCAAAGCCCAATATGTATCAGTCCCTTCATACCACCTTGATCGGACCGGGAGGACAGCCTTTTGAAATCCAGATCAGGACCTATGAGATGCACCGGACAGCAGAATATGGTATTGCTGCCCACTGGAAGTATAAGGAAGGACAGGACGGAAAGAATTCCCATGACACGGAGGAAGCTAAGCTTACTTGGCTGCGGCAGATTTTAGAGTGGCAGCGGGATATGTCAGATAACAAAGAATTCTTAAGTTTACTTAAGAGCGATTTGGATTTATTCTCTGAGAGCGTCTATTGTTTTACCCCTACGGGAGATGTTAAAAATTTACCTAATGGTTCCACTCCGATTGATTTCGCATACAGCATTCATAGTGCGGTAGGCAACAAGATGGTAGGCGCCAGGGTTAACGGTAAATTGGTGAATATTGATTATGTCATCCAGAATGGTGACCGAATTGAAATTATAACATCCCAAAATTCCAAAGGACCCAGCAGGGACTGGTTATCTTTAGTAAAAAGTACCCAAGCTAAAAATAAAATTAACCAGTGGTTTAAAACCGAGCTGAAGGAAGACAACATAATCCGCGGCAAGGATATGATTGTTTCTTATTGTAAAACTAAGAATATTATCCTCAGCGATTTATTAAAAACTGAGTTTATGAATAAGGTAATGTCAAAGTATGGGTTCCGTGACTGGGATTCCATCTATGCAGCTGTTGGTCATGGTGGCCTGAAAGAAGGCCAGGTAATCAACAAACTAAAAGATGAGTATGATAAAAAGCATAAAAAAGAAATTACGGATGAGAAGGTATTAGATACAATATCCGAAATAAAGGAGAATAAACCTGCAGCCGTTACAAAATCAAAAAACGGTATCGTAGTGGAAGGAATTCATGATGTGGCAGTTCGTTTCTCTAAGTGCTGCAGTCCTGTTCCGGGAGATGAAATAGTTGGATTTGTTACCCGTGGCCGTGGTGTATCCATCCACCGTACCGATTGCATTAATCTTATGAATTTATCGGAAGAGGACCGCGCCAGGTTAATTGAGGCTGAATGGAATGTATCACCGGATAAATCCCAGGGCGGCGAATTATATACTGCTGAAATTAAAATATATGCAAATAACAGGAATGGTGTATTAGTAGATGTATCAAAAGTCCTAACTGAAAATAAAATAGATGTGACCTCAATGACAGTCAGAACCAGTAAACAAGGTACTGCCACCATCAGTGTGGGTTTTGAAATAAACGGAGTTGAGCAGTTAAAGTTTATTGTAGCAAAACTTCGGGGAGTGGAAAGCGTACTTGACATCGAACGTACTACCGGTTAATTAATAAAGTCAAGCAAACTAAAACATCTTTTGTCAAGTAAAAGACCGGATGGGAGACGGATATGAAATTACAATCTTACGTATTAGGCATAGTTAGTACTAACTGCTATATTATATCAGGTGAAAATACCAATGAAGCAATTATAATTGATCCTCCGGATTATGCGGTTACAATTGCAGATAAGTTAAAGGAGCAGAAATTAGTTCCCGTTGCAATTTTATTAACTCACGGGCATTTTGACCATATTATGGCAGCCGGTGATTTATCTGAAGAATTTCATATACCCATTATTGCCTGTGAAGCTGAACAGGAACTGCTGGCTGATCCTAATATGAATGGTTCCCGTATGATCCGAAAGGATTTTGCATTAACCGCAGATCAGTTCATTAAGGATAATGATCTGCTTTCGATAGGCGGAATGAAAATAAAAGTAATTCACACCCCCGGACATACGGCAGGAGGTGTTTGCTATTATTTTGAAAAGGAGAAAGTATTAATAAGCGGTGATACCTTATTTTTAGAATCCGTAGGAAGAACGGATCTGTCCACCGGGAATTTAGAAACACTAATTGAGGCCATCCGCCATAAATTAATGGCATTACCGGATGATGTTATGGTTTATCCCGGACATGGAGACAAAACAACCATTGGGTATGAAAGAATCCATAACCCCTATTTAAGATGAAAACAGGTAAAATAGTATTTTTTGCCATACTGATTTGAGTGTGCATAGTGGTGCACAATTGGGGGTTGGGGGAAGAAAGTTTCGGAATGCATTATAAATTAGACGGGAGCCGCCATGATTCAGATTTTTTTGTCAAAGGATGAGTACGAATATGAGATACATTCTTTAGTGAAAGCATTTTATATAGAGGAGCAGATTAAAGTATATAAACCATCTTTCATTGATGGGGTTAGCAGTAAAGATCAAGGGAATAGTTTAGAAATATATATAGAATTTGAAGATACAATCATAAAAGTTAAAGCGGTACAAAATGGTACCGAATTATATCCTAATATAAAATTCGATTTAACCGAACAGAATAATTGTCAAAAAGAAGATGTTTCTATTTCTCCCGTTTATTATACCAGGGAAAGTGGAGGGGCAAATATTAAGTATGACCGGAATCAGTTAAAAAGAACTCTTTATAGCTGCTTATCATATTTAACCGGGAAGAAATTGCCCTGGGGTACCTTAACCGGAGTCAGACCTGCCAAAATAGCTTTTGAAAAACTGGAACGGAATTTTTCAGACGCAGATATAAGGACTTATATGAGTGAACAATATTTATGTTCCGATGAAAAGATTAATGTAAGCTTACAGGTTGCCAAGCGGGAAATTGCATTATTACAGGAGATGGATTACCAGAAAGGCTACAGCATTTATATTGGCATTCCATTTTGCCCAAGCACCTGTCTTTATTGTTCCTTTACCTCTTATTCCCTGGAAAGATACGGGAACTCAATCGAACTATATTTAGATGCTTTATATAAAGAAATTACTTATGCCGGAACTTGCGGTCTTAATAAAAAGCTCACAACTATTTATTTGGGGGGAGGGACTCCCACAACATTGACAGCCCATCAGCTGAATCAGTTATTATCCCATATAGAAGCAACTTTTGATTTTACTTTTGTGTTAGAATATACAGTGGAAGCCGGGAGGCCGGACAGTATTACGGCAGATAAATTAAAAGTATTAAAAAATCATGGTGTAACAAGGATTTCAATTAATCCACAGACCATGAGTCAGTATACTTTGGATCTGATAGGCAGAAAACATTCGGTAGGACAGGTAATAGATACTTTTCATATGGCCAGGGATTTTGGCCATGATAATATTAATATGGATATGATAATCGGTCTTCCGGGTGAGAAAATAGCTGACGTAGCCCATACCCTGGCTGAGATTAATAAACTAAAACCAGATAGCCTTACCGTTCATACCTTAGCCATAAAGCGGGCAGCCAGACTAAATATTCAAAAAGAAGATTATCAGGATATGGTACCCACAGATACCCTGGATATGCTTAAATTAACTTGGGATTATGCAAAATCAGCGAATTATCTGCCATATTATCTCTACAGACAAAAGAATATGGCAGATAATCTTGAGAATATTGGATATGCCCAATACGGTAAAGAAGGACTTTATAATATTTTAATCATGGAAGAAAAACAAAGTATCCTGGCTTTAGGCGCCGGAGCTTTATCAAAATTTGTTTTTCATGAAGAAAACCGTATTGAACGGGTTGAAAATGTAAAAAGCTTAAAAGATTATATAGAACGTATCGACGAAATGATAGAGAGAAAGCGTATTTTCCTAGAGGAAAATTCTCAGTATTTATAGAAAGGAAATTCAAATGCTGTTAGAGGAAACCCTTGATTTATTTGAAACAGATAGTGAAACTGCCACGGTAGATGACCTGGAAGAAGCCATTGACCATGGGATACTGGTGAGTAAATTAGCTTTTCTCCTATCCAGGGAAATGCAGATGGAGGATGATTTCTGTTATACCATGGCAGAGGCAGGAGTAGTACATGATATCGGAAAACTGAAATTAGGAAGATACTTATACAAAAGGTGCAACCATACTTTAACGGTAGAGGAAATGAAATATATCAGGCTGCATCCCGCTATTGGATATGAATTATTAAAAAAATGCAACTATAATGATATTTTGTTACAGTCCGTAAATCATCACCATGAGAATTATGACGGCACCGGTTATCCGGATAATTTAAAAGATGAATCTATTCCCCTCGGAGGAAGAATTTTAAGAATATGCGATGTTTATGCCGCTTTAATATCGGACAGAAGATACCGTACTGCATTTAATAAAGAAATTGCCATAAAATTAATGATTGAAGAAGTTAAAAATTTTGACATGGAGATATTTCTGGCTTTTTTAAAAGTAGTTCATTCAGAAGAATTTATTCAGGTGGATGAATTTGTAAATCACATTAATAAAAAAATTTATTCATGGAGAAAGATTCTCCATGATGGTTATTATTAAAATTTATGATAGATTTGGAGGGAATAGGATGATTACACAAAGACCCAAAGGTACCCAGGACTGGTTTGGGAACAACATGTACAAAAGAACCAGGATTGAAGAGTTAGCACGAAATTTATGCAGGGCTTATAATATAAAAGAAGTGATAACCCCAGTATTTGAACATACCGTATTATTTCAAAGAGGTGTAGGTGAGACTACAGATGTAGTCCAAAAGGAAATGTATACGTTTCTTGATAAAGGTGACAGAAGTATAACCTTAAAACCGGAAGGTACAGCAGGTGCAATACGTGCGTATCTGGAAAATAATCTATACGCAGAAACCCAGCCCACTAAATTATTTTATGTAACACCTGCTTTCCGTTATGAACAGCCTCAAAGCGGAAGGCTGCGTCAGCATCACCAATTCGGAGTTGAATTTATCGGTTCCAAAAGTCCCATGGCGGAAGTCGAATTAATAACCTTAATAACCACATTTATCGAAAAAATCGGTCTTAAAAATGCAAAACTCCACATTAACAGCATTGGCTGCAGCAACTGCAGAAAAACTTATAATGAAGCTCTATTAAAATATTTAAAGCAGCACGAAGGGCACTTATGTCCTACCTGCGGGGAAAGGATGTTAAAAAATCCGTTAAGGGTACTGGACTGTAAGGTTCCATCCTGTAAAGAAATAGTGAAAGATGCGCCTAGGACCATAGAATATCTGGATGAAGAATGTAAAAACCATTTTGATGAATTACAGGACTTATTAAAAGAATTAAATATACCTTTTGAAATTGATACCGGTATTGTAAGAGGTTTGGATTATTATACAAAGACCGTATTTGAATTTGTCAATGAAGAAGGTTTTACTTTGTGCGGAGGCGGCCGTTATGATAATCTGATTCACGAGTTAGATGAAAAACAGGACATCCCCTCTGTTGGTTTTGGTATGGGTATTGAGCGTATTATTTATTTCCTGGATAAAGAAAATGTAGGGCTTGATCCGGAACCCCCTATTGAATTGTATATAGGTATCCTTGGTAAGGAAGCGAAAGCTTCCGCATATAAAATAGTAAACCAACTTAGAAATGCAGATATTATTGTGGAAACTGATTATATGGATCGAAGCGTGAAAGCCCAGATGAAATATGCTAATAAAATTGGGGCAAAAAATACAATCATTATTGGTGCGGATGAATTAGCGGGTAATACCGTTATCATTAAAAATATGGAAAATGGGGAACAGACGGAGACAGCTTTAGATAAAATTACAGGCTATTTCATGAAATAAAACTAAATAGGACTAATCAACATTATAAAATAACTGCCTGTATCATTCACTGACAAAGGCAGTTATTTTATCTCAATAGGAAAGTTCTCCCCATGAGATAAAAACCCTCCGGGGGATGCGCATGACGCGCAAGAGAAATTTGTTACTGAAGTGACAGCGCGTCAGCGCAAGAGTCTGGCATTGGAGGGGTACAAGATCATCCTTTACTTACCGAAGGAAATACAGCTTAAAGGAGTTGATTAAAGTGTATCGCGTAATACTTGTTGAGGATGAACTATTTGTATTAAACTATATGAAAAAAATGCTTATGGAATTTCATGATTTAACCGTTGTAGCAGCTTATACCTCACCGGAGGAAGTTCTGGTGTCCTTTGATAACCTGCAGGTGGATGCCGCTTTTCTGGACATAGAAATGCCGCGGATGAACGGCATAGAACTAGCCAGGAAACTAACCGATAAAAATCATGATCTGCAGATTGTTTTTACTACAGCATACTCTAAATATGCAGTAGATGCATTTGGGGTGGAAGCTATCGATTATCTGCTGAAACCTATTAATTCAGAGGATATATTGCGAGTCATAAAAAGACTCAATAAAATAAAACCCAAACGTATCCAGACTGAAACCAGAAAGCAGCAGAATTCGGAATATGAATTTATTACGTCCTATAAAATCCGGTGTTTTGGCAGGTTTGAAATAAGGAATGGAGTAAATCAGATTTTAAAATGGCCAACAAAAAAGGCGGAAGAAGTTTTTGCATATTTTCTTATACATCAAGGTGATTACATTAATAAATGGGAGTTGTTAGACAAGTTCTGGCCGGAAATGGAGGAGGAAAGGGGATTACATAATCTTTATAATACAATTTACCGTGTAAAACTGGTTATAAAAGCTCTGCCGTTTTCACCCAGCATAGAAAAAATAAATGAGGGTTATGTTTTAAAGGCAGACGAAGTCCTTACAGATATTGATATTTTAAAAATGATAGATGTCAAGGAAAATATGTTATCTGATTACTCTATTCCTAAAATAAAGGCATTTTGTTTAACCTATGACACACCCTTATTTGGAACCAGGGATTATTCCTGGAGCGTTTCCTTACAGGAAAATGTAGCCAGGATTTATAAAAGGGTATGTAAGAGGGTAATTAATTATTACAGGGATAATAATGATTTCGAACAGGCAGAAGAAATCCTGCGCCATTATGTGAAACATCATACGGAAAATGAAGATATAATGTTGTGGTGGCTTAGCATGCTGGAAAGCTGGAAGGGTTATGAAGTTAAAATAGCAGAGTTTATAGACTGGTTTAATATAAAACTGTCTGAAATGGATTTGCCGGAGTTAGCAAATGACGAATGAGTACTATGGGAAACGAAATGATTATTTGCAACATCTAAAATGTCTGTAAAACAGCCTGGGAGAGTTTACGGGAACGCTCCTAAGTAAAATGATGTTTATTGGATGGACTTAGAAAAAGTCTATCTAATAGACATTTTTTTACTTTTTACAACATTTTGTGAGAATTTTGTGATAGTATATTGTTAAAATATGTAATAGAAGAATATGGCAATGAGAGGTGATTATTAATAGACTGCACGCCCGCCTAAAGCGGGCAGATGGGAGCCAAATATGAAACAGGAATATGTAATTAAGGAATTTACTGTTATTTGCAATGTTACCGGAAGAGTTGAGCAGGTCATAAATTATAATTCTTGGGATGTTTTGCCGGAAATAGGTAAAAACTTCTCCCAACTCCTAAACAAGGATTCACAAAGTATCTTTAAAAACTTTTTAGCCACTGTTAAAAAACAAGGATATGCATTGGATTATATATTAACAATAACTATAGATAATATCACTCAGCCAGTCTGTGTGAATGCCTTTTATAAGAATCATAAGTTTCATATCTCTGTTCTGATAGGGTGTCAGGGAACCTTAAGTATCCTAAAGGAAATTCATCGGATCAGTAACAAACAAATGAGTTATAAAAAGGCAGCAAAGCCGCTAAAAGAAGAACTTAATGAATATACTGATATGCTGGAAAAATGGGTAATGAGGGACCCTCTCACGAATTTATTCAATCATCGGTATTTTAATTCTATTATTTATAAAGAAGCAGCTAAGGCTCATGTTACCGGTTTACGGATAACCATGATTGTCATCGATTTTGACAGCTTAAAAGAATTTAATGATGAATTCGGTTACAGAAAAGGGGATGAGCTTTTATTAAGCTTTGTTTCTATTGCACAGGAACGGATAAGAAAGGATGAGGATATTCTGTTCCGGTTAGGCGGCGATGAATTCTTAATATTATGTCCGGATCAAAATCAGATAAAAGCATATCGTTTAATGGAAAAAATAAATGAAGAACTTCAGTTGTATACGCCCTATGCTTCTATTTCCTATGGAATTGTTGAAATACTTCCGGAACATATGGGGGAAGGTTTTGATGTCAACTTTTATTTTGAAGAAGCAGATAATAAGATAAAACAGGATAAGAAAAACAAGAAAAAATATCAACTTGAATATAAAATATAGAATACTTGATATGCAGACTATTCTTTCCTGCGTTTGCCGTGGGGTGAAGCTGCGGAGTACTTGAATTTTCAGATAAAAAGAATTATAATGAAGGAACTTACAAAAAGCAAGACAGACCTGATAAACGGAACTGAATTTTAATACTATGGAGGAAATATTTATGGTAAAGCATATCGTTATGTGGAAACATGGAGATAATTTTTCGGAAGAAGAAAAACAAAATCATGCAAAAATTATTAAAGAAAGCCTGGAAGCTTTAAAGGATAAAGTACCGGGGGTAATCTCTGTTAAAGTAATTACAGATCCCCTGCCGTCAAGCTCCGGTCATGCAGACCTGATTCTTGACAGCTCCTTTGAAAATGAGGAAGCTTTAAATAATTATCAGGTGCATCCGGAACATGTAAAAGCTGCGACCTTTGTAAGATCTGTTGTGAAGGACAGAAAATGTATTGACTATTATGAATAATCAGTGATATGATATAATGTCAACAGACATTATATCAGCGCCGAACATAGTGAGTGCGCATTAACGATGCGAAGCATCGCTATCATATGAGCTTGCGAATATGATATAATGTCAACAGACATTATATCAGCGCCGAACACAGTGAGTGCGCATTAACGATGCGAAGCATCGCTATCATATGAGCTTGCGAATATGATATCATAAGAGTTTTGGCGTATCTATGGATACGTGAAATTAGGAGGTCAACATGGCAGAATCAATGAAGGGCTTGCACAGAAGCCACAGATGTACAGAAGTAACCGGTACTAATATCGGAGAAGTGGTAACCGTTATGGGCTGGGTCCAAAAAAGCAGGAATAAAGGCGGAATCATCTTCTTAGACTTAAGAGACCGTTCGGGACTTTTACAGATCATCTTTGAAGAAGGTGATATAGGGGCAGAAGGCTTTTCAAAAGCGGAAAAGTTAAGGAGCGAATTTGTTATAGCCGTAGTAGGTAAGATTGAGGCACGCTCCGGGGCAGCCAATGTAAATCTTGCAACCGGTGGTATCGAATTAAGGGCTGCGCAACTTCGTATCCTTTCCGAAGCAGAAACACCGCCGTTTCCAATAGAAGAAGGTAGTAAAACCAAGGAAGATTTAAGATTGAAATATAGATATCTGGATTTAAGAAGACCGGATTTACAGAAAAATCTGATTATGAGAAGTAAGGTTGCAACACTGACCCGTCATTTTTTAGCAGATGAAGGATTTTTAGAAATAGAAACCCCAATGTTAACCAAGAGTACACCGGAAGGTGCCAGGGATTATCTAGTGCCAAGCCGTGTACATCCGGGTAATTTTTATGCACTTCCCCAGTCACCCCAGTTATTTAAACAGTTATTAATGTGTTCCGGATATGACAGATATTTTCAGATTGTTAAGTGCTTCCGCGATGAAGATTTACGTGCGGACCGCCAGCCGGAATTTACTCAGATCGATATGGAATTATCTTTTGTAGATGTGGATGATGTAATCGGGGTGAATGAGAGATTATTACAAATATTGTTTAAGAAAACCATTGGAGTAGAAGTATCCCTTCCGATTCAGAGAATGACCTACGCCGAGGCAATGGACCGTTATGGTTGTGATAAACCGGATACCCGTTTTGGAATGGAATTAAAGAATGTTTCAGAATTTGTTAAAAACTGCGGTTTCTCAGTATTTACCGGAGCACTTTTAAAAGGTGGTTCCGTTCGCGGTATCAACGCAGAAGGACAAGCTGAGATGCCAAGAAAGAAAATAGATGCCCTGGTTGAATTTGCCAAAGGGTTCGGGGCAAAAGGTTTAGCTTATCTTGCTGTGAACAGTGACAGTACTTATAAGTCCTCTTTCTCAAAATTCATGACAGAGGAAGAACTGACATCATTAGTTACGGCGATGTCAGCAAAACCCGGGGATTTATTATTATTTGCGGCAGATGAAGATGACGTTGTATTTGATGTTTTAGGTAATTTAAGATTAGAAATCGCTAGAAATCTTGAGCTTTTAAAGAAAGATGTATATAAATTCCTTTGGGTTACGGAATTCCCATTGCTTGAGTATTCCAAAGAAGAAGGAAGATATACTGCAAAGCATCATCCATTTACCATGCCTATGGAAGAAGATCTGGAGTTATTAGATACAGAGCCGGGTAAAGTAAGGGCGAAAGCTTATGATATTGTATTAAACGGAACAGAAATCGGCGGCGGTAGTGTAAGAATCTTCCAGAACAATGTTCAGGAGAAGATGTTTGAAGTATTAGGATTTACAAAAGAAGATGCTTATGACCGTTTCGGATTTTTATTAAATGCATTTAAGTATGGTGTACCACCCCATGCAGGACTTGCTTATGGCCTCGACCGTCTTATTATGCTTATGGCAGAAGAGGACAGTATAAGGGATGTAATCGCTTTCCCTAAAGTAAAGGATGCTTCCTGCTTAATGACAGAGGCGCCGAATGTAGTAGAACAGAAACAGTTAGATGAGCTTGGAATCGGAGTAGTATCCGTTGAGTAATAGTAGTAATTCATGATAAAAATTAAAAGAGGTAATAAAGTCTGAGGCTATTGGAACTTTATTACCTCTTATGTATATGGAGTATAAGGGACTGTTGCAAAATTTGCGGCAGTCCAGCAACGGCCCAGTCCCTGGCCCGGCAGCTCGAAAGGTTTGCCGAAAGGCCGGATAAGATTACGGTGGAGTTCACAACCTTTAAGGATAATATCACAGCCCTGGGAACTGCTGTTTTAAATATGGGCAAAACCAAGCTGGATATAGATTACATAGTAGTAAGCGGCGCCAAGGCCCAAATTCCTAAGGATAGAACAAGAGCATGGGCGAAGGTATGGCATGAGGTAAAATCCTTTAGGGCTTCCTTTACGGTGGATTATGATGCCGTAGGAGATGTGTATGACACCGATGATGCGGATGTAGTCAAGGTATGGATATTGACAGGGCGGGATCAGGGAACTATTTTAAAATCCATGGTTGATGATACCTTTACTCCAAAAACCGGTATTAAGGTAAATGTTGAAATCGTAGGGGCGGATGCCTTGCTGAGTGCAGTCGTGGCAGGAAGGGGACCTGGTGTAGTTCTTTCCGTGGGGCGGACCAGCCGGTGAATTATGCATTGCGGAATGCGGCTGAGAACCTGACACAGTTTTCGGATTGCAAAGAGGTTTTGAGTGCATTTACGGAAAGTTCCTATAAACAGTATCAGCTGGAAGACAATTTGTACGCATTGCCTGAAACGCAGATGTTTAATGTTATGTTTTACAGGAAGGATATTGGATTCATATGCTTCCCTATGGGACCAAAAGCAACCGATTATACAAACTGCTATAGTGACAATGTATATGCGATTCCTGCCTGCTATGATGCGGACAAAGCATGGAAGATTGCATTTGCCTATAATCTGTATACGGAACCGGTTACGGGATATGAGGATTATGCAGCCTGGAAGTCAGATTACTATAAAAACTTCAGAGATACGGAATCTGTAGATTTAACACTTGCAAGAATGATGGAAAATGGCATGATAATTTATCATACCATGACAGCCGGACTTGATATGGGGGAAGATTTATTATGGGGTATCAGTAAAGACAGCACACCTGCACAGCAGGCAGAAGCAATCCGAGGCACATGGGCATCTTATTTGAAAGAAGCGAATAAGTAATAATAAACCGGTAAACAATCGTTTTTCGGGGATGGTATGTTCCGGGTATCATCCCTTAAGTTGATTTACACAATTGAATATTTTAATTATTAAATTGAATTACATCTTGTTTTAGCCTATAATATAGTTGTTGAAAACTTTTAATAAAGCAGAGGTGTTTATGAACCGAATACCAAACAATTATGAAACTAAATATAGGAACAAGGTTAAAATAGTAAAATTTATATATAGAAAAGTAGAGACCTCCAAGCGGGAAATATCCCGCGAGTTGGGTCTTAGTATGCCGACTGTATTACAGAATGTGAAAGAATTGCTGGATAGAGGTATTATTACTCAAGTCGGTAAGTACCAGTCTACCGGGGGGAGGAAGGCCGATGCCCTGTCTTTGGCAAAAGGGCATAAATATGCGGTAGGTATTGACATTACGAAAAATCATATCAGTATGGTTTTGGTTGACACCAGTGGTACGGTTTCCGTTTATAAAAGGTCAAAAAGGTTTTATGAGGATTCTATTGAATATTATGAAAATTTAGGTTTGGAGTTAGAAGTTTTTCTTACCGAAAATCAGATTGAAAAAGATAAGGTCTTAGGTGTGGGCTTATCAATACCCGGTATAGTTGATACATCAAATTCTATTTTACTGCGGACACATGTATTTAAGGTCAGTAATTTAAGCCTCAAAAAGTTCAGTCAATTTCTGAAATATGAAGTCACTTTCAGCAATGACGCCAATAGCGCGGCCTATGCAGAACTTAGGGAAACGACAAAGAACAGTATATATTTATCTTTAAGTAATACGGTTGGCGGCGCTGTTTATATCAGCGATGAAATATATATGGGAGATAATTTTAAAAGTGCCGAGTTTGGCCACATGGTCATAGAACCAGGCGGCCGAACCTGTTATTGCGGTAAAAAGGGATGTATGGATGCGTATTGTTCGGCTCAGGCTCTTTCAAAATATACGGAGGATAATTTAGAATTGTTTTTTTCAAAATTAAAAGAAGGTAATAAGGAATGCAAAATTGCCTGGAAGGAATATATCAATTATCTGGCTATAGCAATATCAAACCTGAGAATGGCATTTGACTGTGACATTATTCTGGGTGGTTATGTTGGTGGTTATATGGATGAGTATTTGGTAGAACTGGGACAACTTGTAATGAACTATAACAATTTCGATATAGATACAACTTATATTAAAAGCGGGAAATATAAAAAGGAAGCGGCAGCAGTAGGAGCCGGGATACAGTTTATTGAGAAGTATTTTAATTCTATTAATTAATTTTGATTGCCTTATGATTGTCAGGCAGACTGACAGCCATAGGGCTTTTTGGTATTATAGGAATTATATCCTATAACATAAAAAACGCTCCGCAGGACGCACATGAAATGTCGTCAACTTAAGATTGCTGTTGCGTACTTCTTTTGGTTTTCGCCTCTATTTAAATTTTTGTTACGCTCATTTTTACGGTCAGGACGTATTAATGAGCGTTTCTTTTTACTTTGGTATATTAATTGCTCAATTTCCATTTGTCGCAAAGCGTCCAATGTCAACGCAGAGTTTGCCATTACTTAAATCCAATATTGAGCTGATTTTACATCAGAGAAAAGCAGCAGACTTGAAAATTCTTTTGCATGAAATTAAGAAAAGAAGAAAATATATAAAATTATTGACAAGGTATTGATTAATATATATAATATAATACAGGAAAACAGTTTCATAAACAGTTATCCTATGCAAAATAACTAAAACTCAATCTGCAACGGTAAGAATTTTATATGTTTTATTTTGGGTTGAGAGCAGGGGAGAATATTATAATTTCGGGGAAGGTATTCAATAAAAAATCATTTAAGCAAAGGAGGATTTATTATGAAATTAAGGAAAGTTTTAACAATTATAACCATTGGGTGTATGGTATTGGGGATGTTTACTGGATGCAGTGGTAAAAAACAAACAAATGATTCGGGTCCGGAGGTAACAGGAACAGAAAAAACAGGAACAGAGGAAAAAGAATCAGGCAGTGAAGCTGCGGTAGCTGAGGTAAGCGGAAATCAGAACTTTGATGGTGTTACTTTGGACATCGGTATTTGGAGTGATGATGAACAAAAGAGACTGGAATCTGCATTTGAGGGAATTGAAGACAAGCTTGGTTTAAAAATAAACTTTATGAAATATCCCAGTGACTCCGATTTTTGGAATAACATTCCCGCTCAGATTGCAGCCGGAACGGCACCGGATATAATATCTTGTACCAATGAACATTATTTGCAGTACATAAAAGAGGGGCTGTTTGTCGGTTTGGATGATGCAATTGCCGATGGCACGATTAATACGGACGGAATCCTTAAGTCTGCATTTGATGCATGGAAAATTGATGATGTAACGTATGGCATACCGTATGCGTTAAATCCTGGTGTATTTATTGTTAACAACAATATGTGGAATGAACTTGGATTAGGTGATGCTTACCCTAAAACTTGGGATGAAGTTCTCAGCATTTGTCAAAAGGTGAAGGATAAAGCCGGTGAACCGGCACTTTGCTTGAATGTTCAGGAGTATCATTTAACGAATTATGCAATTTCATTTGGAGGTGGATGGGGATATGGAAAAACCATTAACGCTAAGGCAAATGCAGATGCGATGCAGTTTATATTAGATGCCTATAAAAAAGGATATATTATTACACCAACCGAACTTGGCCTTGGATGGGACGGCGCAGTTATGATTCAGAAATCAGCATTATTCTCAACTGGCGGAGCATGGTACCAGTCAAGCTTTATGACAGAAGCACCTGATATTAAACTTAAGTATCTGTCAATGCCTACAGGCGGAAATTCAACAGGCGGTGCAACCTGCCATTCGGCAGCTTTAGTGGAACTTAAAAATTCGGATGCACCGGAAGCTGTAAAAGCAGCCATTGGATATGCATTTGCAAATGAAAACTTATACAAGGCTACTGTTGAAGTAACTCAGGTTATACCGGCAAATGATTCATACTATAATTTATATGCAGAAGAGCTGCCGGATTTGGCCAATTTAGTTGGTTATCTGGATAACACCCAACCATTTTCTTATCCTGCGGAAAGTAAAAAATTTGCAGATGCTTTAATCACGGCAATGCAGTCAGCTATGTTTGATGAAGATTCCAAAACTACCGGTCAGGAGATTGTTGATTCACTGGCAGCTGATTACGGAACAAACCAATAGAAATGTAATTATATTTAGAAAGATTGTGGTGATTAATGATGAAAAAAGATAAGCCAATCACGCGGATAAAATATAATAAAAAGGAAGTTGCAACGGCACTTCTGTTTGTACTTCCTGCTTTTGTCATGTGGCTGTACTGGTTTTTATATCCGGCGGTTAAATCTATGCGGTTAAGTTTTTATGAATATAGTTATATTAATCCGGATAAAACAAAATTTGTCGGGCTCAATAATTTTATCAGATTATTTCAAGACAGTGAATTTTTGAAAGCATTAAGTCACAGTTTCATCATGGTTGCCGTAGTAGTCGGGCTTTTGACTTTACTTTCTTTTACGATTGCAGTTATGCTTCAGGGGAACATCAGGGGCAAAACCTTTTTTAGGACATCTTACTATATGCCTTATGTTATTTCATCGGTAGCCGTGAGTATTTTTTTCATGTATTTTTTTCTGAAAGATGGACCTGGAACAATGTTATTCACTCTTATTGGGTTTAAAAACACAACATGGTTTACCAGTAAAAAATATGCGCTTATATTGGTTATTCTGATTTATGTGTGGCAGCAGATTGGATTTTACATGATCTTGTACATAAGTGGACTTCAGAATATATCAGGAGAATTATATGAGGCAGCAAAAATTGACGGGGCAAATAAAATGCAGTCAATCCGCTATCTTACTATTCCTTTGGTTAAGCAGACGACCTATCTGGTTGTTACTTTAGGAATGATTAATAGTTTCCAGATATTCGACCAGATTGCGGCTATCTCTAAACAGAGTCCGTTAGGTTCACCGGCCGGATCCACCAGTACGATTGTAACTTATTTATATCAGCAGTCTTTCAGTTACATGGATATGGGGTATGGCAGTGCGGCGGCAATGGTATTGTTTATGATTATTTTTATATTATCACTGGTCAGGATGTTTATTACAAGGGAGGAAAGCTAATGTTTGCAATACTTAAAAAAACACTGCTTTATATAGCATTAATTGTATTGGCGGCAGTTTTCCTGGTTCCGATTTTATATGTTTTTTATAACTCATTGTTACCTTATCGGTATGTACAGACCTGGGCTCCTATAAAATACTGGTCTTTAAATAATTTCAAAGAATTACTTTTGGAATATCCGATTTTAACCTGGTATCGCAATACATTTATATCTACTCTATTGGTGGTAGCCGGCAATATGATAATTCCTACAATGGCAGGCTACGCAATGGCAAAGCTTAAATTTCCCGGAAGAAAAGTATTGTTTAATGCATTTTTGATGTCTATGATGGTACCATTTCAGCTTACCTTGATCCAGATGTATATACAGCTTTCGAATATGCATCTGATTAATACGGTCTGGTCTATTACTTTACCGTTTGTATCTCAGACAATGTTTTTATTTATGTCACGGCAATTTTTTTATTCAGTGCCAAATGAGATTTTAGAAGCAGCCAGAATTGATGGGGTAAGCCATGCGGGTGCATACTTTAGAATCGTAATCCCTAATGCAAAGTCATTATTTGCTTCCATCGCGATTCTAAATTTTACAGGTACCTGGAATTCCTACATGGTTCCGGCAACATTTCTGAATAAAATAGAAAAGTTTACATTGGTTGTTGGCCTGCAGACGGTTAATATGACATATTTTCAAAAAACAAATTTAACAATGGCAGGTGTTGTACTGCTTTCCTTCCCGGTTATATTATTTTTCATTTTTACGCAAAAACACTTTGTGGAAGGTGCAATGGCATCGGGAATAAAAGCATAGATAATTAGCATGGGTTTTCTTGCTGGAATTATATTTTAATTCAGCATGGAAACTTGTGCTTATCACAAAAGGAGAAAATAAAATGTCGGGTTTTATAACAATGGAAGAAGACATCCGGGTAAGAATGTTAAAATACCCGGAGGGCAAAATAGATATTGTTTTAGATACGGACGCAGCAACAGAAGTGGATGATCAATTTGCAATAGCTTATGCGCTGTTATCAGAAGAGAGGCTGCGTATCAGGGCTATTCATGCAGCACCTTTTGCTATGAATGAACGTGCAAAGGATCCAAAACAAGGAATGGAGATGAGCTATCAGGAAATTTTACACATAATGAAACTGATAAAGGTGGAGAAAGAGAACCTTGTCTTTAGGGGGTCTGCTCAATATCTGTCTGATAAAAACAAGCCGGTTCAATCAGAAGCAGCTGAAAATCTGATAAAGATTGCGAAGGAATATTCACCGGACAAGCCGCTTTACGTAGTCTGTATCGGGGCAGCCACAAATGTAGCATCTGCTGTTTTACTGGAACCTGAAATTATTCGGAATATGGTTGTTGTCTGGCTGGCAGGCAATGATATTGACGAAAGCCCAAATGTATATAATATTTATCAGGATATAAAATCAGCTCAGGTTATTTTTGATTGCGGTGTACCGCTTATACATATACCATGCAATTATGTGGCATCCCATATGCTGATTGGCATTCCGGAACTGGAAACGAGTATTGGGGGTAAAAATCGTTTATGCGATTATTTAATAGATATTGTGAAAGCTTATGGCAGGAATCATTATGCCTGGAGCAAGCAAATTTGGGATATAGCAGTTATCGGATACCTTATGCAGGAAAATTGGGCAAAATCTGAATGGATTTCATCTCCGGTCCTTACAGATAATATTACCTGGAGCAAAGATTATTCCAGACATTTAATAAAAAATGTTAAGGAAATTAAAAGAGATATTATTTTTAGAGATATGTTCCATAAGTTTTGCGGAATATAATTGTAGAGTAGCTGTGGATAAATATGTTATAATAGAATTTATCGTGAGAGGTCTTTTATATAATAGGCACTACGTGCCAATATGCGCATCTCGCGGAATGGAAGTTGTTGCTCTGCAACCCGCTCGAGCGCGGAGTGTCTGTCAAGACAGACACTTTCTTATCTTCCGATAAAAGGCTGTGTTTTGACATAGTGAAATTCAAATATTGAAAAGAGGATGCAAGTATGACAATTAGAGAAATTGCGGCATTAGCTGGTGTATCAACATCAACAGTATCTAAAATTGTAAATGCAAAGGATGAAACAATTAACCCTGAAACAAGAGAGCGAGTTCTTAAAATTGTAAAGGAATATAATTATACACCATACTCATCCATAAAAACTGTTTCAACAACAAAAACGTTCCTTCTTGGAATTATGTTAAATAGTATTAAAAAAGAATTTGCCTTAGTAGACGGTATTATGGAGTATGCCCAAAATCATGGATATCGCTTAGTTATCTGTGAAAGTAAGCAGGATATAGAAAAGGAATTAAAAAACGTATTACAATTATGCAAATATAATGTAGATGGCGTGATTTGGGAAAAGACATCTGCTGCCAGCAGTAAATATGAGAAATATTTTGAAGAAATCGGTGCTCCGGTCTGCGAGCTGGCGATAAACGATGACATGGGCGGAAAAAGCCCAAAGTATTCAATTGATTACGAAAAATTAGGAGCATTTGCTGCGCAGCAGCTTATAGATAATAAACATTCCCGGGTTGCTTATGTGGATAAAAAGGGAAATGAATTATCAAAGTTATATCTAAAAGGATATAAGCAGGCCTTGTTTGATAATAATATCAGTCTTTCTGATAATATGATTTTTGAAAATTCTGACAGCGATCTTAATGAAATGTTATACCAATGTAAGGCTACAGGAATTGTATGCCCTGACTCTGATGCGGCTGTTGATATATACACATATGCCCAGGAACGTAAGATACAAATTCCAGAAGATATTTCACTGATAACAGTAACAAATGCAGATAATTCACAGGGATTATATCCTTGGATTTCCAGCATAATAATGCCCCATCATGATTTTGGGGAGTTTGTTTGTAAAAAATTGATTGCGATGTCTGAAAAACAAATAGATTTGGAGGAGTTTGATAACTATTTCAGACTGAATTCAAAAAGCAGCATAGATATGCCGCAAGCTTCGAAAGAAAACCGAATCATTGTTGTAGGTAATATCAACATGGATATTATGGTTAATGTAAAGGAGCTGCCTCAACTGGGTAAAACGGTGATGGCAACAGGAAGTGCTGCATTACCGGGCGGCAAGGGAGCCAACCAGGCGGTTGGTGCAGCAAAATTAGGTGCTGATGTTTCACTGATTGGTAAAGTTGGCAAAGATTATGAAGGCAGTACTATTATCAGTTATTTAAATATGAACCATGTGAATATGAATCCGGTTATCTTAGAGAATGATTGTGAGACAGGAAAAGCATATATTCATGTCAGGGGGGATGGGGAAAGCAGTATTGCGATTTGTCCGGGAGCTAATGATAAACTGTTTCCGGCAGATGTTTTAAAAAATAAGCATTATTTTGAAAATTGTAAGTTCTGTCTGCTGCAAACTGAAATTCCGATGGATACGGTTTTATATGCAGCCAAAGTAGCAAAGGGAAGCGGAGCAGGTATTATATTGAAACCTTCCACCCTGGAAACAATTCCGGATGAATTATTACAGGAAATCGATTATTTCATACCAAACAGCAAAGAGTGTGATATTCTTTGTCCGCAGTATGCTTCGATAGAACAAAAAGCGGATTATTTCCTGAAAAAGGGAGTGAAAAATGTTGTAGTGACTTTAGGAGATAAAGGTTGTTATCTAAAAAATCAGGATACTTCTAAATATTTTGCTGCCGAGAATTTGGTGGCAGTTGATATAACCGGAGCGGCAGATGCGTTTATTGCCGCGTTAGCAGTATATTTAACAAAAAAATATACATTAGAGGAAGCAATTCAATATGCGACTTGCGCTGCAGGGCTTTCGGTTACCCGTCAGGGGGTTATTCCGGCCTTAGTGGACCAAACAACTTTAGAAATGTATATCCTGAATAAAAATAAATGATAGAAAAATGATATGAATTGTAATATTTTTAAATGGATTGGAGTGCGAATGAAAGAACAATTTAAGGTTTTATCAAACCCGAAAGCAGTTAACGGTAATGTGCTGCAGGGTAAGCGATACAGAATTACAATATTAACAGAACAGATGATTCGTCTTGAATACAATAAAGAGGGAGTATTTGAAGATGAGGCAACACAGATTGTTTGGAACCGTAACTTTGCACCCGTTAATTTTCAATATGATGAAAACGAGGAGGAGCTGGTTATAGTAACCAAAGAGCTGCGCCTGACTTATGATAAAAAAGAATTTTCGGGAAAAGGCCTTAAAATTGAACTTACCAATGGTTTGACCAACTATCACAGCATATGGCGTTATGGTGAAGTAAGCAGCCGAAATAAGAATCTGAAAGGTACAGCCCGTACTTTGGATGAGTCTGACGGAGCTATCGACTTGGATGACGGATTGTTAAATAAAGACGGATTTTCCATTATGGATGACAGTCAGTCCCTGATACTTAACGAGGACGGACGATTATCAGAGCGGACTTCTGATAGTAAGGATATATATTTCTTTGGATATGGGCGCGAATATAGAAAGTGCCTGAAAGATTTTCATTATCTGACAGGAAAAACTCCATTGCTGCCCCGTTATGCAATGGGAAACTGGTGGAGCCGCTATTATCCCTATACAGATAAGGAATATTTACAATTATTTGACCGATTTGAACAGGAAAAAATACCATTTTCCATAGCGGTACTGGATATGGATTGGCATCCGGCAGATGAGTCTGAATACGGCAGCGGTTGGACGGGATATACGTGGAATGAAAAGTTGTTCCCGGATTATATAGCTTTTCTAAAGACACTCCATGAACGGAAACTGAAGGTTACACTGAATGAGCATCCGGCAGACGGTGTTTGCGCACACGAAGTAATGTATCAGACGTTTAAAGAAGCAGTTGCTGAAAACGGATCCGGAACAAATGGAACAGGTGCAGTACGCTTTGATATAACTTCTGAAAAATTCATAAATGCTTACTTTGAACTTCTACATAATAATTATGAAAAGGAAGGTGTAGACTTCTGGTGGCTGGATTGGCAGCAGGGAGTCTATACAAAACTTAAGGGTTTGGATCCTTTATGGATGTTAAATCATCTGCATTTCCTTAATAAGGGCAGAGGTAATCAGAGGTCTATGATTTTCTCCCGTTATGCCGGAGCGGGAAGCCACCGTTATCCGGTTGGATTTTCCGGAGATACGGTGGTATCCTGGGAGTCATTAAAATTTCAGCCATATTTTACAGCTACGGCTTCAAATATTGGATTTAACTGGTGGAGTCATGATATCGGCGGACATATGCAAGGTATTAAAAATGATGAACTCATGGTACGCTGGGTTCAATTTGGTGTATTTTCACCGATTTTCAGACTACATAGTACGAATAATTTTTTTAACAGTAAAGAACCTTGGAGATATGCAGAGCAGGTACAGGGTATTCTGAAGGAGTTTATGAGGCTGCGGCATCGGATGATTCCCTTTTTATACAGTTTAAATTACGCCTCCTACCGGGATGATAATGCGATAGTGGAACCTTTGTATTATGATTACCCATTTTGTGAGGATGCATATCGTTATCCTAATGAATATATGTTTGGACGTAATATGATTGTAGCTCCCATTACAGAGCCAATAAACACAGAAAATTATCTGGCAGAAGTATCGGTATGGGTTCCGGAAGGTATTTATTTTGACTTTTTCGACGGAACAATTTACAGGGGAGGACGAAATCTTAAGCTATACCGTAAGCTGAATACAATACCGGTACTAGTTAAAGCAGGCTCCATAATCCCCCTTGATTCAAGAGACTATACAGGTAATGGCACCGAACTGCCGGAAGATATCTGTCTGAGAATTTATGCGGGAGCAGATGGAACCTTTGAATTATATGAAGATGACGGAGAAACAAATGATTATAAGAACGGAATATATGCATTGACCAATATTACATTCAATTGGCAATCAGGAATCGTACGAATCGAACGGATGGACGGTAAGGAATTTGCATTTCCCGGGAACCGGAAATATAAGCTGGAACTTATAGGCGTCAAAAATATTGACGTTGGCAGAATTTCCGCTTTGGCAGATGGAGTACCTGTTTTGGTACAAGCGGAATATATACAGGAAAAAAATACATTATTCCTTTCTGTTGAAGCCTACCCTGCAGAGAAAGAATTAATGATTAGTTTTGATCAGATACTGGAACTGGCAGATAATCAAGTGAATGATAAATTATTTGCTTTATTGTGTGATGCACAGATGGAATATGATTTAAAAGCTGAAATTAATCAGATTATTGAAAAATCAATGACAACGGCACAAACTATTTCGGAATTATTTGCAATATGTCCTTACCGGGAACTGAATGAAGCATTTATGGAGTTATTGACAGCATTATAGCAGAGTAAAAGCCGGTAAGGCAGAAAGGAGTTTTCTATGAGACTAGACAGCAGATATATGGATCGGATTTATGGAGGATTTATAGGGAAAGTTATTGGTGTTATACATGGTGCCAATACGGAAGGGTGGACATATGAGCAAATTAAAAATACCCTTGGAACCATTAGCGATTATCCGTTTACCTTTAATAATTTCTGCAGTGATGATGATATCAACGGGCCGGTTTTCTATATGAGGGCTGTGAAGGATTTTGAATATGATAAAAATCTGGCGGTAGATAAAATGGCTCATACCATGGCTAATTACGTAGCTGACGGACATGGATTTTTTTGGTGGGGAGGCTATGGAATCTCAACGGAATACACAGCTTATTATAATGTAATGAACGGTATTCCGGCACCACGCTCCGGTTCAATTGAACAAAATGGTAAAACGGTAGCGGAACAGATTGGAGGACAAATCTTCTCAGACTGCTGGGGCCTTATTTGTCCGGGTGACCCGGCACTGGCTGCAGAACTGGCCGGGAAGATGTCCAGTGTAACACATGGCGGTAATGGTATTTATGGTGGTATGTTTTTAGCAGCCTGTATTGCAAAAGCATTCAGCTGCAAGGATATGAAAGAAATTATTGAAACCGGATTAAGTTATATTCCGCCGGATTGTGAATACAGCGTTGTGGCACGCGATGTAATGCAGTACGCTATGGAAAGTGATGACTGGGAACAATCGTTTTTGTATGTGAAAGAAAAATACGGATATCAGCATTATGAAGGAGTATGCCATATTATACCCAATGCGGCAGTTATTATTTTATCCCTGATACACGGTGAAAATGATTTTTCCAGAACCATTAATATCTGTAATATGTGCGGATGGGATACGGATTGTAACGTTGGTAACGTAGGGACAATTTTAGGTGTAATGTCCGGGGTGACAGGCATTGAAGAAAAATGGCTTACCCAGGTAAATGATTTTGTATGTGCCTCCAGCTGCCTCGGATATCTGAATATCCAAACGGTTTCCCAAATGGCAGCCCTGGCCTCAGAGATTACACATAAGATGTATGGAATCGGGATAGAAGGAGTATGGAAGGATATTTTTTCCCATCCGGAAGGAAAGTATTTTCATTTTGAATTTCCAACGGCTACCCATGCAATGCGGTGCCATTTTGCGGGAAATAAAAAGATACGGCTTTATAATACGGAGGAAGAAGCGTTTATGGGAAAACGTTCTTTAAAAATAGTTGTACCGGCTATTAAGAAAGCAAATCATTTCTTCCTATACTACAAGTCTTACTATACGCCGGAAGACTTTGAAGACAGCCGGTATGACCCGGATTTCTCACCGACTGTTTATCCGGGAGACAAAGTCAGTATGCAGGTTAAGCTGTCAGAATTAACCCCGGCAAAAATCCGGATTACACCTTATATAAAGGACCGCTTAAGTAATGAGGTGATTGAATTAACGGAAGAAAGCAGAGATTCTGTTAAACCGGATGAATGGACGGAAATTCTTTTTCATATTCCAAAGCTTAAGGATACCATAGTGGAAGAGGTAGGTATCCGGGTTTCCTGCGCTGACGGTTACGAGAAAAGAAATGAATTTCCACTGATATTGTATCTGGATGATATGTGTATAGACAGCAATTCCAAAATTGAAATGAATTTAGGAAAACTTCCGGTTGAAAAATGGAATGTCCTCCATGAATGCCCGGCCTATTTAACCTACTTAAGAGGAATTGTCAGATTGCAGGATGAGGCTTTGATGATCAGTGGATATGGTAAGCCCAGTGAAGCTTATACCGGCAATTTGGACTGGAAGGATTATTTATTCACAGCAGAGCTGGTTCCGGTTATTGGTGAAAAACATAATTTGCTATTCCGGGTGCAGGGCGGAATGCGGTGTTATGCCGCTGGACTTTCCCCTGATAATAAGTTCACACTGTATAAAAAAGCTGGAACATATCAAATCCTTTGTGAAATAGATTTTAACTGGGAGTATGGCCAAAGTTACAATATTCAGGTCAGGGTAATAAATGACCATATATCTGTATATGAAGACAATACATTACTTTTTGAATATACCGATGCTGATCAGCCCTATCTGAATGGGTGCATTGGCTTTGGAAATGATTCTGCCAGCCGTACTGCTTTTCGCAAATATACTTTGACTGAAGAAATATAAGAATCACGCTTTAAACAGGCAGGGCAAATAATAAGGAGGCTGTTGTAAAACAGACGGAATAACCAAGGAGTACAGGGCCATAAAACCCTACTCAAAGGTTATCCATGTTGTTTTACGGCTGTCTCCTGTTTTATTTAACAGGAAATGGTTTAAAAGTTACAAAAATCACCTTCGTTTTTGTCTGATATTTATAATTACATAAAAAGATAAGAAAATTGTTGACATAAGATCAAGAAATATATATAATTGTTATAGGAAAACTGATTAGGAAAACTGTTTCTTTATTAATTATTACAATTATTAGAGATACAAATTTACTTCATCCAGAAGGGAGATAATTGTATATGCGAAAAATAATTATTGATACAGATATCGGTGATGATATAGACGATGCCTTGGCCCTGCATCTGGCTCTTACATCACAGGCACTGGAAGTTGTAGGTGTCACAACGGTATTTAAGTATACTAAGGAAAGATGTATTCTTGCCAAAGCACTATTACAGGAGATGGGCAGGGAGGATATTCCTGTTATAGCAGGAATAGATAAACCTTTTATACAAAAAGTTGACTGTACGAAACTGGCTTCCCAATTCGAAGTAATAGAAGTAATGCCGGTAAAGATAAGAGAAGGCCATGCAATAGATTTTATTCTGGATTCCTTAAAAAAAGATAGTGATTTGGAATTGGCTGCAATTGGACCGCTTACTAATATAGCAGCTGCAATTCTGAAAGCTCCTGAAATCATGAGAAACAGAAAGATTTCCATCATGGGCGGTATGATAAGCAATGCTTACCCCGAATGGAATATTATGAATGATCCGGAAGCTGCAAGGATTGTTTTTGAATCCGGTATGGACATAATTTTAATAGGACTGGATGTAACACTTAAGTGCAGGCTGAATGATGAAGAATTAAAGCAGATTGAAGAAAGTGACTTGGATAATACAAAACTATTAAAAACACTGATTAAAAAATGGATGAGGAAATCAAAACATCATCCTATCCTCCATGATCCGTTGGTAATTGGTTATCTGATAAAACCGGAGATTTTATCTTTGAAAGAAGCAAATATTATAGTAGAGACGCAAGGGGAATTTACCAGAGGTATTACAGTCGATAAAAGGGATGTATTTGGACATCATAAATTGGAAAATGCGAATTGCAGAGTGGCCGTAGACGTAAACAGGGAAGAATTCCTGTCAATATTTATGGAATAATTTTTATAAAAACTAAATAAATATTTAGTTTCAATATAATAATAATCTAAAGGAGAAGATCAAATGAAAAAAAGACTATTGAGCTTAGTATTAAGTACCGTATTAATTGCAACGATGATAACAGGATGCAGTTCAACTGCCTCAAAAGGGGATAGTACTGCGGGGGAAAATACCGCAGGACAGTCAAGTCAGTCAAGCACGGTGGAGCCGGTTAAGGAAGCAAGTGGGAAAACTGTCAAAATTGAATTTTTCAATCAGAAATCAGAAATTAAAGATGTAATGGATGAAATAATAGCAGATTTCGAAAAAGCAAATCCTAATATTGATGTAGAACACATACAGGTTCCAGATGCGGGAGAAGTTTTAACCACACGAATGGCTTCCGATGAAATGCCGGATGTCGTATCAATATATCCGAATGAAACAAAATTTAAATCCTATGTTGATGAAGGATTCTTCATGGATTTGACAGGAGAAGATTTCTATAGCAACTTAAATTCTACCTATGTGGATTCCGTAAAATATAACGATAAGGATTGGAGTGTTCCTTTAACAATGAATGCGTATGGTATTTATTACAATGCCGACAAATTTAATGAATTAGGTATTAAAGTTCCGGAAACCTGGAGTGAGCTGGTAGATGCAGTAAGTAAGATTAAAGAAGCTGGACTGCTTCCTTTTGCAACAAGCTTTAAAGACGCATGGACTACCGGACATCTTACAGAAGCCCTATTAGGCAATACAATGGGTATTCCGGCAGCAAATGAATTTTTCAGTTCTGATGTACCTGCTGCTGACAGTAAGGAATTCAAAAAATTTACGGATCATTTTAACTTATTTATAGATAATACGGAAGAAGATACCGCAGGAACTGATTATAATACGGCGGTAACGTTATTTGCAACCGGAGATGCACTCATGCTTCCGCAAGGAATCTGGGCTACAAGTGTTATTGAAAGTGCGGGAGCTGACTTTGATTATCAGATGATGCCGGTACCTGCTGATACCAAGGAAGATACCAAGGTTGTTTATGGGATTGATTTTGCAGTGGGAATATCTGCTTCTACACCGAATGCCGAAGCAGCAAAAACTTTTGTTTCCTATCTTACAACAACAGAAGTGGCCCAGAAATTGCATGATGCTGAAAAATCCCCTTCTATTGTAAATGGTGTTGAAGCCAAGAATACGGAAACGGTTGCAGCTACACAGCTGCTTATGGAAGGAAAAGCCTATCCCTGGATACATTTTGACTGGATTCCGGAAAATGATCCTAATTGGCAGGATATGACAGATTCTTATGCAATAACAAAGGATATGGATATTTTGACAGAAGCTTTAGACAGTGCCTTTGGTAAGTAAAAGGATTAAATCATTTTAAAGTTATGGATACAGGGGAGTTGGCAATTGGCGGCTCCCCTGAATGAAACATATGAAAGGAAAAGTGGAAAACGGTATGGAAAAATTAAAAAAGTGGATGAATCAACGCATGCATTTTCTCTTTACACTGCCTGCAGCAATTATTTATATCATATTTCTTATCGTTCCTTTTGTTAAAGGTATTTTATATGGTTTTACGGACTGGAATGGATTAACTAAAAAATATAATTATATTTTTTTCAAAAACTATATAAATTTATTGTCTGATAAACGGATTAAAGGAAGCATTTTTTTCACCTTAAGATATTCTATGGCATTATTGGTATTAACCGTATTAATTGGACTGGGTCTGGCTATTTTGCTGAATCGGAATATTAAATTAAGGGGGATTATCCGTACTACTTATTTTTTTCCGGCGGTATTAAGCATGATTATTGTCGGTCTGATTTTTAACCAGATTTATATGCATGCCCTTCCGGGTTTCGGTAAAATGGTAGGTATAAAAGCGCTTTCTAAAAATATTCTTGCAGATACGAGCCTGGCATTTTTGGGGATTCTGTTCGTTAATTTATGGCAGGGGCTTGCAGTTCCTACCGTATTATTGCTGGCAGGCTTGCAAAGTGTTCCGAAAGAATTACTGGAAGCAGCCTCTATTGACGGAGCAAATGGACTGAAAAAATTCTTTTTTATTATATTTCCTTATTTAATCCCGTCTCTTAATATGGTTGTAATTTTGGCTTTCAAGAATGGATTGACATCCTTTGATTATATTATGGCTATGACTGGCGGAGGGCCAAATAAATCAACGGAATCAGTCGGATTCCTGATTTATAAATATGCATTTGCTGAATCTAAATTCAGTTATGCCAATGCATTGGCCGTCATTTTATTTATAGCTATTGGTATTGTCTCTTTAATCCAGGTTAAGGGAATGAGCAGATTTGAGGTGAATGAATAATGAAAAATGAGAAAAAACTAGATATAGTAAGTACAATCATCTTAAGTATAGGACTTGTTATTATCATTTTACCGATGTATTTTACGGTGATTACAGCATTCAAGACACAGAAAGAGACAGCGAGAAATTTCTTCACACTTCCCGAACGTTTATTTTTAGGTAATTTTAAGGAAGTTATTTCGGATAATAGCTTTTTTACCTATGTAGGAAATTCTGTTTTCATTACGGCTGTATCAATTCTTTTGGTCGTAATGATTGTTCCGTTAACTTCTTACGCTATTACAAGAAACAGACATAAAGGTTATTATAAAGCACTGTTCACTATGTTCTCGTTAGGTATCTTTATACCTTTTCAGGTAATTATGCTTCCGGTAGTTAAATTAATGACATCTTTATCCGCACTTAATAAATTTGGCCTGATTGTATTGTATGTTACGTTTGCCTTATCCCAGGGAGTATTTCTTTACGTGGGATATATAAAGAATAATATTCCGGAGGAATTGGAAGAGTCGGCTTATATAGACGGATGTTCTAAGCTGCAGACTTATTTAAGAATTGTATTCCCTTTATTAAAACCTATGACGGCTACGGTAATAATAATTGATTCCCTTTGGATCTGGAATGATTTTTTACTGCCTTTATTGATATTAAACCGCTCCTCTTCCTATTGGACACTGCCGCTGTTCCAATATAATTTTCAGTCGCAGTATGCCATTCAGTATAATCTGGCATTTGCTTCTTTTGTATTGACCATTATTCCTATGTTAATTATTTATTTAATTTTCCAAAAAAGTATTTTATCCGGTTTGACAAATGGTGCCGTAAAAGGATAAGCAATATAGGTTTAAAATGTCGTTATTAGAATATATTTAAAAAATTATAAGTAATTAAGCCTCTTAAAGTGTTTTTACCTATTTGTAGGTAAAGATACTAACAGTGAGATTTACCTTGATTAATTAAGGGGAAGAAAGGAGTTGCGGGTAATTTTTCCCGTAAGTTATATGAATTCTATTTATGTAATAACCAGTATTAATGTGGATATGGTAGCTCATGTAAGAGCATTTCCCAAAGCAGGAGAAACTGTATTAGGATATAATTTCAGCAGACATTATGGAGGTAAAGGTGCTAATCAGGCAATGACAATAAGAAGACTTGGTTTACCTGTTATAGTAGTGGGGAAAATTGGAAAAGATATGCATGGAAATGAATACAAATCACATTTTGAAGAGAATCAAATCGATACAAGGTATATTTTTCAATCTCCAGAACAACCAACTGGGATGGCGATGATTAATGTGGATGAAAACGGTGAGAATACTATTATAGTCATATCAGGAGCTAATGGTGAACTAACCGGTGTTGATATAGAAAAAACAAAAGATATTTTATCTGAAAGTAAAATAGTGATTTCACAATTTGAAGTTCCTGTTGAAGCCAGCTTCAAAGCTTTTAAGATGGTTAAAGAAAGTGAAAACGGAGGAGAAGTTATTACAATTTTTAATCCGGCGCCAGCAAGACCTATTCCAGGAGAAATGTGGAAATATATAGATGTTATCATACCAAATGAGGGCGAATTGAGTCAAATTGTCGATAGAAAGCTTACTACAATTGAAGAAATTAAACAGGCATCCTGTGAGTTGTTGGTAAAAGGTGTAAAATATGTTCTTGTAACAATGGGGGAAAATGGATCTATGCTGACTAGTTCCTCTGATTCTTACATAATTCCACCTATAAAAGTAAATGCAGTAGATACTACAGCTGCAGGCGACTCCTTTATAGGAGGATTGGCAGCGGCATTGTCACAAAAAGAAATATATGATGATGCCACGATATTAGAATGTGCAGGATTTGCTGCAAAAGTAGCAGCAGTAGTGGTCCAGCGGGAGGGGGCACAAACTTCGCTTCCGACGATGCAGGAAGTAATGAATGCATCTTTATAGAACCTTCATTTTACAATGATGAAAGAGAGCTAACTATATAAAACGTAACTTTTAGGAGGTATGCCTGAATAGTTATTTTATTTTTATAAATAAAGAATGTACACACTTTGTGGGCATTCTTTTATTGCATATAGGTATTAAATAAATATATTTTAATAATATATCTTTCTACAAATTGGTCAGATTTGACTTGACTTTTGATTTTATGAGTGCAATAATATAATAACTTTAATAAAACATTTTATAAAAGAATTGAATTATAAATCGAGGAGGAAAATATTGTGGACGGAATGATGAAAGTTGCAGTAATGAATGGAATTGGTAAAATGGGTTTTGAAGAAAGGCCTATACCAAGCCCTAAAAACAATGAAGTACTTGTAAAATTGGAATATGTAGGAATCTGCGGGTCAGATTTACATTACTATGAAACCGGAAGAATTGGAGATTATATTGTAAAACCGCCTTTTGTGCTGGGACATGAGCCGGGAGGCGTGGTAGTAGAGGTTGGTTCAGAGGTTGATCATTTAAAAGTAGGGGACAGGGTTGCCTTAGAACCTGGTAAAACCTGCGGACATTGTGAATTCTGTAAGACCGGAAGATATAATTTATGTTCGGAGGTCGTTTTCTTTGCGACGCCTCCGGTAGATGGAGTATTTCAAGAGTATGTGGCCCATGAAGCGGATTTATGCTTTAAGCTTCCGGATAATGTGAGTACTTTAGAGGGGGCTTTAATAGAACCTTTAGCAGTTGGGTTCCATGCAGCAATTCAGGGTAATGCCAGAGCAGGCCAGACAGCAGTGGTTATGGGTGCAGGATGTATTGGTTTGGTTTGTATGATGGCGCTTAAAGCGATGGGTGTGATGACAGTATATGTAGTGGATATTATGGAAAAAAGATTAGGGAAGGCCATGGAACTGGGGGCAACAGGTGTTATTCATGCTGGCAAAACAGACGCTGTAAAAGAGGTATTAGAGCTTACTAATGGATTGGGCTGCGATTTGGTCATTGAAGCAGCAGGAACTGAGGTTACCACAAAACAGGCTGTTTATATGACAAAGAAAGATTCCAATATTGTTTTGGTAGGTTATAGTAAGAGCGGTGAGATGACCTTACCCATGAGTCTGATTCTGGATAAAGAGCTTACAATTAAATCCGTATTCCGTTACCGACATATCTATCCCATGGCAATTGAAGCAGTGGCAGCAGGTAAAGTTAATTTAAAAGGCATTGTAACGAACGAATTTTCCTTAGATGAAGCACAGAAGGCCATGGATTACAGCGTAAATAATAAAGCCGAGATTGTTAAGGCAGTTATTAAAATATCATAATCAGATACTTTCTTTATTTCACACGAACCAACATTCTGTCGCTCCGCTCCATTTATCATTTTAAATATTTATTGACAGAGTTTAAATAACCTTGTAAAATCAATTTAAATAATTTAAAAATTTAAATTTGTTTTACAAGGTGGGTCATATGAAAAAAAAAGCAAAAGATATTGCGCGGGAATTGGGTATTTCCACAGCTACGGTATCGCTGGCACTCAATAATAAACCTGGTGTAAATGAACAGACACGTAATAAAGTATTAAGTTATATAAAGGAGTCCCAGGAAAATGTTGAGAATGGGAAAGAACGTAAAGAAAAAACCATTCGTATGTATACATTCATTCAAAAAAACGGGCAAATTGATGCAGAAGAAAATACCAGGTTTTATATGGGATATGCAGAAGCGTCCAGAAGAGCCCGGGCAGCAGGATATAAAATGGATATCGTATTTGTGGACAGCAGTAAAGATGATTTTGTAAAAATACTGAATGAATGCGAAGAAGATGTTGCAGGTGTATATCTGAACGCGGCATATATGACGGATGAAGATTATCAGTGCCTTCGTGGTTTTAATCTCCCCTATGTTGTATGCGATCAGGATTTTAATGATATGCACACGGATAGTATAGTACTTAACAATCAACAGGGAGTCAGGACTGGATTAAAGTACCTTTATGAAAACGGACATAGGGATATTATGTACTTACGTAATTCGAAGGATTTTTATAATATGTATGAGAGAAGAAGTGCCTGTAATTCGTTTATGAATGAAAAAAGACTGCAGCAGGCTGACAATGAACGTATTATGGATATTGGCAGTTCTACACAGGAAATTTACGATAATATGTATAAATATATTAAAAATAACGGGCATATCCCAACTGCCATATTTGCGGAAAATTACGAGGCCACCATTGGAGTATCCAGAGCGTTGCAAAGTTGTGGATATCGGATACCAAACGATGTTTCCATTGTGGGATTTGATGAAATACCAGGAGCTGCCATCTTAGATTTCCAACCCACATTCCTTAGGGCGTTACATGGAAATGTTGCCAATATGGCGGTAGGAAGATTATTGGAACGGATAAAAAGAAAGGCAAAGGAATCGGTGCAGATATTAGTGAGTACGGAATTTGTTATTGGAAATAGTGTAAAAAGAATATAAGTGAAATAAATTAAAAAGATGAATCTAATTAAAAAAGATTCATCTTTTTTAATTTATAAGTTTAAATAGAAAAATTAACGGATTGAGGTAAAAGTATAATAAATGCACAAAATAATTTTCATATAGATAGAAAATATAATAAAGTATATAAAACGCTTGAAATATAATTTAAAATATGTTAAATTATATTTAGATAAAGTTTAGATATTTAAATTATTTAGGGGAATAATTTAAATTTAAATGGAATCAATTAAATGTGCGCACAAAGCATTATGAAGTAAATCAATTTTAACCAAGGGAGGAAAAGAGTGAAAGAAAATAAAAATTAAGAAAGGATGCCACATTGTCGTTCTTTCACTCATTTTTATTTGTGGCAATATCGCAGACAGGTCTGCGATATGCAATGGGTGTAAAACATGAAAATTAAGAAATTAACAGCATTATTATTGGTAACCACAATGTTACTATCAATGATTTTATCAGGATGCAGTAAAGATGGTGCATCTACAACGGAAAATAAAGATAAAGGTGAAGCCACGGTGACAAAAACAGAGAGCCCTGAAAAAAGTTCAGGAGAACCGGTTGAGGTAACATTCTGGACATTATCCACCAGACAGGAAGCTATAGATCCTATTGTGGAAGCTTTCAATGCAGCCAATGATAATATTAATGTTACGGTATCCTATTATGATACAGATGGTATTAAAGATGCCTGTAAAGTTGCAGCTACTGCTGACACCTTACCGGATATGTGGTTTAACTGGGGAGGAAGTTTAGGAGGTTTTTATGCAGATAACGGATTAACATATGATCTGACGGATTATGCAAAAGAACATGACTGGGCGGGTAAATTCAGTGCAGGAGCGTTAAATCTTTGTCAGTTAAATGGTATCTTAGCAGGATATCCTACCAGTTATAATGTATTAGATGTTTATTTTCGTAAAGATATCTTTGAAAAGTATAATATTGCGGTACCAACAACCTTCGATGAATTTGAAAAGGCATGTGCTACGTTAAAGGAAAATGGTATAACACCAATTTCCACTGCAGGATTAAATGGATGGCATGTTATGAGATTTGTAGAACTACTGATTGAACATTATGCAGGTGAAGAACTTCATGATAAGTTAAATACCTTTGAAGAAAGCTGGAATAATGATGCGGTTATAAAAGCGCTTGCAAAGTATCAGGAATTTTGTGATAAAGGGTATTTCCCGGAAGGTTTTGTAACGGCAGATCCGAATGATACGCTTATGAACATGGCTTCAGGGGCGACTGCGATGGATATCCAGGGACAGTGGTATGATGGTAATATTTTATCGGATGATATAGATATTAATTTATTTGCAACATTTCCATTCCCGTCAGGAGGTTCAAACAGATTATCTTCTTTTGTAGAAATGACTCAGTTTAATAAAAATCTTTCCGATGATAAATTAGATGCAAGTGTTAAATTTATGGATTATTACTATAGTGAGGATAACGCAAAGAAGTATGCACAATATTACAACTTACCTCTTCCTTTCAATAATGCGGCTATGCCGGAAGGACAGCCAAATGTAGAACAAATGATTAAAACAAGTAATGAGAACGGAACCTTTACCATTACAGATCAGGCTCTTCCGACCGAAGTTGCAGATGTGTTATTTGATGCACAGGATGCAATCGCCTTCGGAGAGATGACTCCGGAAGAGGGAGCCGCTAATATTCAGGCAGCAATCGAAGCATACAATAGCAAATAAGGGACAAAAGGGCTGATACGGGATCTTAAATTTATGGATTTAGGTTTGAACGATATAAATTTTATAATTTTGTAACAGCCCATTAACCTGACTTGGGCGTTTGTGTGAAATAAAGAGCATTTCACACTTCTTATTTGAGCAGTAACACAGCTGATTACAGAAGTGTTATGCTATGGGAGCTGGAAAAAATGAAAAAAGAAAAGAAATTTGAATTTAGTGCATATGCTTTTTTGATTCCGGCAGGTATTATATATCTTTCCGTAATCATTATTCCGGTCTTTTATTCTTTATATATCAGTTTGTTTAATTGGAACGGTATTGGAAAAATGAAGTTTATAGGACTGGATAATTACCTCAAGCTGTTTACGGCAGATAAAGTTTTTTTTATTGCACTAAAAAATAATTTAATATGGATATTATTAACGATTCTGATGACTATGACGGTCTCTTTGGGACTGGCATTGCTGCTCAGCAATAAATTTAAAGGAAGAACCTTTTTTCGGGGATTTTTTTATTTTCCGTGTGTAATAGCACCAATTGCTGTTGCTATTATCTGGAGATGGATTTACAATCCTAATGTGGGATTTATTAATCAATTTTTTAAAATATTGGGGAGCGATTTCTCACAAAGCTGGATTTCCAATCCAAAATATAGTTTATATGCCGTATTTGCTGCATCTCTTTGGCAGGCTGTCGGGCAGCCGACGCTTTTGTTTTTAGCAGGTTTACAATCTGTTTCAATTGATGTATTGGAAGCTGCGACCATTGACGGTGCAGGTACTGTTAGAAAGTTCTTCTATATTACAGTACCCCTGATGAAAGAGACCTTTGTTATAGTGATTGCAACCTTGATTGTATCGGCAATGAAAGTTTTTGATGTTATACAGGGGTTGACCGGAGGCGGACCAAATAATGCTACCCAGATGTTATCTACTTACATGTATTCACAGACTTTCCAGTATAATAACGTGGGGCTTGGTACCGCAGTGGCCTGTGTAATGGTTGTTATGATGCTGGTGGTAATTGTACCCTATGTATCATTTACGGCGAAAGAAAATTAAGGAGGGACAAGGTAATGGAGGGAAAGCAGAAAAAAATTGTTAAAAAGATTACCCTTTATGCAGTTCTTATAATTTTGGCCTTAATTTGGTTTGTTCCCATATTTACTTTAATTGCCACAGCATTAAAGAGTAAACAGGACTTTTACAGCGGAATCAGCCTTTTTAAGCTTCCGGATAAGATTGCATGGAGTAACTTTGTAAATGCCATGGTGAAAGGACGGCTGTTCACCTATATGAAAAATGATCTGATTGTTACCTGTTTAAAGGTACCGATAGGAATTTTTGTCGGTGCATTGGCATCTTTTGCTTTGACACGTCTTAATATTAAACATAAAACCGGTATTTTTATCTTTTTTTTAATTGGTATGATGCTTCCTATGCAGGTAGCATTAGTACCAATTAACGTAATATTTAGTAAATTGAAGTTATTAAATACTTACTTTGGATTGTTTTATGTTTATGTAGGGTTTGGTATTTCATATGCTATATTAATTTTAAGGGGGTTTATGAAGGGAATTCCCAAAGATATCGATGAAGCTGCATGTATTGACGGATGTAACAAATGGCAGCTTTTTATCAGGATTATTTTTCCGATTTCCAAACCGGCAGTTGCTACGCTGTTAATTACAGATTTTCTGGCAACCTGGAATGAATATCTGCTGGCCAGTGTTATCATCAATGATAATGCGAAAAAAACAATTCCGGTGGGATTAATGACATTTGTCGGAGAGCATGGAACAGATTATGGCTACTTGTGTGCCGGAGTTCTTATATCCGTAATTCCCGTATTAATTGTATATCTGATATTCCAGCGTCATTTTGTAGAGGGTATGGCAGGAGCGGTAAAATCATAATGGATAAACAGGAAGGATGAGACAATGAGAGAAATTAGATACACTAAAACGGTAGAAAAATGGGATGTACTTGAAGTGACTGTAATAGGTCGTTCTGATAATAACCCATTTACCGATTATACGATTCAGGGAATATTTTGCAGTAAGAATGAAGAAAACTGTGTGGATGGCTTTTATGATGGAGATGGTATCTATAAAGTAAGATTTATGCCGTCCTATGAGGAGCCTTATACATTTGAAATAAAGGGAAGTTTTTCAGAAGAAACATATAAGGGATCCTTTGAAGTAACACCGCCGGAAAAAAATAACCATGGGCCGGTAAGAGTAGCAAACACTTATCATTTTGCTTATGAAGACGGTACCCCGTATTACTCTTTGGGGACCACATGTTATGTGTGGAGTCTACAATCAGAAGAATTGCAGGAATTGACATTAAAAACGTTAGCAGACAGTGCCTTTAATAAAATACGTTTTTGTATTTTCCCCAAACACTATGATTATAATTTTAATGAACCAATCAGTTATCCATATGAAGGAACACCGTGCGATAATTCCGTTTTAACAAAGGATAATTTTGGGGAGTATGTGGGATGTGCTCCCGGTAATAGATGGGATTACATGCGTTTTAATCCGAAACATTTCCAGATGTTTGAGAAGCGGGTTAAAGATTTAATGGATTTGGGGATCGAAGCGGATATTATCGTGATGCATCCTTATGATAGATGGGGATTTAGCATGATGGACAGGGAAGCGGATGATTTATATTGGAATTACGTCATCGCAAGACTTAGCGCATATCGAAATGTATGGTGGTCCCTGGCTAACGAATATGATTTGATGTTTAGTAAAAACTTAGGGGACTGGGAACGGTATGCTTCTATTATCTGTAAAAAAGATGTGTATAATCATTTGCGTTCCATCCATAATTGTAAACCGTTTTATGATTATTCCAAACCATGGATTACCCATTGCAGCATCCAGCGTCAGGATATTTATAAAACAGCAGAACATGTGGATGAATGGAGAATACGTTACAAAAAACCCATTGTCTTGGATGAAATTGCTTATGAAGGAAATATCCAGCATGGCTGGGGAAATATCAGCGGTAAAGAACTGGTCCGGAGATTTTGGGAAGCAACCTGCAGAGGAGGCTATGCGGGACATGGAGAAACCTTCCTGAATGAAAATAATATTTTATGGTGGTCACATGGTGGGGAACTTCATGGTGAAAGTCCGGATAGGTTTAAATTTTTATTAAAAATACTAAAAGAAACACCGGGATGCGGATTAGCACCAATGGAAGCAAAATGGGACGAGGTTGCTGCCAGGGTGGATTGTGTCCCATTCCATGAGGTGGGTTACTACTTATATTATTACGGGTTTAACAGGCCATCTTTCCGTGAGTATTATTATGATGATTTACATAATTATGAAGCGGAAGTTATCGATACCTGGAATATGACAATAACAAAAGCCGGAATATTTAAAGGTAAATTCGTATTGGATTTACCGGGACATGAGTATATGGCAGTACGGATCCGGTGTGTGGATGATATCATGAAAGAGGAAGGAGGAAGTTGCTGATTTACTTACAATTTCCGATTGGGGCAATAATATCATGGACATATATTATGTTCAATTTATTTGATTAATTTAAAACTTTATGTTAGAATTTATGAAAAATAAACGATATTTTCCGGGAGGTTTTATGCAACGAATTTATCAGACAGATCGACTCATTTTAAAAGTACTGGATAAATCCCACGCAAAGCAGGTATTCGATTATTATTTAAGAAACAAGGATTTTTTAGAAGAGTGGGAAGCAGTAAAAGGTGAGGAGTTTTATACATTAAGCTGTCAGGAAAAGCTTTTAGATAAGGATTTTAACGATATAAATAATCATACAACTTTAAGGCTATGGATTTATAATAAGAAAGATACGGACCGTATTATAGGAACCGTTGCATTTACCAATATTGTCAGGGGAGTTTTCCTGTCCTGTTTTCTTGGGTATAAACTGGATAAGGACGAGATAAATAAAGGTTATATGACAGAGGCAACCGGTAAAGGAATTGATATTATGTTTGAAGATTATGGACTCCACCGGATAGAGGCTAATATAATGCCAAAAAATGTCCGTTCCTTAAAGGTTGTAAATAAGCTTGGGTTTTATAATGAAGGAATGGCGCTCAGCTATTTAAAAATTAATGGTAAATGGGAAGATCATATTCATATGGTTTTATTAAATAAAAGAATGCACGAATAGTTGCATTCTTTTTTTAAAACTTTTTTCGTCACTATGAAATAGGGATAAAAGCAGCATTTATTGGAAACAATCAAGACATTTAAAGGTAACAATATTAAAATGACAGGAATATATTATAGTGTGCTATAAAAATTATAGAGTTTGTTTAATAAGATTAAACATTTATTTAATAGTGTATAGGCTAATCGGAGAGGAGGTTAAGTGATGAATTTTGATGAAATTCAAAAAGCCATATCGGATCAGAAAAAACAATTAGATAGAACTGCAAATGATTTAAAATTTGTTCCGGAAGATATAAAAGTTAGACAGGAAAAAATTTTGCAGCTTGTTAAAGAAGAATTGGAGGCGGTGGAAAAAGAACTGGTCAAATACTCAGACCATAAAAAATAATTGAATCCTGGATACTAATTTTGTGTCTTACTCAATATATTGGAGAGATGAAAAGTATAAAAAACAAATGCTTTCACACTGGAAGCGCCTTATAATGAGTACAGAGGATGCTCATTCCGGGTTTCTTCATCTATTATTTGAGATACCACCAGAGCGGCATCATATCTGTATCACCTTTTTATATGTTGCAGTACCGCAGACAGTCTGCGGTATGCAATGGATATAAAAATGAAAAAAGGAGCTTTGCAAATAGCAGTATTGCTATTAAGTAAGGCTCCTTTGCTTTATGATACTGAAAAAAATACATATTTCCCTTGATGACTATACCACTCTGATATAGTGAAATATCTCATGGAGATACATAAGAGGAGGACGGATATGTCGAAAATATTATTTGTGAACGGAAATTTACATGGTCATTTTAATCCTATGTTACCGGTCGTAGCAGAATTAGTAAGAGGGGAGAAGAGGTATGGGAGCCGGATATTTTCTGAAAGATATCATGAATATACCGGTAATAGCCTCCAACAGTTCTTTTGTCATGAATAAATTACCAGTTCCGGATCGAATGCTTGAAAAAGGATTTCATACCCAAATGGATTTCTGCTAATTTACCTGGACTTTAATAACATAGCAATGTAAAATAACAAATAGACAGGATAAATTTTTGGCAGTCATGCGTGAAAAATAGGAGGGAATTATTTTTCACCATCCTGATTTATACGTGTGCAGGGCACGCAGATAGGAGTTGAGATGAGAATAATTTTTATTGCGGTTATTATATATCTGATTGTAATAAATATAGTGGGATATGCAGTCATGGGGATTGATAAATATAGGGCCGGAACAAATCGGTGGAGAGTGAAAGAAAAAACACTTTTCTTCCTGGCAATAATTGGAGGAAGTGCCGGTTCCATCTTAGGAATGCAGTATTTTCGCCATAAAACAAAGCACAATCGTTTTATATTTGGTATGCCTTTGATATTATTGCTTCAGATAATGTTAATTATCTATCTATTTAATAGGTAAAATAAGTTGTATATTAATAAAAATGTACAAGGTGTGATTAAATTTTTTTGATATATCCGGTACATACTGTCACGCAAATGCAGGAAGGAACAATATGTAAATGTTCATTGAAAACATACAAAAAGTAAGGTATCATTAATTAATTCAATAAATAAAATTGTGATGTGTAAACGTTTTAAACCATTACATAGCAAAGCGGAACAATTGCTTATATAAGCAGCAGGTTTATGGATTTAGTAAGCACCTCATAGAATGAAAGGAGAAATAATTGTGGAAGACAAAGTAATCATGCTGGGAAATGAAGCGTTTGCCAGAGGTGCCTATGAGGCAGGTGTTAAAGTTTCTGCAGCTTACCCAGGTACACCAAGTACAGAAATAAGTGAGAATATAATTAGATACAAGGAGATCTATGCTGAGTGGTCACCAAATGAAAAAGTGGCAATGGAGGTAGCCATAGGTGCATCCATAAGTGGAGTACGTGCCATGGCTTCCATGAAACACGTTGGTTTGAATGTTGCAGCAGATCCTTTATTTACCTCAGCTTATATTGGTGTTACAGGAGGATTAGTAGTTGTAGCAGCAGATGATCCCGGTTTATACAGTTCCCAAAATGAGCAGGATACCAGAGCAGTGGCAAGAGCCGCTAAGGTACCGGTTTTAGAACCCTCCGACAGTAATGAAGCAAAGGAGTTCATGAAATTTGCTTATGAACTAAGTGAAAAATATGATACACCTGTAATTGTACGCAGTACCACCAGGTTATCCCATTCCCAGGGAATGGTTACATTAGGGGAAAGAATTGAACCGGAAGATAAGATATATGAGCGAAACATTGCGAAAAATGTTATGATGCCTGGAAATGCTAAAAACAGACATTTAGTAGTTGAACAAAGAGAAATAACCCTTGCAGCAGACGGATGTGATTTCTCCATAAATCAGATGGAATATAAGGATGCCGGTATCGGTATCATAACTTCCGGAATTCCCTATCAATATGTAAAAGAAGCATTTCCGGATGCCTCGGTATTAAAATTAGGTTTAGTAAATCCCTTGCCCAGAAAGCTGATTGAAGAGTTTGCAGCCGGGGTGGATAAATTATACATAGTAGAAGAATTAGACCCCATCATGGAAGAACAGGTGAAATCCTGGGGAATTAAAGCCGTAGGCAAAGAAATATTTACGGTACAGGGAGAATATAGTGCCAATATGCTTCGTACCGCCATTAATGGAGAAAAACTTATTTTAAATAAACCGGCAGAGGTACCCCAAAGACCACCCATTCTATGTCCAGGATGTCCCCATAGAAGTGTATTTTCCGTATTAAATAAATTAAAGATACATGCAGCCGGTGATATCGGCTGTTATACACTGGGTGCGGTTGCCCCTTTAAGTGTTGTTGACACTACTGTCTGTATGGGAGCCAGTATCAGCTCCTTGCATGGGATGGAAAAGGCAAAGGGTAAGGATTATATTAAAAACTGGGTTGCAGTTATTGGTGATTCCACTTTTCTCCATACAGGAATTAATTCTTTAATGAATATGGTATACAACCAAAGTACAGGAACCGTATTAATTTTAGATAACTCGACCACAGGCATGACTGGCCATCAGGACCATGCGGCTACCGGTAAAACCTTAATGGGAGATAGCACTTATGCCATAGATATCGAAGGACTCTGCAGGGCAATCGGTATTAATCATGTAGAAGTGGTTCCGGCTTTTGATCTTGCTAAATTAACGGAAGTAATGAAAGAAGAAACTGCACGGGATGAAATATCCGTCATTATAACGAAGGCGCCCTGCGTATTATTAAATAAGAAGAAAATAAATATCCAGTATAAAGTGAATAAGGATATATGTAAAAAATGCGGCATGTGCTTAAAACCAGGCTGTCCGGCGATTACGAAAAAAGCGGATGGAACTGCCTGTATAAATGAAACTATGTGTAACGGCTGCGGGTTATGTTTTAGCTTATGTAAATTTAATGCCATTGAGAAAGTGGAGGTATAGACATGATAACAAAAAATATTATGATTGTTGGTGTCGGCGGTCAGGGAACTCTGCTTACCAGCCGCATACTTGGCGGAATTACCATGCAGGCAGGCTATGACGTAAAATTATCGGAAGTACATGGAATGGCACAAAGGGGGGGAAGCGTTGTAACTTATGTCCGCTATGGAGATATAGTCGCGGAACCTATTGTGGAACCCGGACAGGCTGATGTATTAATAGCCTTTGAAAGATTGGAAGCCCTTCGTTATGCCCATTATTTAAAGGAAGAGGGGGTTCTTATCGTAAATGATCAAAGAATTGATCCAATGCCAGTCGTAATCGGTGCAGCAGAATATCCGGAAAACATAGTGGAAGATTTGGAAAAAAGATATAAGGTAATTAAAGTAAATGCCATAGCGGAAGCCCAAAAGTTGGGAAATACCAGAGCATTTAATGTGATTATCTTAGGTATTGCAGCGCAGCATATGAATTTTACCAAAGAAGAATGGCTAAAAGTAATTGAAAATACAGTACCGCCAAAGACCATAGATATTAATAAAAAGGCATTTGAAGCGGGATATAATCTGCAAACCTTTTCATAAAAGGAGGATTTTATGTTAAGACAGCTTTCAGTATTTGTTGAAAACGAAGTTGGAAGTTTAGCTAAGATAACATCGGTATTAAGGGAAAACGGGATAAACTTAAGAGCTATATCCTCCTTTGATTCCCCGGAATTTGGTATTATGCGTATGATAGTTGATAAACCGGAGCATACGAAGGAAATTTTAACAAGTAAAGGATTTGTTGTTAAGATAATAAGGTAATTGATAGGGAGGATTAAAGATGATATGGAATGAAACAAAAGAGTGTATGAGCCGCGATGAGATGAGATATCTTCAAAGTGCAAGACTTAAAAAGATGGTAGACAGAGTTTATCATAATGTTGAATTTTATCGTAAAAAGATGCAGCGGATGGGCCTTGAACCCGGAGATATCAGGGAAATTGAAGATTTAAATAAACTACCCTTTACTACGAAAAATGATTTAAGGGATAACTATCCTTTTGGTTTATTTGCAATTCCGGAATCTGAGGTAGTAAGAATACATGCTTCTTCCGGTACTACGGGTAAAGCTACCGTTGTGGGTTATTCCAGAAGAGATATTGAAATCTGGCAGGAATGTGTAGCCAGGGTTTTGGCGATGGCGGGAATCGGCAAAAATGATAAAATCCAGGTGTCCTATGGATATGGATTATTCACCGGAGGGTTAGGGTTACATTACGGTGCAGAAAATCTGAGGGCAACCGTTATTCCCATGTCTTCCGGTAATACGAAAAAACAGATTACCATGATGGAGGATTTCGGAACTACTGTTATTGCCTGTACACCATCCTATTTATTACATATAGCAGAAGCATTGGAAGAAGGGGATAAGCTGGATAAAATTAAGCTTAAAGCAGCAATACTCGGTGCGGAACCCTGGACAGAAAACATGCGCCATGAGATTGAATCAAAGCTTCATATTAAAGCTTATGATATCTATGGATTAAGTGAGATAATGGGACCGGGAGTAGCTGCAGACTGTGAATATCATAGTGGACTTCATGTATATGAAGATCATTTTATTCCCGAAATAATTAATCCGGAGACATTAGAGCCTGTTGCAGCAGGTGAAATCGGAGAATTAGTATTTACTACTGTCTCCAAGGAAGCACTACCCTTATTCCGTTACCGTACTAAGGATTTAACCAGCATTACCTATGACAAATGTGAATGCGGAAGAACTTTGGCACGTATCTCAAGATTTAAAGGACGTTCCGATGACATGTTAATCATACGTGGAGTTAATGTATTTCCCTCACAGGTTGAGGCGGCGTTACTTGAGATTGGAGAAACCAGCCCCCACTACTTGTTAATTGTGGACCGAATTAATAATCTGGATATATTAGAAGTATGGGTGGAAGTAGAAGAGCGTTTCTTCTCAGATGAAATTAGAATCCTGGAAGATTTAACGAAAAAGATCGCACATATACTCCAGACAGCGCTTGGGTTAGCAGTTAAAGTAAAATTGGTTGAACCAAAAACCATAGAGAGAAGTGAAGGTAAGGCCAAACGAGTAATCGATAAACGAAAGTTGGAATAAAATATCGTTAGGCCTCGGCCAAACGAGTAATCGATAAACGAAAGTTGGTATATAAATGAGTACTCTCGTAAACCAATAGCAGTAATTGAAGATATTTTAGCTGCTGAATAAAGTCATGAACAATTTCTGTCTATCATAAGTATGTTTTTACTTACCGGGCATTATGAATACCTCCATTCGCTATGCGCAGACGGTCTGCGTAAAAACATACATATGACATCACGAAAATGGAAATAAAATTACCAGTATCTAAAATATCAGTAAAAACAGGCCGTGGGAGTTTTCAGGAGTACTTTAAATAGATAAGGAGAGGGTGATTTAATATGTTGATTAAACAACTATCAGTATTTATCGAAAATAGGGAAGGAAGACTTGAGAAAGTAACGGAAACGATTAATGAAAATAATATTAATATTATTTCCGCCAGTTTAGCTGATTCTTCAGAATATGGAATATTTCGAATGGTTGTATCGGAGCCGGAGAAAGCAAAGTCAGTGCTAAAAGAAGCCGGCTTCTCAGTGAAACTGACAGAAGTTATTGCAGTAAAGCTTCCGCATAAGGTTGGTATGCTCCATCAATTGTTTAAAGTGTTGGCAGAAGCAGGTATTAGCGTAGAGTATATGTATGCATTATCTTCAAGTACAACTGGTTCTATGGTTCTAAAGGTTTCTGATTCTAATAAAGCATTAGATGTGTTACATAAAAATAATTTTGAGATGCTGAATGCGGCAGAAGCTTATAATTTAATCTGATTATTACCAGCCCTATACCAGAACTAGTAATGTCCCATAGAGATATATTAATAAAGTTGCTGCTAAACTAAAATCTTTATTTTAGATATAACAGCAGCTTTTTTAATATACTGAAACTTCATAGATATAAGAAACTGTGAACTTTGAAAATTCAATATTATTTGGCAAGTGCAGGAACTGGAACGGTTATGAGTATAGTTGATGTTACTACCATCGGAAGAGATATCCATTCTGCGGCAAAATTATAATGTTTACACCTGCACTATTTATATAACTTTTTACTTTTTTTAATGTTATTAACTTTTAATTCTAACATATTTAAAAATTCTTTTTTGTCGGATGCATTTAATTTACTATATAGATTAAATAATTTTTTTTCATCACTGGTAAGCTTAATGACGCGGGGCGGTATTGCATTTTGTTTCAGATACCCTGGTTTAATTGTGTAATCCACATTTTCGTGAAGTGTTTCATGTATAATCGGTGTGGTATGGTTATTAATTAAATCACCGATATCTACTTGATATAACTTTGAAAGTTTTAGCAGTGTCTGATAATCAGGATTTCTTAAGCCTGCTTCATAATGAGCATAACCCTGCCGGGTCATATTAAGATATTGGCCGACTTTACTCTGGGTTAAATGCATTCTGGTACGCAATTCACGTAATTTGTCTTTCAATAGTAATTCAGACATGCCAAACCCCCTTACGAATTTATATGCTTTCCTTATTGATTAAAGTTATTATTACATTAAGTATTCAATTATTATATTCGTAGACTACATGGCATTTTATATAGTAAGTAATAATTAATACTAATTAACGTTATTTAATTTATCTATTATACCAATTTGCATTTGAAATTTCTGATAAAGCAACAAAATGTAGCTTTGGTGCTAAAGTGCTTTACTTTTAAAATACATAGTATTATTATAGTCTATTTAAATAATATATAAAATAAAAGAAAAGTTCAAATATTAATTTATTCATAAAAAATCTATGCCAGATTCAGCGTGCCATCATTTCAAGTTTCATTGTAATAACCTTATAGAAACAGGCACATTTAAGGACATATTTTATCATATAAAAGATATTTATATGGATTTAAATCTTAACAGGGATGTTCGTATTAATACGAATAAGTAATTATAGATGTTTCAGATGTCAGGATAGGGAGTATTTTAATACCCTTTTTGAAGAGGGAATAGAAGCTCTTTATGACTTAAAACCACTGTACATGTATAGCAGGTCCCATTGACTTTCAATATAAATGCTGGGCAATGACCTATCATAAATTATTAAAAAACTATGAGAAAATTCAAACAAAAAAAAATTGAAAAATGTATATTTTCGCATTAAAACCTACAAAATAATATTTGACAGAACAAGTAATTAGTGATATGATTAATATATTGCATAACATGCAATATGATTGTAACTGTCACAATTATGTAACAGTAATTTTAATTTATTTGGAGGAATTATCATGAACAAAGGTACAGTAAAATGGTTTAACAATCAAAAAGGTTTTGGATTTATCTCTGATGAACAAGGCAACGATGTATTTGTACACTATTCAGGTCTTAATATGGATGGTTTCAAGTCTTTAGAAGAAGGACAAGAAGTTGCTTTTGATGTTGTTCAAGGAGCTAAAGGTCCTCAAGCTACTAATGTAACTAAATTATAATCAACAAAGTTTTCAGTGTACCTTTTTCTATATATATAAATTTTAAGAATTATTATTTTTAACATTTTTATACAGAAATAGCTATATTGTTTGGAACGAAATTGATTAAAGGTTATCCTTCGGGATAACCTTTTTTTAGGCGAACCCAATATGGGTGTCTATTTGCATAAAAAACATTCTTGAAATATGCCGGATCATTGTACTTTTCTGCAGTCTTATATTTTTAATTTGTTATAGATAAATCATATCGGTTAATAAGCAGATTTAATATCTTGTACATTGGTTTAAAGAGAACCAGGGCTAATACGAAATTAGCAATTCCATGTGGAATATCATAAGGTATTCCAGCTATCCAGTAAGCAAAAGCGGATTGAAAGCCAGTCCGGATTGTTCCACCTGATAAGCCCATAAAAAAATACGGGAGGGCACATAAGGCACCAAAAGAGATACCAAATCCGCCGGAAATAACCGCCCATAATAAAGGAGAACGTTCTTTCCGAAATACCATTGCCAGGGCATACAATACAAACCATATATAAAGATAGTTAATCCACCAAAAACTAAAACCATATAAAAATCCTTCTACTAAAACAAATACAGTAATTATATAGAGCGATTTTTTTCGCAGTACCAATGTATATATAATTATTAAGAAGGAAACCAGTTCTATATTGGGCAGAAAAGATAGGATGAACTGTACGGCTACCAGAATGGCACCTAACATACCTATGATTACCATATCCTTTATACGCATTCTAATATCCTGCCGTTAAAGTAATTTCAAAATGATCGCCATCCTTAATTGGTGTTGCATCTACACTGGTATTGACTGCTCCTCCATTTAAAGTAAAGCACCACCATTCCTGTTTAGCATCATCCGCAGTTATTCCGTCTACTGTAGTTACGAAAAGACCATAATCAGATTCAGTTCCTGAAATCAGGTTAATTTGTTCCAAGGCACCCCGTAAATATTTTTCCTCCGTTTTTATATCATAGGATTTGCCTGTACCATCATCTAATATGATTTCTGCTGTTATTATTTTAGAACCTTCGACGGATTTTGGCTTAAACTGCTTGTACAATAATATCATAACGGCAGCGATTACGAATAACCCAATAAGTCCGAGTACTATTTTCTTTGTATTTTTTTTACCCTCCAATTTTTTCTCCTCTTTTCTAATGTTTTATTATTTGAACTTTTACTCACGTCCGAAAATTATGATAAATAGCAATAAAAAAGTTCCTTCTGCCACTAAGGTAAGGAACATACAGAAAAATAAATAATAAAATTGACTAATATTTATGTTATTAATAAAGTTTTGAAAAAGCAGTCAGCAAAAATGGAAATTATTTGTTTTAAGCGGCTTATCTGAGCTTCTTTATTATGTAACGGTCAATAAATTATTGTACTTTTTTCCAAACCCTCGTGGTAATTTCAGTACGATAATCAAGCAGGTATTCTGACTCATGAATCAACATTTAATTTGAACCTTCCCAAGTAACAGATACTCAGTGATTGTAACAGTAATATATACTGCCTCAAATAAACTCCTCACATACAGCGGCGAGACCGTACAGGCATTTAACCTGTTTCCCTATTATGTCACTTACCTGCCAGGATTTGTATAATGCCTGTAAAAATAAGCAACCACTTGATTTTAGTTGAAGTATACCATTACCTATTTTACTTGTCAATCCTCATAAAGAAGTAAATAATAAAATTATAAATGAATTCTAAATTTATTATAAAATTAATATGGAGCCTTATAATTATTCAAAAATTATCTTGCACTTTCTTTAAAAGTGGATTATTCTAGTAATTATATAAATGAAATGTTCACAGAAGGAGATTACTATGAGTATTAAGAAGCAGTCGTTTGGTAAGACAAAGAAAGGAGTAGAAGCTACTCTTTTTATTTTGGAAAATAAAAATGGTATGACAGTCAGCTTCACAGATTTTGGTGCAAATATTGTAAATATTCTTGTGCCGGATAAGAACGGCAAATTTGATGATGTGGTCTTAGGGTATGATGATGTAACAGGATATGAAATTAATTCACCTGGTTTTGGTTCCTTTATCGGACGTCATGCCAACCGTATCGGCGGAGCCTCTTTTGAATTAAATGAAAAGAAGTATGGACTTGAGAAAAATGATGGGCAGAATAATTTACACGGCGGTTCAATAGGGTACAATAAATTCTTGTATGAGGCAGAGATTTTTGAAGATGAAGATTCGGATTCCATCGAATTTTCAAGATTGAGTCCTCACATGGAACAAGGTTTTCCAGGTAATCTTGATATCAGTGTTACTTATACTTTAACTGATGATAATGAATTAGTAATTGAATACCTTGCAGTTTCAGATCAAGATACGATTGTTAATTTAACAAACCATTCCTATTTTAATTTAGCAGGGCATAAATCCGGCTCAGTGTTGGAACAACTGGTAATGTTAGATGCGGACAAATTTACTCCTACGGATGATGCCTTAATACCTACTGGTGAAATTTGTGATGTTACAGGAACACCTATGGATTTTAGAAAGTTAAAACCTTTGGGACAAGATATTGATACTGATTACGGTCCATTAAATCAAGGTGGCGGATATGATCATAATTTTGTACTTAATATCAGTGGAAGTGAAGTAGAGAAGATTGGCGAATTAGTTGATGGGAAAAGTAAAAGGCAGATGGAAATATTTACAAATATGCCTGGTATTCAACTATATACCGCTAATTTCCTTAATGCAGAAACAGGTAAAGAGGGTTTTGTATATCAAAAACGCACCGGTGTTTGCTTTGAAACACAATATTTCCCGGACTCCTGCAATAAAACAGAATTTCCTTCCTGCGTATTAAAAGCCGGCAATGAATATGATTTTGTAACAGTATTTAAATTTACTACAAAATAAAATAGTAAAAATTACACATAAAAAAAGTGCTTATTGTCCATTTTATTAGGAGATAAGCACTTTTTTTATTAACTGGTATATAATTATTTAGTACCGTAGATTCGGTCACCAGCATCCCCAAGACCGGGAAGAATGTAGCCATGTTCATTTAATCTTTCATCTAATGAACCAATGTAGACATCCACGTCAGGATGAAGTTCCGTCAGTCTTTTTACACCTTCCGGTGCGGCAATTAAACATAAGAAATGAATTTTGGAAATTCCTTTATTTTTTAACAATGTAATAGCGGCGCTTGCGGAACCACCGGTTGCAAGCATGGGATCCACTACGAAAATCTCTCTTTCATTGGCATCAACTGGAAGCTTACAGAAATATTCTACTGGTTCAAGCGTTTCTTCATTACGATATAAACCAATATGACCAACCTTAGCATTAGGAATCAGGTTTAATATACCATCGGCCATATGAAGGCCAGCTCTTAAAATAGGAACAATACAGAGCTTCTTTCCGGCAATCTCATGTGCAACTGTATTAACGAGAGGTGTTTCTATCTCGATATCAGCTAAAGGAAGCTCTCTTGTTGCCTCATAGCAAATCAGCATGGCAACTTCGGACACTAAGTCACGAAACTCCTTTGTAGAAGTAGTTTTGCGCCTCATAATACCAATTTTGTGCTGAATTAATGGGTGATCCATAATAATAACTTTAGACATAACCTTGCCTCCAAATATTTTTGACTTAATTTAAATGTTCCTAAAAATGAACATAATTATTTACTTTAAGAATCATTATAACAAAACTTAATGTCTAAGAAAAGCTTAAATTTAAATTTGTTGTATTTATTAATTAATTCATTATATTATAAACACAATCTTTACAGGCTTTTGTTATGACATTTAATTTATTGAAAATCATGGGGGTTCATTATCTTGGGAGAAAGTTTATAAAGTATTTTAGAAAAGAATTTAGTTATTTACCGGATTTTATTACTTATGGACAGAGGAGAAGCCCGGTAGAGGGGGGAGGGTAACTACCAGGCTTTGTTTTATGAAAAAAATTATCTTATTAGCAATTTAAGTTGTAACTCATTTACCATGATTTTATTATAATAGACATATATGATTATAGTATGGATGATTTATGAACAATTTGTGAATATTTAAATTTAAAAAATTTCTTATAAAAGGCAGAATTCACAGGAATTACAGAGGCTACATTTTAAGAAGGTACAAATACTAAGAGAAACATCTAATATCCAAAGCAAAAAATGTTTGTATGGAGGTATAAAATAGATGAGAGGATGGTATCAATATGGCTAGTATTTTTAAAAAATTAATCAGTAAAGAACTTGGTGAAAATAATTACAATAAATATTTCTTTGTTTGCCAGAAAAGCTTACAAAACAGGGTATTTGACAGTAAGGAAATATATAATGATATTTATGAACACCTGAAGAATAAAGATAGAACCGCCATAAAAAAAATGCAGGATCGTTTAAATGATACTATGTTTTTAGCTATGCGTATCTGCAAAACGTATTTCTTTTCTTTCCTATTTTTTATTGGTGCAATCTTTTATTTACTAACAAAAGATATTAATCCACTTATAACCTTTCTTAGTATCGTAACAATGAGTTTTTGTTTTATTGTAAAGACATATCGATTCATCATTAATAAATATTGTTTTATTGATGCCCAGATTGTGTTAGTATATAAAACAGTTTTGGATAAGATTCTTCTCATTAATGAACGTGAACAGTCTTAAAATAGAAGAAATAAGATGTTACCTGATGTATATTGGATAGATTTCCTTTATGCATCAGGATTTTTTATGTGATGGGAAATTGCTTGCCAGAATATTTTTTATTTCCAGGCAGAGGAGAAGCCCGGTAGAGGGGAGGGTAACTACCAGGCTTTAATTTATGAAAAAGTTTTCTTATAAGTAATTTAGGGTGTAACTATTTTCTATAATTATATTATATTAGACATATATGTTTATTACGTGGCTGATTCATGAACAATTTGTGAATATTTTAATAAATTATATGGAAATTTAAAATGCTATAAGCTTATATCGAAGTTCAATAAACTAGACAGGTCACTGTAGATATATATGATACGTCCTTATCGGTCTATGAATGCACATGAAACTACCCAAATGAGTTTAATTTGCGGAGTTAATCAGTTGTATGCTGAAGTAGGAGCTAATCCACGGGTTAATAATTCAAATACAGAAAAAAGCCGGGGACTTAACGTAGCAGGTATCAGAAAATTACTTAGTGATGCAGAGTATAAAATATAATTTTGTGGTAATAAAGCGAAAAGAGTAGATTATCTTTTCTGTATCTTTTAATTGCTTATTACCTGAAATTTATCAATGGAAAGTACAAAGTATAAGAAAGATTAGTGTAATAGTTATATTCATTAGTCAATATATTAATATTGACAATATATTTAATGGTGAAGCTATGGATGATGAAAAACAGCAAGATAAATTTAAATTTTTTATTAAAACAGGAATTGTTGTATTATCCTTCCTTGTTCTGGTAGTTCTTGGTATTCGATACATACCAGCTGCAATATCAGTTACAAATTCAGCAAATACGGAAAAATTACCGATCTACTGCGTAGATGAGAAAGAAAATAAAGTAGCACTTAGTTTTGATGCAGCATGGGGGAATGGTAGATAAAGACAGTAGGAAACATCCGGGGTTCGGGTGTTTTTTGTGTGCTCAAATATTTATGAATAGATGAAATATCATGTTACTAATGGAAAAAATGTGCTAATATAAAACTGTAGGATCGTGTATTTGAGAGGAGAATATTTATATGTGGGTATTTATTATTGTATTTGGCATTATTGGGATTATAGGCACTATATCGCCTCGGGTATCTTGGTATTTGTCAAATTGGTGGAGATTAGAAAATAAAACAGAGCCAAGTGATGCATCTTTAGTAATTTACCGAGTAGGTGGAATTGTATTTTTATTAGTGGCTTTATTATTGATTTATAAGAAATAATCTATATCGCTTTGAAAATGTAACCGTTAAAAGGAACTGAAGGTTCCCTCTGTGACAATAGGAGTGTTTCAATGAAACGTACAGAAAAAAATATGGAAGAAGAATTAATAAGTTCTTTTAAACAATGGGAACATTTATACAGGCATGGAGGCGGCAATCCTTTCTGGTCTGATGGGGGTAATCTGAATCTTGTTAGAAATCACATCCTTCATTATAAGAATCAGCTTAAGGAGAAGAATCACATACCGGAAATATTTTATAAAGAAACGCCTCCGGAAGTGGATCAAAACTATATGACCAGAACAGAGGAAATAAGGGTAAATGCCGTAAAATCCTTGAGAGCTTATTTAGCCAGCGAGGATTATATTTACTTGCTCAATAACATGTATAAATTAAAACCAAAACAACAGGAAGAAACTCATATAGGAAATATACTTGGTTATGTGTCTGGACTGCGGCAGGATATTCTATCAGACGATTTAGCTGCTATGAGAAGGCATGAAAATCATAAATGCTGTATGGAAAACTTTCATGAATGCAGAATAAAATTGGATAGAATAAGTGAGTTAAACCAAATAACTCTAAAATTTGATCCTGGAAACCAAATATCCGGGTAAATGTCTATTGAGGATTGGGAGAATGAATATTAACAAACGGAGGTGGAATAAATCCGGATATCATTATTATTATGATTTACATACTGTGGATAAACGGATTATAAGAATAGCTGGTGATGGCGACTGTGTAAAAATAAATAATACTTATTATGACGTTAGCATACCCATATCACTTGATTCACTTACAAACTGGTTCAATCCACTCTCTGTTAAAGATGCTTATTCTATATCATTTAAAGGAGAAAATGAAGATTGGGCTGCCGAATATAAGGTGGATGCTATCGTAACCTCTACTACAGTACCTTTTCTTGTGTTTGCATGCAAGACGGATAAGTTAGGAGGAGGTGTTAAGTTTATATTTGCAAATACAGTTTTATTAGGATTTAAGGAAAGTTATTCAGGAATGCCTGCCGGTTTATCTGCTCTTATTTTGGTCTTTTATGTGAAGAAGGCGATGTGCTGTATTGGCAGTAAACGGATTGCATTTGTTCCATTTTTATCACTGGGATTGTTGTAGCAGTTCTTTTGAATAAACTGCATTAAGACAAATCAAACTTCGGACAATTAATTATAATATGACAAGAAGAAGCCAAAAGAAAAAGCAAATCTCAATTTAGAGTATTTTTCTTCCTTGTAAATATTACATTAAAAAATGATAAAATATATGATAGTGAATATGATTTTTATGTAGTACAATATATATAGTCAGAAATCGTGAAGAAAAAATCATTTGTATTGTATATAGAAAACAGGGATTTAAACTATAAATTATATCTATGATAGAAAGCTCAGGATGTTAAATTGGACAATATTATTTTTAGAAAATCAACGATACGAGATTTTGAAAAAATCAGCCATCAAATCGAAGTCAGTTATAAATCTGCTTATAATGGACTCATGGATGGACAATATCTTTCCTCATTGCCAAAAGATCATTGGGTTCCTATATTGCAGGAAGCCATCTCTTCGGGAAGTGTTTGTTTAGTTGCACAAAATCAACGTGGAATTATAGGTAGTGCTGTTTTTGGTAAAACAACTACGGAGCCGGATACAAGCACTGCAGAATTGTTTGCTATTTATTTGTTACCGGAGTATGTTGGATGCGGTATTGGTCAAAAGCTATATTCTGAGGTAGAAAAAATAATGGTAGAGCAAGGCTTTAAGGCGTGTTTTCTGGAGGTGCTGTCTGAAAACACATGGGCCATTCAGTTTTATCTATCGCATGGTTTCAAGGAAACTAAAACATTTATTGTGACAGAAAACGGAATGACTTTGAATTGCAAAGCCATGAAAAAGGACTTGCAGATATATTTTGGATAAAGGGAGAATAATCCGATGCGGTTTAATTCAAGTGGTTGTTGATATTATGAACATAATTTATTGCACAATCTATTATAATAGCAAATCAATGAAGTAAATTGTAAGTAAAGGCATTTAGTATTTGATATACTTTATGCCTTTTTAAACGGTTAAAGAAAAGAGCTATAAAAGTAACCTTCAATAATACGAATGGCATATTGAAAAATGATAAAAACCTGTGATAATTAAAATTGGAGGTGATATGTTGAAATTTACCGATTATTTAAATGAATTCTGCAATAAGTACGGATACATTGGCAAAATGGATTTTGATAATAAGACAAAAGAATACAATATTATTATATCCAAAGGCGATGATAATGCCGGTATATTCCTGTCCAAAGAAGAATTAAAGGCATGCAGCAATAAACAGCTGGAAGACTTATTAGACATGTTACATATTGGTTTCAAAGCAAAATTTAATAAATAAACGGGGCTACTAACAAAGGCGTTAGTAGCTTTTTTATCTCATAGGAAAGTTCTGCCTATGAGATAAAAACCCTACGGGGGATGCGCATGACGTGCTATAGGTAGATTGTAACTAAGGTGACAGCGCGTCATCGCTAGAGTCTGGCAAGCCAGACTCTAGCTTATGTTATAGGAACGTGTCCAGCGAAGCTGGACCACACCAGTACCAATGATGGCAATGGAACAAAAGATTGATTAGGAAAGGAACCCTACTTCATTCAAGTTTGCAGAGAGGGTAAGAGTGAGGACGAACTGATAAAGGTAATGAACCCCAAAATTGTGGGTTTGGAGGAATTAAATTGAAATTTCGCAAGGTACTTCAAGAAAATTACATTTCAAAACTGTCAATCTAGATACTGGTAGAATTTTAATTGTGATTATGGTATACTACAGACAATGAATCGAGAGGAGGACAAGAAGATGCAATGTACATTAATGAATAAGAATACACCTGTTGTACAAATACAGATTGATGATGACACAGCAGCGATAGTTAAAGTTACAAAGGCACTTGAACTCGCATACCTTCCGATAGGAATTGACTATAAAACTGGAATTCCAAATAAGAAAGAATTAAATGAATGGTGGTATGGACGATCTATCCCAGCTAGCCGTTTTGGAATCAGAGAGGCATTAGAAAAACTCGAAATATCCCACACGGAACAATTATTAGCAAAATGCTATGGACTTAGTTTGTCGGATCAATACTGGATGAAACCAGATAATACTTCATTAGGATGGTCTGGTATAAATTTTTTTGAAAATTCATTTTCAGATGATGTTGGGAATATTTTGTTCGGACAACCCGCAGAGAATGAAAATATCGATTTAATGTCTCCATGTAACACATCGGATGGATGGTTGAAAAAGAAGTGGAAAATTATTGATGGAAAAAGATGTTTGATTAAAGCAGGAAGTAATCCATATATGCAAGAACCATTGAATGAGGTTTTTGCGACAAAGTTACATGAGCGTCTTGGTAGTAAGAATTATGTTCCTTATACAATGTTATGGGAAAATGGAATGCCATATAGCATATGTGAGAATTTTATTACTACAGAGACGGAATTGGTAAATGCAGCAAGCATTAATAAATCAATGAAGAAGAGAAGTCAAAATTCATCGTATGAACATTTGGTACAGGCAAGTGAAAAGCTAGGAATATCCAATATGGTTGAATTCATAAATTACGTATTAGTATTTGATTATTTGATGGCAAATACGGATAGGCACTTCGGAAACTTTGGTGCAATCAGAAATGTAGAAACTTTGGAATGGATTGGAGCAGCACCGGTATTTGATACGGGAACAAGTTTGTGGCATAATAAATTAACAAAAGTAATTAATCCTTTCGATGAAATTGAATCAAAACCTTTCTATGCAAAGCAGTTAAAGCAGATGGAATTGGTAACAGATTTTGAGTGGATTCCATTTGAAAATTTAAAAGATGTGACAGGTGATTTGCATGAAGTATTTAAACAGTCAGAATATATGGATGAACAGAGAATCGAAGTAATTAGTTACGGAGTTACAGAACGTTTTAAACAACTACAGGAAATGGCAATGGAACAGAAACACCAGATATCATTTACAAATTTATGATCAATGAAACTGCTTCTGAATTTATCAAAATTTAGAGGCAGTTTCATTAAAAAAAGAAATTACAGAGCTATAAGGATTTTGGCGAAGTGGAGCTGTCGATGTTATTTGAATATTAGTGGATAAATAGGTGTGTATTGGTATATATATTTATTTGAAAAACAAAAATATTGGAATATTTCTTACGGTTCAATACTATCTCTTCAAAGGTAATAATGCATCCAATGTTAACTTTATGTACTTATCCCACAGAACAAAGTCATGTGTATAAACTTCAGGACAAATATAATTAACAGAATAATCGATTTTTTCTAATTTGATTCGTGATATTGTTATTATCATTAATATCTAATTTAAAGTTACCATAGCTGATGAATGTGAATACGCTTGGGTTAATGATGAAAGAATCAAAATGCCGGCTAAGTCCTTGATGTGGCAGAAACTTAAGTATCACGGGTTAAAGGGCGAAGCAAAGGTACGTGGAGAGCATTGCATGATTCCAGCTTCATTTGTTGCAAAGGTAATAAATGCTTCGTATAATGAAAAAGATGGCTGGGCAGAAATGGTAATGAAAGATAGTAGAACAATCCAGATTGCAAGAGGAAGTATCGGCTGTATAGTAGACAATCTTGTTCGGGCTATGTTAAGTGAACCAATTGAACGAGGCGGAATGTTATATATTTCAATTGAGTGGTTCTGTAAAGATATTCTTAACTGGGATGTTTAGACTTACAATGATGTAATGTATGCATACCTATAATCAATTTTGCAGAAACAAAGCGAGGCAACCTACGATAAATCTGTAGAGAGCCTCGTTCGTTTTTTGGTTTATTCATTTACCTCCATCGTCACGCCCGATTTAAATTCCACGATGACTTTTTCAATTAGCTGCCGGACGAGCGGCTCGTCGTATTCGGTCAGGACGGTGGGTTGTTCCCGCAGGAAAGTGCCCATATCGGCGATGCGTTTTTTCAGTTCATCCCGCCCGGCGTTTTCCAACTGAAGCTTCTGTTCTTTTGCTGGTTTATCTCACGAATTAAACCAAATTTTGAGGTAATCCTGGCAATTATGCAGTTTAAGCTCCGTAATTCGATACTCCTGAATTCCTGCTTGAACCAGTGGATCATCATTGCAGAACTTTTCAATAGCATCGCATTTAACAACGATAATGCCGCCGCCGGTTCCTATTTTAGGGCCGGATAAAAGGATTGAACCGTCATCAAATCCCAATTCTAAATATTCAAGATGTGCGTCAATCGCTTTTTGCAGCTCAATTTTTTCAGGGAGATCTTTTACAAACGTGCCTTCCAATACATAATATTTCATTTTCTTGATCCTTTCTAACTTCTTATTTTTAGTTAAAGAGTGTCGTGGCAATGATTCCGCCAAGGTTGTTCATTGCCGAAGAACAGCCCATCAGTTTCGATTGCTCATTTTTATCAAAAAAGTAAGCAATCAACCCGAAGAACCAGACCACTGACGGTGATTGTTTTTGATGACAGTCTGCTCGATATCAAACTGAAAAGCAGCGATGTAAAAATGATAAACAACGCAGGCAAGGTTATAATCAGTTTAATCAGAAGAGGATCCGCATTGCTGAAATAGTTCGCTATTGCGCCTAATGCGGGTACCACAGCAGCGCCTGACATCACGGTGACTAATGACAGTGACAGGATAGTGACCTTAAGTTATCCCATATTATTTTTCTTTCGTTACTTTTAATGCGTTATTTGACATTACTGTGAGCTTTTGAATGATAGAATCTTTCTCCTCTTCATCCATGCCTTCTGAAATGATATCGGTCCAGTTTTTAAGTGCTTTAATAATGATTGGCTGTATATTGACACCTTTTTCTGTCAGACTGATATGGTAGGATCTTTTGTCGCTCTGGCTTTTTTTCCTGACGATATAACCTTTGTTTTCAAGGCTTTTCATTGCTCTGGTGGTAAGCGCATCGTCGATGATGATCATATCGGACAAATGCTTTTGATTGCTCCCATCGTTTTCAGCGGCAAGGTTGACCAGATAGATATACTCTGAGGAATTTAAGCCGTATGGTTTTAATTCCCTATTGAGGTAAATCTGTGCTTGCCTGTAAAGAATAGATATCCATTTACCAATGCTCTTAATTTCTTGACGTTCCAAGGATACTCACCTCCATTTACTTGATATGTCAGGTAAATTATAAGACAAAATACTTGATATGTCAAGTGTTTCGAGGAAATGAAAACACTCTACACTAAGTTAGCCGTGCAGGGTTTTGCTCATTCATCCACATCCACCGTCACGCTGTACTTGAATTTTACGGTGAATTTGTCCTCGTAGACGTGACTTTTTCAATCAGCCACCGGATAGGCGGCTCGTCGTATTCGGTGCTTCCGCAGAAAAGCGCCCATGTCAGGAGTATTCAGCTTTTATTATATTATGGTAGTAATGATACAACAATTTGTCACATACAATAGAATAAGCCCTAAGATGTTATAAAAATCTGGAAAGGAGTAATGATGGAACAGGTCGAAAAATTTAGACACAGGGAAGAATTTAACAGTCAGCATGGATACCGTATTTACATTAAACATAGTGATAAGGACAGAAGTCTGGCGGATTGTATGAAAGAAGCGATTAAATCGACATTGGATAAAGCAATACTTTAAAGACAGAAAGAAAGGAGTTTTACATATGAGGGACCAGATATTTAAGGTCGGAGGTTATTTACGGTTATCCAATGAAGATGGGGATAACAGGCAGTCAGAAAGCATAGATAACCAGCTGTCCATACTAAAGCAGTACTTAGAAAAGCACAAAGAACTGGTTCTTGTAGAAACATATATTGATGATGGATATACCGGTATGAATTATGACAGGGATTCTTTTAAGAGAATGATGCGAGATGTTGATATCGGTAAAATAAATACAATTATTACGAAAGATCTTTCGCGTCTGGGAAGAGATCAGGTGGAGACTTCCAGACTTATAAAGAAGGATTTCATCATAAGGAAAATACGTTACATAGCAATTGATGACAATATTGATACCTTCAGTGAAGAACAAAATGATATTGTGGTACCTTTTCGCATTCTGTTTAATGACTTTTATTCTCAGGACATTTCAGTTAAGATAAAGGCGGCTTTAAATTCGAAACGCAGAAATGGTGAATTTATTGGAGCCTTTGCCCCCTATGGATATCAAAAGGATGTGAATAATAATAACCGGCTGGTTCCGGATGAGGAAGCAGCTGAGATAGTACGACGAATCTTTCAGATGTTTTCACAGGGATATGGAAAGATGAAAATAGCCAGGATCTTAAATAAGGAAGGGGTTCTATGTCCCACAGAATATAAATGGAAAAAGAATCATAAATACCATAACAGTAACAAACTGGACACTACTAGATATTGGACTTATTCTACCATTTGCCGGATACTCAGTAATGAAGTATATGTCGGTCATATGGTGCAGCATAAACAGGAAAAGATAGCCTATAATTTAAAACAGCACAGATCAGTTCCCCAGGAAAAACATATCATAGTACAAAACACCCATGAGCCGATTATCGAGCCCGAGACATTTAAAACGGTGCAAAAGCTTTTAACTGCAAAGAACAGAAATATTGGCTTAAATGAAAATGTAACGATGTACGCCGGTCTTTTAAAGTGTGGTGATTGCAAAAGGAGACTTGCCAAAACCGTTATGAAAACAAAGGATGGGAATATGGTTTATTATAAATGTGGCTCCTATAAGCAATATGGAAAAGAATTTTGTTCCAGCCATTCGATAAGAGAAGATATATTAAATGATATTGTGTTAAGTGCCGTTAAAGATGAAGCGAAGCTGGCCTTAAGGCAAAAGGATATCGATGTGTTAAAAAAGATAGCTTATCATAAACCGAGATATGACGATGAAGCTAAGATTTCAGAAATTAAAAATGAATTGGTTAACATACAACAGGAGAAGGCAAATATGCTCCGGATGCTGGCAAAAGGAACCATAAGTGAAAAGGACTATCTTTCGTTTCAGGAAGAGATAGAAAATGAGCAGCTAAGATACCGTGATATGGAGAACAAACTTAAGGATAAGCAGGCAAGAAAGGAGTATAATCTCACGCAGCATGATAGGTGGATTATTCACTTTATTGACTACATTGATATCGAAGAGATTACAAGAGAAGTTTTGATTGCTTTAGTGGATGAAATTAAGGTATTTGAGGATAAGCAGCTTGAAATAACTTTTAAATTCAAGAGTCCTTTTGTATTAGAAAATTAATTTAAAACACTCTTAAAGATTCGGGTTGTTAATTTTATTCAGATAAGATAGAATAAAATTATTATTATTATAAGAAGTTACTCTTAAATCACATAATATTAAATTAGCGCAATCTGGCATTCCCCTGGGGGAATGAAGATACTGCTGAAATCCTGGAAATTTTGGCTTTGCATAATGTTAAGGTAACCTTTTTTATGACCGGGGGCTGGGTTGAAAAGTACCCGGAGGATGTGAAAGCAATCGCCGCGGCTGGCCATGATCTTGGAAATCACAGTGAAAATCACAAACATATGTCACAGCTATCCAAAGAAGTGTGTAAGGAAGAAATTTTAAAAGCCCATAATAAAGTAAAGGAATTAACCGGTATAGAGATGAATTTATTCCGACCGCCCTACGGTGATTACAATAATACATTAATAGAGGCTACGGATGAACTTGGTTATCATTGTATTCAATGGGATATTGATTCACCAGACGCAAAAGGAAAGTATAGAAAAACCCCATACTTTCCTGGCATTTAGACATAATACTCAAGTTCGATTCTCTTACCTGGATAAAAAGTGATTGTTTTAATAAGAGTACGGCAAAGAGATTTAACTTCTTCAAAGTCCCCTCTTTCCAATATATTTTCCATGTTTTCAACCATATACATAATATTATCCATGTTTTCTATAATGTCTTTGTTCTTGTACTCATTTAATTCCAAGTCATTCAGTTCTTCCGTTAATATTCTTCGGTTACCGTCTAAAGCAGCTATTTTTTCATTTATATATTTAGTGACTACTGCATTACCTTCAGCTAAGGAAGTGACTAAATTATCTATTTCAGATTCTATTTTTACTATTTTCATTTCGACAGCATTTTTCTTCTGGAGATATTCTACCGATACCAATTTACCTTCCTTGGTCTGATTGACTCTTTCTGCAATATCGTCAGACTGAAAATGAGTAATCATATCAGTAAAAATTATTTCATTTGCAATAAGGTGAGAGATAGCAGGAAGTGAACATAAAAGCTTACCCCTGTTTTTTCTTGTGCTGCATATATAATTCTTATAACCTCGTTTATCTCCGTTACTGGATACGGAATAACCACATACACCGCATTTCATTAAACCTGTAAATACCGAATTCATTCCTGTTCCCTGCCTTGGTGGTTTATATTTTACTTCTTTTTTATGCATCTGTACCTTTATCCAGGTGTCACTATCAATGAGTGCTTGTTGGGGACTTACTATAAAATATTGATCATCAACACTCCGGGAACGTTTATGCTTAGAAGAGTTCTTACTTATTTTACCATAAAGGTTAACAGACTTAGTACCGTCATATTCAGAAACATCATTAGTAAAGTTGGCGTTTAGACTTTTAAAATAATTATATATCTTAATATCATTCGGAGCATAAAGAGGTCTCCATAAAATTTCAGATACAACCCGACTAGTCCATACCTGGGCACCGTTATTGTTACCTCGGGATGGTATGTTAAGTTCCACTAACTTATCAATTATCTTCCGTACTGACATATTTTGTACCAGGTACCAAGTGTAAATATCCTTAACAACCTGGGCTTCATGTTCGTCCGGTTCAAGAATGGTATAATGTTTACCGTCTTCACCTGCAATACGACTTAGCTTATACCCATAAGGAGCAGGACCGCCGCCCCAATGGCCTTTTTGAGTACGCATATAATAATTATCGGTTACCCTGGTCACAACTGTTTCACGTTCCAGCTGTGCAAAGGTCATGATAATATTTACCATTGCCCGGCCGAGGGGAGTAGAGGTATCAAAGTTTTCTGTGGCGGAAATAAATTTAGTATTATACTGTTCAAGTTCAATAATAAGATTACTAAAATCGGACATAGATCTGCTTATACGGTCAAGGCGATAACAGATAATTAAATCTGTATTACCTCCTTTAACCTCTTTCATCAAAGCTTTAAAGCCTGGTCTGTTCAAATCTTTACCTGAGAAACCACTATCTTTGAAAATTTCATAATCCCACCCGTTGTACTCACACAAAGCAATACATTTTTCAACTTGTCCTTCAATGGAGAGACTATCCTTTTTCTCCAATGATTGTCTGGCATAGATTAATTTTTTCATATTAGATTCCTATTCACTCTCATGGCTGCTTAGGCTGTTCATTTATTTCAAGGTATTCCATTAATGCGTTTTGAAATAACTTAGAAAAATTCACGTTTCTTTCATCACCTTCAGCAGCAAGCCAAGCTGGGAGGGTAAGGTTTTTAGTAACGGAATGATTCTTAACCTTGTCTCGAATAACCGGCATAAATACCTCAACAAGGACCGGCAAGTCCCCGGGTTCTAAGGTGATTTTATTAAGAGGTGAAGGCTCCGGAATTTCTTCACCATCTTGTTCCATTCCCCATAAATGCAAACCTAAAGCCTCTTTAGCATTTTTGCAAGCTTCATCTATAGATATAGCAGGATCTTTTAACTGACCAAACCAGTCCCCCTTTAACAAAGGGGCGGTATTGTATATTTTTTGTTCTCCATTATTAAAAGTTATTAATAAACGATAATCTTCTATCGGCTTTACTTTTATTGCTTTTGGCGTTGCCATAATAACACTCCTTTCTAAAATAGAGTAGTCTCGGAAACGCTGTAGAGCCCGAGCATGCTCATTTTTTGGAGGTGCTTTACCTATGCTGAAAAGTTGGACTTCTCATACTAATTACCAGCTATTTATTTCTGACGCTGTTTCTTCTTTGAATGAATCCCAGCGTAAAAAACTTGTTTCTTATTCTAATTCTCTCGCTAAACTGACTTCCTTAAACCTTGACACCCTCGCTGCACGTCTTGCCCCTTATTACAGTCATACTGGCAGACCGGCCTTACATCAGCCGGAAATTTTCCGCTCTTTCATCCTGATGCTGGATTGCAAGGTCTATAGCATTGACTTATGGGTGAATTCTCTTATGAATGATGATATTCTGGCTCTTCTCATTGGCTGCGGACCCAATGAACTTCCTCCCCTGGGATCCTATTACGATTTCATTGACCGTTTATGGTTACGTCATAAGGACCTCAATAAGGCTGACAGGAAACACTTGTATCATTTCCCTAAAAATAAACGTCCTTCCAAAAAACCAGGAAAGGGCAAAAAACTTCCGAACCGCCACCCTGAGATTGTTAAAAAAATGGTATCTTATGCCCTGAAAGATAAGGTGCTTCCTTTTTACTACGAAAAACTTCTTCAGGAAATATTTTCTCTCCTTGCCATCGTCCCTTCCTTTGATCTCGGCCTCATCCCCATTGATCCTCTTACGGTCGCCGGTGATGGCACCTGTGTCCACAGTCATTGTGATTCCCTGGGCACCAAAGTTTGTGACTGCAAAAAAAATGGTATCTATGATTGTAAATGTGATCGTAAATTTTCTGACCCGGATGCTTCTTTTGGTTGGGACAGTGATCTTGCTGCATGGTATTTTGGCTATACGCTTTACATGCTTACTACCTATAATCCTGTTTACCATGTCGACCTGCCTTTGCACATCCGTTTTCTGGATGCCAAGCGTCATGACAGTGTAAATGCCGTTGTTTCCTTATCTGAATTCAGAAAATTGAACCCGGATATTCCAATCAAAAACCTCTGCCTTGATTCGGCAAATGATAATTACCCTACCTATGAGCTTTGCAAAACCTGGGATATCATTCCCTTTATTGACCTGAATTCTAACCGTGGTCATCCCAAATCGCTTCCTCAGACCGTAAAATTTTCGAAGAAAGGGCGTTCCTCTCTGCAAAGCGGGGCTGGAAATGATCTATCAGGGGTTCTCGAAAGGACGTTCCCGCGCCAAATGTAGCAGCCTAGACGAATGTCCTCTCGATGTTCCATGTTCACCCTCTTCCTATGGGCGGGTGGTCTATACTAAACCGGACTGGGACATCCGCCTCTTTCCGCCTGTTCCCAGGGGAAGCAGGGAATGGAAAGATACTTACAGTACCAGAACCTGTTCAGAACGGGTTAACAACCGTGTGCTTAATGACTATCATCTGCATGACATGAGAATACACGGTAAAAAACGTTATTCCTTTTTCACTATGATGATTGGTATCAATATAC
>JBAVPE010000137.1:0-56456 GCA_049692775.1 Anaerocolumna sp. | reverse complement strand
TTTATGCAAGGTAGTACTAATATAAGCGGAATTAAAAAACTTTCTGTTTGGGACAAACTGCAATACAGTGATTTACTTGTATATCCCACATAATAACATAAAGTTAATTAAATTCACTTATACTAGTACAACGTATTCTAAATAACTGGTCAGAAAACGCAGGATTAGTTTTCATAGGTGATTTTCAAAAAACTATAAAAGTAATCTAAATGATATTGGTTCACAGAATTAAAAATATTGAGCCCTTTTGCTTGCACTGTGGAGGAAATAGGTCTATAGTTAAGTTGCGACCTTACATCATTAAGCGGTTATAGGTATCAATGCCCATCTTTTTAAATGCAACAGCAGGATGGAGTCCTCAGATATAGCTGCTTACTATTTATATTTTGTAAGATTACAAACTATAAGAAAGAAGGAGCAAACTTATGAGTGAAGAAAGAGTAGTTGAGAAAATCCGGAAGCTGACGGAAAAGAGAAAGACAGAAAAGGTTGAACACTTCCTCCACGATAAGGATATCGAAGTTGTTAAAGCAGCCATAGCAGGCCTTGGTATCATTCAGGATGAAATGGCTTTTAATCTACTGAGCAAGCTGATAGATCATGAAAATCCAGAAATCAAAAAAGCAGCAATTGTTGCTTTTGCCAACACTGGAACAGCACAGGCCAAAACCTTTTTGCAGCTTCTTTTATCCAAGGAAACGGACGTAAGCGTAAAGGAAGTAGCTTCAAAGGCATTGCAAGGATTTAAAGCAAAATAGAAAGATAGGGAAACTTAAGTGCCATAATAGGGGCTTTTGTATACAGATATGATAAATACCCTCTGGCAAGAGCAAGAATTTGCTCGCTTCCAGAGGGTATTTCCTTTTATTTTATCGGATTGAAAGACTTGCTAGAATTCTATATAAGTCAATTATCATTTGAATCAAACTTGCTTTATCCATTTGCTTTAGCCTTTTTCGCAAAGAAGCTTCTGTTAGTTTTTTAACCATTATATGTCCAGTCCTTCTGTTCTTATCTCATATGGAACTTCGTTTTCCTCACTCCAATTTTTTGCCTTTTTACAAAGTGCAATCAGTCTCCATGCGTAATAACTTTCTGAAATTCCTAAACGATTAATTTCATCCTTGAAATTTCGATATAGTTTATGCACTCGCAGCACACGTAAAAGCTTTTCCTGATATCTTGGATTCGGAAAAGCATATGCAAACTCCTCCATTATCTCATATTCATGTATATCATACTGATTCGGAAGTCGCACATATTTGTCTGTTGTATCAATTTCTTCAACTAAAGCCTCATCTTCGTCATCCCTATCGATCCATGTTCCATCTGATAAAGATATGATTTCTACGGTTTCCTTATTCAAATATTGTTCCCAACCATCCATTGTCGCTTCCATAGCATCTGCAATATATTCGATATTAACAGTTACTTTTTCCATCATAAACATCTCCTCTGACCGTGAAATTCATTAGTAGGAATTATTAAATGCGGCACAATCATCCTGCCATATTTCCATATTCTCTTTGATTGTAGTGCAAAGATAATTATATTCTTCTTTCGATACATATCCATGATTATTCATACTCTTGTAGAATTTCTTGATACTTGCTGCCGTTGTTTTTATAGTTCCTGGAGTTGACCACATACACTTATGTATGAAAAAATAGCCTAAAAACATATCAATCTTACTGCCGCAACCTTCCTGCATCTTAAAAGGAGCTTCTCTTAGAAGATACTCATTATCTTTGTTTTTAGTAATTTGCATGCTCTTTACTAGGGTATATGGCCTTTATAGTTGAATTATTATACAATTTATACAAAAATCATACTATCTCTAAAGAGTTATTTTAATTTTACCTATAAAATAGCATAAATTTACTGAGGGAATTGGATCTCCAGACTACGCAATTGCGCCGATCCAAATGTACTGATACAATGAAATTAATCTTTTAGATGATACCTTGATGAAAAATAAGTTGCACAAGATAAGTGAAAGAGAGAAAGACGTTATGTCAGTCCTCTGGCATTCAGGTGAAGCTTTAACAGCATCTGCTATCGCAGAAAAAGGGAATGGATTGAGTATTAATACTGTTCAAGCAGCCATGCGGACTTTATTAAAAAAAGAATATATCGCAGTTGCAGATATTGTGTATAGCGGCACTGTTTTAACAAGAAGTTATAAACCTATTATAAGTGCGGAACAATATGCTGCTGATCAGTTGCAAGCAATGCGAATAAATACCTTGAATTTTTCAACGCTGAACTTTATAGATCATCTACTTAAAAATGATGAGTCAGGTATCTTAGACGAATTGGAAGGTATTATCAGAAGCAAAAAGGAAAAGGAGGGCGATTAAAATGTCATCCTCTTTGCAATATTCCGGCAATCCTCATCAGATAAGGACTCCTCGCTTTTTACTATATGATTCAGCCTTTCATCTGATATGTCTCCCACCCACTCCTTTCTTGCAACCGTCATAGCATCCGGAAAGGCTTTTTCTGCTTCCAGTATTTCCAGAGGCCATTCATAGTTTTTATCAAAATCGTCATTCTTCAATGACAGATACTCTTCTGTTTCATCTTTTTTCAACTGATTCATTTTCCATAATTTCACATTTTCCGTTACAGGTGTAAGTAATTCGTCTTCATGTAAGACTATGCCGTTTATTGATATTCCACCTTTGATATTATGCTCCTCATTGGTTTCCCACACTGAACTTGCAGGAATTATAACAAGTGACTTAACCTTTTTCTTATCAAGTGCTGCAGCCACAACCTTATGATGTCCATCAAGTAAAGCACTCAAGTATCCATCAAAATGAGCTGTCTCGCTTAAAGCAATGATTATAGATTATCTGCCGCATTTCCAGTTGCATTTACGCGAAATTGACGATCTGATAAATAATAAATAAACATTCTCAAAAATTAATGAATGCCTGGTGCAAACCGGTCAACCTTCATTACATACTTTTTCTATGATCATGCAGAACACAGGCTTTACAAAGTGTAAGCGAGGGTAAATTTAACTTTACACCTCGCTTACAATAACAAAATATTAACTTCTAGTACAGTGGCCCCTTGACATCTTTGCCCATGGCTTGCCTGAATTTCCATCTGCCGCATTGTTGTCAATCAGCGCAGCCACCGCAGTAGCTACCGCTATGCATCCTTCCTCCGCCTTGCAGGCTGAAAATTCATCCTGTCCTGCATCCTTCTTAGTCCAAGTGCCAAGTAGCCAGCTCACTGGTGAGGGGTCGGATGAGTACTTGTTTTTGGAATCTGTCCCTTCAACATTTTGGTAATATCCCCTGTAAGCCTTAGATAGAAATCGGATGTACAGTGCACGCCATCCGCATCCAAAGTGAGGAAGTACTGGTTTGTCGGTATCATGGTTGAATCTTCTGCCGCTTTCGCTATTGCAGTGCCTTCATCATATTCGTCAAACATAGCAATATACGCACTTGTAATACCTAAGGTAGCAGCATTGTAGGCCTGATTCCACATAAAATCACCATGCAATCTTGGTATTTCATTTTTAGCTGTTGTACCGTTATGCATGTTAGCCCATGCAAATCCCGGGAATATAACCGGTGCATAATCCATTCCGTTAGCCTGGCAATAGGTATAATCGGGTCCTATGATATAAGTCTTGAAATTATCGGCGCTTCCGGCTCCTGTTATACCCCTTATTCTTCCAACCATCCAGGGTTGAATCATATTAAAAGCCTGGTATACGTTTTGAAATCCGGTCTTGCTGTCGTTGGTTGCACCGGGATCGGCAGCATTAGGATGTGCATTGTCACAATCGCGCCAATACGTTGGTACTCCGCCTATTACATAGCAGCCCTGGGCTTTAAACCAATTGATTACGCTGATACATGCAGCCGCATCACCTGGATGGTTGCCATCGTTAAAACCCATCCCCCAGATACATACTACCGGTTTTCCGTTTTGCTTAGCATAGGCAGGAGAACTAGGCAGATTCAAGAAACCGGTTATGGTGGTCGTCCAATCCGATTCAATTTTTGTACCGAAATCCGATCCCATTCCTGATATGTCATACATGATATAGAATTTACGTCCATAGGTCTCGGCGGCGTTTTTCGCCTTCGTTGTCACACTGTCGCGCTGTGCCTTTCTGTTCGGGTCGCTTAATTCGCCCCCGAATCTCTGAATTGCAGCGCCATCTATACCATAGGTCTGCATCCATTCAAAGTGTTTATTTACCGTCTGGGTTGTGTAGGAGGAGAACAGCTTTGCAGGTGAACCATTTAACAGGTCTGCATAACCTGTGTTGAAAAGGGTTGTATATTCTCTTATATCCGGATATATTTCAAAGTTCTGGTTCCCCGGCGCAGGCATACTGCCATTGGCCCAGTGTACCCAGTTATTAGCGGGTGCACCGTCTCCGGGTGCGTCAAACCACCCCTGATAACCTACGATCACCTTTCCTACGATATCTCCGGATGAAGTTCCGCCCACCGTTATACTCCTGGTAAATGTGTTGTTAAACTCATTAGACTCGGTAATCCGGTTCACATCGTCCACATAAGCAATTATGGTATGGGTTCCGGATACCGCTGTCCATGCGGATCCATTTGCCCCCCCGTTAACCGTCAGTACTACTGACGAACCCGGGGCAAGGGATGAGGTATAGTTGTCACTCCAGAGTGAAGAGGCCGCCCCATCAATCTGGAAAGCTACACCTAAAATAGTTCCTGCGCTAGTAGTGGCATTCCCCTGATTCTTAACCGTGGCACTGAAGGTTACCGCGTTCCCAGGTTGCGGACTTGCAGGCGAACTGGTTATACTTGTTACAACGAGATCCGGCATGGCCCCCGCACCATTCCCATCCGTGAAATAAACATCATCCAGCTTGCAGGTGATGCTCCCCGTCAGGAAATAATAGACCCTTACGAAGTTAATGGCGGTGAGATCCGGGGTTCCTGTCTTTGCCGCGTTGCTTATCTTGAGGGTCAGCTCGTTCCATCCCGAAACAAGCCCTGCATTCATAAGATTCCAGGAATATTCGTTTACATCCGGACCGCCTGAGCTTGTTATTTCAAACTGCGCTCCCGTTGCATCCAATTTTGTGGCATCCGACACATAGAGCCACAGGTGCACATAACCGTTGCTTTCCGAAACACCCGAATTGACGGCAGGACTGAACGTTTTCTTGAACCAGTCGGTTCCGCTTCCCGTTTTTGTCAGGCACCCGGTGCCTTCTTTCTTGTTGGTGATATCCAGGGTCACTGTGTCGGATCCGGCCCATCCGGCTGCACTGTCGCATTTGTCAATGGCAGTGGACACAGCTTGAACGGTTGCGTCAAACACCATAAAACTACCCAAAAATGCCAGACAGCAAATCATCATTAATACTTTTCTGTACTTTTTCATACTGACCTCCTTTTAACTTGTCAAAATTGTTATGAAAAAACCATACTTACTGAATCGTAATATAATCCAGATTTATGCCTCCATTTCCACCCACGAATTGAATGTGATTGCCTGTACCGGAATTCAGTGTGACAGCTTTTTGCACACTGCCGGTAAAGGTACTCCATCCACCGGTAGCCGGGCAGTTTAGTGTTCCTGCCGAAGTTCCGTTTACATATACCGTGATCGTTGATACCTCGCCCGAAGCATAACTAATTTTTATGGTCTTACTTCCACCGCTGCCACCGTCGATATTGTTAATCCGGCAGGAGGCATTGGTAAGATGCATATTCTGGATATACTTTCCTCCTGATGCGGCACTGTCAGTCGCCGCAATCACACCATTTGCGAGGGTCCCGCTCTCCACTTCATATTTGGCTGCCGATGCTCCCGTATCATTAAATGAACTGATGGTAATATAATCGATATTGACACCGCCATTGCCGCCGGTAAGTTTAATGGTATTGGCTGTGCCCGGGTTCAGCGGAACAGTCAGATACGTGTGACCGCTATAATTACTCCAACCCCCGGTGGACACTGCATTCAAAAACGAATAATTAACCCCATTTAACGTTAAACTGAGTTTCGATGTATCATTGGCGGCATAATAGATATCGATCGTTGCCCTGTCGGCTCCAACCGTTGCACCATTTCCTAAAACCGCGTTCTCCGCCTCATATTTAATCAGTCCCGGATTCGGGGTTGGCGCCGGTCCTACCGAAGGTACGCCGGTGGTAGTCTGGATTACCTTTTGTATTGTCCCATCGGCATTAAAATTAAGCTTGTCCACACAGGTGGTTCTTAACCAGTCATTCCCTGAAACTGAACTGTCAAAATAGAACTGATACCACTGGCCCTTATATTGCACCACAGAACCATGGGCACAATAGCTGTCTGTCGGATCCATATATACTCCCCTGGAGGTCCATGGCCCTAACGGACTGGTACTGGTAGCATATTGCAGCCTGTTATCTCCGGTTGAATCGGAATGATTATCCGCATAGGTCAAGTAATATAAGCCGTTTCTCTTAAACACCCAGGTTGCTTCATGAAAATCAGTTAAACCCGCCATAGTTTGCATTGTCCCGTCTATTTCCACCATATTGTCCTTTAGTTTTCCACCTTTGCACACACCACCGCCGCCGTAATATAAATAAGCCTGTCCATCCTCATCCTGAAATACGCATGGATCAATCAAAGACTCAAGTCCTGGAATATATCCTTGAACGGTAAAATCACTGGCAGGTTTATTGCTGGTTGCGACTCCAACCTTCCAGGTACTGCCCCAATCGGTTCCACTGGGGTGCGGGAAATAAAAATAGTAGGTACCATTTTTATATGCACAGTCAGGTGCCCACATGAAACCGCCTTCCGGCCTCCCCCAGGGTACCTGGCTTGCATTCAGGATTTCACCTTCATCCGTCCAATTTACCATATCCGAAGACGAATACACATGATATTTGTCCATTAAATCACAGCCTTGATTGGGATCAATATCATGGGATGCATAAATATAAATTTTACCGTCTGCCCATACATGTGCAGATGGATCTGCCGTGTAAATACTGGTTATGGCAGGATTCTGTGCAAAACAGATTGTAGAAAATGGCGCCAGGAATATAACAGTAAGTAGTGCTATTAGAGATAACTTTTTTGGCATTGTTAATATCTTGATACTTCCACTGATTAATTTTAACATACTCTTTCCCTCCTGATTTAGTATTTTATTGTGCTGACTGTTAATTTCATCAAATGAGAAATCCTTCCCTCACTTGACTGTGATATAACTAGATTCACACCTCCTTTTCCATTCACAAATTTAATAACATTATTTGTATCGGAGTTCAACATGATGGTTTGTTGCACATCACCGGTAAATCTACTCCATCCTCCGGTAGCCGGGCAAACGGATGCAATCTGCATACCCGGACGAATTGGAATACTGGATAAAGGATTTACCCTCAAATTATGCCGCTGGCTTTTGTATGTGAAATCAAACACATCAGGTTAGAAATCCGGTAGAAATCGTAAATTATTAGTAAAAAATGATGAATATCACGAAGCCATTCTTATTGAGCATTCCAAATTGTTTATTTAATGAACTAATAAAAAAGATCGCTTGTTGTGTGTTCTCACCTACTCATCTTATAAAAAGAATAACATATTTGCATAATTTGTCAATATTTTCAGAAATTTTTTCCATGATCCCTGTTTGTTTTAAAATAAACTTTTACGCCTTAAAAGTATCCTTTATTCATTTTCAACTATCGATAATCAATATAAATACAAGTGCCCCAGACTGGTTCTTTTTCTATATTATCGAGTACTGGACAGCTGTACTCATCCATAACTGTGGGAACCATTGCATGATATTCCAAATGCCGACACCGTATAAATTAAACTCCGGCACTAGTTTTAAAAATACATCATAGCTTCTGGCATCCCAGAAACGTACCAGGTATTCGTCTCCCGAATAGTAATAAAAAGAGACTGAATTGGTTAAAGGGTCATAAATAATCTGGGCATCATTTTGTACCGCCAGCTCAAGAGCGGACTTATAACTGATAGCCCTTCCCTGGGAAGAACCGGGAATAAAGGGTAATTGATAGATATAGCCCTGCATCGGCAAACCAAAAGACACCATATCAGAAGGTACCATTTTGGTAAAATCTTCTATAATCCTCCGGTAATTTTCCGTGCAAAGAGTTCCAAGAGACAATCTATCGGAGTATCCGAATTCATACACAATCAGGGTAATTCCTGACAGACCGCCTGTCATAAACTTGTAATCAAAGCCAAAAATTGGATTTTCAAAAGTATCCATGACCTTATAGCCCGCTGAAGTAATTCTATCCAGCATTTTTGTAGCATGTCTGCGATAGTTTTCACGGTATCTGGGGTGTATATAAGGTGTATGAAAGCTCACGCCGCTGTACCCCTTGGTTTCCAATATTTGAAGTATTTGACTGATAAACCTATCTTCAATTGTTATGTCAGAAATAATGGAGCCGACCACCTCCATAGCCTCTTCATTGTTATGGGAAGCCGGAATAATCATCATTAGAGGTTCTGTTCCATAAGCTTTTGCAAGTTCTATAAGGTCTTCATCTTCCAAATTGTTTAAATCACCTGCGGCAGATACCGTATAACTGTATACAGTAAGATAAGTCAGATAGGGTAAAGTCATTTGCAGTGTTTTTGTATCAATAAAGGGATATGCAAAGCCATTGGTAGCAATTGTATGTCCTTTTTGCCCACGAAAGCTGATAACTATTTCATCTCCTGAATATAGGGACTGGCTATCCGACAATTCCGGATTATACCTAAGAAGTTCTATTACGGTCGTACCAAAGGCGCCAGCAATCTGCACTAAGGTATCTCCTTCTTTAACGGTATAAGTAACTTCAGGTATAAGGATAATAAGGGCTTCTCCTATTACCAGTGAGACCTCTTCCGTCAAGTTATTATATATTTTTAATTTCTTAGCAGATACACCATAATAATCTGCAATGGAGAGGATGGTCTCTCCAGGTTCTACCACATGAATAATCATTGCTGCCCTCGAACGGTTTTGATTTATTATATGTGGTTTATAAACAGAGGTTTCTTATTAAATAAAAACATCTGTATGTCATATTATATATAGGATAATAATTATCATTTTCAACATTTTTATTGACTTAATTCCGACCCTATTGTATAGTTGTCTGGTTAGTTACTGCTAACTTAAAAACATCTATAAGAAGTTAATATTATGAAACACTTTATCAGAATGTTATTTTGGGGTTTATGGCTTTATTCATGTCAAGTAATTCCAGTGTAAAAACCCTTCACTTGAAAAAAATTAGCAGTATCGGTCTTATATTAGTGCTGTCAGTTACTATGTTCACCGCTTGCACCGGAGCTTCTTCTGGCGCGGCAGGTTCTTCTAATACTGATTCTTCTAATACTTCAGCTTCCTCCGATGCAGCGGACGTAACGGACGTAACAACTATTGAGCATGCCATGGGCACAACTGAGATTCCTGTACATGCACAGCGCGTGGTTATTCTGACCCAAGAAGGCACCGAGGCTCTTATTGCACTTGGCGTTAAACCGATAGGTGCCGCCAATTCGAATACTTCCATCGGCGACTGTGGTATCCGCACATTGCCAGAAGACTGACGTATCAGTCATTATACCTGAGAAGAAAATAACAGTATTGATCGGGGCAAACGGTTCCGGAAAATCAACGCTGCTAAAAGCACTGGTAAGACTGCTGTCACCTAGATCAGGGTATATCTACATCAACGGTCGCAATATTTCGGAAATCGGAACAAAAAATCTGGCACAGCAGCTCTCAATGCTGCCCCAAAGTGCCACCGCACCAGGTGACTTAACTGTCTTTGATTTGTTGAAACAAGGACGTTATCCATATCACAATCTGGTCAGCCGCTGGACTAAGGCAGATGAAGAAATCACCCTGCAGGCTATTGAAAAAATGGGACTTGCCGATATAAAAGATACCCGGCTTTCCGATTTATCCGGAGGCCAGCGTCAAAGGGCCTGGATTGCATTGGCATTGGCGCAAAATACAGACTTTTTCTTTCTGGATGAACCCACGAATCATTTGAATCTTAAATATCAGATTGAGATTCTTGGATTATTAATATTATCGATAAAGTTAGAATTTGTTAATTATACCTGTTACATTGGAACAATATGAAGTGGCAGGATGCAAAAGGCACGTTTTACTGTCAGCAACATGGGTTACAATAGAAGCTAGTTTCAGTTTGTCCATAAACTTTATGGATAGTTCTCTTCCACCATTAATTCCAAAAGCCAATACCCCACAGGAACCATTATGATCCCCTGCTTCACAGATATTAAATATGGCATAGAAATTTACCGCCTGCCCGGATGAAGTTAGCATTGCCGCAGTTCCGCCTTCCATCGCACATATCTTCGCTGCCACTAAATCATTGGCTAGATTTTGCAGCCTTGTATAGAAATAGCCTTCTGCCTCCAAATCATAGTTTTGAACTTTTTGTTTCGTTTGCCATTTTTATTACCTCATTTTATTTGAAGCCCTAAAAAAGAGCATAAAAAAGCGAGGTATCTTCGTTATAAAAATACTCCCGCTAGTTTTTAGGAAACAGTTATTTCTGTAATATATCATAAATTTATATCTCTGCATTGCTTCGTCTATTTTTTTAGAAAGGACTTGCAGTTCTGTCAAGCCGGTTAAATCAATTATGATATTTTAACAGTGGTGCAGCGATCAAATCTTTGGGACTGAACCACATAAAATTTGAGTTTCAGTCCTTCTACTTTAGGTGGATAGATGCAGCACCTTAATAATTATTATAATAGATATATTCATCCTTTGGAGCCACGGCGTCCGTTATTACAGCATCTTTCATGATCGGAACTTCCGTTCCCCCGTATTCATATTTTGATATGGTACCCGTAATATTAATCCATTGATCTTCCTTAAGTTTGCTTCTTATATCTGAATCACAGATAACTCCATAGCCAACTAAATCAGCAGCACAGCAAACCATAAAATACCTTCCGGCTAAAAATTGGCTGTCTTCCAAACCATCCATGGAAAATACCTGTGCCACATATTGATATTTTTTCCCTATAAAATCATCAGGATGGTCATATATATCCATAATCCAATCCGCATAAACATCATCACCGATAACATAACTGCCATTCACTTTATTCGTATTATATGCCAAAGACGCATCGGATTCTTTCTTTTCATCTACGCTATCCTGTGTTTCCTGGGTTGCATTTAAATATTCATCTACGTCAGAATACTCTGAATTATCGGAAGTTGTCTGGCTGTCATCCCATTCTTGTAAATACCCGCTGCCCTCCTGTTCTTCCGATTGCGTATTTTCATTCGATTGATTAATATCTTGTATGGTAGAATCCTCATTATCTGATTGATTGTAATTCTCAGCGGAATTAGCAGGTGCTATGCTGTCAGCTAATACGATATCTGCCCTGCCTGTACTTATAGGTGGGAAAACAAGGGCTAACAGGAGTGGTATAACATATATTATATACTGCTGTAAATTTATATTATGTCTGCCTTTTTTACGGTCTGATAAAACACTAAAGGCAAATAATATCAGTACAAAAATTGATATCCACAGGACAATGCGGAATCTGGGGTGTACAAACAGAGTAATTTTACCGCTTATCATCCCATATAACAAAAGTATTGCTGTAGCAACCAAAATAATAAATTGAGAAATTGTTTCTTTATTTGTTTTTTTCCTCATATATCCTCCTTATATTAAGAATCCATAAGTAATTGCGAAACACAAATATTGTATTTATATATCATACAAATAATACAATTTCAGAGCTGAATCTTGCCGGGGGGGCAACTGAAGCTATGAAATTCATATTAATTGTATGATATATTCAAAAAACTATATCGTTTCGCAATTGCTTATTAAGAATCCATTGAATGCCTTCAGATAATTCAGCATTTAAATTTACGTTTCATAAGAATAAAGCTATCATATAAAATAGTATATAACCTAATAAGCTTACGATCAACGCTAATAACACCAGATATTTCTTTTTTAATATTTCAGAAAGCATTAACATATTCTTAAAATCCAGCATTGGCCCAAGTACGATGAATGACATTACCGGCATAATTGAAAAATTTCTTAAAAAACTTCTTCCTATGAAAGCATTTGAAGTTGAGCAGGTAGACATAAATATAGCAGCTATAATCAGAATCAGAAATTGTAATGATAAATTTGTACTAAGTAAACCTTTCATTGTTTGAGATAAAACCGTCTGCAGAAAAGAAGAGACGAAAGCTCCTATAATTAAATATTTTATTACTCTGAAGAATTCAAATCTGGCCCCTTTAATAACTGCTTCTAATTTACCGATTTTTCCTTCGTATTTCAAATCCAGAATATCCGATCCGATTTTTTGTACTCTATTAATTTTATTGATTGCATCTTTCGTCTCTGTTTTACTTATCCTGAAAATAAGACCGGTGGCGATTGCAATTAATATTCCTGTCAACATACGTATCAGAACAAGATATGGCCTATCGGGGAATGCATAAAATACAGTTATTAATACCAACGGATTAACCGCAGAAGAGGCCAGCCAGAATGTTATAGTCTGGGGTAAAGGAGTATCTTTTTTTAACAGACCCGTTACAATTGGGACTGTACCGCAATCACAGATTGGCATAAAAACCCCTGCAATAGAAGCAATGATAAAGGAACTTATATTTTTTCCTGAAAGCTTTTTCATAATCCATCCGGACGGAATAAAAATTTGTATAATAGAAGAAATAATAGCACCTATTAGAATAAATGGAATTGCCTCAATCAGAATACTTAAAAATATAGTAACCATCGACTGAACGATTTGATAAAGCTTAAGAAGCATTGAATTAGGCAGAATTGCTGTACAGACCAGAAGAATCGTAAATATGACTGCGCCTTTGCTGATCTTAATATATTTTTCATGAGGAGCAAAATACCTGCCTATCATCACTTTTTCCGTTGATTCACCGGAATAAATAATTTCCGTCTTTCTATTAATATTTTTTACATCCTTTTGTAACTTTTGCTTTAGTTTTTTACTCAATCCTTCCTGGTTATTAAATATAACGATATCACTATTTATAATATGCGGTTGCAAGATAGATGCCATATTTTCCAAAAAGTTATTAAATTTCTTAGCATCGCTAATAAAAATAACATTTCTAAAACTATAATTAATTGGTATTTTTAAGCTAAATAATGAAGTAATATCCCACGTTCCATTAAATTCAATTATAATATGGTCAGGTGAATACTCTTTTTTAACTCTTTGAAAAAGCAGGCTATTAAGTTCTGAATTATCATTCACTGTTATCATCTCAATCCTATGATTCGAAAGCATTTCCTTTTCATATTCCGTAAAGCCCTCTTCACATACAAGTAATACCGTTTTTTGATATTCCATCAGACAATTTTTTTCTATAACTTCTTTAATAAAACTGGTTTTACCGCTCTCCAAAAATCCTGTAATAACATCTATATATGTAGCCATCTTAACTCCTTATAAACCAAACAATTCAGATAACTGGGTATCATTGATTTGTTCTCCTATTACACAAATTCTACCCGTAAAATCCGGTTCCGTTTCTTTTATATTGCTTTCACCCGGCACATAATCAAACTGAATCCATCTATTATCTTCTATTCTTACAATACCTTTAGCACGAAGAACATACCCATTCATTTTATCCAAACCGTTAAGTATCTCTTTCAACTTTATAAGATCAAATATTTTTGTGGTCTGCTTACCCCATACTGAAAACACTTCATCAGCATGATGATGCCCCTTATGTGTATCCTTTTGATATTTTACATTTACAATTTTGTTAGGCAGGTTTTTATACTGCTTTGAAAAATTAAATTCTCTTAAAATATTGCGTTCAAGTTTATTTTCTTCCGCATTTTCTGCCAGATTAACAATTTTATTTCCATCTATTTGATCCCAGCCAGTAGTTACTATTAATGCAGTTTGGTTATACTTTTTAATATCATTTATAACGGATTCAACAGCTTCCGGTTTCATACATTGTGACCTGCTAAGAATTATTGTTTTGGCATTTATCAACTGATCCTTATAAAATTCACCAAAATTCTTCATATACATATTATATTTCAAACCATCAATGACTGTCATACATATATTTAATTCTACAGTTCCTTCCTTAATAAATGGTCTGCATCCATTTATAACATCTGATAGTTTTCCGACACCTGACGGCTCTATAATAATCCTATCAGACTGATACAGTTTTAAAATTTCTTTCAGTGCAAGACCGAAATCCCCGGCTATTGTACAGCAGATACATCCGGAATTCATTTCCTTGATTTCAATCCCATAATTCTTTAATATTGCTCCATCAATCCCAACTTCGCCAAATTCATTTTCCACCAGGGCCAGTTTTTCTCCGGTAAAGGCCTCTTCCAGTAACTTCTTAATCAGCGTTGTCTTACCGGCTCCTAAAAAACCAGATATTATATCTATTTTTATCATTCTTTTCACCTATCATATAACCATCATCAAACATATGGAATACTACCATAAATAATTGGAAGAATAGGAACGGCAGCCCTTTCTTTATTGATATTTTCTTCCAACTATTTTCTTTCATTTTAATTATAATACTTTTTCTGACTAACTGTATAATTAAATTATTAAGTTTTTATTAAGACTACCATCCTATCCTGTTCATATCAAATACATATGAATTCAATATTATTTTGTCTCCTTATGAAGTGTAATTTTTTTATCTTTGGAACCATAATTTCTGCTATGACATATCGTACACACTAATACAATTTTCGTTCTCATCTTAACTCCTATCAAATTTAGTCCGGTAGGTATTTTATATTTTCCTATAAACTTTCCTATTCGAAATCCGATGTGTTCAGCCGATTCTCTGTATAAGTCCTTCCTTTGACCTAAAAAAATAAAAAGGCCATAAATTCGTGTTATCAGCACTAATTTCAGGCCATTTTATACTTGATTTTATTGCTTATGCAATTAAATACTGATGTAATCCCTAAATGCTATAGGCCTTGGGAGTTGAAAAATACATAAAACCCATACCTTTTATGTATCTGACCAATTTTAAATAGCATAACCGTTCATTTAATACTTTATTGGATAATTTATTTCAAACCATCATAAATCTTAGCAAGATTACCTTTAATCCGATCCAGATATGTTAAATCATCCTCATTACTTTCAACCGTATAGATTGTTTCCACTTTGGCACCGACCTCTTTGGCTAATGTCTGCGAAACATCCGGGCTTGCCATTTCTTCAGCAAAAATAGTGGTCACTTTATTTTCTTTGCAATATTCCACAAGTTCAGTCAATTGCTGTGCGCTGGGTTCACCTTCCGCAAAAGTATCTTCCACACTGTTTTGCTCTAACCCAAAATCTCTGCAAAGATATCCAAAAGCGGCGTGCCCCGTTACAAAACTCTTTTTCTCAACAGACTGGAATTTCCCGTTATACTCGTTAAAAAGGTTCTCTAACTGTGAAATGAAATCATTGTAATTCGTTTCATAATAGTCTTTATTGGATGGGTCTGCCTGTACTAGTGCGTCTTTGATGTTTTCTACCTCAAGTTCGGCACCTTTTAAGCTAAGCCAGATATGGGGATCATATTGCCCGTGTTCTTCGACTTCTTCCGGATCCGTATTCTCAATTGCTTCGGCTCCTTTGGATGCTTCCACTGCAATCAGATTAGAGTTATCAGCAGCTTTAATTGCTTCATCCGCCCAAGCTTCCATTCCTAATCCACTGTACACAAAAACATTGGCTGTACTAAGGTTAACAAGATCCTGTGCTTTTGGCTCAAAATCATGCGGTTCTGTACCGTCTGGTATAATCGTTGAAATTTCAACCTTATCTTTTCCGACTGCCAAAACAAATTCCTTCATGGCATTAAAGGTTACGGAAACTTTGATTTTGCTCTCTTCTAATGTGCTTGTTTGCCCTGTACTGTTAGCCGGTTCGCTTACCTGTTCTGTACTGTTTACCGGTGCACTGCTTTCATCTGTCTTGCCTTCCTGATTTTTATTGTTGCTGCACGCTGATAAACTGACAGCAATAATCAGACACACTAGCATCGTAGTCCATTTTCTTAACATTTTATCATCCTCCTAAATTCTACTTGCAAATACATCTCACTTGCATTAATATAATAACTGGTTACAATATAATTGTCAAGTGCAAACGCTTTGCATTTGCGTTTAAAATAATTTATGATTATTAAGAAAGGATGTTTTCAAAATGATTCAAGCAGAAAATTTATTTTTTTCCTATACAGGTTCACCTCCTTATGTCCTTAATGGTATCAATCTTGAAATAGGCGAAGGCGAGTATATATCGGTACTAGGTGATAACGGCAGCGGAAAAAGTACGCTGATGCGGTTAATATTGAAATTCATAAAACCCACAAAAGGAAGTATTATATCTCAGGCAATAAGAATCGGATATGTTCCGCAAAAAAATGATTTCTCGAACTCCAATTTTCCCATCACCGTCTATGAGGTGCTGAACTCTTATCGCAGGTTATTAAAGCTTAAAAACAAAAGTACGATTACAGATAATCTTGAACAAATAGGAATGTCAGATTTTACTGGTGCCCTGATGGGTAATCTGTCCGGCGGGCAGAGCCAGAAAATACTGATTGCAAGGGCATTGATGGGTAAGCCTGATCTGTTGATCCTGGATGAGCCTTCCACCGGAGTGGATATGAAAAGCCAAAAAGAAATCTATGGTTTTATAAAGGAAATAAATAAAGAAAACGGCATCACCATCGTTTCCGTTGAACACAATCTGGATGCTGCCATTTCAAACTCAACCTTAATTTATCATCTGACCGACGGACAGGGGCATCTGTGCACTCCCCTTCAGTATACGGATGAATTCCTGAAAATCAGAAGAACGGAGGAAGATAATTATGCTTAATTACAGCTTTATGCAAAACGCAATTATCGTTTCCATATTTATATCGGTATTATGTCCCTGTATCGGTATCTTTTTGGTTCTTCGCCGCTATTCCATGATAGGGGATACATTATCCCATGCTTCCCTGGCCGGTATCACCATCGGTCTGATGTGCAATCAAAATCCCATACTTGGAGCGTTTCTCTTTACATCTATCTGCGGTGCGTTGATTGAATTCCTTCGAAGTTATTTTAAAAAGTACACGGATTTGATTCTAACCATAGTACTTTCCTTAAGTGTAGGCACCGCGATTACCATCATAAGTTCCGGAAAACTCCACGCAAATGCGGATTCCTTTATGTTCGGCAGCATCCTGACCGTGTCCCGGTTCGATATAATTATGGTTGTGATCCTCAGTGTGATTTCCGTATTGACCCTTATTATTTTATACCACCAGATGATTTATATCGCATACGACGAAGAAGCTGCTAAAATAGCAGGTGTAAAAGTCAGGCTGATCAATTATGTTTTTTCGATCCTTGTGTCCGCAGCTATCTCCGTATCCATCAGAATCGTAGGCGTACTGGTCCTTAGTTCTATGATTGCCCTTCCTGTCGCCACAGCACTGCAGCTTGGGAAAGGCTTTAAACACACCTTGATATTTTCCATTATTTTCAGTGTAATAGACATCATGCTGGGTCTGTTTATTTCGTATTACCTGAATGTCGCTCCCGGTGGATTTACCGCCCTGGTTTCCGTTGCCGTACTTGTTTCCGTTTTAATAACCAAGAAACTTCTGTCAATCATCCGTATTGCCCGTAGTAAATGATGCAAGTATCTTGGTCTCCAAAAAACTTGACTTCCCGGAATAGCTTCACTATAATAAAATTAAATGCGAATAATATGCAATTGCATGACATAAAATAAGAATTAGATAAGCGCTGACGGATATATGTGCAGCTGTTATTATAACAGTACCGGTTAATTATAATTTACGGCAATAGGATATGTATACGAAAAGAAATGCAATGCATTTTATAATAAACAGATGAGGTGAGAGGTGAATACATTGAAAGAGATACAGGATAACTGGCCTACGGGTATAAAAAGAACAAAACAGCGTGAAAATGTACTTTCAATACTAGAAAATTCTGAAAATCCTTTAAGCGCAACGGACATATGCGCCAAAATGGAAAAAAACGGAGGTACATCTTGGATGTCTACCGTCTACAGGATTTTGGAGCATTTTCTAAAAAAAGGTATCGTGATTAAAACCAATATGATGAATAACGAAATGGCGGTATATGAAATCAATCGTTTTAAGCATAAGCATTATGCTATTTGTGTAAGCTGCCATAAAATTATAACAATGGATAATTGTCCGATGGAGAAATTTATACCGAAACTGGAAGATGAGGACTTTTATGTAATGGGTCACAATCTTGAAATATTCGGATTTTGCAAAGATTGCAAACCAAACTAATTGTTATCATCACCTTAATTATCAGCAAATCTCTTCATACATAAGAAAGAGTCTGGCTTGCCAGACTCTAGCGCTGATGCGCTGTCACTTCAGTGACAAATTTCTCCTGCGCGTCATGCGCATCCTGCGGGGCATTTTTTATGTTATAGGACGCAATTCGTTATCTGTTCTTCTATTTCCAGCGTAACATCAGGTACTATTGTAAGATTTGTTATGGTTCTATTACGTTTGTTTAAAGCTGCTTCATATTTCTTCTCATTATATTCCCGTTCTCCTTCGAGTATATGATGCATTTCTTTAATAAGTACAGACGCTATTACCGTTCTAGCCTGTTTCCTGTTGAAGCCTTTTCTTTGTATTGAGTAAAAAATGTCAGTGACAAAAGCAGGATCATGTCCTTCCAGCTGGTTTTCTACCGCTTCCATCATTGTACCAGCAACTTGTCTTTTACTCATATCTTCCTCATCGTCAAAATCAAATTTATCCCTCATCGTCAACGCTCCTATTTTTACAACTTGTCTTATTTTCTCTTTCTATCCTTCATGCCATATGCTTTCTTCTCACCAGGAAATGCAGATCGTCTCGAATACTCGTTCTATATGCTTCAAAGATAATTCACCATCATTCAATTCATATGTACGACTAAGGCCTTTGGAATATTCTTCTACGGTAAATCCTATTGAGTGGACATCTTGCAACATAGCTTCAAACTGTTTTGCAATTCTACTACAATAGTTTTGTAGTTGTGGAATATCATTTAGCTGCCGTTCTACATACCCAAACCGGTTTTTTATGTTGTGTATCCTGATGATAATCATATCCCAGGCAACCATTAAAACCTAATAATTCACCACGTTTCATTTTCATCCTAAGTCCCATTTTTGTATTAGCTGATAAAGATTCAACTTCATTCTGTGCCAGTGTGCTTAATAATGCCAATGCCATTTCGCTTTCCATCGAAAGAGTATTAATGTTCTCTCTTCAAAAAATACCAAAAAAGTATTGACACTCAGGTCTATTTGCCATAGACTAAAAGAAAAAAGTCTATAAGAAATAGACCTAGGAGGGAATGCTGTGAAAGATTATAAGCTTGCACAAGGAGAAGCAAGGTTTGCTGAATTAATCTGGATGTACGAACCAATTGGTTCCGGTGAACTGGTAAAACTATGTGAAAAAGAAATGGACTGGAAAAAGTCTACTACCTATACGGTTCTAAAAAAGCTGTGTGATAAAAATATTTTCCAAAATAAAAACGCCACCGTCACATCCCTGCTGAAAAAGGATGAGTTTTATGCCAATCAAAGTAGGCGGTTTGTTGAGGATACCTTTGGAGGCTCACTTCCTAAATTCTTAACGGCCTTTATCGGCGGGAAAAAACTGAGTGACCGTCAGGCAGATGAACTGAAAAAGCTGATTGATAAGCATAAGGGGGCTGAATGATAATGGAGAAACTATTTCTTACTGTTTTGAATATGAGCCTGACCGCAAGCTATGTGATCATTTTTGTGATGCTTGTTCGGCTACCCTTGAAAAAAGCGCCTAAAGCCATTTCCTACGCGCTGTGGAGTGTGGCAGCATTTCGACTTCTTTGCCCTTTTTCATTTGAAAGCATGTTTAGCCTGATGCCGAAAAATACCGCGTCAATTCCAGCAAATATTGCCTATCAACTAAATCCGCAAATCAACAATGATATAACGGGCATAAATACGATTGTAGATGGCGCACTGCCCGCACCAGCTATGGAAATCAGTGTAAATTCCTTGCAGCTTTACACACAAATCGGAGCATATATCTGGATTGTGGGCGTTGCAGTCATGCTTATTTACAGCATTCTATCTGTTTTCATCCTAAATAAGCAGCTTAAAAACGCAAAGTTATCAGAGTCATGTATTTATGAAGCCGATAATCTGAAAACACCTTTTGTGCTTGGCTTTTTCAAACCGAGAATTTATATTCCCGCCGGACTGGCGGTAGAGGAAAAAAGCTATATTATCCGGCACGAGAAGACACATATCTGCCGGTTCGACCAAATCGTAAAACCGTTTGCCTTTTTGGTTTTGAGCATCCACTGGTTCAATCCGCTGGTATGGTTTGCCTTTTTGCTAATGAGTACGGATATGGAACTTTCCTGTGATGAAAGAGTAATAAGAGATATAGGCGACGAGATCAAAAAGCCCTATGCAGCTTCGCTTTTATCCCTTGCAACCGGAAAGCGCATCATGAACGGCAGTCCGCTTGCTTTTGGCGAGGGTAATGTGAAAGGCAGAATCAAAAATGTGCTAAATTATAGAAAACCCACATTCTGGATTATTACAGTAGCCGTGATTACCGTGATTGCAGTTGGAATCGGACTTATCTCTAACCCACACAGCAATGCGTCTTCTCCTTCTATTACGACATGGACAAAGTCCCTGCGTGCAGAGGATATTCAAAGCATTGAATTAATCGTACAACCCTCGCTTGATCAGGAACGGTATAAAAAATACGACCCCGGAGAATTTCCGGAAATCGTAGAGCTTGTCAATCAAAGTCGCGGGAGCTTGGTCAAAAATCCGGAAGAACTGAACGGAAGCGCACAAACATTTTATATTACGACAAAAGACGGCGTTGTCCACCGCTTCTCCAATATCGGAAATGTCTATTTGATGATTGACGGCGATGCCTTTGAGGCCGGATATGAATGGCTAAGTATGTGGGATTACAAAGGTAACAGTGCTGTACCAGACAGTTTTTGGGAGAAAGTATCATCGGATGTTCCCGTTTCCAAGGTGGGAGTCCCTGGTCTGCCAACCGATACAAAACTGTCTTTCACGAGCGCAGAAACCGACCTGACAAAACTTGGTACAATTGCCTTTGGTGAATATGTTTCTTTAAAAACAAGCGGACAGACACCTGCGACTGAACGTGTCGCCTCCTATCAGCTGAATGATATATCTTTATTGGCGGGTGATATCAATGAGTTCTGCGTTTCCATGAATTATGATTTTACCACCGATAACGACAACTTCGTAAGTCCCGGAAATGGAGCAAAGGGCAAAGGAACTTGGCCCGATAATTATATGGAAATAAGAATAAAGAATATTGATGGGCACGCTTATGAGATTGTCAGTGTCGGCACGGGCGGTGGCGGGCAGGGACTCGTGCCATACGCCCCGCAACAGACGACACTGGCACCTACTTCCCCGGAATTGTCGTTCGAGCAAACAGTCAGTGTCGATATGGCGGAGCTTGACTACGCTTCAAATGATATCGTGATTTTCCACGACTATTTCGGATTGTTCGTATATGACCTCAATACGCTTGAAATCATTCGCAGCCTGGACTTGAAGCCTCTCAATTGTCATCAAACGCAGGGAGACGGCTACTGTGAGGTTTCGGTCAGCATGGATGGAAATACGGTGCAATTACACCCCATGAGCAGCGAAAATATGTATGTTTATAGCGTTTCAGACAATACCCTACAAGAAACAACCCATCAGCCGATGGAAAATCGGTTCAGCAGCTTTGTCCCGATAGAGGACGTGATTAAATCCTCCGAAATTGGAAACTACAGCCATAATGCGGTCAGGTTTGATACGTACGGATATGGATATCTCCATACCTCCGACGGGACAATTGGCAAGCTGGACTATGTACGCGACGATATGTTGCACAGGCTATTTGGTATAGACGCATCGGAAGATACAACCTCTGAAAATACTGCCGGAGCCGAAATTGTTGACAGCATAAGTGCCGATCTTATAGCAAGTCATAGCGATATTGAAATAATAAATGAGTGGATAAGTAAGGATTTTGGTTATACTGTTTTGTTTGGTTCTCTGAAGGACGACCCACAGCAGGGAGTTGCTGTGGTAATTCCGACCGGAGATCAGGAAAATAAAAATGAACAAAAGATCCTTACTCCGGAAAAACATGGGGCAATAAAAGCGGAAAGTTTGGGTGCAAAGGCATCCATACTGGATGTCATTGCCGAAGATGGTTACAAGTGGATATTTAATGTATACAATGGGTTTTCGCCTAAGAAATAAATATATTTGTGTTTAGCGGCCAAAATAATCACCACTATGGACACCCGCCGCGAACGAGAGGCGCTGAACATCATCTCTGCAGACTCAATTTTTGGTATGGTCCCGATTGGTCTCAAAAATATAGTTCTGGATTCCTGCAAGACTGTCCCGGAGCAGGTTTTCGCCGGGCGGCATGTCGATTTCATATCTGCCTTTGCCTGCCACGGGTGACAGACGGATGCACTCCGCCATGGCCGCGACGCCAAAAAGGGTCAGTGTTGTACTTGGCTCCGGGGTTACGGTTCCGCCCGGTACCGTAACATTTATACTGGCTGTATCCGCTGTGGACCCGGTTATAGTATCCGTAACTGTTAACACTACTGATACTGTAACCGAAATGGCAGACGGTGTAACTACCCCATCTGTACCTATTATACCTTCCGGTGTCACTGATTTGATTGCTATAGAATAACCTTCAGGAACTGTAGGAAGGGTTAAATAAGTTGCATCTTTTTCGGGCTCTGTTATACTGTTTATGCTGCCTGCAACCATATTTACCATTTCATCTGCTGTATAATATGTTATATAGAGATAAGGAGTATAAGCGGCATTGGTACCTTCTTTCGTATTGAGGGAATATGCCGTAGTCCCGTTAGTACTATCAGATTCCAGGGCAACTGACATTTTATTTCCACTGAAATTGTTAACATAATCTGTAATATCCAAAGAAGAGAAATTATTCGACGATCCTCCGTTACCGGTTACTATCAGATTTTCTAATTGAGGACGGCCGTAAAAATTAATTCCCTGTGAACCATCATTTAATACTGCATCACCTGTAGCTGACGCACCAGTTCTTAAACCTTCATTCCAGGAAACATCATTTACTGCCAGCACTCTTAATTTTTTTGCACTTAAATCAGTGGTACTGCTTACCTTCAATTCCGCTTTTTTAATCATTTTTGTCCTATCAATTGTTGATACGTCAAATCTTAAATAACTAACTTTAGTGTCCGTAGTATCCGATTGATTATCATATGCAGAGTTAGAAGGATGATAAATCCATGCATTAAAAGTTGCGGTTGGATCCCATTTGGGATTATACTGAACCAGCATAATATTTTTAGCTCCATAATTCCGCTGTTTCTCATCTTTCCAGCTATAAACATCCGCATCTGCCTCAACTAATATTTTGGTAGCAGGCATAACTGTTATGGTTATAATATTGGAATGAAAAACATCCCCTTCCTTCATAACGCTTGCCGTTATGTCTGTAGTTCCTGCATTTATTGCAGTGACTACACCAGCTCCTACAGATGCTACGTAAGGTTTTGAACTTGTGTATGTAATTATTCCACTCGGAACATCATAAACATCACCTGAAGACAAAAGGACTCCCGTGCTTAATTTAGCTTTATTGCCATATCCAATTTCCGTCTTATCTGTGTATAATGCTACAGATTGTATCGTAGGATCAATATATCTGAATGCATCCACCGATAAATTATAATCACCACCTGCTTCATTTTTCAGACCCGTATTTATGAGTTTTATGGTATGTGTACCATAGTCCAACCTTTCCATGCTATAGTTTACATGCTGAAGCACTGTCGTATTATTATACGGATCAACCGTCTTCATTTTTATACCATCGATATATACATCCACTTTGGCTTCTTCATTACCCAACTTTCCTATCCATTGGACACCCGTTCCTGTAAAGGTAAACTCTGCCTTAACCTCTGATGCATAGGGTCCTTGAACTCCGGGCTTTATTAAAGTATCTGATCCGCCAAATTTTCCTTCGTTTTCCTCAATCGCCCAATCTGTACCGGCTGAGCCCTGAGAATATGTAATTATAGAATCTGTATTATCCACTGTTTTTAAGTCTGTATCATTAATCCTAATACCTGTGCTTGCAGTTCCTCCTGAATAAGCAGCGTTAACCTTAATTATTCCAGTATTAGATCCTGCTGTTAAAACACCTGTTACTTCATCAATACTTGCTAAGGTAGTTGGATTTCCGTCAGCATCTGTAACACTCCATGTTACCTCTTTTACCGGTGCAGTTACCAACTTCATCGTTGAGTTCGGTCCCATAAATGTAGCTAAACCACCCGCTGCGTTTATAACTGCTGCAGCCGTTTGATCCGGCTCTCCAAGTACTTGAAAATCATAGATGGCAGCTGTTTCATTATTTGAGTTGCCATATACGGTTATTCTGACATATCTTGCCACAGCTGTAAAGTAATCGGCTTGAACCTGACCAGATTTGCAATTACCATTATTCCCAGATACTTTATTGCTCTTATCAATTCTTGAAGTCCAATTCGCATTATCAGTTGATGTTTCTATAGTATACTGATATATTGTGTCACTCTTCTCCCACATTATCTGAATACCGTTTGTAATTTTCATGGCTGAGCCTAAATCTACTGTTAGCCAATGCCCAGTAGCTGCATCATTGGCGCGCCAACAAGATGAATAGATTCCATCATTACTCTTGGATGCAGGATTTTTCGGCACTGAACTATCAGCAGTGGCCTGCTTTCCATATGCCAAATTAGTTAAATCCCCAACTACTTTCAAATCATAGAAGCCAGCAGAAGAACCTTCCGGTTTTCCTGTCACTGTTATCCTGACATATCGTGCAGTAGCCGTAAAATAATCAGTTTGAACCTGGTCCGTAATGGCATTATCTGTTTTATCAACTTTTAAATCCCAATGGTTATCGTCATTTGAAGTTTCTATCTGATACTGATATACATCACTGCTTGGCCATATGACCTGAGTACCGTAATTAATGTTCTTGCTTAATCCAAGATCTACTTTCCACCAATGTCCCGTATTCGTATCCGCTGCACTCCAGAGACTGACAGCATTACCGTCCGCTCCCATAGAAGCAGGATTACTTCCCGCTGAGCTATCTGCACTGGCTGTCTTATTTAATGCCAGATTATCTGGTGTTCCAAGTACCTGAAAATCACAGATCTTTGCCGAGGATTCATTGGGCAGTCCTGTTATGGTAATTTTTACATAACGCGCGGTAGCCAAAAAGAAATCTTTTTGTGTTTGAAATGAAGTAGTATTTTGGGTGTTGTCAACTTTTAAAGTCCAGTTTATATCATCATTTGAGGTTTCAATCTTATATTGATATACATCATTATCCGGCCAAACCACCTGCGTACCTCCGGTGATATCCATGTTTGAACCCAGATCTACCATCCACCAGTGTCCAGTTGTTTCATCAGCTGCACTCCAGTTGCTGTTACTGTCAGTATCATTTGCGTTGAAAGCAGGATAGGCGGAATCATAACTGTCCGCAAAGGCCGTCTTATTCAATGCCAGATTTATTGGAACCGGCGCTTGTAAAGGCGTTGTTGCAGGTATTGGATCTCCGGACGATATGAAATTAACATTATTAGCATAGCTACCAATATTAAAAACAGTGTTGGCATTCGTGCTGGTAATTGCTTGATTGTTAACGATTAAATTTTCAAAGATTACATTCTGAGTCATATTGGAGGTACTAGTCCCGTAGATTTGCCCAATATTAGGCGCTGTAGCCGAACCGGTACTCGTATAGGTTACGTTTTTAAAATATATGTTATTGACACCTCGACCAACCGCCAGGCCATATCCTCCATTTTTAAATGTAATTACTTCTGCAAGTTTCCCCCCTGCGGATCATCTATTCTGATATCAGTAAAGTTAACATCGGTTACTAAAGATCCATCACTACTTGTACACGATATATTAGTCTTACTGCTATTGGATATATCTATTATATATACAGCAATGGCATCATCACCGGTTCGTAAATAAACATCATTGATGGCAATATCGGAAGAGGATAGCATATCAATACCATCCGTCCACTTCTGATAACTATAAGCTTTAAAATTATTGACTAAAACATTGGTTGCATTTCCCAATTCAATGGCGCATCCTCCATTATCACCGGCTCCATAGTCAACAATAATAATACCATCAATTGTAATCTGATTGGAATAGTCAGCAGAAACTCCCTTCCACTTTGGATGATCAATGACTCCGCGTCCTAAAAGTTTAGCATTTGTGGCATTATCCATATAGACTGTACCTTTAACAACTGCTCCGCCGGAAATGTAGAGTGTTTTACCGCTAGGTACTGTAAAGTCCTGAGTGTAGACACCGGATCCCAGATAAATTACATCCGGATCCGTTGGATCAGGGGCATTGGTTTCCAAAGGGTTCGCAAATATATCAAGGGCATCTGCATAACTTCCATTAAGCTGTAATTGGAGCTTCTGTGGACCGGATATAGAAAATGTCACTGTATTCCCTGTTATAGTCGGGGTAAGTCCCCTGCTTATTGGCTTAATATCCGCTGAGGCTACAGCTGCAGTATTATAGGTTACTCTTAAATCCACCGCGCCATCACAATCAAAATAAACAAAAGCACCGTTTCCCTTTATGTTTCTGGCTTGATAGACATCTAATGTCTTCCATTCTCCGCCCGGCTCCTTTACTTCCACTGCATATGCAGTACTCAGCGTTACACCTGGTAGGGTCGGATATACCTTTAGTGTCTCCGAAGCCGCCTGCACCCTGGTTGGAAATGCAAATGGCAATTGCATGAAAAATACTACAAATGCAAGTAATCCGGTAAAAATCCTAATTTTATTTCTCTTTCTGCTAAATAACATAAAACCATCTCCTCTTTTTTATTTTTTATCAGGTATTAGTCCAATTTGTCTCCTCATTTATATCCCTCCTATCACCCTTGTTGAAATAGCCTTCGAAATCACCATAAAACATTGTAATTATATTTTACATAGTAAATATGCTTAAGTGAATGTACACACTTTAGACAAACATATACGATTTGTATAACTTTTCAACAAATTCGTTTTTTCGCATTAATACTTGATAATATCTATATAAAAATTGTCCATATATGAATAATTTATATACTTTGATGTTAATAAATTCAAATATTATAATCATATAAAAATATTCTCATGATAAAAGAAAAGGCAACAGGTGATTTAGAATCTACCTGTTGCACGGTTTTATTTATGAAAATGAACTGCAATTAAGTTTCTATTCAAAAACTTCGGCTCGATTACAAAAGAGCTGTTTTCCATCCGTCGTTAACCTCGCTGCTTGAATAACAGTTGAATGATTATTTCCCCTTTCCTTATCATTTTCATAAAGATGGCAAAAGTAAAAGATATATGCCTCGTTTCCAACAACTACTACATCAGCGTGATGTCCAAATGCTGCATCCATAGTTCTTTTTCCAGGGACATCTAAAATATTTTTCTGACACCTAACCCAATTTGTAAAATCATCAGACTTATATACAGCCAATCCCTTCCAAAAATCTACTATCATCCACTTAACACCACCTAATTCAAATACATTAGGTCCTTCGTGAGGACAATCAGAAATCTCTTCCCCCACAACCTTCCAATGATACAAATCAGTGCTGATAGCAGCATACGTATGATTCTGGCGACTTTCATCCTTATACCACATTTTATAGGTATGAGGCGATATTTCATGAACACATGCATCAATAACATGTTTCGATGATAATAAAATCTCCCCTTTATACTTCCAATCCCAAAGGTTACTTGAAGTATAATGCAGCATTCTCCTTTCATAATTCGAGTACTCTCGAAAACTCTCACAGCCTGTTTTTACTGATATTTTAGATGCTGGCGATAAAATTTTATCCCCATTTTCGTGATATCATATGTATGTTTTTACGCAGACCGTCCGAACGTAGTGAGGGAAAGGCAAGTAAAAACATACATATGGTATTCTCCATAACCATATATAATTTCCGGTGCCCAAAAAGTGTTATGTCAGGTTCAATGTCTAACCCAGATAATATGCCTCGATAAAGCCATTTTTCACCATCTACTGACGAAGCAACCCCAATTGCAGAACCATGAATTGATGAGAAACCAATCTGAACTGAAGTAAACCTTCTCTGGGTATAGAACATATAAAAACAATTTTCATCTCTATTCGTGATTATGACAGGATCGGATGCTCCATCATAAATAGGATCACGAAACAATGGAGCTATAACTTCTTTTCTATTTTCCACTTTGAAATCTCCTTCCTATCTTGACCGATATTCTGTTGGAGAGCATTTTTTAATTTTACGGAAAACTCTGCTAAAATAAAAGTAATCACTAAATCCTGACAACTCAGCAATCTCATTGATTTTTAAATCCGTCTCAAGCAATAATTTACAAGAATATTCAATTCGCTTATTCGCTAAATAATCCGTAAAGGTACAGCCCATTTCCTTTTTAAAGAGTTGGCTAAGATAACAAGCATTGATATGAAATTCTTCAGACAACTGCGTAACATTAATTTGTTTTAAATAGTTTTTCTCCAGATATCGATAAATCGTCATAAATGTTTTATTGGATATATTATTCTGAAATGTTACTTTTTGATTGGATTCATTAAAATCGGATTCCATTTGGAATAGCAACTCAAATACATTACGGAATCTTTCGCATAAAAGATCATAATCAAATATTAACTCAAGTTCTTTGTCTTTGTTATTATTAGACAGCCACGATGAATAAATATTTTGAAGATGGATAGCAAAATCAATATTATATTCCCCGTTGATAAACTTGTCCGATATCTCCAGTATATATTTTCGTATTTTGCTGCAATCATTATATTCCAGTTCTCTTTCCAATACCTGAATTATGGATTTATCTTTAAGCGGTGATGTATATTTGTTTACCGGATTACACTCTTCCTGGCAAAAATACTGGTAAGCACAGACTTTGGCCTCTCGTACTGCTTTTGCAACTTTATCAGCTGATGCTATAACTCTGCTGATGCCAATATGAATTTTCTTTTTATCTTGTAATGTATCATTTATCAGAGTATCTATTTCACTTTCCCTGACCAGACAGATAAATTTTTGGTAACCTGCATTCATACTAACTACCTTGTCAGCTTTCTCCATTTTATCAATTCCGATAATATAAATGATATACATATTCTCTTTATGAAAATCAATTCCCTTTTCATTATAGAAAGCATTCATATAGGCAAGGGCTTCTGTTGATGTTTTTTGTATATAATCCTGCATGTAATTACCTTGATTATTATCTCTATCTGATTTATCCAAACTTTTTTTAATTCTTTTTAAATAAACAGAAATCTCATCCTCATCAAATGGCTTAAGACAGTATCCCTCCGCTTCTAAACGTATGGATTTTTGTATATAGGCAAATTCAGCATATCCACTAATAACGATACAATGGGTGCCGGGGTATATCGTTTTAATCATCTGCAATAATTCTAATCCGTTTATTTTTGGCATTTTTATATCAGTTATCACTACATCCGGCTTTCGTTCTTCTACCTTCTTCAATGCTTCCTCTGCCGATAAAGCATATCCGGTAATTTCAAAACCATACTCATTCCAGTTTAAAGTGGCAACTAGACTTTTAATAACCATTTCTTCATCATCTACGAGCAATACCTTATACATACAATCTCTCCTGTATATTTTATAAATACCTATGTTGTTTGTACTGTTTTTACTTTCTCATATGGAAATTTAATTGATACACAAAATCCGTTACCGTTCGCCTCTTCAATGTCTACTCCATAGCTCTCTCCATAAATGTGTTGTAACCGCTTATTAACATTACTAATTCCAATATGCCTTGTTGTAGTTGTATCATACATCATTCTTAGTAATTCTAATCTACGCTCCTCGTCTACTCCATCTCCGTCATCCTTAATATAGAAGCATAAAATATTATTATTAATTTCCCCCTCCAGCCATACAGTTATTGCTCCGTTCTCTTCTATACCATGAATAACTGCATTTTCAATCAAAGGTTGAAGAATCATTTTCGGTATGGCCGCATCATACATCTCTTCTTTAATATTACAGATATAATTTAGTTTTGCCCCAAATCTGTTTTTTTGCAAAAGCATATAGCTGTTTATAACATTTATTTCTTCCTGCACAGATACAATATTGCTGGAACGGACACAGTAACGAAACATTTTTCCTAAAGAGTTTATCATCTGAAACGTATTACCAGTTTCTTCGTTCAGAGCATATCCTTTGATCGTCTCCAAGGTATTAAATAGAAAATGTGGATTTATTTGGCTATATAGATATTCTAACTCCGACTGCTTCTTAGCCAGTTCACTTTCATATAATCTTGCAGAGGTATTTACTAATCTATGATTCAAATCATTGATTTCACGCATCATTCGGTTAAATTCCTCTGACATAATGATAATTTCCGAGGCCCCTTTTAGTTCAACCGGCTGTTTCATCATTCGTAAATCACCACATCTGACTTTAGCCATATAATTCATAAAATGTCTGATGGGAACAACAATATTATTCGTTATCATTAAAGACAAGGTAAGCATGCATATAAAAATAATCAAGCATAATGCCAAGGTTCTTTGACGGATGCTGTCCAGCCCTTTCATCAATTTTTCTTTTGGGATTAAGAATACTACTTTACCGTCCAAATACTCAAACTGCCCTGTTTTGACATAATACATTTCCGAATTCTGTTTTATCGTTATTTCAGTCTCATTTTGACCTTTATTAAAAAATTGGGAATATGAAGTATCCATCCCCTCCTTGACATCGGAATAAATCAGCTGTCCATTTCTATCATATATGATCATATCAGGTAATTTGGCACTTTTTTGGTTATGATTAAAGCCAAATATACTATTCATATTAAAGGTAATAATAACAGATCCAATTTTCCCTTTTCTTGTCAAATCAGAGGTTGAGTATACATTCGCTCCAACCGATAAATATTGACTTTTTTTAAATGGTATTATTCTAATCCCATTTAATCCCGTATAATACCATAATGCCTTTTCAGGAATTTCAGGTGTAATCTTTTGTAAATCATTAATATCTGCATTTAGGTTCACATAATTATTATGGATTCCCATTACTGCAATATCTTTAATTCCATAATTAATCTTAGCAAAGGGGCTTATGAAATCTTTAACCTCAGGGTAATGCTTCTGCATATAACTTTTATCATCTGATTCAAGATAATCCTGCACCACCTTACTGTAAGCAATATTTTCAACCATACCGTTAAGATAGGTACAATTTAGTTTAACGGAGTCAGACAGCTGCGCAATTAGATCAGAAAAATACTTACTATTATTACTTATTTTCATTTCTCTGAACTGATAATAGTTAGCCATTAAAAGTATCTGCATAATGGATAAACTAAGGATACACACAAATAAAACCTGAAAACGTATCGATAATTTCTTTTTTCTGCCTGCTATCCGAATCATATAAATTTTTCTCCTATATTGGTATAAGGTGGTAACTCTGAAGTTACCACCTTGATATAAAGATGTTTCTATTATATAGCACTGTATATTATTGTACAATACCTTGATCCGTTGCTTGCTTTGTAACAGATTCTATTGCTACTTCCAGTCCCTTGGCATTGAAATCTTTAATCATAGCATCCCAGGCCTTCTTTGGGTCTTCTTTGCTGATAATAATATTACTAAGGGTTGTCATGAAATCTCCGGTTAAACCGGTAATGTCAGATTTCTTATCATTATTCATTAACATTACACCAAAATTGATCGGTAATACTTTACAATTATCATTCTCATAAGAATATGTCTCATTGTAAAGTTTGTTATATGCAGCAATCGCAGGATTTGAGTTTACTACCATATCCGGGCTTTGTGCAAAACCGGTCTGCCAACTTGCTAACCATCCGATTGATTGTGTGACAGGGTACTTATCAAGTACTGTTGTATCCTTTAAGAGTGAAACATTTCCGGTATCAGTCTTCTCCCAATCCACTCCTTCGATACCATTTTGTACTAAACTGGCGTAATCATGGGAATACATATAATCAAGCATCATTAGTATTCTCTTTGCCTTATTATCATCTACTTTTGCATTCATATATGTTTCAGACCAGAATGGAGTATTAGAGAATACATAGGTATTACCGTCCTGAGCTGCAAATGGTGTAATAAGGCCCAGTGCATCTTCAAGATTTGTAACATCCTTGTTGGATTCCATGAATACCTGTGCATCAAATTGACCGCCTAACATAACACAGGCATTACCGCTCTGGAATTTGCCGAGACCGTCACCGTCCTTCTGAGTGATAAAGTCAGGATCTAAAATACCATCGTCATATAATTTCTGAAGACGTTCAATATAAGGTACGGTTCTTTCCGAAGCAAAGCTTGGTTTCCACTGATTATTTTCAAATACCCAAGAGGAATAGTTAGATATTTCCGGATAAATATCTAAAGCCAATGCCTGCATATAAGCTGTATTATTCATAGCAATACCTACAGCATCCTTATGCTGTGCCTTCATCGCTTTCACCATCTCTACCAACTCGTCGAAGGTTTTAGGAGCTTTCGTATAACCAGCTGCTGCTGCCCAATCCTTACGGTACATAACCGCTCTTGACATACCGCTGGCTTCGGTGGATGATACCGTTAAATCATTACCACGTGGCACCATGTAGTATTTTCCATCTAAGGCAAGTGCTTTTACAGAATCTAAATTAAATAATTTCTGAAGATTTGGATATGCACTTAAGTCAGAAGGAATTTCCTTAGTAACGCCTTGTTCCGCCCATGTTTTATATAAGCCGAAATTACCGGTTGCATTGGAATCGCAAAATACATCCGGAAGTGTACCTGACGCAGCCCATATTTTATTCTTTTCCTGCCAGTCATTCCAAGTTACTCCTACCGGCTTAATCGTTACATTAAACTTCTTGCATAGATCATTGAATACGGTATCAGTTGCAGCATTTGCATTATCAAATGCATCCTGGATCCCCCAAATTGCTACTGAAATCTCCATTGGCCCTAATTCTTCTGTTTCAGCAGATTCCTCTGTTACAGCCGGGTTTTTAGTTGATGAATCAGATTCGGTTGATTTGTCCGGTTTGCTGCAGGCAGTTATAGATAACATCAAAACCATACAAAGAAAACCAGCTAAAAATCGTTTTGCTAATTTCATAATTCTATCTCCTCCTAATTTTAAATTAATATATAACATTTGATTTTACGAATATCCAATATGAATTCCATAAAATCAAAATGTTTCATTTTGATTTTCTATTCTTTAATAGAACCAATCATGATGCCTGAAGCAAAATATTTTTGTACAAAAGGATATACCAGTAAAATCGGAACTGCTGCTATAACAATAATTGCATTTTGTACAGACCCCGCGTAGGAATCACCCATTTTTTGCATTTTCTCTAAAGCGGATACATTATTAAATAAAGTACTCATATTAACGATAGCATTTCTTAATACCAATTGTAGCGGCTGCTTATGGGAATCATTGATAAACAACATTGCATTCCACCATTCATTCCAGCGATCCACCGCATAGAATAAGCTAATAGCAGCAATAATCGGCTTTGATGTCGGTACAACAATACGTAAAAGCACCGTAAAGTCACTTGCTCCGTCCAGTTTTGCTGACTCCTCCAAACTGACTGGTAAATCCTTAAAGAAGTTTTTCATGAGAATCAGATTAAACGTATTAACCGCCGTAGGAATTATCATAACTGCTATATTATTAATCAATCCCAGGTTTTTGACAGTGATAAAATATGGAACTAAACCACCGCTGAAGAACATCGTAAATATAATTAGATTCATAATAAAGTTACGTCCAGGTATATTCTTTTTTGTTAAAGCATAAGCGGCAGGAATTGTAACCGCCAGACTTAATAAAGTACCTGCTATGGTTACAAATAATGTGACCAATAAACCATTTACTACTTTACCTTCCTTTAGCAAATAGGTATAGGCAGAAAAATTTATATGAACCGGCAATAAGAATACAGGATTAAGATATTTGTCACCTTCTCTGGATAATGAAATTAAAATTGTTTGATAGAAAGGAAATATACTTAACACTGACAATACCCCGATAAATATCTTGATAAGAAAATCTGCAATAGAAAACTTTCGTTTTTTCATTCTATATCACTCCTGTTCCGGTTGTCTTTGAGACTATCTTATTCGTAATAAACAGTAACGCAAAATTAATAATCGACTTTGTAAAACCTACAGCCGTTGTAAATCCAAAACCATCGGAAGACTGGAATGCGCTTCGATATACATAGGTATCAATGATATCTCCCTTATTGTAGACGGAACTGTTATATAAATTGAATATCTGGTCAAATCCGCCGTTCATTGCCTGACCAATCTGTAGTATAAGAAGTATCATAGCAGTCGACATAATACAAGGCCATGTAATATGGATTACCTGTTTAAAGCGATTTGCACCGTCTACTTTTGCAGCTTCATATAATTCAGGGTTAATACCGGCAATCGCAGCCATATATAATATCGTAGACCAACCAGCCTCTTTCCATATATTACTGATAAATACAAGCGCCCTAAATTGATTACCGTTGGTCAAAACAGTGTTTTTTCCCATTCCAAACAGGTTCAGTATTTGATTAATAATTCCTTGATCCTGTAAAAGATTAACTACAATACCCCCGAGCACTACCCAGCTTAAAAAATGGGGAAAGGTAAGTATCGTTTGATATACTTTTTTAAATTTACTTCTTGTTATTTCATTCAATAATAAAGCAAGTATTATTGGAACCGGAAATTCTATAATTAATCTTCCTATGCTAATCCATATCGTATTGTAGAATGCTCTCCAAAAATCGACACTACTGAATATTTTTTTGAAATTTGCAAAATCATTCCATGGGCTTCCCATAATACCTTTTGTGAAGTTAAAATCCTTAAATGCCAGGGTAATACCATACATCGGAAGATACGAGAACACCAGATAGAACAAAAAAATCGGAAGCAGCATTATGTAAAATTCTTTATTTTGCAGTATCCTTATTCCTAATCCTGTATTTCTCCGAGCCGGTTTTGTTTTTGATTTCATTGTTTGTCTCTCCTTATATTTACATCTCGTGAATCACTAACCTTTCTTAATTCCAATGCTTAAAAGAGATATAAGATTTGTTTAATTTCTCTTTGACTAGCTTGTAATCATAATAACATAAGATAGATTGTTTTTAGAATATACGCATTTTATACAACAGCATCCAAAGCTCTCAATGTAATATAGACATTTTTTATATCTATGTACAAAATTTAGTCCTTAACGAAATTTAGCCGGAAAAGGGTATTGTCAATAGCAAGGGACTAGCAGCAAAACCTCTGCTGCTAGTCCCAAAATCACTCTAAACCTTGCATGATCGATTACATATATATATCTAACAATGCGTCACAGGTATTTCAGCCATTATGCTTTGGAACGTTTAATAGTAATATTGGGCTTGTGCCCTTCCATCGGAATATCCTCATGATACTTTACCCACTCGCCTCGCCCGAGTTTGGAATAAAGTCCCCAATGAATAAACATTTCGAATCTGCTTTGATTAAACCATGCAATTCTTTCTTTATTCGCCATAATTACTTCTCCTCTTTTTAGTATTATAATTCAGCAATATTACAATTCTGTATTTAAAAATATCTTTATAATTGTATCTGGTCGTTTCTCCGCCTTAACTGATTCAGGTACGTGGATGCGAATCCCTTCTTCCTGTGAGAATTCCACCTTTTCCCTGTTCAATAGGCATGCTCCCGTTATTTTATACTTAATTGGCGCCAGAACCATATTCTCAAAAGCCTCACAATCAAGAATATGCAGATAAACAAAGTCGTTTTTACAGGTTGAACCATAAATACCGTCAACCGGTTCCCAGATTCCTCCCCTGGTTCCATAAACAGACTCTCCATTTTCTTTTACCCACATTCCCAGATCTTGAAGGACGTCTTTTGCCTGCTTAGGTATTCTTCCGTTCGGATCAGGTCCGACATTAAGCAGAAGATTTCCTCCTCTGCATATTACATTCACCAGCATCCGAATGATATAATCCGATGACCAATATTTATCCCCCTTCACATATCCCCAAGTGGATGCGATGGACATGCATTTCTCCCATGGTCCGGATATAATACCGCCTTTCACTTCATGTGGTCCCTCATTACATTTAAAATCTCCCTTATAACCCGAACGGGGAGTAACCATTACCTTGGGCTGATGAGAACGTATCCCTTTATTTAGCTTAACCGGTTCCCATAACCATGCGGCATCCGCATCACTTCCCTTATGCGCCAGCCATCCTCCGTCATACCATATGATATCAATTTTTCCGTAATTGGTTGCGAGTTCTTCCAATTGATTATAGGCCTGTTCTTTCATTAACTGTGCATTCCCTGTCAATCCCTCCGGATCAAAATACCCTGGGAAACGCCAGTCCATCGGTGAATAATATAGCCCAACACCAATATTATTTTCACGGCATTCCTCCGTGAATGCTTTTACATAATCCTGCTTTGATCCTAATTTGGCACTGGTAAAATCCTTCCAGCTATGTTTACTGTCCCATAAAGAAAAACCGTCATGATGTCGTGTAACCATGACCGCATATTCCATTCCCGTGTCTTTTGCGGTACTAATCCACTCCCTAGCAATCTCTTTTGGGGACAGCTCCGGATGAAATTGTGTATCGGCAATCATTCTATAATCATTCTCGGGTATTTTTTCATTAAAATAGGACCACTCTCCTTTCCCAACAATAGCATAGATACCCCAGTGAATGAATAAACCTAGTTTTGCATCCCGCCACCATCTGATATCTTCTTCAGAAAGATGTAGCGTTTCATCATCTGTCAGTGAAGTTTCTCTTTTATTATCACTATTTAACTGGCTCTTTAGCATGGATGCCAGTTCCGCGTCTTTCATAATATGTTCTGCCATTCAGATTATCTCCTTATTTGTACTCTTAATTAATAGATTAGATTTCCACTTTCACGTTCTTCCAGCTTATAGCAACAGTTTTTTCTTACCTATACGCTGGCATGTTTCTATTATATATGGTTAATTTGTTTTAATGTATGTACTCATTTTAGCTAAAATCCATTTTACTTTTATAGAATCATGCAGCTATTACCCTTTATTTAAAATTTATGTTATTTTAATATAAAATTTATCCATATATGAACAACCTATATATTCTAATTCGTTCAACATCCATAATACAAAAACTAACAAAATTACAGTAACCATTTTTCACACTTCATTCATGCCACGGTAAATCTTTCAGAAGACTACTTTAACTGACGATATTGATCAGGTGTACATCCGGCATAATTTTTAAACTGTCTGATAAAGGTTGAAGCAGTGGATATCCCTATCCGGGCAGCGATGTCGGATATCTTTAAATTCTTGTGATTTAAAAGAAGTTTCTTTGCCTCTTCCATACGGATGTTGTTAATGTAAACAGAAAGGTTAATACCTGTATTCTTTTTAAACCATGATGATAAATACACCGGCGTTATGCCAAAATGTGAGGAAATCGAATCAAGACCCAAAGCTTCCGAATAATGCTCGTTAATATAGCCTATAATCTCATATCTCAATTTAGAATGCTCCTGGGAAGTACCTGCATTCAGTTTTTTAAAATCTTCCAGCAGTAAATAGTACATATAAACCGGATGATATACCGTCAGTGCCTGGGTTGTCCTAAAATCGGAAAACTCCATGACGGTATTGGCCTGCTTTAACACCACCAGCAACAGACTCGCCAATTGCACATAATAGGATATCATATCCTGCAAGAGTACTGCGCTGTCGGAAAAGAATATGTGTTCCAGTGTATGCTCCAAATCTTTGGGATTTCCGCTTAGCGTGTATTTTGCAATCGTATTCTGTATTTCAAAGGATATGGAGGCAGAACCGCACTTTGCCGCTTTTATGTCCTGTACTGTTATGGAATACCTTCTCTCTAAGGGAATGCGGTTATACAACATTCTTTCATAACTTTGCCGGTAAATATTATAAAGCTGTACAAAATCAGTACTGGCATCGCTTATTCCTATAAATACCATGGTCGTCGGCTTCATATTGCAGAAATATTTATCAACACTGAGACAGATTTCATCCAAGTTATGCTCTTCCGGTATAATATAAGAATGGACATAGTTATTTACCACAATGGATTTACAGCTCATGGTATCCATGAGATAGTCATCAACACTAATGAACAGTTCTTCCCCTTCACCGGTTTGATTCTGTATAGCGATGGACATCATCCGGTACTTCCCATATCTGTTCAGTAAGTAACCAGCCTGCTGCTCGCTGATTTTTTGCTTTGAATGGATTGCATAGTTCAGTTCAATATCCGACTGCACCTGCTGATTGTTTAATATCTGATTCTGCATCTGTGTATTTTCTTTGAGAATGTCATTCATCATGCCATTTATCATCTCTATTTCATTATGTTTATTATCCTGGCTGTTGTACTTCATAACCACCCTTTTCAGAGGAAGATAAATCTGGGTGTTTAAAAATACTAACAAGATGCACCCCGTAAACAGAATGAAACCTGCCGCAATATAAATGACATTATTCTGCTGCTGCAGTTTTTGTACAACAGAGGCTTTTTCCACCAAAATAAATCGAAAATTATTTTTAAGTGTTTTTTTGCTGATATAATATTTATCTCCGGAATAATAGATATACTCTGGCTTATCCTGGCTAATATCGATACTTCCAAACATTTTTTCAGCTTTTTTTGAACTTGCTGCGAATATTTTGTTGTTATTATACAATACAAGAATCTCATAGTCAGGCAAAACGGATGAGACATCAACCAGTCCACAAAATTTGGCAGTATTAAGCTGTATAATAAAGGAACCGTAATCATAACTATTTGATATGAAATAATCATTCCCCCCAATGGAATAAAATCCGTTCCCAAATTTCGAAAAATCAGGAAGTTGTTCATCATTGGATAGTCCCGATAAGAAGTATTCCTTATCCACCACAACTTGCCTTGGCATTATAAATTTTCCACTGTTTTTTATATAGGCTAATACCTTCTCTGCATATGGCAGGGAATATTGAATAATTAACAACTTTTCTGAAGCCTGATTCCCATATTCAAGAAATTTTTGAACCGGTAATTTATTTGACATAGCCAACACAAAGGAAGGATCATCTTCACACATCTTGACAAATGTCGTTAATCTATTTGTTTCTGTCTGAAAATTTGCAGTCATATTATACATAATCTGTTCCGAATATTTCTCCGCATCTTCCTTGAACTTGTTATTCACAATCATATAGTTTAACATGAATATACAGATGAAAAGAAAAGATAGTAAGGTATTAATAAGCAAAATCTGATGAAATATGCTTCTTTTGGTATTCTTCAAATACATTCCTCCCTGTGAATCAGATTTCTTTACAGGGGAAAAGAGGCTGGCAAATATTTGCCGCCTCTGTTTCCGCATTCGTCATACTCCCCTCTTCAGCCCCTCTTATTTCTTTAATCCCTTAATCTTGAAGTTATAAATATCCATAGCCTTCTGGATATCTCCCATATCTTGTATTTCCTTCACATAACTGTCCCACTCATCAAAGGAACGGTTGCCGCTGATGAAAGCTGCCATCTGCTCAGCTGCATAGGTATTAATAGGTGTCATGATATTAGCATATTCTTCCGCTTCATCTGGTGTTAAAGGATCACGGATGATTGTGGAATTCGAAACAGACTGTTCCAGGTTAAAATTGTCTTTTACAAATCCCGGAACAGTATTGTTGATTACCTGACCGTTATAATAAAAATCCTGTTTATAGGCTGATTCCAACTGAGGATTCATATCCTGAATCTGAGGGAAGATACCGGAACGGCAGGAACCGGTTCCAACACCAGCCTTATTCAGGGCATCAGGATCACTTAGCATATCCTGCGTATAATGCTTCACACCGTCTGTAACCGTATAGTTTTTTCCTTCAACGCCCCAGCTTAAGATGTCCTTAACAGAATCATCCATCTGGTAATCCATGAATTTCAGTAAATCATCCACATTCTTCGATTTTGAATTTATTAATACTCCCCAGTTGGGAAGGATTCTTACATCATCGGAAGATCCCTTGGTATACAACCAGGGCTTTCCGTATTTCAGATTCTCAAGTCCCGGTACCAAAACCCAGTTCTGATCGGTATAGTTTGCATTCCACTGTCCCGGAGCACCATACCATGCGGAAGGCACAATCATGGCATCACCTGCCGCTACTATACCTTCCCCGTCATCCTGGGTAAAATAGTCGGGAGATATCAACCCTTCCGTATACCACTTATTCATTTCCACTAGTGCTTCCTTATATTCATTGGAAATGGGTGAGTACACAAATTCTTTACCGTCGTAGGAACGTCCGTCGAATTTAGTACTTTCAAAGGTACAGGAAAAATGATTTGCCGCAGCTAATGTATTCATAGGAGCCAGCCATTGTGCAACCTGAACCATAGGATATTTATCCGGATAGATTTCCTTTAACTTCTTGGCTGCTTTATATAAATCGTCAATTGTCTGCGGGATGGCAATATTATTCTTATCAAAGATATCCTTTCTGATGGCAGTACTAAAAGCAATCTCATTGCTGCCGCCGGAATAATTCTGCCAGCCGGACTGAACAGCATAGAAAGCGTAAAGCTTATTGTCAGCAGAATACAGACTTGCCAAACTGTCCGGTGCAGCATCCAGTAGTTTCTTGTAAATTGGAAGCTTATCCATATTAGCACTCAAGTCAACAAAGGTTCCGTTACTTCCGTAATTTAAGACATCTTGCTGGGTCATCCCCCAGGAGGTAACCAAATCTGGAAGCTCGTCACTGGTTAACATGATTTTTAGCTTTTCACCATAGTCTGCCATATTTATGTACTCAAAGTCAATATCAAGTTTTCTTCCCATAAGTTTTTCTATTTGAGCAAGCCAGGCATCATTTGCCAGTTTCCCTGTAGGTACTTCTCCAAAGTTAACAGTCATAACCTTAAAGGACAGCGGCTCCGAGTTATCTGCCTTCGTACCATCCTGATCTTTTACTACAGTAGTATCCTGGGAAGCTTCCGTGTTGTCTGTCTTCTTGCTGCAGCCGGCAAGCATTCCGATTACCAGTAAAAATACCAGTAATAAACTAATAAATCTTTTCATACATTCTCCTCCTAAAAATAATATTATATTTTATCCTGTGACTATCCCTTCACCGTACCTACAAAGACTCCTTTCACAAAATATTTTTGTAAAAACGGATAGACACAGAGCACAGGCAATATTGTAATAATTATAGCTGCCATCTTAATATTTTCAGATGTAACTTTCATGTTTGTCATCATGGACCTTGCTACTCCGTCCATGTTCAGCATACTTTGGCTGTTAAAGAGAATTTTCCGCAAAATCATCTGCATGGGATATTTACTTTCATCATTCAGGTAAATTAAAGCTGTAAACCAGTCGTTCCACTTACCCACTAAGGTGAATAAACCGATTGTTGCAAAGATTGCTTTTGAAAGCGGAACATAAAACTTCGTAAACACTTGAAATTCAGTTGCTCCGTCAATAATAGCAGCTTCTCTTAAGCCATCCGGGAGATTTGTAAAGAAGGTACGAAATAATATCACATTATAAGCACCAACACAAAAAGGCAGCATCATAACCAATTCATTATTAATCAAATGCAAATCTCTCATTAACAGATAAGTAGGAATAAGACCTCCACCGATAAACATGGTTATTGTTATAAAGATCGTAACAAACTTCTTTAACCGGAATTTAGGAATAGAGAGCGGATAAGCTGTTAAGGCTGTAAAAAACAAAGTGAAGATAACCCCTCCGACGGCATAGACAATACTATTTATATATGACCTGACAATCAAAGGATCCCTGAATACCGTAGCATATCCGATAAAGTTAATCTTACCCTTAGGCCAGAAGAAAAATCCCGGTTTGATGCTTTCCGTTCCTGCACTTAAGGATACATTAATAACATGAATCATGGGAAGAATCATAATTGCCGCCACCAACAGCATTACGATCACATTAAAGGAATCAAATATTTTATCTCCCATAGAGCTTTTGATTTTATTACTTTTCACTTCTTTTTTCATAAAAATATCAACTCCTTCTTACCAAAGACTGTTTTCACTCAGGGATTTACTTACTTTATTCGCCCCGATGATTAAGACGCAGGAAACCACATTCATTAATAATCCAATGGCTGTGGAATATTCAAAACGCCCTCCCTGTATACCTTCCCTGTATACATATGTAGATATAATATCTGCTGTCGAATAGGTACCGGGACTATACATCAGTAAAACCTTTTGAAAATCACTTCCAAGAATTCCGCTGATAGCAAAAATCAGCATAATGGTAGTGGTAGGGATAATTGCCGGCCAGGAGATATATCGAACCTTTTGCCAGCGGTTCGCTCCGTCTATGGCTGCGGCTTCATTTAGCTGGGGGTCTACATTGGATAATGCCGCCAGATAAATAATCGTTCCCCATCCTATCCCCTGCCAGATTCCCGAACCAATGAATATTGTCCGAAACCAGGAAGCCTTGGTGAGAAAAGAAATGGTATCACCGCCAAAAGTCTTTACTAATAAGTTTATAAACCCGTCGGAGGCAAAAAACTCCTTAATTAATCCCACGATAACAATCGTTGAGATAAAGTGAGGAAAATAGGAAATTGTTTGAATAGCCTTTTTAAAATGCAGGTTCTTTATCTGATCAATTAACAGGGCTAAAATAATAGGTGCCGGAAAGCTAAATAATAAAGAATAAAAACCCAGCAGAAATGTATTCTTAATTAAACGCCAGGCCAGCGGATTGCTGAAGAACATCTTAAAGTACTTTAGTCCCACCCATTCGCTTCCAAAGATGCCTTTTGCCGGGTTGTACTTTTCAAAAGCAATTAAGGTACCATACATGGGGAAATAATTAAATATTAATATAATTAATAACCCTGGCAGAATCATAAATATTAACTGTTTCTGCGAAAAACATTCTCGGATAAATGTTCCTGATCTGTTAGATTTCATTCCGGTATTTGGTTGATGATTTGATGTTTTGCACTTTGAGTTATTGTCACTCCTCATAACCAACATTTCCTCCAATCATTTTGTATTGTTGTACAATTTTTTTATTGCTGTATATGATTCGCTTTTTTTGTACAACTTTTTCTTATTTCGTAGCTCCACGGTACCAAATATTATGCATATTGTCTATGTTCAATATTTAATATGAATAGTTAAAATTTAAGAAATATAGATTAAAGTAAACAAATAGTAAATTATGAGTAGATTTTATGCTTACTTTGACAGGGTAGTGGCTGCCCCTATCCATCTTTCTTACTCCTCTGATATTTTACTGATTTCACCTATAATAAAATTTTTAGATAGAAATTGATAATCACCTTCTTACAGTATTATTTTGTACAAAGTACAATCAGGATATTTTTGTACGATTGTTAGTTATTTCCATGTAGCTGACAACAAATTTTATGCACTTTGTCCATTTCCAATATTTAAGGTATATAGTTAAAATAAAAGAATTAGTTATGCAAAAAACACAAAGCGGCTTCACAACAATTTGCCAAAGCATCGCTTTTGTTTCCATCCCCCGCATTTATAACAGATAGTTTAAGCTCAGATTTACCTCTTATATCAAGCTCAACAAACTCCCTGGCTGATTTCGCATCCAGCCGACTGCGTATTTTCATTAATAAGTCCGTTATAGAGAATTACCTTACTGTTTTGGGCAACAACAGCTTCACACCTTTTACTGTACATATTTCTGTTTTCATAAAATCATAAATTTCCGAATCATTACCTTTGTATTGTTCAACAGATGAATAATATAGATAACAGAGCATAACAATTTCCCTAATGGTAAAGTCGACGGCAAAAATGGTATTTTGAACTACGGATGCAAATATAAAAGTAGTTAGTGCATTAGAAGTTTTAGACGGTAAAGAAGTTGAAGGAGAAAACATCGTATTCCAGCCTGAACCAGCCACCTAATCCGATCACATCCTGACAACGGTTCCGTTGACACACTGAGATTAGAGTTTCGGCGGGTATATGAACACCCGCCGAAACTCTAATTGGTCCCCCTCCGCTTAGCATCGTCAAGAAGAGGGAACGTCGTTTAGGACTACCTCCTGGATTATTGAATTTGCCACTGCTGGTTATTTCCCTCTGAATAAGTCCATTGTATAACTGGCGCTCTGTCGGCGGTAGAGGCATCTTTAACATCAATGAATTTACCGCTATTGCGGGCAAAAATGCTGTAATAGCCATCGGCTTGTGGTACAAATCCGAACTCTTGGTTTTGACCTGTGCCGGACGCCCATTGTATTACATTGGCGCCATCGGCAACCGATGCTCCGTTAATATCCATATACTTACCGGTTTTTACATTTTTTAATTTGTAAAAGCCATTTCCTGAACTTTCCAATACCCATTGCTGGCTGGTATCACCACTGTAGGTGTATTGTACAATCTGGGCTCCATCGTTGGTTACTCCACCGTTTACCATGGCACATTTACCACTATGTTTTGCCAGTAGTGTATAAGTTGTACCGACACTGAAAGGAAACAGTGCAAAGTTGGAAACGTTGCTGGTATTACTACCAATACTGAAATTACCTTGAGAAGCACTTGTAATGTTGGTTCCATTAATTTTCAGGGCATAGAACCATACATTTTTAATCCTGCGGTTGGCATCATAGCCGTTAATTGATGAACCAGGGGTATAGCCCGGCTGATTATATGAACAATTTGTAAAATAAATACCATCCATTTCACGTCCCGGATTATAGTTGTAAGTTGAGTTGTAAACTATTGACATACCTATAAAGCTTTTTCCAAAAGAAGGATCCATGTAACCGGTTACGCGTATATTGCTGAATTTAAAATTAGCAGCCCTTACCCTGTCACCCACTGTGAAATATATGACGGGGCGACCTGAGGTACGGCTCCAATCATCAATGTCGACATTCGCAACGGTCACATTTCGTATTTCCTCGTCAGTATTTTGGTCGCCATACACACCGACATGGATTGCCTGTGCCAAATCGGGTAAAAGAACCGAATTGGTAACTGTAGCATTTTCACAAGTACCTGTATAGCCACTCTTTCCTCCTCCATAAAATGTAATGGCATCATCGTTCGTACGTATAAAAACATCATGGATGTTTACTCCGTTAGAACAAAAAATATCGTATCCATCGCCCCATTTCTTGGAACTGAAAGATGCCGTATTACTAATTGACAAATTGGTGGTTTGTGCGCAGTTTAACCCAGCGCCGCCACCGCCGCCCCAACCATGGTTTAAGTCGATAATACCATCAATAGTGACATTGCTGGACCTTTTTACTTCAAGTGCGTTATACGATGCCCTGTAAATAAACCCTCTACCAAGGATTTTGACATTCGATACATCGTTGGCAACAACACCCGCCACAGCGGAACCCCCTTGCACATAAAGTGTTTGTCCACTGCTCAAGGTTATAGGGTCCGTGATATTGGTGCCAGTGGGAACAAATATTACGTTCGGGTCACCATTTTGCGGAGGATTAACTTCTATGGGATTGGCAAGGATATGGATGCAATTGTTGTAATGATCCCCGTTTATGTCAACATAAAACTTTTCGGGACCTGGTATAGTGAAGGTAATGGTATTGCCGCTAATGGCCGGTGTGATATTAAGTGATGCAGGGCGTACAGCTGCATTGGAAACAGTGCCGGAAAATGTAATTTTAATATCGATTTTTCCTTCACAGTCAAAGTTGGCAACAGTAGTATTAACCTGCGACCCGCTTTGGTTGGTAACAAGAGCGTTGTAAAGCGGTACAGTTGTATAGGTCGATGCTCCATCTTGCTTTGCCTGAAGAGTATAAGAAAACTGACACCCCTGTAAACCCGAAAGCTGGGGATACGTTATCAACTGGGCTGCAGCATCTGCGGTAGATGGAAACATTATTACCGAGCATACTACTGACAACGGCAAAACAATTGCTAAAATTTTACATGAAAACTTACTCATAGCATTTTTCTTTAACATACTAGACCTCCTTTTAATTTTAGTTTCTTCTAAATTCCGCCTTGGTAAATTATCAGTTTGCAGTGACACAAGAATCTAATTAGACAATCATAATACTTCATCTCCTTTCAAATAATGAGTGCTCTCGGAAACTCTCACAACCTGTATTTACAGATAATTTAGAGGCTGCCGATAAAATTTCACCTCCATTTTCGTGATATCGTATGTATGTTTTTACGCCGACCGTCTGAACGTAGTGAAAGAAAGGCAAGTAAAAACATACATACGATAGACAGAAAATGTTCTCAGATTATATTCAGCATCTAAAATATCTTCAATTGCTACTATTAGTTTCCGAGAGTACTCATAATAAAAGTATTAGGTAATTGCGAAACTATATAGTTTTCTGAATATACCATACAATTAATACGAATTTCAGAGCTTCCGTTGCCCTTTAGGCAAGATTCAGCTCTGAAATTGTATTATTTGCACGGTATATAAATAAAATAATCGAGTTTCGCAATTATCTAAATAAAAGTATGTTAATTATAAATCGTAAATGAATTAATAATTATATATGTATGAGAATGCTTAGTACTTTCTATTTGCCCAACATAATTATAGTGACTTTCGATTAACCCTTTATAGTTGATACATAAATATTCAAGAATGTATATCTTTTATAAAGTAGTACCATTTATTTTAATAAATAATTTACACAAATTAGTATTGTTTACTAAAATTAACCATATTTTTTTCTCCAAGTCAATTATTAATATTTAAGATTTTTAGTTAAAATATAAGATATCTATATTTCTGCATATAAATATTAAATTTTGGCAATTAGTTTCATTAAATATATTACTATTCTATATTTAATCTCATTCAACATTATATATTGTTATTTTTCATATAGTTTTGGTCTAATAGTAATTCCGCCACCCAATGATTTTGGGATTCATTGTTTTTTATCAAATCTTCCTCATTTGCTACATACTAACCTCCTTAAAGGAACGTTACCTGCGGACTGGGGATATAATTTCCTGTTTTAACTGGGTGGTACCGGAAGGATTTCCTGATTCATCAATATCTACTGAATAAAGAGCACTAATGCTCTCCATCTATGTTGTTGTCTCGACACGAATGAAAATCCACGTCCAAGCACCAATAAGAATTTTTACAAATGGTCAATCAAACCTTGCTCAATATCTTTTTCATAGAGATTAGGTATTTGCTCTAATCCTAAAAATTCAAGGACATATGGATCGATCTCGAATGATATCTTTGGCATCAATACCTTTTTCCAATGTTCGAATTTCATTTCGCACGCTATCTCTCAGCTTCACGCTCTTTATGCTATGCATGGTAGACAGGTTCGCTGACTTCCACGCGTCTACTCTTAACAACAATTGTATATTTCTTATTTTCTGACATATGCTTGTCCTCCTAATTTTCAAAAATAAGTTGAAAACGAAAGACAAGCGGTGGTGATCGACATCTTGCAGCAATTCTGTATAACAAAAACGTAAGAGCGTACCTACAGACATATTTGTCCGTTTGTACGCTCTTACGTTTTTGTTCGCATATTACATGTACCGATGGTTTGGTGTAAAAAGTAATCATTATATTCCAAAATGTCCTTTGCAGAATGTCTATATCAGAAAACCTAATTGATGCTTTAACATTAGAACAGCAAAAACAGTTGGCAGATATTCTGTTGTAACTTAACTCATCTGAAAACTAAGTTTTTTGATAGAACATTTTTTAAAACAACAGTTATTATTAATCTATCATCTACCTTACTAATTTTTATAGATACTTGATGAACTATAGACAGTCATGTTGTATAATAAATTATATCAGGAGTAGTATCCTGAAATATATTTCAATAATGGGAGGTTATCATGAAATACTATGTAGATGCAAATGCTGTGAAGGACGGCAATGGTTCAATTGAGAGACCATTCCGACGGATCAGCGAAGCCGCGAAGCTGGCGCTTCCCGGTGATGAAGTGCTGGTAGCACCGGGGGTTTACCGGGAACATGTAGATCCGGTTCATGCCGGTACTGGAAATGCCCGTATCACTTATTCCAGCATTACACCTCTTGGTGCTGTGATTACCGGCGCGGAACAGATAAAAACCTGGCAGCATTACAAAGAAAATGTCTGGGTATGCCGGATCGCAAACAGTGTTTTCGGTGAATACAATCCTTATACAACTTTAGTATATGGAGACTGGTATTTCGCGACACCGAATAAACATACCGGCTGTGTTTATTTAAATGGCAAGGCGCTGTATGAAGCCACAACTTTAGAAGAGTGTATCAAAGGCGATGTTTATGAATGCAGCTGGGTACCGGAAGAATCTGTTTATAAGTGGTATACCGAACAGGATACAGATGCTGATAAAACGATCATTTATGCCAATTTCCAGGGTCAGGATCCAAATGAGAAAAATGTAGAGATTAATGTCCGTCGCAGGTGTTTTATGCCTTCTATAACCGGTATCGGTTATCATACGGTCAGCGGATTTAAAATTGATAAAGCTGCCACCACCTGGGCACCTCCTGCAGCTTTTCAAGATGGCATGATTGGTCCTCACTGGAGCAAAGGCTGGATTATTGAGGATTGTGAAATTTCAAACAGCAAGTGCGCTGGCATTTCTCTGGGCAAATATCTTGATCCTGACAATGATCATTACTTTACAAATAAATATGTAAAGAGCCCTACCCAGATGGAACGAGATGCGGTCTGCCGTGGCCAGTATCACGGATGGCTGAAAGAAAAAATCGGCAGTCACATAGTTCGCCGCTGTAACATACACCACTGTGAACAGGGCGGCATTATTGGCCGCATGGGCGGTGTGTTTAGTACCATTGAGGACAACCATATTCACCATATTAATAATATGATGGAACTTGGCGGAGCAGAAATTGCCGGGATTAAAATGCATGCGGCCATTGATGTGCTTATGCGCCGTAACCATATCCACCATTGTACCATGGGAATCTGGTGTGACTGGGAAGCACAGGGCACACGTATTACCCAGAACCTGCTGCATGATAACCAGCGGCCATCGTATACCAAAAATCTTCCGGGAAGCATGATGTCTCAGGATATATTTGTAGAAGTCAGTCATGGTCCGACACTGATTGATAACAATATTCTGCTCTCAGACGCCAGCCTTCGTTTTGCGACACAGGGCGTGGCTATGGTTCACAACCTCATCTGTGGTGCGTTAACCGACGTCGGTGGGGGAACAACTTGGCGCTATACACCATATCACATACCACACCGTACGGAAGTGATGGGCTTTATGACCTTTCTACATGGTGACAACCGTTTTTACAACAATATCTTTGTCCAGAAATGGTCTTCGGAAGACTATATTACCTACCATGATCAAGGCGCAGGTATCATGCGGGAAAACAGACTTGTCGGCACGCACGTTTTCGATGATTACCCAACTTATGAGGAATGGATTGCGCAGTTCGATTTCTCTAAACGTCCAAACATGAGAGCTTTAGAGCCTGCTCATTCAAGTCATCTGCCAGTCTGGAGTGAGGGGAATGTATATCTAAACGGTGCCAAACCATGGAAAAATGAAGCGAACGGTCTGTTCGTTGAAAACAAGGACCAGGATCTTAAAGTAGAACTAGTGGAAAAAGATGGCTCTTATTATCTGAACACAAATATATATGATTATCTCAAGGATTTCAGCGGTCGGATGATCCACACCGAAATTCTCGGCAAAGCTTTCGAACCGGAAGCATACTTTGAGAACGCAGATGGAACACCGATACGCTTTGACGCGGACTTCTTCGGAAATCATCGCGCTATTCATGTTATCCCGGGGCCATTCGCATCATCTTCTGATAACATCAAACTATAATAACAAATATAAGCCCTATATGTAACCAATAGTGACGTTTTAAAAGTATTTTACTAATCAACATGTACAAAAGGACCTTGATACAGCATTTACGGATGCAAAATCCAGATCAGATGAATTTTTAAAATAGAAAAAAGGGAGGGGTTCCCTCCCTTTTTCTATTTCTGCGGGCAATTTTACTGAAAGGAATAAAACATGATACATGAGAATATTAATATTGAAGTAAATAATATATGTTTTTTCCGCCAGCATTTTTATCAATGTACTTTTTATTGCTTGTCTGTTTTTTCGAACAACACTTTCCATTTCATTTTTTGAGGATTTACCTAGTTTCTGATTAACCTCACACAATATTTTCAATATTTCTTCTTTATTAATAGTTAATTTAAAAACACAATCCAATGCACCCAATTGTAATGCTTTCCTAACATTCTTTTCCCAGTTTGAGTAGATATCTTGATTATTATCAATAATAGTTATTTGTACATTATTAGAATCAAAGACGCTATTCAACATAATCTAATAAACAACCTCATCAAATATTTTATTTTTTAAAATAGAAAACATCACTTTGTAACTCATTTTTTAACAATTCACTTGATACAATTATACTTGATAGATTAGATAATCTATCAAACGTTTCATATAAATCATCTTCGCTTTTGGTAAGAGTTTGCGCGGTTCTAGCATTAATTTCCGAAATAATATACTCTTCAAAACGACTCTTCATAAAAATTAATATCAGATCCATAGGTATAACAGCAAATATAATAAGAATCAGAAATATCTTGGCTGTTAAGGTAAATAATTTTTTAATAATTATAATAATCCTTTTCAGAAACAAATATAGTATGAACTAATATGTATACTATAGTAAGTTTACAATTAAATCAACCCTATCGGTTTAAATAGCGTTATGGGACGAACTTTCCAACTGTGTTATTGTTCACACCCCTGCAAAAAGCAACAGTGATGTGAACAGTAACCCAACTGTTACACAGAATTAAAAATAATTAGCCTGTTTGCTTGCACTGTGGAGGAAATAGGACTATAGTTAAGTTGCGACCTTACATCATTAAGCGGTTATAGATATAATGCCCATCTTTTTTAAATGCAACAGCAGGGTGAAGTCCTCAGATATAGCTGCTTACTATTTATATTTTGTAAGATTACAAACTATAAGAAAGAAGGAGCAAACTTATGAATGAAGAAAGAGTAGTTGAAAAAATCCGGAAGCTGACGGAAAAAAGAAAGACAGAAAAGGTTGAACAATTCCTCCACAATAAGGATATAGAAGTTGTTAAAGCAGCAATAGCAGGCCTTGGTATCATTCAGGATGAAATGGCTTTTAATCTGCTGAGCAAGCTGATAGATCATGAAAATCCAGAAATCAAAAAAGCAGCAATTGTTGCCTTTGCCAACACTGGAACAGCACAGGCCAAAACCTTTTTGCAGTTTCTTTTATCCAAGGAAACGGACATAAGCGTAAAGGAAGTAGCTTCAAAGGCATTGCAAGGATTTAAAGTAAAATAGAAAGATAGGGAAAATCACCGTTATCTTCTATTATAATACTTTATAACTTACCACAACACTTTTTAAATTTCTTTCCACTGCCGTAAGGACATGGATCATTTTGGTAGACTTTTTTCGTATTCTTAGTCATCGCTTCTTCTGGAGTTATGTGTTTGTATATAGAATGGTTTAAGATGAATTCGAAATTCTCTTTGGAAGATCTGGCAAAAGTAACTGGTCCTGTCAGTGATTGGTATGTATTTCCCCCACACTGGAAGCGAATACATGATGATGAACGTGTTATGAACGAATTGGCTAAAATGCTTGATATTTCAGTTATACCTGCGGATATCCCTTTCCGATTAAATCTACAGATTCAGTTACATAAACAAGGCTATCATCTTTAAACTCTTTTATGTATTCTTTTAATTGTACATGCTCCTGTTTATTTACAATCGTTTCTATTAACATTTTTTCCTTAACATTGGTAGCATCCAAACCTTGAATAAAGGTAACTCCTCTGTGAAACTCTTCACTTACATAATCTGTAATTTCTGGGTATCTGTCTGACATAACACGTACAACAAAATAGTGCTCTGTTCCTGTAATAACCATATCCGTAACTTTACTGCAGATTAAATTACAAATAATTGAGTAAATGATCAGAGTAATGTCTCCGTACAATAATGAAGAAGCAATTATCACCGTATTCAGAATCATAAAAAAGGTTCCTGCTGACATTACATTCTTTTCCTTTAGATAAAGACTAATAATTGATTCCGGTCCATTCGCAACGGATTGTTTTAAAACTATACCGGAACCGACGCCCAACAAAAATCCTCCCGCAACAGTGGCTATAATCGGATCTGTAATAAAATCCGGCATGAACTTATTGATGATACCAATATAAAATGTGAAAGCGGAAAAGCTAAATAATGCATAAAATACTTGCTTCTTTTCATATCGAATGAACGACCAAAGAAAAATAGGAATACAAAGTGCAATTAATGATATCTGCATCTGATAACCAAACATTTTATTCAATAAGGTTGCAATACCACCTAATCCGGTTGCAGCCAGCTTATTTGGTACCATTATCAGAATAAATACGCTTGAATTTATAAACTGGCCAAGCAGTATCCATAATAATCTTTTTAAAATTTTTTTCATTTTTCCTCCAAAATATCAGTCAAATCCTACGTAGTAAATTCCATAATAGTTCCGTTATCTCCCCTGCCTGTCTTAGAAAGAATTTATAGTTTTCATACTGCATCCGGAGGAATACAGCTGCCTTCTTAATTTATCTTTTTCTTCCTTATTCAGTGTAGGGATAGGTACCTCATAACTCTTACCGATTGCAACTGCTTTTCCTTTTCCCATATCATGATAGGGCATAATCTCTATTGCTGTCAGACCCGGCATTTCCAGCTCTATTGCATGAATCCCGGAAAAATGTTCCTCCGTGTCATTGTATCCCGGAATAATCGGGCATCTCAGTACAATCGTTTTTCCATACTCATACAGCAGCCTCAAATTTTTTATAATCAATTTATTATCTACGCCGGTATACTGTTTATGCAGTACGGGAGAAGTAACTTTATAATCAAACAGGAAAAGATCAATTTCCGGCATAGCCTCAACCAATCTGCCTGTATCCGTAAAGCCGCAGGTTTCAACACAGGTATGGATCTTTTCCTCTTTCGCTCTTTTAAGAACTTCCAGCAAGAAATCATATTGCAGGAACGGCTCACCGCCGGATATCGTCAAACCTCCCCCGGACCGGTAATAGTAGTTCTTATCCTGTTTTACTATCTCCATAATTTCCTCTGCCGTAACCGTATTTCCATAAATCCTTAAGGCATTCCCCAGGCAATGTGAAGTACACATGCCACAGGCTGTGCAGCACTCATAGGAAAGTGTATGCTTTCCCGATTGGAAGCTATGGATATTGCCAGGGCATACCGCCGCACATCGCCTGCAGTATGTGCATTTTTCCTCATAATAGGCAAGCTGCGGTTTACACTCCTGGGATTCCGGATTATGGCACCACAGACAGGACAACGGACATCCCTTGAAAAAAACCGTAGTCCGGATACCCGGCCCGTCATACATGGAGCTTCGCTGTACATCAAAAATAATGCCTTTTCGTAAACTCATGCTTTTATCCCCTCTCTCTCATTAAGTACGATGTGACCGGTGCCCATTCCGGGCGAACCGGACACATATGCAAGATATCCTTCGAAAAGATACTATCGGTTTAATACAACGTCCTGCTTAACAACTCCTGCTGCACTTCTTTTGACAGTTCCACAAAACGGGCACTAAACCCACCCACCCGGACAATCAGATTATATTACTTCTCCGGCATAATCATCGCCTCCTCCAGATTGCCCCGGCTTAATACGGTAATCATTGCCTGGGAACCACCGTCTGAAAAATATACTTCCAGCAGATTTTTTGTCTTATCCAGAAGTTTTGTAAACATCTCCGTGCTAAAGCGCATATTCTGTACCGAACCTGCATGCTCATCCGTCTTAAGCTTCACGAGGGAATTAAGCATTGCGGTAATTCCGCTCTTATCCATCCCTCCCATCGGGTTATTCGCATTCGCCATATAAGTATATGCCAGCCTGCCGTCAGCGGAAGCACCGGTAGTTAATCCAAAGGTTGTGTTCATGGAGTTGTTTATAATAACCGCCAGATAAGAATGCAGGCCCGCCTTTGTATTGAATTCCCTGACCATGCAGCAGATATCATTATGCAGGCGTACTGCCATCCTATCTGCTTCATCATCATCATTGCCATACTTGGGTGCCAAAAGCAGCAGACGGCGTATGTCCTCCTGTTCTGCAAAATTTTTGTCAAGAGCGTTTGCCAGCTGCCCCGGTGTTATCAGCTTCCGGTCGAAGACCAGCTCCTTTATAGCCGTCAGGCTGTCGCTGGTATTAATGTTACCGTAACTTTCCAGTGTTCCGCCAAGATATCTTATTCCGCCCTCAAATACCCCATGCCACATTCCAAACAGTCATCAAACAATATGCTGAAGGCTATCCCAGTATATTTCATATCTTCCGGTTGTATCTGAGCAGTCATTTGCATAAATTCATCATAATTTTTTGTCTGTTGTCCTTCTATTGGAAAATCCACAACATCGCAGCCGCTTTCTATTGCTGTTTGACGGATTTCTACTAAGTCCGACTGTTGTGTGCAGAGCATTGGTATTCCAATAGGAATTAATCCGGGATGCGAAAATCCAGATGCATCTGCCCATGACTGGACTTTCACCAGCAAGATTAGTACCATGCCTGGTACACAAAATAAAAGACATTATGAACCAAAATTTCATAACCTCTTCGTTATTTATTACATTCAGATATTTTTTTATTCCCAGTTTCTTTAGGATGTTCTCATTTTATCATCCTCCCTTAAATGTGTATATGTGAAGTAAGGACAAATAACCATAACTGTTTTTATGAACTGTGCACTATTTTAAACATAAGACAACATAAAAAAAGAGCTCACTTATTTCACTAAAAACAAGTAGCTCTTTATTGCTTTTTTTAATTTATAATCTTAATAACGAATCTAAAGCCTGCATTTATGTGATAACAGGCAGTTCAAGAAATAATCATAAGCTTCCATTGCATCATAACGTTTACACACTTTTTATGATTCAGTGGAACAATCCCTTTTACGGATAATTCTTGATCCATGATATATTCCTGTTAAACATTTTATTTTGCTGCCGGATATTCATTACATAACAATCTATATGGAGTTTCATCTTCTTCGATTTCAGGAAATCTTCCAATTTTTTCATAGTATCTGTTATCCGTATTGTCATCATTACACTGACTTACTTCGCCAATAAGAACTGGTCCGGATCCTTTTTCTACTGTAAAATCATGATACATGTATGGATGAATGCTGATGCTCTGTCCTGGTTTTAGTACTACTTGCGTGCCTGTAGAAACAATCTTCTCCATGCCATCAAGCTGAACAGGAACAGGATTTACTTTATCAAGGTCTTCCTCTTTTGTAGAATTATATACTCTGATTAAAAGTGTCCCGCCACCTCTGTTGATAATATCTTCCATCTTGCTCCAATGAAAATGCATTGGCGAATATTGTTTTTCATTAATGTAAAGTAATTTTTCCGCATAGGTTTTTGGATATTTATCCTTCATCTTCAAATTGCCATTTCTCAATGTAATCAGAGAAAAACCTACTTTTTCAAAATCACCTAATCCAAAATCTGTAATGTCCCATCCCAACATGTTGTCTCTGATTTCGTCATATTTGTGCCCTTTTTCTTTCCATTCTTCCGGTGCGAATTGGCAGAATGGCGGCAGAGAGAAACAATATTTTTTTACCATAGCTTCAAATTCTTTTATAGCTGTATTTATTTCACTCCTTTTCATTTCAATAAATTCCTTTCTTATTTAGAGTACTCTCGGAAACTCTCACAGCCTGTATTTACTGATATTTTAGAGGCTGTCAATAAAATTTTACCTCCATTTTCGTGATGTCTTAGGTATGTTTTTACGCAGACCGTCTGAGCATAGCAAAGGAAAGGCAAGTAAAAACATACCTATGATAGACAGAAAATGTTCTCAGATTATATTCAGCATCTAAAATATCTTC
>JBAVPE010000136.1:0-3747 GCA_049692775.1 Anaerocolumna sp. | reverse complement strand
GTACAACCATTGGCCTGTCTTCCAAATCATGCCATGGGAAAAGGTGTGATCAAACCGATAAAGGAAAAATTTCCAGAGGCAAATATTATGCCAATTGATTACGATCCCGGTATATCAAACGTAAATCAATTAAACCGAATAAAACTAATGCTATCGGTGGCTGAAAAGAATTTAAATAATAAAAAATAAATAAATATTCAGAGATTTTTTGAACGATTAGAAACAAATACTGATTGTTTTCTCTTTTTTATTTGATAGGAAAGTTCTTTGAACTTCCCAATCAAATAAAAAGGCACTTCGTGCAAAATGCACACCTCGCGGATAGGAAGTAGTTGCTACGCAACCCGCTCGGGCGCGGCGAATGTGCCAAGGCACATTCTTTGTTCTAGAATAGGAAAGTTCTCCTTCGGAGAACCCTTGGATTAAAAATGCCCGCTGGAAGCGGGCATAAGAAACAGACGATATTGTTAGAAGATATAAAAACCTTCTTCAAATTCGTCATCATCAAGGTCATCATCCTCAGTAAGAAAGTAATGCATGTCGAGCAGATCAGAATCAGTCATGTTTCGAACAAGCTTAGCAGTCATACCTTCTGGAGGATTTTTGATATATTTTTGTCTGAGTTCCTCTAGTTGTGTTGGATCCATTGAAGTACCTCCCATCTTAGAATGATTTTAGTATGAAACAGATGGGATAAAAAATCAAGTAATTTAACCACTGGAGCGGCAGTGAAGTTTTGCCATTGCCCTTTCATAAAGTTCAACTAGGGATACTCGTTCATGTTTATGGTAGAGTTCGAGAAACTCCATGGTGTGATTGCACTTTGGACATTTTAAGGGATCATATCCAAAGGAAAAAAGAATAAGTTTACGCCATGTATTAAAATCCAAAATTACCTTGTGTTTGGATTTTGGTATAGCTTTTGAAAGATTTTTGTCTGACTCACGATGGCGGGCATAAAGACCGTAGTAGCGAGTCATCTTAAAGTGCTTTTCAGGGATGTGCTGGATAAGAAGCTTAATAAAATCTAGCACAGGAATTGTTTTCTGAACATAAGAATTATCCTCATGTTTGTTATAGTGAAACGTTACATTTTCACCATCGTAGGAATCAATTCTTGAAGTAGCAATAACGGGACGACCAAGATAGCGGCTGATGTATTTTACAACGGTATCAGGATCGCAAAGGTTTGGTTTTGCATAAACATAAAAACCATTTTTATCTTTCTTGTAGATGGCAGCTTTGATCTTTTTGAACGATGGACCGATCTTTCTCTCCATTATATCAAGAAGTGCGGTTTGAAAAGCTTTTCTAAAATAAGTGTAGTTGAAATATTTTACAACACGCCAGAAACCATCGTCAGAGCAACCGCCTTCTGTAATAAGACAGTGAATGTGAGGATTCCATTCCAGAGGGCGACCAAAAGTATGAAGAACGCAAACGAATCCGGGAACAAAGTTTTTACTTTTGTTCATCTTATGGAACATTTGAAGAATCACACTGCGGACTGCCTGGAAAAGACAATCAAGAAGAGAGCGGTCTTCCAGAAAGAAATGGCGAAGTTCTTGGTCGATGGTAAAAACGCAGTGGCGATGAGTGCAACGAATTAGCTTGAAAGACATCAAGGTAGAACGATCCTTAGAGTACTTGCTGCCACAGGTAGGGCAAAACTTAGAATGACAGCGGAAAGGAACGAATTTAAGTTCACCACAATGGGAACAGCCATACATGGCACCGCCAAAGGCAGGATCACCACAGTTGATCATCTTTGTGATATTTTCCATAACAACATCACGAGGATGAAGAGAATATTCAATTGTTTCATAATTGTCTTTAAAAATCTTTTGTAATATATTCATAAGACTATTATGAAACAAAGTAATAAAAAAAGAAACTCCTAATTCCCCTCATGAATGAGGGGAGGGCACTGAAAAAGTAGATAATACCGTCTATATTTGATAAAATATGAATATCAAGTATAGGCGGTGTTTTTATGATTGAACAACAACAGAAATTAGTATTAAGTCCTTATATCGAAATATATAAATTAGTAATTCCAAAAGATAATCTGCTTCGTCAAATTAAAGAATTAGTTGAGTTTGGTTTTATTTATGATGAATTAATAGATAAGTATTGTCTTGATAATGGGCGTAATGCCATTCCACCTATCCGTATGTTTAAGTATCTGCTTTTAAAGTCCATTTATGATTTATCGGATGTTGATGTCGTTGAACGATCTAAATACGACATGTCTTTCAAATACTTTCTTGATATGACACCAGAAGAAGAGGTCATCAATCCCAGTTCGTTAACCAAGTTCCGTAAACTCCGATTAAAAGACATGAATCTTTTGGATATGCTGATTGCTAAAACTGTTCGGATTGCATTAGATAAAGGAATTATAAAGTCAAAATCTGTTATTGTAGATGCTACCCATACAAAATCAAGATATAACCAAAAAACTCCCCGTCAGGCACTTCAAGAACAGTCAAAAAAACTGCGACGTACCGTTTATGAAGTAGATGAAACAATGAAGGAGAAATTTCCAAATAAAAACACAGAGGATTCTTTGGAAAAAGAATTAGAGTACTGTGAGCAGCTTATATCAATTATCAAAGAAAAGGATGATATATGTAGTTATCCTAAAGTACAGGAAAAATTGAATCTGTTGGAAGAAGCGGTAAAAGATGATCTGGAACATCTAGAAACTTCAAAGGACGACGATGCCAGGACTGGACATAAAACAGCAGATACTGCTTTTTTCGGATATAAGACACATATAGCTATGACTGAGGAACGAATTATTACAGCCGCTACCATTACCAGTGGTGAAAAAACAGATGGTAAAGAATTGCTAGGACTGGTTCAAAAAAGCAGAGATGCTGGAATGGAAGTTGAAACTGTAATCGGTGACAAGGCCTATTCTGATAAGAGAAATATTGAAGCAGCAAAAGAAGGGCGTTACGAACTAATTGCCCGATTGAATAGTGTTATCACACAAGGCAACCGAACAAAACCAGATGAATTCGAATTTAATAAAGATGCCAGTATGTATCAATGTAAAGCAGGGCATCTGGCAATTCATAAATACTTTGATAAACGTAAAAAATCGAAAAGAAGCCAAAATCCACGGATGGTATATTTTTTTGATATTGAAAAATGTAAGCACTGCCCTTATAAGGAGGGCTGCTATAAAGAGGGAGCAAAAAAGAAAACCTACACAGAAACTCTAATCTGTGATTCACATAGTGAACATGCGCAATTTCAAGAAACGGATCACTTCAAGGAGAAAATGAAAGAACGCTATAAGATAGAGGCAAAGAATAGTGAACTAAAACACCGACATGGTTATGATGTTGCATCATCATCAGGTCTTATTGGCATGGAAATGCAAGGAGCAATGGCTATATTTGCAGTAAATATCAAGCGAATCATTAAATTAATGGGAGAAAAATAAGAAGATTTATTGAGTACAACAAAGGGATTTATAATACTAAAAGCATAAAATCCATCAGACGAATTTAGACTGATGGATTTTTATATGCTCATTAAAATTTGAAATTTATAAACGTATGTTTTTCAGTGCCCTCCTCCCTCACTTGAGGGGTAAAGGGTTTCTTTTTGTGCTACTTTACTTCATAATAGTCTTATGAATATCTTACAAAACATTTTTAGAGACCATTATATTATTACTATCTATAACCAATTGATGACTATTTTAAAGAAATATCTCATACATTATTCCAT